>NZ_BAABFD010000014.1:0-287228 GCF_039540635.1 Nonomuraea ferruginea | reverse complement strand
AGACCCACCAGTCGGTGAAGGCCGGGGGTGGGCCGCTGTGGGCTGTCAGCTACTCCCTGACGGACTCCACCGCCCCCACATCTCAGCCGCAGGCCACCGAACCCACCAAGGCCCCCACCCCCACCGCATCCCCGGGGGAGACCACCCAACCCCCAGCGGACCCCACCCCAACCGCATCCCCACCGGAGACCACCCAAGCCCTGGCAGACCCGACCCCCACCCCCACCACATCTCCGGAGGAGACCACCCAACCCCCGGCGGACCCGACCCCCGCCACATCCCCGTCCCAAACCACCCGACCGGAAACGCCCCCTACCGTCTCCCCTCCGGAGACCACTCATCTCCCGGCGGATCCCACCGCGACCACATCCCAAGCCACCCGACCCGAAACGGCCCTCGCCGTCTCCCCGCTGGAGACCACCCACCCCGCACTGGATCCCACCGCCACCCCATCTCCGCCGCGAGCCGCCCGACCCGAGACGGCCGCCACTGTCTCCTCGCCGGAGACTCATCCCGCGGTGGACCCCACTGCCACCCCATCCCCGCCGCCAGCCGCCCGACCCGAGACGGCCTCCACCGTCTACCCGCCGGAGAGCACCCACCCCGCGCTGGATCCAACCGCCACCACATCCCCGCCGCCAGCCGCCCGGCCCACGATGGACCGATCCCCCACGTCTCTTCCAGAAGCCGTCTCTTCCTTACGTACGGCAACGGCCCCTGCAGAGGTCACGTATCCCCCGGCAGGTACCTCCGGCATGGCTCCGTCACCGTCGCAAGCCGCCCACCCCTCCCCGGATCCCCTGCACGAGACCGCTTACGTACCAGGTGAGGCGGTGGAGACCCGCGAGACCGACGCCCTCACGCCTTCGCCGACGAGCGATGAGCATCCAGGGCATGACGACTCTGAGGCTTCCGCCGACGGGCCGGCGAGCGCCGGGCCCGGCTCCCCTCGTACGGACAGCGACGTCGGCGAGCCAGCCGACGACGGCCCGCAGGAACCACACCAGGACGCCGAAACCGACGTCCATCCCGGACCGGGCCACGCCACCGAGACACGCAAGCAGGACCACACCAACCGCACCCCACCGGCACAGGAGCGCGCCACCGAGACAGGCACCACACCGGCACACGACCGCGCCACGGAAACACGCACCCCACCGGCACACGACCGCGCCACGGAAACACGCACCCCACCGGCACACGACCGCGCCGCCGAACCACACACCCCACCCACACAAGACACCACCGCGACAAGCACTCCAACAGGACAGGACCGTGCCAGAGGGCAGCGGCGGACCTATCCATGGCGGGAGGCGTTCGGCGACCCGAGCGCCGCATCGCCCAGCACACCACGTGACGGCGACGGAGAGGAGCGGCGTTGGCCGGGTTAGGGAGCAGAGGGGTGGCCGTGCTCGGCGTCGCGGCGCTGGTGGCCGGTGGCGTGGCGGGGTGCGGGACGGACGCGGGGGCGGTGTGCGGTGTGGTGGTGGACTCCACGAGCTACGCGGAGCCCGCCACGTCCCGTGAGGACGTGACCTCGAAGCTGCCCGAGTTCGCCCAGGGGTGCGACTGGGTGGGGTTCGCCGCCGTCACCGGCGCGTCGGAGAGCAGTTCGTGCCGGGAGGACCCGGTCACCGTGGCCGCCACCCGCGCCGAGAACCCGAACGACAACCCGGTCGTCGAGGAACGGGTGAGGACGCACCGGATCAAAGAGGTGGTGCCCAGGGCGGTGCGGCTGTTCGACTGCCCCGCGGAGGGCGAGGGCTCGGACGTGCTGGGCGCGCTGCGGTACATGGTGAAGCAGATGACCGCGCGGCGGCAGCCGGACAAGGAGCACCGGCTCATCGTGTTCAGCGATCTGAGCAACAACCGCGGCGAGCTGAACATCAACCGCCTGGAGCTGGGCGAAGCGGCGCGGAAGCGGAAGGTCGAGGAGCTGCGGCGGGCCGGACTGCTGCCCGGCATGGGCGGGTACGCGGTGACGGTGCACGGGTTCCTGCGGGAGCGGACGGCGAACCCGGACCGGTTCCCGCTGCTGGAGGCGTTCTGGGCAGAGGCGTTCGAGGCGGCCGGCACGACGGCCGCCGACCTCCTGTAGGGAGAGCGCTCTCTCACAGCATGCCGGACTGTTCACCTTCCTGCAACGCCTGCGGTGACGATTGTTGACAACAGGTAAGGAACTGTGTTTTCGTTCGGCGTGAGAGCGCTCTCTTCACTCCGCCTCCCTTCCCCCCAGGAGCAGTGATGACATCACCACCGTCCAGGGTGCGCCGCCGCATAGCGGCCGCCGCCGTGGCGCTGGCCGCCGTCGGCGGCCTGCTCGTCCAGGTGGCCACGAGCGCCGCCGCCTCCGTCCCGGCCACCCCGTCCGGCTGGTCGCTGGTCTGGGCCGACGACTTCAACGGCTCGTCGGGCTCGCTGCCCTCGTCCAGCAACTGGATCATCGACACCGGCCACGGCTACCCCGGCGGCCCCGGCAACTGGGGCACCGGAGAGATCCAGAACTACACGTCCAACCCCGCCAACCTGAGCCTCGACGGCTCCGGCAACCTGCGCATCACCCCGCTGCGCGGCTCGAACGGCGAGTGGACCTCCGGCCGCATCGAGACCCGGCGCTCCGACTTCAAGCCCGCCGACGGACGCATCCTGCGCATCGAGGGCCGCATCCAGATGCCGAACGTCACCGGCGACGCCGCGCTCGGCTACTGGCCCGCGTTCTGGGCGCTCGGCTCCCCCTACCGGGGCAACTACTGGAACTGGCCGGCCATCGGCGAGTTCGACATCATGGAGAACGTCAACGGCCTCAACACCGTCTGGGCCGTGCTCCACTGCGGCGTCAACCCCGGCGGCCCGTGCAACGAGACCCAGGGCATCGGCGGCAGCCGCGCCTGCCCCGGCTCGACCTGCCAGTCGTCCTTCCACACCTACCGCTTCGAGTGGGACCGCAGCGTCAGCCCCAACCAGCTGCGCTGGTACGTGGACGGCCAGCAGTTCTTCAGTGTGAGCCAGTCGCAGCTCGACGCCACCACGTGGAACAACATGACCGGTCACGCCGGCTACTTCCTGCTGCTGAACGTGGCCATGGGCGGCGCCTTCCCGAACGGCGTGGCGGGCTTCGGCACGCCGACCGCCGCGACCGTGTCCGGCCGGCCGATGCTGGTCGACTACGTGGCCGTGTGGCAGAGCGGCACCGGCACCCAGCCGACCGACCCGCCGACCGACCCCCCGGGTGACGGGTTCGACGCGCGCTCCACCATCCAGGCCGAGGGCTACAGCGCCCAGTCGGGCACCATCACGGAGACCACCACGGACTCCGGCGGCGGGCAGAACGTCGGCGCCATCCGCAACGGCGACTGGCTCCGCTTCGACAACGTCCGGTTCGGCTCGACGGCGGCCCAGCAGTTCAAGGCCAGGGTGGCTTCCGGGGCGGGCGCCGGCGTGAGCGGGCTCGTCCAGGTCAGGCTGGGCAGCCCGACGGCGCCGCCGATCGGCGACTTCGCGATCGGGAACACCGGCGGCTGGCAGAGCTGGCGCACGGTCCCGGCCAACATCACGCCGACGACCGGGACGCACACCGTCTACCTGACGTTCAGCAGCGGCCAGCCCGCCGACTTCGTGAACGTCAACTGGTTCACCTTCTCCACCACCTAAGGGGATCACCGGCCGGGCGCCGCACGGCGCCTGGCCACGATCCGTTCGGCCCAGCTCGCCGCCTCCGGGTCCCGTAACCCTTCCACCACCCCGCCCAGGTAGGCGGTGGCCAGGCTGTCGAAGCCGCGGTCGAGCTGCCGGGTCCGGCCGGCCAGCCGCCGGTCGACCGACTCCACGTACTGGGCGATGCTCTCGGCGTATCCGGCGTCCTGCTGGTAGACGCCCTGCGCGGTCGCGAACGCCCTGGACTCGGCGTCCAGTTTGGCGCGCAGTTCCCGCAGCGTCCGGTCGTTCGGCTTGTGCATGCGCCGGCCCAGGTCGGCGGCGATGAGGGCGGTGGCGATCAGCAGGGCCAGCAGCAGCACCATGGTGGGCAGCGTGCCGGCCCCCTCGGCGGTGGGCCCGATCTCCTCCCCGTCCACGACGAGCGGCCGGACCAGCGCGTCGCGCCGGAGCACGGCCACCGCCACGATGAAGCCCAGCCACACCAGCGCCACGCCGATCAGCAGCCAGCGCCCCTTGGCCGAGCCGCCGTGCTCCTGCCAGGACCGGAACGCGCGCCCGTACATGTGCGGCGCGACCAGCATGATGAGGGCGGCGCCCGCGGCGAGCAGCGCGGTCATCGCGACGCTGTCGCCCCAGTCGAGGATCACCTGGTAGAGGATCGGCACCTCGACGATCACCAGCAGGAGCAGCAGCAGCGCGGCGGGCAGCCAGCGGCGCACGACGGGCCACCGGCTGCCGGAGATCGCGATCGAGCTGGGGCGGCCGTCGCCGGGGCGGCGGCTGGGCTGTTCCAGCTCGGCGACCCGTGGCCGGGTGTCGTCGAGCGCCGCGCGGGCGGCGGCGAAGGCGCGCTGCGACTCGGCCAGCCTGATCTTCTGCCCTTCGAGCGCGGCGCGCGCCTGCCGCAGCTCCCGCTCGGTGAGGTCCTCGATGCGGGCCAGCTCGCCGAGCCGCTCGTCCTCCAGCTCGTGGAAGCGGGGCACGCTGCCGGTCTGCAGGGTGAGCGTGTCGATCTGGCCGTCGGCGGCGTGCCGCCGCCCCAGCTCGCGCTCGGCGTCGCGGCGCGCCGTCCAGTCGGGCAGGTGGTAGAGGTCTCCGTCGTACGCGACCGCGGGCGCCACGCGGATGACCTGCGCGGGCTCGTCGGGCTGCGTGGGACGGCGGCGTGACAGGCGCATCGGGCCTCCAGACGACCCTCCGGACGACACTGTCCCTCGATGCTAACCGCCCCACGCCCTCCCGGACCGTCGCTCCGTGCCGGTCAGCCGCTGGAGCGTGTCACCAGCCTGGCGGGGAGCACCACCGGGGTGGCGTGGCGGCCTTCCAGGCGGGAGAGCATCAGCCGGGCCAGGGCCATGGCCTGGTCGGAGGCGGGCGTCCGTACGGTGGTCAGCGCGGGGGTGGTGTACGCGGCCGCCTCGATGTCGCCGAAGCCCACCACCGCCAGGTCGTCCGGCACCCGCCGCCCGGCCTCGGCCGCGGCCCTGAGCACACCGATCGCCAGGTGGTCGGAGGTCGCGAGGACGGCGTCCAGGCGGCGCTCGTCGGACAGCAGCCGGGTGAGGGCCGCCGCGCCGGACTCGGCCGTGTCGCCGGCCAGCGCGACGTGCGGCAGCCGTCCGGCCCGCTGGAGCGTGTCGCGGTGCCCGGCCATGCGGTCCTGGACGGCGACCAGGTGGGTGGGGCCGCAGACGAGGCCGATGTGCCTGCGCCCCTGCCGCAGCAGGTGCTCGGTGGCCGCGGCGGCGCCCCCCGTGTTGTCGGCGTCCACGTACGGCACGAGCGAGCTGATCGCCGGCCGGCCGAGCAGGACGAGCGGCACGTCGGTGCGGGCGAGCCGCTCGGCGAGCGGGTCGGCCCCGTCCGTCGGGAGCAGCACCACCCCGTCGGACAGCCCGGCCTCGACGTGCCGGACGATGCGCCGGTGGCTCTCGGAGGTGTCGGCGAGCATGAGCGTGATCTGCTTGCCCGCCCCTTCCAGGACGCTGGTCACGTACTGGACGACGGCGGCGGTGAGCGCGTCGTCGGGGCGCGGGATGGACAGGACGAGCGCGACCGTGTCGGTGCGGCGGGTGGCGAGGCTGCGGGCGGCGGCGTTGGGCACGTAGCCCAGCTCCTTGACGGCCCGCAGGACGTTCTCGCGGACCTCGGGGCTGACCGCGGCGTCGCCGTTGACGACGCGGGACACGGTGGCCCTGGAGACCTTGGCCCGGGCGGCGACGGTCTCCAGGGTGGGCCGCTTGGGCCGGCCGTCGCCGAGCCCGTTGCGGCGCACCACGTCGCGGTACCACAGGGCGCTGTCCTTCAGGCGGCGCCGCTGGGTGGCGAAGTCGACGTGCACGATGCCGAACTTGCGCTGGTAGCCGTCGGCCCATTCGAGGCAGTCGAGCAGCGACCACAGCAGGTAGCCGCGGACCTTGGCGCCCTCGTCGAGTGCGGCGAGCAGGGCCCGCAGGTGCTCTTCGACGAAGCTGACGCGGTCGACGTCGTGGATGCCGTCGGCGGTCACGGTGTCGACGAAGTCGGCCCCGTTCTCGGTGATCATCAGCTCCTGGTCGGGGTACTCGCGGGACAGCCGGCGCAGCAGCACGGTGAGCGCGCCGGGCACGATCGGCCAGCCCATCGCGGTCACCGCGGTCGGCACGGTGCAGAACAGGACGCCGTCGCTGCCCGGGTAGACGGGGTCGGCGGGCTCGCCCGGCTGGGCGCGCACCACGCTGGGCGCGTAGTAGTTGACGCCGAGCATGTCGAGCGGCTGGGCGATGACGGCCAGGTCGCCGTCGCGGACGTGGCCGAGCCCGGCGGCGGACTCCACGACGTCCAGCAGCCGCTCGGGGTAGCGTCCGCGCAGCATCGGCTCCAGGAACTGCCCGTGCACCAGCTCGTCGATCCTGGCGACCGCGTCGGCGTCCTCCTCCGACAGCTCCCTGGCCGGGTCGGTGACCTGGCCGGGGGTCATCACGGGCGCGAAGTTGAGCACCGCGCCGACCCTGGCCGCGCCGGCCGAGCGCAGCGCCGAGGCGGCCAGCCCGTGCCCGAGCAGCATGTGGTGGGCGGCGCGGAAGGCGTCGGCGGCCGACTTCCGGCCGGGCGCGTGCACCCCGGCGCCGTAGCCGAGGAACGCGGCCACCCACGGCTCGTTCAGCGTGAACCAGGTGTGCACCCGGTCGCCCAGCCGCTCGTGCACGACCCGGGCGTAGTCGGCGAAGTGGAGCGCGGTGTCGCGCTCCGGCCAGCCGCCCCGGTCCTCCAGCGCCTGCGGCAGGTCCCAGTGGTAGAGGGTCGCGTACGGGGTGACGCCGGCCGAGAGGAGCTCGTCGACCAGCCGCTCGTAGAAGTCGAGCCCGGCCGTGTTCACCCGGCCCGAGCCCTCGGGCAGGACCCGCGGCCAGCTCACCGAGAACCGGTAGGCGGCCACGCCCAGATCCTTCATCAGCCGCACGTCGCCGGGGTAGCGGTGGTAATGGTCGCAGGCGGCCTGCGAGTCGGAGAACGCGTCCCAGATGGAGGGCCCCCGGCCGTCTTCCGCGTTCGCGCCCTCGATCTGGTACGCGGAGGTCGACACGCCCCACACGAAACGATCAGGGAACGTCCCTCTGCTCATCACTTGCCCACTCCCCGTGCCATGCCTCATCGAAGGGGCCAGTTTGCCCCGGTTCGATCGTCGCGCGCCACACGACGTTGGCGATATACAGAGCCCGTGGAACTGGATCGGCTGGACCGTGACATCATCGCCGCGCTCGTCGAGGACGCCCGGCAGACCTACGCCGAGATCGGGCAGGAAGTCGGCCTGAGCGCGTCGGCGGTCAAGCGGCGGGTCGACCGGCTGCGCGAGAGCGGCGCGATCACCGGCTTCAGCGCCATGGTCGCGCCGGCCGCGCTCGGCTGGACCACCGAGGCGTACGTCGAGCTGTTCTGCCAGGGCAAGACGAAACCGTCCGACATCGCGCTGGCCGTGGCCCGCTATCCGGAGGTGGTGGGCGCGGCCACGATCACCGGCGAGGCCGACGCGCTGCTGCACATCAGGGCGACGGACGTGCGCCATGTGGAGCGGGTGATCGAGCGCATCGCCGCGGAGCCGTTCGTGGTGCGGACGAAGAGCGCGATCGTGCTGTCGAGGCTGGTCGACAGCCCTCCCGGCACCACGTTGCCGGACGCGCGCAACGGATCACACGTCCCCGGCTGATACTCGCAACAGAACTTCACACGCGCGCAATCCCGCCCTCTTCCGCCGCGTGAGGGGCGTTCTTAGGCTGTGCTCGACCCCTGACATGGGGAAACGCCCCGACGAAGACGACGGAGTCGTGCATGCCCAGACGCTTTCTCATGTGCCCGCCGGAGCACTTCGCGGTCGAGTACGCGATCAATCCGTGGATGGATCCCGCGGCGGGCGCCGACCGCGCCGTGGCGATCCGGCAGTGGGAGGGCCTCAAAGCCGCGTACGAGAGCCTCGGGCACGAGGTGAGCCTGATCGAGCCGATCGAGGGCCTGCCCGACATGGTGTTCGCGGCCAACGGCGCGCTGGTGGTCGGCGGCCGCGTGTACGGCGCCCGGTTCGCGTTCCCGCAGCGGGCCGCCGAAGGGCCGGCCTACCTGCGCTGGTTCGCCGAGCGCGGCTACCCGACGCTGGAGCCGGAGCACGTGAACGAGGGCGAGGGCGACTTCCTCACCATGGACGAGATCGTCCTGGCCGGCACCGGCTTCCGCACCCGGGTCGCCGCGCACCACGAGGCCCAGGAGTTCCTGGGCCGTCCGGTGATCTCGTTGCGGCTGGTGGACCCGCGTTTCTACCACCTCGACACGGCGCTGTTCCCGCTCGACGGCCGCAACGTCGCCTACTACCCCGGCGCGTTCTCCGAAGGCAGCCGGGAGGTGCTGCGCCGGCTGTTCCCCGACGCGGTGCTCGCCACCGCCGACGACGCCGCCGTGCTCGGGCTCAACGCGGTCAGCGACGGCGTCAACGTGGTGATCAACGCCGAGGCGGGCGATCTCCAGCTAGAGCTGAAGCGACGTGGGTACGAGGTGGTTCCGGTCGATCTGTCGGAGTTGCGCAAGGCGGGTGGCGGCCCCAAGTGCTGCACACTCGAGATCAGGGGGGAGAACTGACATGACCACCAGCGCGGAGCTGATCGAAGTAAGCGAGCGCCGCAGCGCGCACAACTACCATCCGCTGCCCGTGGTCCTCCACGAGGCGCACGGCGCCTGGGTGACCGACGTCGAGGGCAGGCGCTATCTCGACTTCCTGTCCGGCTACTCCTCGCTCAACTTCGGCCACGGCAACGAGAAGATCCTCGCGGCGGCCCAGGAGCAGCTGAGGAACCTGACGCTGACCAGCCGGGCCTTCTACCACGACCAGTTCGCCCGGTTCTGCGCCGGGCTGGCCGACCTCACCGGCAAGGACATGATCCTGCCGATGAACACCGGCGCCGAGGCCGTGGAGACCGCGATCAAGGTCGCCCGCAAGTGGGGCTACCTGGTCAAGGGCGTCGAGCGCGACAAGGCCAACATCGTGGTGATGGAGGACAACTTCCACGGCCGCACCACCACGATCGTCAGCTTCTCCACCGACCCGGACGCCCGCGACGACTTCGGCCCCTACACCCCGGGCTTCACGATCGTGAAGTACGGGTCCGCCGACGCGATCCGCTCGGCCATCGACGACGACACGGTCGCGGTGCTCGTCGAGCCGATCCAGGGCGAGGCCGGGGTGCTGGTGCCGCCCGACGGCTACCTCACCCAGGTGCGGGAGATCTGCACCGAGCAGAACGTGCTCATGATCGCCGACGAGATCCAGTCGGGCCTGGGCCGCACCGGCAGGACCTTCGCCTGCGACCACGAGGGCGTCGTGCCCGACGTCTACGTCCTGGGCAAGGCGCTCGGCGGCGGCGTGGTGCCGGTGTCGGCGATCGCCGCGGACGAGGACGTGCTCGGCGTGATCAAGCCGGGGCAGCACGGGTCCACGTTCGGCGGCAACCCGCTCGCCTGCGCGGTCGGCAGCGCGGTCGTGGAGATCCTCCGCACCGGCGAGTTCCAGGCCAGGGCGGCCGAGCTGGGCGGGATCATGCACGCGCGGCTGCGCGAGCTGGTCGGCCACGGCGTGGTGACGGTGCGCGGGCGCGGCCTGTGGGCGGGCGTCGACATCGACCCGTCGCTCGCCACCGGCCGCCAGGTGTCGGAGGCGCTGATGGCGCGCGGCGTGCTCGCCAAGGACACACACGGGTCGACGATCCGGCTCGCGCCGCCGATCGTCATCTCGGAGGAGGACCTCCTCTGGGCGCTCGACCGGCTCGCCGAGACGGTCGGCTCCCTGCGCTGACCCGCCGAGTCCGCGCGCCCGCGGGCGCGCGGACTCGGCGGCTCACTCCAGCCGTAACGTGGCGATCTTCCGTACGTCGTCGCCCGTGGATTCGTACCAGGTGGCCTCGGGGCCCGGGAAGGTGAGCGTGGCGACCGCGTTCTGGAACCACGGCCCCTTGACGATCCGCCACCGGAAGGGCGGCCGCGGCAGCCGGGCCGAGCGGGCCAGCAGGCCGCCGATCAGCGTGGCGACGCCGAACTGGGTCAGCACGTTGGCCCAGCGCAGCAGGCGGCTGAGCGGGTTGCGGATGGGCGAGCAGACGATCTGGTAGATCGGGCCGGTGCGGGCCTTGGCGACGTAGGAGTAGTGCACGTCGCCGGAGAGGATGAGCACCGGCTTGCCCAGCGCGGCCAGCAGCTTCGACAGGTCCTCGAACGAGCGCCGGAAGGCCGCCCAGTGTTCGAGGTCGACGGCCTGGCGGAAGGACTCGGACACGCGCGCCACCGGCCGGCCCCAGGCGCCGTCGCAGAGCGCTTCGTTCCAGTTCTGCACCCCGTGCACGCCCTCGGGGAGCAGGAACGGGATGGACGAGCCGATGATCAGCCGCTCGGCGGGTTTGGCGAGCTCCTCCTCCAGCCAGGCCCACTCGCTCGGGTCGAGCATGCGGCGGTCGCCCGGGGTGAGCTGCCTGGCGCATCTGGTGTCGATCATGATGAGCCGGGCCTGGCCGAGGTCGCGGGAGTAGCTCCACCGGTTGCTGCTCGGCTCGGCGTCGGCCTGCGAGGCGAACGCGTCCAGCTCGGCCGCCCCGTCGCCGCCGCCGTCGAGCAGCTTGCGCAGCAGCGGGTCGGCGGCCCGCTCCTGCGGGGAGAGGTTGCCGAGGTGCTGGTAGACCCAGTAGGCGCCGAGCCCGGCGACCACCCGGCGGCCCCACCAGCCGGTCTCGGCCATCTGCTCGCGCCAGGTCTGCGAGGTGTTCCAGTCGTCGCGCAGGTCGTGGTCGTCGAAGATCATCGCGCTGGGCACGGTCGACAGCAGCCACCGGATGTCCGGGTCGGTCCACGCCCTGCGGTAGAGCTCCGCGTACTCCTCGAAGTCGGCGATCTCGTTCTTCGGCTCGGTGTCGCGGCGCGCGTGGATGTAGTCGAGCATCTCCGGCGAGGGGTTGTCGGCGTAGACCTGGTCGCCGAGGAGCAAAAGCAGGTCGGGCCACTCCTCGTCACCGGCCTCGGCCAGATGGCAGCCGTAGGAGCGCAGCACGTCGTACCCGTGGGTGAGGAGGTGCGCCGTGTCGTGCGGCGCGGTCGTGCGGCAGGAGCCGAACATCAGCCGCGCGGGCCCGTCGGGCGGGATGAGCCGGATCCGGCTGGGCGGACGGCCTTCCAGCGGCCACACCCGCTCACCGTCGAGAGTGACGGCATAGGAGCCGACATTCTGGGAAAGCTCCGTTATGTCGACGATCGCGTAGTGATGGTCGTGGACGGTGAAGGTTTCCGACTCGTACGAGCCGCCGCCGGCTTCGATGTGGACCGTGCACGGCTCGTCGGTCTCCACGAAAATCGAAGCGCTGGCAGAATCGACGTACCGCAGCATCGGCCCGACCACCAGTTCGGGCATCACACCCTCCACTTCGACAGTTCGGCGCACTCCGGGCCACAAGCCTGCCAGAGTGGCACCTTCCAAGCATCTGGATCAGCGGCTTGGATCGCAAGGAGATCACACATTACATATTCCCCCCGCTCTAGGATGATCCGTACAAGAACGCCCAAATGGGTTATAGGCAACGGCGCCTTACCCGGTAATGGGCGTACATAACAGGAGGAAGCTCTTCCATGAGTGTCATGGTGCCGTCAATGACGCCGGCACAGATCAGCGCGGGCCAGGAGGCCCTCGAATCCGCTCACTTCCAACTCGACAGCGCAGCCGAGCGGCTGGGGCTCGACGACGGGCTCCGCGCGATGCTCGCCACGCCCCGCCGGTCGCTGACCGTCGCGGTGCCGGTCCGGCGCGAAGACGGCAGCATGGACGTCGTCCAAGGCTTCCGGGTCCAGCACAACGTCTCGCGTGGCCCCGCCAAGGGCGGCATCCGCTTCCATCCGGCCACCGACATCCACGAGGTCACCGCGCTCGCCATGTGGATGACGTGGAAGTGCGCGCTGGTCGGCATCCCGTACGGCGGCGCCAAGGGCGGCGTGGCCGTCGACCCCGCCGGATACACCACCCGCGAGCTGGAGCGGCTCACCCGCCGCTACGTCAACGAGATCCTGCCGCTGATCGGCCCGGACAAGGACATCCCGGCCCCTGACGTCGGCACCGACGAGCAGACCATGGCCTGGATCATGGACACCTACAGCGTCAACGCCGGCTACGCGGTGCCCGGCGTCGTCACCGGCAAGCCGATGCCGCTCGGCGGCTCGCTGGGCCGGGCCGGCGCCACCTCGCGCGGCGTGCAGATCGCCGCCCTGTCCGCGCTCGGCCGCTCGCCCGAGGGCGTGACGGTGGCGGTTCAGGGCTTCGGCAAGGTGGGCGCGGGAGCCGCCCAGTACCTCGCCGACGCGGGCTGCAAGGTCGTCGCGGTCTCCGACGTGACCGGGGCGGTGTACGCGCCCGACGGCCTCGACGTCGCCGGGCTGCGAGCCTGGGTCGCCGAGTCCGGGCAGGTGCGCGGCTATCGCGACGCCGACGCGCTCGGCCTGGACGAGCTGCTGGAGCTGGACGTGGACCTGCTGGTCCCGGCCGCGCTGGAGGGCGCCATCACCGAGGCGAACGCGCCCCGGATACGCGCCCGCCTGATCGTGGAGGGCGCCAACGGGCCCACCACGCCGGAGGCCGACCGCGTCCTGGCCGCCAACGGCACCACGATCGTGCCCGACATCCTGGCCAACGCGGGCGGCGTGATCGTGTCGTACCTGGAGTGGGTGCAGAACATCCAGGCCTGCTCCTGGAGCGAGAGCCAGATCGAGCGCAAGCTCCGCGACATGATGGAGAGCGCGTACGGCGAGGTCAAGTCGGTGGCCGCCGAACGCGACCTCACCCTCCGCGAGGCGGCGCACGTCATCGGCGTCGGCCGGGTCGCCGAGGCCCACCGCATGCGCGGCCTCTACCCGTAGAGCCGGTACGCCGGGCAGGCCTGCCCTGGCCGGGTCCACGGGCAGGCCGTACCCCCGCGGGGGTGAGAAGTACCCAGGTTGGGTAAACCTTGATGTCGCTGGTCAGAGCGCTGATCGTTTCCTGCTAGAAGTAGGTGGGTGTTGAGGTTGGTGCTCTGTCTGGCCCTGCTCGATCCCTCCGGCGTCGCCGAGGTCCCGCGGCGTAACATCCCGGCGCGGGAGGTGCTCACGCCCCAAGGCGACCGGCTGGGTTACGCCCCCGTGCCGCGGCCCTATACGGGCACGCGGCGGCTGACCGGCGTCCTGGTCGGCCGCGACCGGGAGACGGGCCGCCACATCACGTGCGGCGGCACCGTGGTGCGCTCCCGCAGCCGGAGCCTGGTGCTGACGGCGGCGCACTGCCTGCGCGACCACGGCCGGGTGCTGGAGCAGCTCGCGTTCCTGCCCGGCTACGACCGGGGCCGGCCGGTCGAGGGCGTGTGGCCGGTGGAGCGCACGTGGGTGCCGTCCCGCTGGCGCGGCCGGGGGTTCGGGCCCGACCTGCTGCCGTACGACGTCGGCCTGGCCGGGGTGTCGGCCAAGCCGCGCGGCCGGCTGGAGGACCTGACCGGGCGGGGGCTGCGCCCGCTGCCGACCCGCAGGGGCACCCCGCTGCGCGGGCTGGAACTGCTCGGCTACCCGGCGGGCAAGCAGTATCCGGGCAACCGCATGTACCGCTGCGTCGGCGACGCGGTGGAGGGCAAGGAACGCGGGCCGGGCGTGCTGGTCACCCGCAACTGCCACGCGGCGGCCGGCGGCAGCGGCGGCCCCGCGCTGTACGAGGGAGGGGTGGCCGGCGTCGTCTCCTCCTCCAGCCCGCTCCGCGACGACAAGGGCTTCACCGTGCTCAGCCGGCTCGGCAGCAGGACGTTCACCCGGATGTACGAGCAGGCCGACCGGATCATGCTCCGATCGAAGTGACGATCTCCTCGCAGAGCGCGTGGGTGACCAGGGCGTCGTCGGCGGTGACCAGGCGGCCCGCGCCGACGGCGGCAAGGAACTCCGCGCAGATCGCCTCGATGCCGCGCTGACGGGCGACCGGCACCCAGTCGGGCCGCCGCCGCAGCGTCTCGCCGCCGGCGTAGTCGACCACGTCGCCGAGGTTGACCACGCGGCGTTTGACGCCGTCGCCCATCACCTCGCAGCTCTCCTCGGAGGCCCCGCTCACCCGGTTCATCACCCCGATGGCGGTGAAGCCGTCGCCGGACAGCTCCAGCACGACGTGCTCCAGCAGCCCGTCGCCGTTCACCCGGGTGCGGAAGCGGGTGCCGGTGACCTCGCCCGGCGCCAGGAACCTGAGCGTGTCGGCGACGTGGATGAAGTCGTCGAAGACCACCTGGCGCGGGGCGCCCGGCAGGCGTTCCCGGTTCTTCTCCATCAGCACCAGGTGCCTGGGCAGCTCCGCCAGGGCGGCGTAGCCCGGCGCGTGCCGGCGGTTGAAGCCCACCATCAGGGACCTGCCCCCGGCCCTGGCCAGCGCGGCCAGCCGCTCACAGTCGCCCAGGTTGTCGGCCAGCGGCTTGTCCACGTACACGTGCACCCCCGCGGACAGCAGCGTCTCCACGATCTCCGGGTGGGCGGGGGTGGCGGCGTGCACGAACGCCACGTCCACCCCGGCCTCGACCACCTCGTCCACCGTGGTGAACCGCCGGTCGACCCGGTAGGCGTCGCCGAGACGACGCAGCCTGGCCCGGTCACGGGTGCACAGGTGGAGGTCGAGCCCGGGATGGGCGGCCAGCACCGGCAAATAGGCCTTCTCCGCGATGTCGCCGAGGCCGATCAGGGCGGTCTTCACGCGTCGAGCGTAGCCTTGAACGCCTCGCCTACGGGGGTGGGAGCGACCCCGAAGGTCCGCTGGAAGGCCGACGAGTCGAGCACGTACGGCGCGACGAACTGGTAACGGACGTGCCGCAGCTCGCCGATCATGGGCTGGAAGAGCCCGGCCGCCCGCACCAGCGGCCACGGGAGCTGGACCATCCTCGGCGCGGGCCGGCCGAGCAGCCGGGCCATCTCCTCCCCCACCTGACGGAACGTCATCGGCTCCGCGGTCGGCACGTGCCAGGGCCGCCCCCACGCCCGCTCGTCGCCCCCGGCGACGATCAGCGCCCTGGCCACGTCGGGCAGGTACGTCCAGCTGTGCGGGACGTCGAGGGGCCAGACCACCTGGACGGTCCTGCCCGCCTTGAGCGCGGGCAGGAACCGGGTGCCCAGGTAGGACTGGTCGGTGGCGCCGGGGCCGAAGTAGTCGGAGCCGCGCACCTCGGTCACCCGGATCCGGCCGGCCCGGTGCGCGGCCAGCGCGTCCTCCCACATGCGGGCCCGTACCCGGAACTTGGGGTTGGCTGAGGCGAGCGGCAGGTCCTCGGTCATCGGGCCGGTGACCGGGCCGTACGGGTAGAGGTTGCCGAGGATCGTCAGCACCGCGCCGCTGGCCTCGGCCGCGGCCAGGAACGACGCGGCCATCGGCGGCCAGTCGGTGAGCCAGCGGTGGTAGCGCGGGTTGACGCAGTTGTAGAGGACGTCCGCGCCCTTCGTGATCTCGATGAGGCGGCGCCGGTCGGCGACGTCGGCCGCCACCTTGACGGCTCCTTCGGGACCGCTTCCCGACCGGGTCACCACGGTGACCTCGTGACCCCGGTCCAGGAGCTCGCGTGCCAGATGCGCACCGACCTGGCCGGAACCCACGACGACGTGCTTGCCCATGATCAGACCTGCTTCCAGACGATGCGGAGGACCGCGTTGACGACGAAGAGGGCGGCGAGCGCCCCGGCGGGAACGGCGGCGCCGGCCGCGTAGAGCGCCAGCGCGCCGCCGCCGAACCAGAGGATCTCCAGCGCGGCGCGCGCCAGGCCGGTGAGCGGGATGACGGCGTTGGCGCCGCCTCCCGCCCCGAACAGGGCCCAGGCGGCGATGAACAGCGCGGGCGCGCCGAGCCCGGCGAGGAGCTTCACGCCCCAGTGCTGGCTCAGCGTGAACCCCCAGTAGCCGGCGGAGGCGAGCACCCCGAGCTCCAGGAAGAACATCAGCGCCAGGTTGGCGCCCTTGGCGATGGGGAGCACGATGACCTCCTGAGTGACTGCCGTTCCCTTACGAGAGCAATGCTCTCTCAAGAGAGCGGCCATCGTCAAGAGCAGTGCTCTCGTTTCCGGCGTGCGCTCTGGTAACGTGCTGGGCATGACAGCGAGCCGTACCGCGCGAGAGCGGGTCAGAGCCGAGCTCACCAGGGAGATCACCGACATCGCCCGCCGCCAACTGGCCACCGAGGGCGCGGGCGGGCTGTCGCTGCGCGCGGTCGCCCGCGAGATGGGCATGGTGTCCTCGGCGATCTACCGCTACTTCCCGAGCCGCGACGACCTGCTCACCACGCTGATCATCGAGGGCTACAACGCGCTCGGCGAGGCCGTGGAGCGGGCCGACGCCGCCTGCCCGCGCGACGACTACCTCGGCCGATGGCTCGCCGCCTGCCACGGCCTGCGCGACTGGGCGCTGGCGCACCCGCACGAGTACGCGCTCCTCTACGGCTCCCCGGTGCCCGGCTACCAGGCGCCGCAGGACACGGTCCCGGCCCGGCTGCGCGACGTGACCGTGCTCGGCGCGACCCTGCGCGAGGCGCACGAGGCGGACGCCGTCGACCCGCCCCCGCTGCGGCCGCTCCCCCCCGACGCGCTCAGGGCGGACGCGGACAACCTGCGCACGATCATGGCGGGCGTCCCGGACGAGCTGATGTTCCGCGCGCTCACGTCCTGGACCGCCCTGTACGGGTGGATCAGCTTCGAGCTGTTCGGCCAGCTGAACAACGCCATCGAGGAAAGGCGCACGGCCTTCGACCACTCGATGCGCACCCTGGCCGCCCTCATGGGCCTGCGCTAGGCGACGGCGTTGTCACCGCCGCCCAGGTAGGCGGCCACCACCCGCGGGTCCTGGGCCAGCTCGCGGGCCGGGCCCGTCACGTGCACGGTGCCCAGCTCCAGCAGGTACGCCCGGTCGGCGAGCCGGAGCGCGGCCTTGGCGTTCTGCTCGACGAGCACCACCGTGCGGCCGTTGTCGCGCAGCCGCCGGATCGTGCGCATGATCAGGCTGACGAACTGCGGCGCCAGGCCGAGGCTCGGCTCGTCCAGCAGCAGGATCGACGGGTCCGACATCAGCGCCCGCCCGATGGCCACCATCTGCTGCTCGCCGCCGGACAGCGTGCCGGCGAGCTGGTCGCGCCGCTCCCTGAGCCGGGGGAACAGCTCGAACACCATCTCCCGCAGACCGTCGGCGTCGACCTCCCGGCGCCGCGCGTACGTGCCGAGCAGCAGGTTGTCGTCGACCGTCATGCTGGAGAACATCTGCCGCCCCTCGGGGACGAGCGAGAGCCCTCGCCGCACGAGCGAGTCCTGGGAGGCACGGGTGACGTCCTCGCCGCGTAGCGCGATGGTGCCGGACCTGGAGCGGTGCGCCCCGCCCAGCACGTTGAGCAGCGTGGTCTTGCCCGCGCCGTTCGGGCCGATGACCGCGACGATCTCGCCCTCGTCCACCCGCAGGTCGATGCCGTGAAGCACCTCGACCGGCCCGTAGGAGAAGCGGAGCCCGCTCACCTCAATGATCGACACGGATGGCTCCTTCCTCGTCCTCGTCCTCGTCGACGCCCAGGTAGGCGCGGATCACCTCGGGATCGGAGCGGACCTCGTCCGGCGTGCCGACCCGCAGCGTCTTGCCGAACTCCAGGACGTGCACCCGGTCGACCAGCTCCATCACCATCTCCATGTCGTGCTCGACCAGCAGCAGCGCGATGCCCTCCGCGCGCAGCTCCCTGAGCAGGGCGGCCATCCGCTGCTTCTCGGCGCGGTTGAGCCCGGCCGCGGGCTCGTCGAGCAGCAGCACGGCCGGCCGGCCCGCCAGGCCGCGGGCGATCTCCAGCACCTTCTGGTGGCCGAGCGAGAGCTGGTCGGCCTCCACGTCGGCCAGGTGGGCCAGCCCGCACCGGGCCAGCGCCGCCTCGGCCGCCTCGCGCAGTTGCCGTTCCTCACGCAGCACGCCGGGGGTGGGGATCACCGAGCGGGCGATCCCCGCGCGGCCGACCGTGTAGGTGCCGACCAGGACGGTCTCCAGCACGCTCATGCCGCCGAACACCACAGGCGTCTGGAAGGTGCGGGCCAGTCCCTTGGCGGCCACCTTGTGGGCGGGCGCCCGGGTGACGTCCTCGCCGTCGAACTCGATGCGCCCCTCGGTGGGGGTGAGCACGCCGGACAGGAGGTTGATCAGCGTGCTCTTGCCGGCGCCGTTCGGGCCGATGACGCCCAGGATCTCCGAGTCGTGCAGCACCAGGTCCACGTCGCCGACGGCGACGACGCCGCCGAACCGCTTGGTCAGGCCGGACACCTGAAGGCGGACCCGTCCGGGACTCCGAGCGGACGACGGGGCGGTGGCCGGGGCCGAGGGCTGGGCCGGGGCCGGGTCGGCGACGGACCTGGCCGGCAGAAGCCTGGCGCGCAGGCGGCCGAGTGCGCCAACGACGCCCTCCGGCATGAGCACGAGCACCAGGACGAGCAGCAGGCCGACGGTGAACTCCTCGCCGGCGCCCACCGCGCCCTCGCCGAGCACCCCGGGGATGACGCTGGTGCTGGCCTCGCGGATCAGTGTCAGCACCGCCGCGCCGACGAGCGGTCCCCACGGCGACAGCACGCCGCCGATGACCGCCACGACGAGGATCTCGACGGAGTGCATGACGCCGAACGGCGCCGGGTTGACGTACATCATGGTGTGCGCGTACAGGCTGCCGGCGACGCTGCCGAAGACGGCGCTCAGCACGAACGCCTTGGTCTTGGCGCGGGCGGCGTCGACGCCGTGGGCGGAGGCGACGGTCTCGTTGATGCGCAGCGCCCGCAGGGCGCGGCCCTCGCGGCTGGACTTCATCCGCACCGCGAACCAGAGCCCCAGCGCCAGCACGACCAGCACCAGGTAGACCTGCGCACGCTGGTCGTCGAAGGAGAGCCCGAACACCGAGAACGGCGGGATGCCGCCGAAGCCCGACGAGCCGCCGAGCTCCTCGGAGTTGGTGAGCAGCAGGTAGAGGATCTCGCCGAGGGCGAGGGTGGCCATCGCCAGGAAGTGCCCGCGCAGCCGCAGGATCGGCCGGCCGATGGCGTACACGAGCAGGGCGGCCACCGCCGCCGCCACCACCATGGACACCAGCGGCGGCCAGCCGAGCCGCACGGTGCCGATGGCCGAGCCGTACGCGCCGATCGCGGCGAAGGCGGCCTGGGCCAGCGAGAACTGCCCGGCGTAGCCGACCAGGAGCACCAGGCCGAGCGCGAGCACGGCGTCGATGCCGAAGTTGACGATCAGGCCCTGGGTGTAGGTGTCGTCGACGGCCAGGGGGCCCAGCGCGATGACGAGGATCGCGGCGGCCACGCCCATGGCCGTGCGGTGCTTACGGAGTGAGTTCACGGCAGATTCCTTGTCATCGCTAGACCCGCGTCGACACCCGGAGCCGGGTCAGTCCCGCCGGCCGGAAGATCAGCAGGGCGAGGAGCAGGGTCAGGCCCGCGAGCGTGGTGTAGAGCGACCCGGCGAAGATGGTCGTCGCGGCCTCGATCAGCCCGAGGATGACGCCGCCGACGACGGTCAGCCCGATGCGGTCCAGGCCGCCGAGGATCGCCGCCACGAAACCCTTGAGGCTGAGCGCGAGCCCGCCGAGCACGGTGATGACCGACAGCGGCGTCTGCGCGATCGCCACGGTGCCCGCGGCCGCGCCGGCGAGACCGAACGACAGCGCGGCCATCAGGGCGACGTTGATGCCGACCACGCCCGCGGCGAACGGGTTGACGGCGCAGGCGGTCACCGCCCGGCCGAGCATGCTCTTGTCGAAGAACACCGTCAGCAGGATGACGATCACCACGGTCAGCGCCACGACCCACAGGGCCTGGCGGGCGATGGTGGCGCCGCCGACGTTGATCGCCGGCCCCGCGGTGAAGGGCGCCAGCTGGTACGCGCCGCTGCCGAAGATGATCTGCAGCAGGGAACGCACCCCGATCGCCACCCCGAGGGTCGCGATGACCTGGACGAGGAGCGCCTTCTTGCGCAGCGGCCGGACCGCCAGCGTGTAGACGACCATCGACGCCGCCGCCGCGACGAGGATGCCGAGGGGGACGGCCAGCCACAGCGGCACGAGCTTGGCCAGCACCACGGCGGCGAAGGCGCCGACCAGGGCCAGGTCGCCCATGGCGAAGTTGATCACGCCGGTGATCCGGTGGATCACCACGAAACCGATCCCGATCGCGCCGTAGATCGACCCGTTGGTGACCCCGGTGAATATCACCTGGAGGAGGTCCTGCGAGTTCATGTTCCTGCCTCTGAGCGGAGGCGGGCGGCCGGGAGGGGGACCGGCCGCCCGGGTTTGTCATTCCTGGTCGAGGACGACCTCGCCGGTCTCGGTCAGGCCTCCCGCGTAGCGGAAGGCGCCGTCCTTGACCTGCAGCAGTGCCAGCCCCTCGCTTCCGAGGCCGGAGTGGTCGGTCGGTGAGTAGCGGTAGATCCCGTTCACGGCGGCGGTGCCGCCGAGCTGGTTCTCCAGCGCGTCGCGGATGGCCGTGCGGGCCGCGTCGAGGTCCGACAGGTCCGGATCCGCCTTCTTGATGGCCTCGGTGAACATCGTGATCGCGTCCCAGCCGTTGCCCGCGAACTGGGTCGGCTCGGCCCCGTACGCCGCGACGAAGTCCTTGACCGCTTGGTACTGCGGGTCGTCCTCGGCGATGCTGTCGGCCACCAGCGCCTTGGTCCCCACCACGTAGCGGCCTTCGACGGCGTCCTGGCCGACCTTGATGAAGTCCGGCGAGGCGGAGCCCGGCTCGTAGATGAACTCGGCGTCGAAGCCGATCTGCTTGGCGTTCTGCCCGATGACCGCGCTGCCGGGGACGACGCCGTAGACGATGACGCTGTCGGGGGCCGCGCCCTTCAGCCTGGTGAGCTGGGGGACGAAGTCGGTGGCGTCAGGGTCGTGCAGCTCGCTGCCCGCGACGGTCAGCCCGTACTCCTTGGCCAGCTCCGGCACGGCCTTGGACTGCTGCTGCCCGTAGGCGTTGTTCGGCGCCAGCACGGAGACGGACTTCGCGCCGAGGCCCTTGGCGAACGACAGCATGGCCCTGGTGGAGCGGGTGATGTCCGGGAAGTTCTTGAACATCCACTTGGCCTCCTCGATCGGCTCGACGATCGCCGTGCCGGAGGCCATGCCGATCGCCGGGATCTTGAGGCTGGCGGTGATCGGCTTGATCGCGATGCTCGCGCTGGTGCCGCTGGGCCCGATGACGGCCAGCGCGCCCTCGCTGTGCAGCTTGCGCACACCGCTCACGGCGTCGGACTCGCTGCTGCGGCCGTCGACCACGGTCAGCTTGAGCTGGCGGCCGTTGATGCCGCCCTCGGCGTTCACCTTCTTGGCGAAGGCCTCGGTCGCCGTCTTCTCGGCCTCGCCCAGCGCCGCGTACGAGCCGGTCAGGTCGACCAGCACGCCCAGATGGTAGGGCTCGGACGCGGCGTCGCCCGAGGACTGTCCATTGCCGCCGCAGGCGGCGAGGAGCAGCGGCACCAGGGCGGCGGCGGCCAGCCGCCACCGCCGGGGGCGCGGCCGGCCCTCAGACGCTGAATCGAACTTCACCAGATTCTCCCTTCCGGGCGGTCGCCAGAGGCGCTCTACACGAACGAACGACCGTTCGCTCAACGTACCATGTGATTTCTGATTGCTTAAAGGCCCTTTTTCGCTGGGCCGGAATCGTTACCGGCGGGAGACCTGCCGGCCGGTCAGGAGTCCGCGACGCACCGGTTCACGCAGGTCCCGAGCCCGTCGACCCGCGTGGTGAGGACCGACCCCGGCACCAGCCGCAGCCCCGACGCCGCCCCCACCCCGCCCGGCGTGCCGGTGAGCAGCACGTCACCGGGCTCCCAGGCGGTGAACCGGCTGACGTAGGCCAGCGCGGCGGCCGCGTCGAAGACCAGGTCGGAGGTGCGGCCGCGCTGGCGGACCACGCCGTCGACCTCGCACGTGACCTCCAGGTCGCGGGCGTGGTCCACCTCGTCCGGCGTCACCAGCTCGGGCCCCAGCGGCGTGCTGGCGTCGAACGCCTTGCCCGGCAGCCACTGGCTGGTCCGCCACTGCCAGTCGCGCATCGAGACGTCGTTGGCGACGGTGTAGCCGGCGATCGCCGCCAGCGCCTCGCCCGGATCGGCCCGCCGCAGCGGGCGGCCGACCACGACCGCCAGTTCCGCCTCCCAGTCGACCTGGTCGCTGTCGGAAGGGATGGCGAGGTCGTCGCGGGCGCCGGTGAGCGTGCTGGCGAACTTGGTGAACAGCGTGGGGTGCTCGGGCGCCTCGCGGCCCATCTCCTCGATGTGCGAGCGGTAGTTCAGCCCCACGCAGACGACTCTGGCCGGGCCTGTCACCAGCGGCGCCCAGTCCGCCTCGCCCACGGGCACCTGGCCCACCTCGGCCGCGCGCGCCGGATCGGGGCGGCGCAGCAGCGCCCCCACGTCCGGCGCGTCCAGCAGGACGTACACGTCACCCTCGCGACGGGCCGCGCGGGTGCCGTCAGGCGTGCGCAGCGTGGCCCAGCGCATCAGAACAGCTCCATCGACCGCAACCGGGTCTTCATGATCTTGCCGCTGTCGTTGACCGGCATGTCACGCGCCGGCACGAAGGCGATCCGCTTGGGGATCTTGTAGCCCGCCAGGCGCGCTCGGCAGTAGTCCCTCAGCTCGTCGGCGCCCAGCTCGGCGCCTTCCTTGAGCGCCACCACGGCGCACACCTCTTCGTCCCACTCCGTGCTCGGCAGGCCGATGACGGCCGCCTCGCTGATCCCCGGATGCGTGTAGAGGACCCGCTCGACCTCGGCCGAGTAGACGTTCTCGCCACCGGTCTTGATCATGTCCTTGGCGCGGTCGTGGTAGTAGAAGTAGCCGTTCTCGTCCTGCGAGGCCAGGTCCCCGGTGCGCAGCCAGCCTTCCGCGTTGAGCACCTGCGCGGTCTCCGCGGGCCTGCCGAAGTAGCCGTCCATGATGTTGGGGGCGCGCACGGTGATCTCGCCGACGGTCCCCGGCGGCACCTCGTCGTCACTGTCCAGGGCACGCAGGCGCACCTCGGTGAGCAGGAACTCGCGGCCGATCGAGCCGTCGACGTCCTCCCTGAACATGTCCTCCGGGCGCAGCCGGGTGACGATCGGCCCGCCCTCGGTCAGGCCGTACTGGTAGTAGACGCGCACGTGCGGCAGCGCGTCGCGGACGGCGGTCTTGTCGGGCATCTTGAAGATCGCGCCGCCCACGTACATGCGCCGGTAGCCGGACCAGTCGTAGTCGGTGAAGACGCCCGCGGCGAGCAGCCTGCGCACCATGTTGGGCACCAGGAAGCCGTTGGTCACGCCCTCGCGCTGCACCACCTCGCCCACCTGGCGCTCGTCGAAACGGCGCATCAGCACCGACGTGGCGCCCAGCATCAGGTGCGGCACGAACCAGCACAGCAGCGACGCGGCGTGGAACATCGGCGCGATGAGGAGCGTGACGTCCGAGTGCTCCATGTCGGTGTCGATGATCTCGTTCAGCCCGTTGCCGACGGCGCTGCGCTCGGACAGCACCACGCCCTTGGGGAAGCCGGTGGTGCCGCCGGTGAACATGATGACGTTGGTGGCGTCCATGTCGCCGGTCAGCTCGGGTTCGACCGGCTCACCCAGGTAGGCCTCGTAGTCGGGGCCCTCCACCACCACGCGGCGCAGGTGACGAGGCTCGCCGGTCTCCTGCGCCGCCTTCACCGAGGCGACCCACTCCTGGTCGACCAGGACCACCTCGGCCCGGGAGTCGTTCAGCCCGAACACCAGCTCAGGCGTGGCCCAGCGCCAGTTGTACATGACCGGCACCGCCCCGGCGCACAGCACGCCCAGGTACGCCTCGACGACGAAGATGGAGTTGCCCGCCAGGATGCCCACGGTGTCGCCGCGCCGGACACCGTCGGCGCGCAGTCCGGCCGCGACCGCGTAGGCCCGGTCGGCCAGCTCGGCGTAGGTGACACGCGAGTTCTCGTCCACCACGGCCGTGCGCTCGGGGTAGCGGCGCCGGTTCAGCCGGAGAAAATCAGCGGTAGTGCGCATGTTCCTGCCTCTCGATCACTCGATGACCACGAGCGTGTCGCCGGGCGAGACGCCGGCTCCCACCGTCACGCGGACCTCGGTGACCCGGCCCGCCTTGCCCGCGGTGACCGGGTTCTCCATCTTCATAGCTTCCAGGACACATACCACGTCCTCCGCGGCCACCTCCGAGCCGACCTGGGCCGACACCGCGGCGATCGTGCCCTGCATGGGAGCGCGGACGACACCGTCCGAGGAACCCGACATCCCGGCGGCGCGGCGCGGACCCGACCCGGACGGCGGGGGCGCGGCCTGCGGCGGGGCGGCGGCCGCCGACGCCTGCTCGGCGACGTAGGGAACCCAGTACTCGCGCCCGGCGACCACGACGACGGACCGGTCGTCCCCCGCCGGCCGAGGCGCGGCCTCGGCGGGCGAGGTCTCCGGGGCCAGGGCCGGCTTCAGCTCGGCGTCGGTCTCCAGCCAGGTGGTGTGGTGGCGGTCCCCGGTGAACACCGGATGCCGCAGGACGGCCTGGTGGGCGGGCTTGGTCGTGGCCACGCCGGAAACGCGCAGCTCCTCCAGCACCCGCTGTGCCCTGGCGATGGCGGCGGGCCTGTCCTGCGCGTGCACGATCAGCTTGCCGAGCAGCCCGTCGTAGTACTCGCTGACCGTGTCGCCGGCCTCGTACCCGCTGTCGAACCTGACGCCGAAGCCGAGCGGCGGGCGCACCTCGGTGAGCGTGCCGGGCGTCGGCCGGAACAGCCCGCCGGCCGGGTCCTCGGCGTTGATCCGCATCTCCAGCGCGTGACCGCGCACGGTCACGTCCTCCTGGCGGACCGAAAGCGGCAGCCCCGCAGCCACCCGCAGCTGCTCGGCGACCAGGTCGACGCCGGTGACCAGCTCGGTGACCGGGTGCTCCACCTGGAGCCTGGTGTTCATCTCCAGGAAGTAGAACGCGTCGTCCTCGACCAGGAACTCGACCGTGCCCGCGCCCACGTAGCCGACGGACGCGGCCAGCGCCACGGCGGCCTCGTCCATCGCCTGCCGGGTGCCGTCGGAGATCACCGTGCAGGGCGCCTCCTCGATCAGCTTCTGGTGCCGGCGCTGCACGGTGCAGTCGCGGTTGCCGAGGGAGACCACGGCGCCGTGGGTGTCGGCGACGATCTGCACCTCGACGTGGCGGGGGCGCTCCAGGTACCGCTCCAGGTAGACCTCCGGCTGCCCGAAGTAGGCCTGGGCCTCGCGCTGGGCCGCCGCGACCGCGTCGTCCGCCTCCGCGCCGTCGCGCACGATGCGCATCCCGCGCCCGCCGCCGCCGTAGGAGGCCTTGACCGTGATCGGGTAGCCGTGGCGCTCGCCGAAGGCCCGCACCTCGGCTCCCGAGGTGACCGGGCCGTCGCTGCCGGGCACCAGCGGCACCCCGGCCCGCTCGGCCGCCTGCCGCGCCGTGACCTTGCTGCCCATGACGGCGATGGCGTCGGCGGGCGGGCCGATGAACGTCTTACCGGCCCTGGTGACCGCCTCGGCGAGCGCCGTGCTCTCCGACAGGAAGCCGTAGCCGGGGTGCACGGCGTCCGCCTGGCTCTCGGCCAGCGCCTTCATGATCATTTCCACGTTCAGGTACGTGTCGGCCGGCGAGGTGCCGGGCAGCGCGTACGCCTCGTCGGCGAGGCGGACGTGCAGCGCGCCCGCGTCCGCGTCCGAGTGCACCGCGACCGAGGCGATGCCGAGGTCACGGCAGGCGCGGACGACCCGGACGGCGATCTCACCCCGGTTGGCGACGAGCACCTTGCGGAAGTGGGAGGGGGAACTCACGTCGTGTACTCCGAAGGGGGAAGGTCGACGTCGTCGAGGTTGACGACGAGGTTGTCGGGAGTGCGTGCGGTCATCCAGACGAGTTCGGCGTCGGCGCTGCGGTTGCACTCGATGTGCGGCATCCACGGCGGCACGTGCACGAAATCGCCTTCCTCCAGGTCGTAGTAGTCGCGGTACCCCTCGCCGAAGTAGATCCGGGCCCTGCCCTTGAACACGTAGCCCGCGGTCTCGGCCTCGGCGTGGTGGTGCGGCACGGACCGGTAGGCGGGCTCGTTGCTGACCTTGCCCAGCCATATCGCCGAAGCCCCCACCCCGCGGTGGACACCCGCCACCCGGATGGCGCCGGCGCTCTGGCCGGTGTCCGCGGTGATCTCGGCGGCGAGGATGCGGGTCGGGCTGAGATCGAAGCGAAGCCGATCCACGGGCATGTCCTCCTTTGACAAACGAGCGATCGTTCGTATTCTTGGCTCATGCGAACTCCCATGTCAAGACACCCCCGGACGGAGCCGCGATGAAGCCCTACAAGTCCCTGCTGTTCGTGCCAGGCCATCGCGGCGACTGGGCGGACAAGGCGGTCCGCGCCGGCGCCGACGCGGTCATCCTCGACCTGGAGGACGCCGTCCCCGAGCAGAGCAAGGCCGAGGCCCGGGTGACCGTGGCGGAGTCGGTCGACCGGCTGCGCGCCGAGCACCCCGAGGTGGGCGTGGTCGTGCGCCCCAACGGGCTCGGCACGCCGCACGTGGGCAAGGACCTGGCCGCCGTGGTGCGGGCCGGGGTCGACGCGCTGCTGCTGCCCATGATCCGCACGGCCGAGGACGTGATCCGCTTCGACGCGCTGGTCGGCCACTTCGAGTCCGAGCGAGGGCTGGAGCCTGGCTCCGTCGAGCTGGTGCCCACGCTGGAGACCGCCCAGTCGGTGGGCAACTGCGAGCAGCTGGCCGCGGCCACTCCGCGCGTCGCGTCCCTGCTGGTCGCCGCGGCCAAGGGCGCCGACATCGCACGGGAGATCGGCTTCGAGTGGACGCTGGAGGGCCTGGAGACGCTTTACCTGCGCAGCCGCGCCCTGGTGGCCTGCCGCGCCGCCGGCATCTCCCACCCGATCTGCGGGATCTGGCAGGACGTGCACGACCTCGACGGGCTCGCCACGTTCACCGCGCAGAACCGGCGGCTCGGCTTCCGCGGGCAGGTGCTGCTGCACCCGTCGCACGTCGCGACGATCAATGCCACGTACGGGCCGACCGAGGCGGAGCTGGACCGCTACCGCCGGATGGTGGCCGCCTTCGAGGCGGCCGAGGCCGACGGGCGCGCGGCGGTCGACTTCGAGGGCGAGCACATCGACATCGCCCACGTGCGGACCGCCCGCGAGCTGCTGGAACTCGCGGGCGCATGAGCGGCCCGCTGCACGGCGTGCGGGTCGTCGAGCTGGGCGGGCAGGGGCCGGTGCCCTTCTGCGCGATGACGCTGGCCGACCTCGGCGCGGAGGTCGTCACCCTGCGCCGCCCCGGCCCCGCCGCCCCCACCAACCCGCACAACCCGGTCATCGACAGGGGCCGGCGGTTCCTCGCGGTGGACCTCAAGTCGCCCGACGGCGTGGCCGTGGCCAAGCGGCTGGCGGGCCGCGCCGACGCGGTCCTCGAAGGCTTCCGGCCCGGCGTGCTCGAACGCCTCGGCCTCGGCCCCGCCGACTGCCTCGCGGTCAACCCCCGGCTGGTGTACGGACGGATGACCGGCTGGGGCCAGGACGGGCCGCTGGCTCAGACGGCCGGGCACGACATCAACTACATCGCTCTCACCGGGGCGCTGCACGGGATCGGCACCGCCGGCGGGCCCCCGGTGCCGCCGATCAACCTCGTCGGCGACTACGCGGGGGGCGCGCTCTATCTCGCGCTGGGCGTCACCTCGGCGCTGCTGTCCGCCCGCGCCACCGGCCGCGGCCAGGTGGTCGACGCGGCGATCGTCGACGGCGTGGCCGCGCTCATGAGCATCGTGTACGGGCTCACGGCCGCCGGGCGGTGGACCGGGGAGCGCGGCGCCAACCTGCTCGACGGGGGCGCGCCCTTCTACCGGGTCTACCGGTGCGCCGACGGCGGGCACGTCGCGGTGGGCGCGCTGGAGGAGCCGTTCTACCTGGACCTGCTGGACGGGCTCGGGCTGGCCGGGCGCGCCGACCTGGTGGACGGCCGGCTGGAGCGATCCCGCTGGCCGGCCATCGCCGAGGCGCTCTCGGCGGCGTTCGGCGAGCACCCGCGGGCGCACTGGGAAGCGGTGTTCGGCGGGCGCGACGCCTGCGTCACCCCCGTCCTGTCCGCGCAGGAGGCCACCCGCCACGAGCACCTGGCGGCGCGCGGCACCTACGTGGACGGCCACGCCGCGCCGGCGCCGCGCTTCAGCGGCACCCCGGCGACCTCGGCCCCGCACGCCGAGCCGGCGCGGTCCGACGTGCGCGCCCTCCTCGCCGAGCACGACCTCTCCCCCACGGAGATCGACCGCCTCCTGGCAAGCGGCGCGGTCGGCCCGGCGTCCTGGTGACCGAAACCCGGACAGCGCCGCCACCGCACCGGCAGGCACCCGGTTCCGTGCCCGGGCCTCGGGCCGTGCGGCCGCCGTACCGACGGACGTCCGGTTCCGGCCCCGAGCCCCGGGTCGCGCGGTCGCCGTGCCGGCGGACGCCCGGTTCCGGGCCGGCGTGCTCGTGCACGCCGGCCCGCTGTCTCCCGTTGTCCTCCGGCGCCGCGTCAGCGGGCGCCCTTGCGGAAGTCCCAGGTGCTCGTGTGCTCCGGCTCGACGCGTATCCAGGCGTGACGGCCCTTCCTCCGCACGTGCCGCTGCTCGGGGTACTTCTCCGTGAACAGCCGCTCCGCCTCGGCGAGGTCCGGCGTCACGACGCCGTCCCACGGCACCGGGCCCACGACGCGGGCGGTCCCCCGGATCTCCACCCCGCGCAGCTCTCCGTACGCGTCCCCGGCGTCCACCACGACGGCCACCCGGGGCCGCGCCGTCAGGTCGGTGAACCGGCGGCTGCTCACCAGCGAGCACAACCAGAGCGCCGCGCCGTCCCAGGCGAACCAGAGCGGGCTCACGTGCGGATGCCCGTCAGGCCCTGCGGTGGCCACCCGGCAGACCCGCTCGCCGGCGAGGAAGGCGTCCACCTCCGCGGCCGTCATGGCGAGCCGCGAGCCGTGCCGGAGCGCGGCCCGCGGCTGGGAGTCCGCACTCACCGGCGGGCCCTCGATCCGGACAGCCGCCACGCCGCGGGGAGCAGCGCGGCCGCCAGCGCGATCTTGACGGCGTCGCCCGCGAGGAAGGGGAGCACGCCCATCTGGATCGCCTGCCAGAGGTCCAGCCGGAGCAGGGCGGCCAGCCAGGCGCTGCCGCAGAGGAGGATGACGGCGTTCGCCAGCGCCATCGCGGCCATGGCCCGGCCCGGCGCGCGGTCCCAGCCGCGCTCGGCGAGCGCTCCGGCGACCACCGCCGCGACCACGAATCCGAGGACGTATCCGAAGCTCATGCCGGACCAGCCGGACGCGGCCCCGGTGAACCAGGGCACGCCCGCGATCCCCGCGGCCCCGTACAGGGCGGTCGCGGCGACACCGCGCCGCAGGCCGAGCGCGGCGGCCACGAGCAGGACGCCCAGCGTCTGCCCGGTCAGCGGGACGGGCGTGCCGGGCAGGGGCACGGCCACCTGGGCGAGCAGCCCGATGAGGGCGGCGCCGGAGACGGTCAGCACGACGGCCCCGGTCCTGGAGGAGGTCACCAGGTCGCCGAGCACGGGCCGGCGAGGTGAGAGGGCGAAGGGCACTGAAGACATGTGTAGACTCCTAACGATCGTTCGTTAGTGTAGCTGATGACCGAGAGGACCCCGCTGTGACCCGCACCACCTGCAGCTTCGGCATCCATCTGCCGCCCGGCGAGCACGACACCGACGGCCTCGGCCTGCGCGGCATGGCCGCCCTGGTCGACCGGCGGGGATTCGAGAGCCTGTGGGTCAGCGACCACACCGTCCTGATCGAGGAGCCCCGCTCGCGCTACCCGTTCAGCGAGTCGGGCGAGTTCTACCTCCAGGCCGACTCCGACTGGTACGACTGGGTGGTGGCGCTCTCCTTCCTCGCCGCGGCCACGACCACGACCAGGCTCGGCGTGGCCGTGGCGGTGATCCCCCACCGCCATCCGATCCTGCTGGCCAAGCAGCTGGCCACTCTCGACCGGCTCAGCGGCGGCCGGGTCAGCCTGGGCGCCGGGGCGGGCTGGCTGACCGAGGAGTTCGACGCGCTCGGCGTCCCGTTCGCCGCTCGCGGCAAGCGGATGGACGCGACCATCGATCTCATGCGCGCCACGTGGACGGGCGCGCCCCCGCCCGGGGAGTACGGGCCGTTCACCGTGCCGCCGGGCGTGCGCACCCACCCGACGCCGGTCCAGGAACGGGTGCCGATCCTCGTCGGCGGCGAGTCGCCGGCCGCGCTGCGCCGGGCCGCCTCACGCGGCGACGGCTGGTTCGGCACGATCGCGGGCGGCCGGATGGAGCCGGGGCATCTGCGCGAGGTGGTCGCCACCCTGCGCGCCGAGGCGGCCGCGGCGGGCAAGGACCCGCACGGGCTCGACGTCACGCTGCGGGTCGCCGCCCGCGCGGGCGACGTCTTCACCCCGGCCTTCGAGGAGTACCTGCGCGACCTCGTCAAGTCCGGCGCCACCCGACTCACCTTCGACCTGGGCTGGCGCTCCGCGAGCCGGTCCGACGAAATCCTGCACCGGCTGCGCGAGCTGAGCGATGCGTTCTAGGCCACCGGCCGCAGTATGGTCCTTGTCGGCCACATGATCGATGACAGGCATCCGCCCCTGAGGGAGAGGAACGACAACCATGGCCGAGACCACCCGAGGATCACGTGACGGCACCGTCCCCACCGCGGTGGCCATCCGCAGCGCGGCCGTGGAGCTCTTCCATCGGCAGGGCTTCGAGGCCACCTCGCAGCGGCAGCTCGCCGACGCGGTGGGGCTCCAGGTCGCCAGCCTCTACAACCACATCAAGAGCAAGGAGCAGCTCCTCGCGACCATCATGACCGAGGTCATGGAGCAGTTGCTCAGCATCACCGAGCGCCGGGTCGAGGCCGCCGCGACCCCCGAGGAGCGGCTGCTGGCCTTCATGAGCGAGGGCATCAGGTTCCATGCCGAGCACCGCCTGGAGGCGCTGGTCGGCAACACCGAGCTGCGCTCGCTGTCGGAGGACAACCGGGCCAGGGTGGTCGAGCTGCGCGACCGCTACGAGCGCCTGCTGGAGTCGATCCTGCGCGAGTGCGCCGCCGGGGGCACCGTCTCGGTTCCCGACGTCAAGATGGCCACCTACGCCGGGGTCGCCATCTGCGTGCACGTCGCCTCGTGGTACCGCGAGAACGGGCGTCTGCCCCTGGACGAGGTCATCAGCGGGCTGCTGGCCGCCTACGCGCCCACCGCGGCGCTGGAGAGGAAGAAATGATCAAAGTCGTCGCCGTCATCCGCCGCAAGCCCGGCCTGAGCCGGGAGGAGTTCCTGCGCTTCTGGCAGGAGGAGCATCCGGCGCTCGTGCTGGCCCTGCCCGGCCTGCGCGGCTACCGGCAGAACCCGGCGGTCGAGCACCGCAAGCAGTGGCCCTGGGACGGCTCCGCCGAGCTCTGGTTCGACGACGTGCGCGCGGTGAAGGCCGCCTTCGACAGCCCGGAGGCCGGGCCGCTGCGCGCGCACGAGGAGCACTTCATCGAGGCGCTGGAGTGGTTCCTGGCCTCGGAGACCGAGGTGCTCCCGCCGTCACCGGCCGCTTGACGAACGATCGTTCGTAGGTAATCCTGGGTCGAGCAGCTTCCTGACGTGCGCGGACTCGGATCCCGCACCTGCCACAGCCCGCATCGCGTCTGATGGGACGAACACCTATGACTTCCACCGTTCCCCTCGATCCCCCGCCGCAGGCGGACATCCACGAGGAGCTCCAGGCCCGCCTGCGGGCAGCCCGGCTCGGCGGCAGCGAGAAGAACCGCCACAAGCACGAGGCCGCCGGCAAGCTGCTCGTCCGCGACCGGCTCCGGCTCCTCCTCGACGACATCGAGGACTTCGAGGACGGCCTGCTGGCCCGGCACGCCGACGGGCTGCCCGGCGACGGCGTGGTGACCTGCATCGGCAGCGTCGACGGCCGCCGGGTGTGCGTCATCGCCAACGACTACACGGTCAAGGCCGGCACCTGGGGCAAGCGCACCTTCGAGAAGATCACCCGGATGCAGCTCCTGGCCGACGAGCTCGGGCTGCCCCTGGTCTACCTCGTCGACGCGGCGGGAGCCCGCATCGACGAGCAGTTCGAGAGCTACGCCGGCCGCCACGCCTGGGGCAACATCTTCTACAACCAGGTGCAGATCTCCGGCCGGGTGCCGCAGATCTGCGCGCTGTTCGGCCCCTCCCCCGCGGGATCCGCCTACGTGCCCGCCCTGTGCGACGTGATCATCATGGTGCGCGGCACCGCCACCGCCTACATCGGCTCGCCCCGCGTCGCCGAGATGGTCACCGGCGAATCGGTGACCCTGGAGGAGATGGGCGGCGCCGACCTGCACAGCCGCGTCTCCGGGCTGAGCGACCTGCTCGCCGAGACCGAGGAGGAGGCCATCGCGGCCATCCGCCTCTACCTGTCCTACCTGCCCTCCAGCTGGGAGGCCGAGCCGCCCAGGGCCGCGGGCCGCGAGCCCCGGCCGACCGAGTCGCTGCGCTCCATCGTCCCGGAGAACCAGGCCGTCCCGTACGACGTGCGCGAGCTGATCGACGCCGTCGTCGACTGCGACTCCTTCTTCGAGCACAAGGAGCTGTTCGCGCCCGAGCTGGTGACCGGGTTCGCCCGCCTGGACGGGGCGCCCGTCGGCATCGTGGCCAACCAGTCGGCGGTCAAGGCGGGCGTGCTGTTCAGCGACTCCTCCGACAAGGCGGCCCGGTTCGTCTGGATGTGCAACGCGTACAACGTGCCGCTGCTCTTCCTCATCGACGTGCCCGGATACATGCTCGGCACGGTGGCCGAGAAGGAGGGCATCATCCGGCACGGCGCGAAGATGCTGTTCGCCGTCGCCGAGAGCCGGGTGCCGCGGGTCGCGGTCATCGTACGGAAGGCGTACGGAGGCGGCTACCTGGGCATGTCGGGCAGCCCGATGAACCCCGACGCGGTGCTCGCGCTGCCCACCGCCAAGCCCGCCCTGCTCGGACCCGAGGCAGCGATCGCCGGCATCCACTTCAACCGGGTGATGGCGATCGAGGACGAGAAGGAGCGGCAGAAGCTCGTCACCGAGCTGCGCTCGGAGTACGAAGAGCAGATCGACGTCTTCCAGATCGCCAACGAGAACGCCGTGGAGGCCGTCGTCAGCTACGAGGACCTGCGGCGCGAGCTGATCCACCGGTTCGACGTCTACCGGCGCAAGCGCAAGACGCCGCCCGCCCGCCGCAACGGCGTCTACCCCGTCTGAGCCACCCGGAGCAACCGCATGAGACCTCTCACCGACGCCGCCGGCAGGCAGGCGGACCCCATCAGCGACACCCCTGAGCGCGCCGAACTGCGGGCCGAGCTGCGCAGGCTCATCGCCGCGACCAGCCCGGCCGCCGAGGTGCTCCGCCTGGACGAGCAGGAACGGTTCGACGACAAGCTGCACGAGGCGCTGCGCCGGCTCGGCGTGCACGCGGTCGGCGGGCACCCCGACCACGGCGGGATCGGCGACATCCGCGACCAGACCGCCGTCATCGAGGAGCTGGCCGCCGGCCCCACCTCCATGGCGGTGCACATGGTCGTGCAGTACATGATCACGCACATCCTCGGCACCAACGGCTCCCCCGAGCAGCGGGAGGAGTGGCTGGACCGGCTGCACACCGGGGCGGCCAAGGTGTCCTTCGCGCTCTCGGAGCCCGCGGGCGGCACCGACATCGCCCGCGTCATGCGCACCACCGCCCGCCGCGAGGGCGACCACTGGCTGCTGTCGGGCCAGAAGACGTGGATCTCCGGCGCCCTCGGCGCCGACGCCCTCGTCGTGCTGGCCCGCACCTCCCCGGCCGAGGGCTCGTCCGTCGACGGCGTGACCATGTTCCTGGTCCCGGCGGGCTCCCCCGGCCTCCAGGTCCGCGAGCTGCCCACCGTCGCCGTGCACGGGCTCGACACCTGCGAGGTGTTCTTCGACGACGTGGCGGTGCCCGAGAGCGCGGTCGTCGGGGCCGTCGGCGCCGGCTTCCGCCAGGTGGTGGCGACGCTGAACCGCGAGCGCATCAACGCCGCCGCGGGCGCGATCGGCGCGGCGAGCGGGGCGCTGGACGCCGCCGTCGAGTACGCGCGAGGCAGGGCCGCGTTCGGCTCCACCCTGGGCTCCTTCCAGGCCGTGCAGCATCGGCTGGTCGACGGGGCGCTGGCCATCGAGTCGGCGCGCTCGCTGCTGGCCCGCGCGGCGGCCGTCGAGGCGGCGGGCGGACGGGCCGACCTGCTGTCGTCCATGGCCAAGATCGCCGCGTCGGAGGCGGCGGTCAAGGTGACCCAGGACGGCATGGAGATCCTGGGCGGCGCCGGGTTCAGCCGCGAGTTCCCGATGCAGCGCTGGTTCAGGGACGTGCGGCTGTGGGTGTTCGCGCCGCTGGCCAACGACATGGTCCGCAACTACCTGGGCGAGCGGCTGCTGGAGCTGCCCCGCTCGTTCTGACCGCGAACGCGTGCGGGCCGGTCCCCTCGGACCGGCCCGCACGCGTTCTCAGCGCCGGGTCACGGTGCCTCGGCGGACATCAGCAGGATGCTGGTGAACGTCATCACGTCCTCCTCGCGCTGGTTGACGACGCGGTACGAGAGCGTCACCACGAACTGTCCCTCGCGCTTGGCGGGACGCGCCTCCGTCACCTCGACCACCGCCCTGATCGTGTCGCCGATCAGCACCGGGGCGAGCGCGCGCAGGTCGTTCAGCCCGAGCCAGGCGGTCGTCCGATCGCCGTCGATGACCTGGCTCCGCGTGCTCAGCCCGAGCGCCATGGCGAGCGTGAGCGGCCCGTGCGCGATCCGCTCGCCGAACCGGCTGCGCGCGGCGTACTCCCGATCGGTGTGGATCGGCAGCCAGTCGCCGGTGAGCGAGGCCCAGGAGACCACGTGCGACTCGGTGATGGTGATCGCCGTGGTGCTGATCTTCTGACCGGTCTCGGGATATCCGGTGAGCGCGCTGCTCATGATGCCTCCTGTAGGTAGCGGACGACGCCGCCCTGTTCTGTCCGCCCGCAGCGGCCGTCGGCCGCGAGCACGTCGAGATGCGCCGCGGTCTCGCAGACCGCGAGCATCCGGTTGACCGGGTCGAGGTCGCGCAGCCGGCGCTCGCGCCTGGTCCATCCCAGCCCGCCCGCGACCTCGTACGCGGTGCGCGGCCGCCCGTCCAGCAGGGCCGCGCAGGCGTCCAGGCGCTGCTCGTGGTGGGCCAGCAGCTCGGTCGCCCGCGCGTGGGCGCTGGAGCGCACCGGCCCGTGCGCCGGGAGCATGAGCCGGTCGGGCAGGTCGAGCACGGCCCCCAGCGAGTCCATGAAGTCACGCAGCGGCAGCGCCCCCGTCCTGCTCTCGTACCCGATCGACGGGGTGATCTGCGGCAGCACGTGGTCGCCGGTGAAGAGCATGCCGTGCCCGGCGTCGTCGAACACGACATGGCCGCGGGTGTGCCCCGGGGTGTGCAGTGCCCGCAGCCCGGTGCGGCCGGCCTGGAACAGGCGGCCGTGGGTGATCCACTCGTCCGGCGGCTCCCACTTGGCCGGGTCCGAGCCCGTGCCGTAGCCGATGGCGTCCAGCGCGCTCACGACCTCCTCGCCGCCGTGGCGGCGGAGCTGGGCGAGCTGCGTGGCGCCCTCCATCTCGTCGCCGGAACCGAGCGCCTCCAGCGAGGGCCGCTCGTGCTCGCCCAGGCGCAGCCCGCAGCCGCTCTCGCCGCGCAGGGTCACGCCCTGCGAGTAGTGGTCGACGTGCACGTGCGTCACCAGGATCTCGGACACGTCGTCCACGCCGTACGAGAGAGCCTCCAGCGCGTCGCCGAGCACGGCCCGGGACTCGGGCATGGCCCAGCCGGCGTCGACGAGGGTGAGCCCGTGCTCGCCTTCCAGCACGTACACGTTGACCGCGCGCAGCCCGTCCTCCGGGATCGGCAGCGGGACCCGGTGCACGCCCGGCGCCACCTGGTAGACGCCGGGCTCCTCCCAGGAGTGGCGGTCCGGGTCGTCGACCCGCTCGGCGCGTCTCATGGCACCCGCCCCACCGGCGTGCAGTCGTGCTTCAGCGCCAACACCTCCGAACAATCGATCGTTCGTCTCACAATAGCGGCCCCTTCCGCGCGGGAACACAGACCGTGACGCTATACTAGCGATCGTTCGTTCGTAGTTCTAGACAGAGGAGGCCGCAGTGGGCCTGTGGTTCGAGGAACTCACCCCCGGACTGGTCATCGAGCACCAGATCAGGAGAACCGTCACCGAATCGGACAACGTCCTGTTCAGCACGCTGACCATGAACCCGCAGCCCCTGCACCTGGACGAGGAGTTCGCCAAGGACTCGGAGTTCGGCACCCGGGTGGTGAACGGCCTGTTCACGCTCTCGCTGGTCATCGGGCTCAGCGTGACCGACATCTCGCTGGGCACCACGGTGGCCAACCTCGGCTACGAGGTGGTCGAGATGCCGGCCCCGGTCTTCCACGGCGACACGATCCGCGTGGTGTCGACCATCCTGGACGCCCGGGAGTCGAAGTCACGCCCCACGCAGGGCATCGTCAAGCTGGAGCACCGGGGCCTTAACCAGCGCGACGAGCTGGTCAGCCGGGTGGTGCGCAGCGCCCTGTTCCACAGGCGGCCGGCCGCCTAGCTCCGGGTCAGCAGCGGTACCAGGACCTCGTCCACGATGTCGACGACGAGCCGGTCGGGGATGGGCGGCCCCTGGAAGAGGAAGTGCTGCCTGAGCAGGGCCTGGCCGGTGTCGAGGCGGAGCGGCGTGACCGCGTCCCCGGAGATCTCGCCGCGCTCGACGGCGCGGCGGGCGATCTCGGCCATCATCTTGCGGCCCGCGCCCTGCGAGTTCTCCTTGAAGGTGCGGGCGCTGGCCTCGTCGCGCAGCGCCTCGGAGAGCAGCCCGCGCATGGCCTCGCCCGCCGGGCCGGACAGGATGTCGGCCGTGCCGCGCAGCACGGTCAGCAGGTCGTCGCGCAGGCTGCCGGTGTCGGGGACGTCGGACAGGGCCGGCAGCGAGTGGTAGACCGAGTCCATGACCAGCGCGACACGGGTGGGCCAGCGGCGGTAGAGCGAGGCCTTGCTCGCCCTGGCCCGCTCGGCGACGCGTTCCATGGTGAGCTTGGCGTAGCCGCTCTCGGCCAGCTCGTCGAGCGTCGCCCGGTAGATGGCGGCGGCGAGCTCCTCGCCCCGGCGCCGGGGCAGCTTGCGGTGGTCGGTGACCATCTCAGCCATGTTACCGAGCCTCCACCACCACACCGGAGTCGCCGTCGACCGTGACCTGCCGCCCGTCGGCCAGCAGGGAGGTGCCCTCGCCGGTGCCCATGACCGCGGGGATGCCGTACTCCCTGGCCACGATCGCGGCGTGGGAGGTGATGCCGCCGGTGTCGACGACCACCGCGGCGGCCCGCTGGAACAGCGGCGTCCACGACGGGTTGGTGTAGGGGCAGACCAGCACGTCACCGGGTTCGAGCCTGCCGAACTCCGACGGGTCGCGCACCACCTTGACCGGCCCGGTGGCGGTGCCCGCGCTCGCGGGGGTGCCCGCCACGAGCGCGTCACCGGCGTCGCGGGCCGGGAAGACGGCCCGGGGGTCGATGAGCCGCACCCCGGCGAGCTCCTCACGCCGGGCGGCCCGGGCGGTCGCGCTCGCGCGCAGCCGCCGGCCGTGCTCGTCGCCGAGAGCGGCCACGTCCTCGATCGCCTCCAGCTCCTCCAGCCTGAGGTGGAAGACGTCCTCGGGGGCGTCGAGCACGCCCGCGTCGCGCAGCCTGCGGCCGATCTCGACGATGGACCTGCGCAGCGCGGGCAGCGGCATCGTGAAGGAGAAGTGGCTGTCCTCACGGAAGGCGATCCCCGCGCGGGCGGCGTGCACCTTGCGGACCATCTTGTCCCGCTTGCGGGCGCCGCGCAGCCGCGGGTGGGCGAGCAGCCGGTCCATCGCGTCGTCGCCGGGCTCGGACCGGGGCGGTTCCGCCGCCAGCACCCTGATCAGGTCGAGCACGGTCTCGGGTCCGTCGGCCCAGGTCGGCGGGGTGACCAGGAGCGGGCTGGCGCCTTCCCGGTGGCCGTACTCGGCCAGGAACTCCCGGAGCGCCGCCTGGAAAGCCTCGGGCATCGGGTCCCGGGCGAGCGCGCCGGTGTTCCTGGCCTCCTCGGCGAGCTCCTCCAGGGCCCGGTTGGCGTCGCTGGTGCGGGTGCGGGCGCCGGCGATCAACGCGCCGAACAGGTCCGTACGTCCGAGCAGCTTGAGCGCGGCGCGCAGCCGCAGCAGCGACAGCCCGCTGCGCGGCAGGTAGTCCGTGCGCAGGCCGGCCACGGGCCGCACGGCGGCCAGCACCCTGCGCGGCGTCCTGACCAGCTCCGGCCAGGGCAGCGCGGCCAGGTCGAGCTTCGTCAGCTCGCGCACGTCGTCGAGGTAGCGCTGGAAGCGCGGGTCGCCGCTCCACCGGGCGGGATCGTACCGGCGGGCCTTGGCGAAGATCAGTAACGGCGCGACGAGCAGCTTGGCCGAGGGGTGCGGGCGGGGCGGCACCAGCCGGTAGGCGACGCCGTCCTGCTCCTCGATGAAGTGGTCGAACGCCCCCCGCAGGCCGAAGTTGCGGGTCACCTGCGCCATGAGCCCGGCGGGCCCGTACGGCACCCAGGTGGACATGTCGATCGGATAGGGGCGTACCGGCAAGTACTCCATCAGGACGGTGCCGAGCCTGCGGCGGATCGGGCCGAGCTTGCCGAGCGGGGGCGGCGGCAGCGCGGTCATCGGCCGGGCCTGCACGAGGCTGACCTCGCCGCCCGCGTACGTCCACTCGATGTCCTGGGGGCGGCCGAAGTGACGGGCGACCGCGGTGCCGAGCCCGGCCAGCTCGCGCACCACGCCGCCGGGCAGCCGCTCGGCGGGCGCGCCGTCGCCGGTCTCGTGGCTGACGCCGCCGCCCGCCAGGGCGCGGACGACCACCTCACGGCGGCCGGGCGCGAACTCGGCGATCTCGCCCCGCGGCGTGAGCACGTAGTGGTCGGGGGTGACGAGGCCGGACACGACCGCCTCGCCGAGCCCGGTGCCGGCGTCGACGACGAGCCGCCCGCGGTCGCCGGTGACGGGGTCGGCGGTGAACATCACGCCCGCCGCCTCAGCCGCCACCATGCGCTGCACGACGACCGCGATGCGCACCTCGGCGTGGTCGAGGCCGAGCCGGTCGCGGTAGGCGACGGCGCGCTCGGACCAGAGCGAGCCCCAGCAGCGCCGGACCGCGTCGATCAGCCCGTCCTCGCCGACGACGTTGAGGTAGGTGTCCTGCTGCCCCGCGAACGCGGCGCCCGGCAGGTCCTCGGCGGTGGCGCTGGAGCGCACCGCCACCGGCCCGCCGCCGAGCTCCCGGTACGCGGTCAGGATCGCCCCGCGCAGGGCCTCCGGGATCTCCAGCTTCTCGAAGTACGCGCGCGTGGCGTGACCGGCGGCGACCAGGTCGTAGGCGGCGGTGGTGACCACGAATCCGGCGGGGACGGGGAAGCCGCCGGCGATCAGCTCCCCGAGGTTGGCTCCCTTCCCGCCCGCGAGGGCGAGGTCGCCGCGGCGGAACGAGCTCAGGGGAACGACGAGTGTCATGAGGTCTCCTGTGCGTGAGCGGTGGTGCGGAGAGGTCGCGCGGGCAGCGCCAGCGCGAGCAGGAAGGCCACGCCGAGCAGCGGCGACATGGCCGCGAACACCGGCGGCACCGCCTCGGCGAAGGCGGCGCGCGCGGCGGTGTCCAGGGGGGCGCCGGCTCCGGGCATGCCGCCGGCGAAGCGCCAGGTGATGAGCGCGCCGACCAGGGCGACGCCGGCGGAGGCGCCGATCTGGCGCAGGAACGTCACCGACGAGGTGGCCGTGCCCAGATCGGCGTACGCGACGGCGTTCTGCGCGGCCAGCACCATCACCTGCATGACGAGCCCGACGCCGAGCCCGATCAGCGCCAGCACGCCGGCCAGCGCGGCCGCGTCGCCGGCGGCGAGCGGCAGCACGGCCAGCCCGGCCGCGGCGAGCGCGGTGCCCGCGACGGGGTAACGCTTGTAGCGGCCGGTCCTGGTGATGAGCCTGCCGGAGACGACGGTGGTGGTCAGCACACCGGCCATGAGCGCGGTGACCAGCAGCCCGGCCCCGGTCGCCGAGGCGCCGTGGGCGATCTGCAGGTAGGCGGGGATGTACGTGAGGGTGCCGAAGAGCGCGAACCCGATGAGCAGGCTGATCAGCACCGGGACCGCGAACGCCCGGTCCCTGAACAGCCGGAGCGGCAGGATCGGGTCGGTCGCGTAGCGGGCGGTGACCAGCCAGGCCGGCACGGCGAGCGCGGCCAGGGCGAGGAACACCGGGTTCCTCGTCTGGCCGAGCATGACCACGCCGACGACGGCCAGACCGAGCGTGACCGCTCCTGCGATGTCGACGGGCGCGCGCGACTCCGGCCTGGGCAGCTTGAGCGTGGCGGTGAGCACGACGAAGGCGAGCAGCCCCAGCGGCGGGTAGATGGCGAAGATCCACCGCCAGCCGGCGCTGTCGATGAGGAACCCGCCGATCAGCGGCCCGCCGACGGCGGCCACTACATAGGCGGCCCCGATCAGCCCGAGGTAACGGCCGCGCTCGCGCGGGCTGACCACCTCGCCGATGACGGCCTGCGCGCCGATCATCAGCCCGCCGCCGCCGACGCCCTGCACCGCGCGGAACGCGATGAACTGCGGCATGCTCGCGGCCGTGGCGCACAGGACCGCGCCCACCACGAAGATCACGATGGCGACCTGCATGAGCGGCTTGCGGCCGAACCGGTCGCCGAGCTTGCCGTACACCGGCATCACGACGGTCGCGGCCACCAGGTAGGCGGTGATCACGGCGGGCATCTGTTCGAGCCCGCCGAGGTCGCCGGCCACGGACGGCAGCGCGGGCGTCATGATCGTCTGATCGAGCGCGCCGAGCAGCATGCAGAGCATCAGCCCGGTCAGGACGACGACCATCCCGCCACCTCCTTAGAGAACGAGTCGTTCTCTAAGGAGAGTAAGTGTCATTGCTAAGGAACGCAACGTTCACTATTCAGCCGTCGCCTATCTCGGTGGTCAGCCTCGGCGGAGAAGTTCCCCCAGCCCCGTCGCCGGATGTCCCGCCACGCGCGCCACGTCCCCGGTCACCCGCTCCAGCTCACCGGCGGCGATCGCCGTGTACGTCGACACCCAGGCATCCACCTGCCACCGGGGCGCCCCGTACGAGGCGCGCGACGCGTACGCCTCCTCGACCGTCTCGGCGTGGTATCCGGTCTCACGCCCGGTCACCTCTGTCAGGATCTCCGCCGCCTCGGCCAGCGTGAGCGCCTCCGGCCCGGTCAGCTCGTACGTGCCTCCTTCATGCGCGGCCGGGTCGCCCAGCACGGCCGCCGCCACATCGGCCACGTCGTCCCTGGCCACCGCCGCCACCCGGCCCTCCCCCGCCGGCCCGCGGATCACCCCGTCCTCCCCGGCCATGTCGGGCAGGAAGTCCGCGTACAGATTGTCGCGCAGGAACGTGAACGCCATCCCCGAGGCGCGGATCCGCTCCTCGGTGGCCCAGTGGTCGCGCGCCAGCGTGAAGGTGGCGTCCGGTCCCGGGTTGGCGAACGACGTGTACACGAGGTGCCGGACGCCCGCTTCGGCCGCGGCGTCCACAAAGGCGAAGTGCCGCTCCAGCCGGTCGGCGGACTCCGACGCCGACACCATCAGGACGACGTCGACGCCCCGCAACGCCCCGCGCACCTTCTCGCGGTCCCCGAACTCCGCCTCCGCGACCTCCGCCCCGGGCAGCCTCGGCGCCCGGCTCGCGTCCCGTACGACCAGCAACTGCTCCGACCCGGCCCCGGCCAGCCGCCGCGCCACCCCGCCACCGATATGCCCGGTCGCCCCGGTCACCGCGATCCTCATGCCATCAGGGTGTCACGGCGCGGCCCTCGGACCCGGGAGCGCGCGTCTGCCGGGATGAGGCACCAGACCGTACGACCCAGCCCGCGTCCATGCTCACCGATCCCCCAGTCCTGGGAGATCTCGCGGATGATCAGCAGCCCTCGGCCGTCCTCCGCCTCGGGCTCCTGACGTACGTACGGCCCGGAGAACGCCGAACCGGGGTCACGCACCTCCACGCGGACCAGCCCTCCCGCGTCCGTGACGGTGAGGCCGATGAAGTCGCCCGGCCGTGCGTCCGAGTGCCGCAGGGCGTTCGTCACGAGCTCGGACACCGCGAGCACGACATCGTCGATGGCAGGATGATCACCTCCCAGCCAGCCGCGGACGTGCGCGCGGGCGTACGAGACGGACTCCCGAAGGCACATCAACCGAATCGAACCGACCACTCTGGGCCCCGCTGTTTTCATTCCCTCATCCATTCGGAGAACTCGGCCCTGATCGACCTTCCGACCATCCCAAATACCGACTACGATCAGTAGTCAATTGACTTCGATGCGCCATCAACCGTTTCAATGAAAGGGCTGTTGACACGCGGCGGCAACCCCCCGGGAGGTCAGGTGCCCAAGGAAAGTGAGCTGTGCCCCGCCGATTCGCCGACCGCGCTCTTCGGTTTCGAGCTGCGGCGACACCGCAAAACCCGAGGCTGGTCGCAGATCCGGCTGTCGAAGGCGGTGTCCTACTCCGTCGGGACGATCAGCATGATCGAGACGGCCAGACGGTCGCCGACCGAGGATTTCGCCCGCCGCTGCGACGAAGCCCTGGAGGCGGAAGGGGCGTTGATGCGGCTCTGGCCCATGGTCAGCCACGCGTCGGCTCCTCCCTGGTTCCGGCCCTGGCTGGATGTGGAGGCCACGGCCGAGGCGATCCGCACCTGGGCGCCGCTGGTCGTCCCGGGCCTGCTCCAAACCGAGGACTACGCCAGGGCCGTGCTGAGCGGGGATGTCGGCACGGCGTCCGAACAGGTCGAGGAGCGGGTGATCGCACGGATGGAACGTCAGAGCATCCTCCGACGCCCCAAGCCTCCGTTGCTGTGGGCCGTGATCGACGAGGCGGTCCTCCATCGCCCGATCGGCAGCCCCTCCGTGATGGCGGCCCAGCTCACCCGCCTCCTCGAAGCAGGCCGAACGCCTCGGTCCACCATTCAGATCCTCCCTCTCGATGCTTGCTCCACGACCGGGCTTGGCGGCGGGTTCTCCATCGCACAAGCAAGCGGAGTCTTCGACACGGCGTATGTCGAATCCGCTGGGGTCATGAGCCGCGTAACGGATCGACCCGATGATGTCAGCGTCCTAATATACAGATATGAGGGGATTCGCTCCGAAGCGCTACCCCAGCGTGAGTCACTGAAAGTGATAAAGGAGACGCTGCAGCGATGGACGACCTGAACCGAGCCACATGGCGCAAGTCCAGCCGATCGGGACCCGATGGAGGTGACTGCGTCGAGGTCGCCGAACTCTCCGGCGGGCGCCGGGGGGTCCGCGACAGCAAGAACCCCACCGGACCAGCCCTCATCTTCACCCCCGGCGAGTGGGCCGCATTCATCAGTGGCGTGAAGGACGGCGAGTTCGACTAGACACGATCCTGATTTCCTGATCACCCTGGCCTTTTCAGTTGTTTTCAACGATCACGGCCAGGGTTTCATTGTTTTCAGGATGTTGATCTCGGTCGATTCTTGCTGCGCGACGTCTCTTCACCGTGACGCGGCAGCCACCGTTTTACCTAGCAAAGCCGTACATTCTCTGGCAGATCTCGCGCACACTCGTACTTTCACCGTTGTTTCGCTTGTTCTGCTGATGTGTTGTTGATTACCGTCTGAACGACATGGGGGACGCTGCCTCCTGATCTGGTTCTGGTGGAGCGAGCCGTACGGGGGGATCATCGTGGCTGACCTCGATCGCGACGCGATGCGGGCCGCGGCGGAGCGGATCCAGCGGCTGTCGGACGAGCACTGGTGGGCGCTCACCCACTCCTGCCGTCTGATGGAGTGCGACGCGTGGGTGGGGCCTGCGGGCACCCGGTTCGACGCCCAGGTACGCGCCGACCAGCGGGAACTGCAGGCGATGCTCGCGCAGGCCGTGCGCAGCGCCAACCAGAAGCTGGCCTCGATCCCGGTCACGCCATGAGCGGGTTCAGCGGGGTCAAGCGGGCCGAGTTCGACCTGATGGCGGGCAAGCACACCGAGGCCGCCGGGCGGCTGGAGGCCCTGGCGCAGGCGCTCCACCGCGAGCTTCAGGGCGCCGGGCTCGACACCGCACCGGCGGCGCGGCTGCGTGAGCTGGCCCGACGGGTCACCACGCAGGCCGACGACCTGCGACGGCGGCAGAACCTCGCCCACGAGTTGCAGCGGCAGAGGGTGTCTCTGGGCAGGAGCACTCCCGCCGGAAGCTTCGTGGAGATGCCCGACCGTTTGGATGACGCCAAGGCCCTGCTCGACGGGACTCTCGCCGGGCGGGCGGCTTCGAAGGTGGCCGACGGGGACGACAAGGCGCTGGCGGACCTGGAGAAGTACGCGTCACGTACGGGGGATTCGGAGTTCGTGAAGGCGTTCCTCGGCGCGATCGGCGCCCGGGGTGTGACGCGAATGTCCGGCTCGCTCGCGACGATGCTGCGCGACGCCGTGACCCGTGGGGACTCCGATCGCAAGAATCGGCTCTCCACCTCGGGGCGGAACGTCCTCACCACGCTGAGCTCCATCCTGGCCAAGGGGACCAACCGGAAGAACTCCTCCTACCAGGGTGACGGCTTCCTGGCGGACCTGGTGAAGGAAGGGCGGGCCCAGCACGGGGCGGACGGCGGGAAGTACCTGGGTTACCAGGCTCTGGCGCTCATCTGGCGTGCGCACGACGGGGAGCCGCCGTACTCGAAAGAGTTCATGGAGGTCGTCGGGCGGGATGTGATCGTCTACGAGCGCGAGCAGCGTGAGGACGCATGGGCGGCGAGCAAGGATGCGCTGGGTCGTGCCTTCGGCGGTGCGCAGGTACCCATCGTCGACCTCGCCGGCTCGCTCGGCCTCGGGGCTCTGTTGAGGTGGGGAGTATCTGCGAAGGATCCGATCACCGAGAAACCCTCGTCGATGGTGGAGAGCCTGTTCCATGCGGCGAAGTCCAGCCGGGAGGCATCGCATGCTCTGCTGGATCACACTCCGCCGGGGTGGGATGAATCGGTGCTGGAGTATCTGCTTACTACCCGGTGGGGTGCTTCCCAGTACCTGGACGACTACGAGCCGATCAACGGCATGCTGATCACGGCGACGACTGGGCAGGACGAGACCAGCAAGAAACAGGCCTCCGAGATGATCAGAGTCCTTTCCCACGAGGTGCGTGACGCATTCGGGAAGGATGCCTACGGCAACCTGAAGATCAGGGACAGAGAAGCTTTCGATCGATACCTCCCACTGAACTACCCGTTGGCACGCGCAATCGCTGCCAACGTGGACGAAATTTCGAACCTGGTCTTGAACCATGCGGACTTTTATGGGGTCGCGGCCAAGGACATGGCCCACGCACTGGTGGTGGCGACGTCCGACGACAAGGGATTCGAGGTATTGGCGAGAGCACAGACAGAACACATGCGGGCAGCCCTCGCCACGGCCGTGCCTCCGATCGGGCTCAACGCCTCCAACGCCGAACGATTCGGGTTCACGAAGGCCGAGGTCAAACGCTTCGACATGAATGAGAATGGGCGGGTTGACCGGGACGACATCCTGCACTTCCTTGGAGACCGCGCCAAGGCGGAGGCACGTTCTTTCGGTTTCATCATGGAGATCCGTCGACAGGCGCTGATCGCCCAAGGGTTGGATGACAACAAGGCAGACGAAGCACTGACGTCCATGGTGCGTGACGCGATAGGCCTGATCCCAGTTCCGGGAGCCAAGCACGTTGGCACCCTGGCCGCGGGAGCGTTCGGCGAGATAGCCAGCAAGGGGTACGAGATGCTCGCTGGACTTACATACGACGAACTTGCCCGACACGTAGCCAAGCAGGCGTCCGAGCAAGTTCCCAGTCTAGACAAAGCGCATCAGACACTAGCGGAAAACCGACTAGCGGTGGACAGGCTAGCGGAGCAGATGCTTGCTACGGCCTCACTCAGCAAGGGCATGCTCGATGGGCAGGATCTGGAGAACGTTACATTTACTGTCGGCATTCCGCCGAGACTCAAACCTTTCACTGAAATGAACTCACAAGAATATAGCAGCTTCCTGAAATGGAGCCGCAAAGCCGGAGGCATCGAGAGCCTGTATACCGGCTTCCGGGACACCTTTCGTACAACTAGCGATGTGAATGACTATCTCAACCTCAAGATTCCATCTGAGTCCGAAGGTGGCCAATGAGGATTGTTCTTCTTCCTGCTGCCCTGGCAACCCTCGCAGTGCTTGCTGCGGCATGCACGCCCAGAGCCGACAATGCCTCTGAACCGCCTCCGATTTCCCAGCCTGTCGTTGATTCCACTCCATACCTCTGCATGCTCATCCCGGAGCGCGCATTTCGCCTCGTCAGCGCTGTCACCGAACCTCACCCCGAAAGAACTGATGGCAATCAGCGGAACGGTAGCTGCCGGGCTCCTGATGCGGCTCCACAGGCTCTAGAGGTTTGGTGGATGCAGGAGCATGGAATGCCCCACGGACATCTGAACTTCCTTATGAGGGATAGACGAAAGGTCTACACGAGGCATGGTGGGGTTGCGCTCCCTGCCGATCTCGGTGACGGCATGGCCGCATACCTGCCCAACCCTGCAGTGGATGACCAGCCGTACCAGGCGAGCGCGAAGTTCCGCTGCGGTGCCATGGACCGTTTGATCGACATCTCGCTACCTAAGATCGCCAAAGGCCGAGACGCCATGAAAGACCTGACCGACCTGATGCGCATCGCCCAAAACCGCTACGCGGAAATACACAACTGCGAACTCAACACCAGATAAAACACCTCGACCGCACCCCCATGGTCAGCAGAGGCGCGGTCGAGAAAGGGCATCGAGCCTTGTGGGCGGTATGCCGGGCACCGGAACCCCGCAGATCATGCAGGGCGGTGCAGGTAGACGGTCAGCGGGAGGCGCGGTTGACCGCGGAGATGATGGCCTTGAGGGAGGCGGTGGTGGTGTTGGCGTCGATGCCGACCCCCCACAGCACCGCGCCGTTGACCTCGCACTCCATGTAGGAGGCCGCCTTGGCGTCGGTGCCGGCGCTCAGCGCGTGCTCGACGTAGTCCAGGACGCGTACCTTGATGCCGGCGGCTCCGATGGCGTCGATGAAGGCGGAGATGGGGCCGTTGCCGACGCCTTCGATCTCGCGGATCTCGCCGTCGACGCGGACGTCGGCGTTGAGGCGGACCTTCTCGTCGACGGTCGAGTCGTGGCGGTGGGCCATCAGGCCGAGCCGGCCCCAGCGGTTGCCGGGCGTCGGCAGGTATTCGTCCTGGAAGATGGCGAACATGTCAGCCGGGGTGATCTCGCCGCCCTCGGCGTCGGTGCGGGCCTGCACGACCTTGGAGAACTCGATCTGCAGCCGCCGGGGCAGGTCGAGCTGGTGGTCGGCCTTCATGATGTAGGCGACGCCGCCCTTGCCCGACTGGCTGTTGACCCGGATGACGGCCTCGTAGGTGCGGCCGATGTCCTTGGGGTCGATGGGCAGGTAGGGAACGGCCCAGGTGTGGGAGTCGACGGGGACGCCCGCGGCCTCGGCGTCGGCCTCCAGGTGTTCGAAGCCCTTCTTGATGGCGTCCTGGTGGGAGCCGGAGAAGGCGGTGTAGACCAGCTCGCCGCCCCACGGGTGGCGGGGGTGGACGGGCAGCTGGTTGCAGTATTCGACGACGCGGCGGATCTCGTCGATGTCGCTGAAGTCGATCTCCGGGTCGACGCCCTGGGAGAACAGGTTCATGCCCAGCGTGACCAGGCAGACGTTGCCGGTGCGCTCGCCGTTGCCGAACAGGCAGCCTTCGATGCGGTCGGCGCCGGCCATGTAGCCCAGCTCGGCGGCGGCCACGGCGCTGCCGCGGTCGTTGTGCGGGTGGAGCGACAGGATGATCGAGTCGCGGTGCTTCAGGTTGCGGTGCATCCACTCGATCTGGTCGGCGTACACGTTGGGGCCGGCCATCTCGACCGTCGCCGGCAGGTTGATGATCACCTTGCGGTCGGGGGTGGGCTGCCACACCTCGTTGACCGCGTCGCACACCTCGACGGCGTACTCCAGCTCGGTGCCGGTGAACGACTCCGGCGAGTACTGATAGTAGACGTCGACGTCGCTCGCCTCGGCCAGCTTCCTGACCAGCTTGGCGCCCTCGACGGCGATGGCGGTGACGCCTTCCCTGTCCATGCCGAACACCACCCGCCGCTGCAGCGTGGAGGTGGAGTTGTAGAGGTGGACGATGGCCTGCTTGGCGCCCCGCAGCGACTCGAAGGTGCGCTCGATCAGCTCGGGCCTGGCCTGGGTCAGCACCTGGATCACCACGTCGCCGGGGATCCGGTCCTCTTCGATGATCTGCCGTACGAAGTCGAAGTCGGTCTGGGAGGCGGCCGGGAAGCCGACCTCGATCTCCTTGTAGCCCAGCCGGACCAGCAGCTCGAACATCTGGAGCTTGCGGTGGGAGTCCATCGGGTCGATCAGCGCCTGGTTGCCGTCACGCAGGTCGACGGCGCACCAGCGCGGGGCCTTGGTGATGACCTGGTCGGGCCAGGTGCGGTCGGTCAGCCGGATCGGCTCGAAGGGTTGGTAGCGCTGGAACGGCATGCGGCTGGGCTGCTGAGCTGTCATCGAAGTGCTCCTGGGTGTCGGTCGAAGGAAAGCGGCCGACGCGCATGACTGGCTCCGCGGCGAGGGAGCCGGCCTTTAGAGGCCCTCGCCGCGGCAGCTAAGAAGGAGCCCGCGCAGCATGCGAATCACGCTACCAGACGTCTCGGCGTGGACCGGTCGAAATCTCACATGCTGAGAGCGTCGGGGACGAGCACGCTCAGGCAGGTGACGCAGCCCTCCAGTTTCTCGAACTCCGAGATGTCGACCGCGACCACGGCGAGACCGCGCTTCTCCAGCAGTTCGGCGGTGCGCGGCGCGGAGGCCGCCATCAGGACCGTGTCCCCGTCCAGCGGCACGACGTGCGCGCCCGCCTCCTCCGGCGGCACCAGCAGGCCGGGCAGGCGGGCGTGCGCGGGGTCGCCGATGAGGGTGCCGTCGGGCAGCGCGGTGACGGCGGACTTGAGGTGGAGCACGCCGGACAGCTCGACCGGCACCACCTGCCTTTCGGGCAGCAGCGCGGCGAGCTGGGCGATGCCGTGGTCGTCGGTGCGGGCCGACCTGCCGACGTACACGGTGTCGCCGGTCTGCAGGACGTCGCCGCCGTCGAGCGTGCCCGGCCGCGTGATCCGTACCGTGTTCAGCCCGAGGCCCCGTACGGCCTGCTCGACGGAGTCCACCTCGGGACGCCGCTCCGGCGCGCCCGGCCTGGTCAGTACGGCGAGCCGGCCGGACACCACGACCGCGTCCTCCACGAACGGGGCGTCGGGCAGGTCGTCGGCGGGCGGGGCGTGCTCCGGGCGCCAGCCGGCGGCGGCGAGGGCGGTGACGTAGGCGGCGTGCTGCTCGGCGGCGAGTTCGCGGTCGACGGGCTCGCGCGGGATGTTCGTGACGATGCCCTCGGCGATGCGGGGGCCGGGCTTCCTTACCAGGGCGAGACCAGCCATAGGGCGTGTTCTATCACGTGGGAGTTAGAGTCCCCCTATGCGGGACGACGAGATTCTGGACCGGATCAAGGCGCTGGTCGACGAGGAGCACGGCCTGCGCACCAGGCTGATGGCGGGCGAGCTGGCCACGGACGAGGAGAACGCCCGGGTCAACGAGCTGGAGGCGGCGCTCGACCAGTGCTGGGACCTGCTGCGGCAGCGGCGCGCCCGGCGCGGCGCGGGCGACGACCCCGACGGCGCGTCGAGCCGTCCGGCGAGCCAGGTGGAGAACTACCGTCAGTAAAACCGTTCGCGTGGGCGGACGAGGTGCGCTTGTCTGGTGCCGTGCTGATCCAGCGGATCGAGTCGGGTGACCGGGCCACCGGGCTCTACGAGACGTACGTGGCGAGCATGGCGGGGATTCCCGGGCCTCTGTGGTCGCGGACCCGGTTCGGCGCTTACCTGCTGGAGGGGTCGCCGGGGTCGCGGGCCGAGGCGTGGGCCGTGGTCGAGGACGGCCGGGTCGTCGCGGGCTACGCGCTGGGCCTCCCTCGATACGACAACACCCACCTCGCCACCCTGTTCACGCTGGCGGTCCACCCCGAGCGGCAGCGCCGGGGGCTGGGCACCGCGCTGCTGGACCACGCCGCCGGCCGGGCGCGGGCCGGCGGCCGCGATCTGCTGATCGGCGGCGCCACGCTCGTCGGCGGCCCGGGGTCCGCCTTCGCCGCCGCCCGCGGCTGCTCGGTGGCCGTCACGCAGGCGCGCAGCGTGCTCGACCTGGGAGAAGCCGGTTGGGACGGGCTCGCCCGCATGATGCCCGAGTCCGGCGGCTACCTGCTGGAGCGCTGGACGGGCCCGGCCGGCGACGACCTGCTGCCCGCGCTGGCGGCGGTGCTCGACGGCATGAACGACGCGCCGCGCGACGCGGGCGTGGAGGCCAAGCGGCTGCCGGTCGACCGGATACGCGCCACCGAGGAGCGGATGCGGCGGGACGGCGAAGACTGTTACAGCATGCTCGCCCGGCGCGCCTCCGACGGCGCGCCCGCCGGGATCACCCGCATTTACCTGGACGCCGGCCGCGCGAGCCGCTGGGGTCACCAGGGCGACACGACGGTGCTCAAGGAGCACCGCGGCCACCGGCTCGGCCTGCTGCTCAAGCTGTCCAACCTGTTCTGGCTGCGCGAGAGCGAGCCGCGGATCGACCGGATCGTCACCTGGAACGCCACCACGAACCGGCACATGCTGGCGATCAACGAGGCCATGGGCTTCGAGGTGCTCGACGAGTGGTACGAGTGGCGGCTTCCGCTATGACCGGGTCTGTCCGCGGGCGCGGCAGAATGGGTGATGTGACGGAACGGACGGCGCTTCTTCGCATCGCCCCGGAGCTGCTGCTGTTCCTGCCCGCGAGCCGGCGGGAGCCGCAGCGGCCCATCGTCACCGACGGGTCGTCGACGCTGGGTCACCACGTGGAGTCCGCCGGCGTCCCGCTGACCGAGGTGGGGCCGATGACGGCCGGCGGGCGCGCGGTGACGCCGGCGTACGTGCCGCGGCCGGGAGACGTGCTGGAGGTCGCGGCCGTGCCGCGGCCGCAGGCGCTGCCGGAGGAGCGGTTCCTGCTGGACGTGCACCTGGGGACGCTGGCCAGGCGGTTGCGGCTGCTCGGGCTCGACACCGCCTACCACAACGACATGGACGACCCGTCGCTGGTGGCGCAGGCGAACGCGGAGCGGCGGGTGCTGCTCACCCAGGACCGCGGGCTGCTGCGCCGCCGGGCGCTGTGGCTGGGCGCGTACGTGCGCGGGTCCCGTCCTGACGACCAGCTGCGTGACCTGCTGGAACGGTTCGCGCCGCCGCTGCGGCCGTGGACGCGGTGCACGGCCTGCAACGGTGAGCTGGTGGCGGTGTCCAAGGGCGAGGTGGCGCCGCTGCTGGAGGCGGGCACGCAGCGCAACTACGACGCGTACGGGCGGTGCCGCGAGTGCGGCCAGGTCTACTGGCACGGCGCCCACGGCGGGCGGCTGGACGAGATCGTCGAGTCGGCCCGCCGGTGGGCGGCGGGGTGACGGTCACACCGCGAGGAGCCGGTGGACGTCCTCGCCGTGCAGGTCCCCGGCGTCGCCGGTGCGCACGACCTGGCCGGCGTCGAGGATGACGAACCGGTCGGCCAGCCGGACCGCTATGTCGAGATACTGCTCGACGAGGAGCACGGCGAGCCCGGAGGCGTGCAGGCGTTCGATGGCCTCTTCGATCTCCAGGATGATCGACGGCTGGATGCCCTCGGTGGGCTCGTCGAGGATGAGCAGCCGGGGCCGGGTGACGAGCACGCGGGCGATGGCGAGCTGCTGCTGCTGGCCGCCGGACAGGTGCCCGGCCCGGCGTTTGAGCAGCGGCTTGAGCCCGGGGAAGAGGTCGAGCGCCGAGTCGACGGACTCCTTGCCGGTCCTGGCCGCCTCCATGGTCACCAGCAGGTTGCCCAGCACGGACAGCTGGGGGAAGCACTGGTGGCCCTGCGGAACGTACCCCATGCCGAGCCGGGCCCGCTCGTGGGTGGGCAGCCGGGTGACGTCGCGGCCGTCGAAGGTGACGGCGCCGGACGTCGCGGGCAGCACGCCCATGATGGTGTTGAGCAGCGTCGTCTTGCCGACGCCGTTGCGTCCCATGACGCAGACGAGCTGCCCGGGGCCGACGTCGAGCGAGACGCCGAACAGCACCCGGGCCCTGCCGTAGCCGGATTCGAGCTCACTTGCCGACAGCATCGCTGGGCCTCCTCCCCAGGTAGACCTCCTGCACCCGCGGGTCGGCGCTGACCTGCTCCACCGACCCCTCGACGAGCACCCTGCCCTCGTGCAGCACCGTCACGGCCGAGGCGTGCCGGCGCAGGAACTCCATGTCGTGCTCCACCACGATCACCGTGTGGTCGTCGGCGATCTCGGTGAGCAACTGCCCCGTACGGTCCCGTTCATCCTTGGACATGCCGGCGACGGGCTCGTCCAGGAGGAGCAGGCGGGGCCGCTGTGCCAGCAGCATGCCTATCTCCAGCCACTGGCGCTGGCCGTGGGAGAGAACGCCGGCTGAACGGCCGGCGAGCGGTTCGAGTCCGGTCCTGGCCAGCGCCTCCGCGACGGCGTCCGACACGCCTCGCCGCCGCCCGGCCAGCGACCACAGCGGTTTCCTGAAGCAGGCGGCCAGGTCGAGGTTCTCCAAGACGGTGAGCTCCTCGAAGACGACCGAGGTCTGGAAGGTGCGGCCGACGCCGAGCCGGACGATCTGGTGCTCCTTCCGGCCGACCAGGTCGTACCCGCCGAACCTGACCCGCCCGGCTGCGGGCCTCGTCAGGCCGGTGATCACGTCGATGAGCGTGGTCTTGCCGGCGCCGTTGGGGCCGATGAGGAAGCGCAGCTCACCGTCGGCGACGGTGAGGTCCACGCCGTCGAGGGCGTGGAAGCCGTCGAAGACCACCCGCACGTCACGCAGTTCGAGCACGGCGCAACCTCCCCAGAATGCCGGCGATGCCCTTCGGCGCCAGCGTCATGACCAGGATGAACAGCGCGCCCTGGAGGTAGAGCCAGCCGTTGGCGAACTGCTCGCTGAACGTGGTCTGGGCGTAGCCCATGACGACCGCGCCGAGCACCGCCCCGGCCAGCACCTGCCGGCCGCCGACGGCGACCGCGACGACCAGTTCCAGGGACGGGACGACGCCGAGCAGGGCGGGCGAGATGATGCCGACGACCGGGACGAACAGGGCTCCGGCGAGCCCGGCCAGCCCGGCGGAGACGGCGAAGGTGACGGTCTTGATCAGGGCGGGGTCGTACCCGAGGAAGCGCACCCGGTCCTCGCCGTCGCGGACGGCGACCAGCAGCCTGCCGAACCTGCTGTTCACGAGCTGCCGGGTGGCCAGGTAGAGCACCCCGAGCACGCCCGCGACCACCAGGTACAGCATCCGCTGGGTGGAGTCGTCGGCCAGGTCGGCGCCGAACAGCTCGAAGAAGTTCGTCATGCCGTTGGTGCCGCCGGTCAGCCCTTGCTGCCCGACGAGCAGGATGACCATGGCGGCGGCGAGCGCCTGGGTGAGGATCGCGAAGTACGCGCCCCGTACCCGCTGCCTGAAGACCAGCGTGCCGAGCACGACCGCGAGCAGCACCGGCCCGGCCACCGCCATGGTCAGCGCGAACACCGGATTGGCGAACGGCGCCCAGAGCGCGGGCAGCTCCTCCACGCCGCTCCACACCATGAAGTCGGGCAGGCCGCCGCCGCTCTCGCTGAGCTTGAGGTACATGGCCATCGCGTAGCCGCCGAGGCCGAAGAAGACGCCCTGGCCGAGGGTGAGCATGCCGCCCTGCCCCCAGGCCAGCCCGATGCCGAGCGCCACGATCGCGTAGCAGAGGTACTTGGCGAGCAGGCTCAGCCGGAACGGCTCCAGCAGCAGCGGGGCGGCGACCAGGGCGATCACCGCGATGGCGGCGAACGGCAGGTTCCTCTTGATCATGTCAGCGCCCTCGATCTCAGGGCGACCAGCCCTTGCGGCCGCACCTGCAGGAAGCCGATGACGGCCGCGAACACGAGCACCTTGGCCAGGCTCGCGTCGGACCAGAACTCGGCGTACGAGTTGAGCAGCCCCAGCCCGACGGCGGCGAGCACGGCCCCGCGCAGCTGCCCGAGCCCGCCCGCGACCACCACCAGGAAGGCGTCGACGATGTAGTAGGTGCCGAGCGCGGGCCCGACGGGGCCGATGAGGGTGAGCGCCACCCCGGCCAGCCCGGCCAGCCCGGAGCCGATGAAGAAGGTCAGCATGTCCACCCGGCCGGGGTCGATGCCGCTGGTGGCGGCCAGCCGCCGGTTCTGCACGACCGCCTGCGTGCGCCGTCCCAGTTTGGTACGGGTGAGGTACAGCCAGATGCCGGCCACGCCCGCGACGGCGAGCGCCATGATGAACAGGCGGTTGTACGGGAGGATGCCGATGCCGCCGGACAGCCACGACGGCGCGGGCACCTGCACGTTCGGCGCGCCGAACAGGTCGCGGGCGAGCTGTTGCAGCACCAGGCTGACGCCCCAGGTGAGCAGCAGCGTGTCGAGCGGCCTGCCGTAGAAGTGGCGGATGGCGCCGCGCTCCAGCGCCAGGCCCATGAGCCCGGCGACCACGAACGCCGCGGGCAGCGCGAGCAGCAGGTCCTGGAGCAGGAAGGCGGTGTACGCGCCCGCCATGATGAACTCGCCGTGCGCCATGTTGATCACGCCCATCTGGCCGAACGTGACCGTCAGCCCGAGCGCCACCAGGAGCAGCACGGCCGCGATGGACAGCCCGATGGGGAGCTGGTTGACGACGGCCGTCATCACTCCTCCGCCAGCCCGCCGGCCCAGGAGTACCCCTTGAGGTACGGGTCGGGCTTGATCGGCTCGCCGGAGTCCCACACCTGCTCGATCAGGCCGTCGGGGCGGATGACGCCGATGCGGGCGGTCTTGTACAGGTGCTGGTTCTCGCCGTCGATGGTGACCAGGCCCTCGGGGCGTTCCAGGGCGATCCCGCCGGCCGCCTTCTTGACGGCCTCGACCTCGGTCGTGCCCGCCTTCTTGACCGCCTCGGCCCACAGGTGGACGGCGTTGTAGCCGGCCTGCATCGGGTCGCTGGTGACCTTGTCCTCGCCGTACGCGGCCTTGAACGCCTTGACGAACGCCTGGTTGGCCGGGGTGTCGGTGGTCTGGTAGTAGTTCCAGGCGACCGGGTGGCCGGCGATGTTGTCCACGCCGATGCCCTTGACCTCCTCCTCGGCGACGCTCACCGACAGCACCGGCATCGCCTCGGCGCTCACGCCGGCGCTCTTGAGCTGCTTGAAGAAGGCGACGTTGGAGTCTCCGTTGAGCGTGTTGAAGACGGCGTCCGGCCCGGCCTGGACCACCTTGTTGACGAGGGTGGAGTACTCGGTGTGGCCCAGCGGGGTGTACTCCTCGCCGAGCACCTGCATCCCGTTCGCGGCCGCGTACGCTTTGATGATCTTGTTGGCGGTGCGCGGGAAGACGTAGTCGCTGCCGACGAGGAAGATCTTCTTCTTGCCCTGCTCCTTCAGGTAGTCGAGGCCGGGGATGATCTGCTGGTTGGTGGTGGCGCCGGTGTAGAAGATGTTCGGGGAGCTCTCCAGGCCTTCGTACTGCACCGGATACCAGAGCAGCGACTTGTAACGTTCGAAGACCGGCAGCATGGCCTTGCGGCTGGCCGACGTCCAGCCGCCGAACACGGTGGCCACCTTGTCCTGCCTGATCAGCTTGGTCGCCTTCTCGGCGAAGGTCGGCCAGTCGGACGCGCCGTCCTCGACGACCGGGACCAGCTTCTTGCCGAGGACTCCGCCCGCCTGGTTGATCTCCTCGATGGCGAGCAGTTCGGCGTCCCGTACGGTGACCTCGCTGATGGCCATGGTGCCGCTGAGCGAGTGGAGGACGCCGACCTTGATCTCGTCCTGGGCGTCGGCGGAGGAGCCGGACCCGGACGGCGGCGACCCGCAGGCCGCGAGGGTGGTGAGGAGAAGCGCGGAGACGAGGGCGCGGGGGGTTCGCACCAGCAGTTCCTTCCTGCCGACCTGCCATTGGAAGAAAGGTGACTCCCTCGCGTGTCACGGATAGATCCCGCGTGTTAATTGCCGATTGCCACGCCCTCACCGGAACGCGGGTGTTCGTCATCTGGGCCGCTCGGCAACGGAAACCGGTACGACATGCCCCGGCAACACCCGGGAAACGGCCGGTTCCTATGGTCCGGGCCATGCGGCTAACCCCACACGAGCAGGAACGCCTGCTCATCCACGTCGCCGCCGGGGTGGCGCGTGACCGCCAGGCTCGCGGCCTGCGGCTCAACCACCCGGAGGCCACCGCGGTCATCGCGTCGTTCCTGATGGAAGGGGCCAGGGACGGCCGGACGGTGGCCGAGCTGATGGAGTCGGGGCGCTCGGTGCTGCGCCGGGACGAGGTCATGGAGGGCGTACCGGAGATGCTCGACAGCGTGCAGATCGAGGCCACCTTCCCCGACGGCACCAAGCTCGTCACCGTGCACAGGCCGATCCCGTGATCCCGGGCGAGTACGCGCACCCCGAGGGCGCCATCCCGCTGAACCCGGGCCGGGCGCGGGTGACGGTGCGGGTCGTGAACACCGCGGATCGGCCCGTACAGGTCGGCTCCCACTACCATTTCGCGGCTGTGAACCCGGGGCTGGACTTCGACCGGGAGGCCGCGTGGGGGATGCGGCTGGACGTGCCCGCGGGCACCGCGGTCAGGTTCGAGCCGGGCGTGGCGCGCGACGTCACGCTGGTCCCGCTGGCCGGCCGCCGGATCGTGCCGGGGCTGCGGCCCGAGCGGGCGGGGGCGCTCGATGGCTGAGCTCTCCCGCGCCCGCTACGCCGCGCTCTACGGCCCGACCACCGGCGACCGCGTGCGGCTGGCCGACACCGACCTGTTCATCGAGGTCACCGAGGACCGCTCGATGGGCCCGGCGGGGGCGGGCGACGAGGCCGTGTTCGGCGGCGGCAAGGTCATCCGCGAGTCGATGGGCCAGTCCAGGGCCACCCGCGCCGAGGGCGCCGCCGACCTGGTCATCACCGGCGCGGTGATCCTCGACCACTGGGGCGTGGTCAAGGCCGACGTCGGCGTCGTCGGCGGCCGCATCACGGCCATCGGCAAGGCCGGCAACCCCGACACCATGGACGGCGTCGACATCGTCATCGGCCCGTCCACCGAGATCCTGGCCGGCAACGGCAAGATCCTCACCGCGGGCGCGGTCGACTCCCACGTGCACCTCATCTGCCCGCAGATCCTGGACGAGGCCATCGGCTCGGGCGTCACCACCGTGATCGGCGGCGGCACCGGCCCCGTCGAGGGCACCAAGGCCACCACCGTCACCCCGACCTGGTATCTGGAGCGGATGCTGGAGTCGCTCGACTCCTATCCGCTCAACTTCGCGCTGCTCGGCAAGGGCAACACGGTCAGCTCGGAAGGGCTGCTGGAGCAGCTCAAGGCCGGCGCGTCCGGCTTCAAGCTGCACGAGGACTGGGGCACCACGCCCGCCGCCATCGACGCGTGCCTCACCGTGGCCGACGCGACGGGCGTGCAGGTGACGATCCACACCGACACGCTGAACGAGGCCGGCTTCGTCGAGTCGACGCTGGCGGCGATCGGCGGCCGGGCGATCCACGCCTACCACACCGAGGGCGCGGGCGGCGGGCACGCGCCCGACATCATCCGCGTCGCCTCCCACGGCAACGTGCTGCCGTCGTCGACCAACCCGACCCGGCCGCACACCGTCAACACCCTGGACGAGCACCTCGACATGCTCATGGTGTGCCACCACCTCAACCCGGCCATCCCGGAGGACCTGGCGTTCGCCGAGTCGAGGATCAGGCCCACCACGATGGCGGCCGAGGACATCTTGCACGACCTCGGCGCGATCTCCATCATCGGCTCCGACTCGCAGGCCATGGGCCGCATCGGCGAGACCGTGATCCGCACCTGGCAGACGGCGCACGTGATGAAGGCCCGCCGGGGCAAGCTCGGCGACGGCCCCGCCGACAACCTGCGGGCCCGCCGTTACGTCGCCAAGTACACGATCTGCCCGGCGGTGGCGCACGGGCTGGACGCCGAGCTGGGCTCGGTGGAGCCGGGCAAGCTGGCCGACCTGGTGCTGTGGGACCCGGCGTTCTTCGCGGTCAAGCCGACGCTGGTGCTCAAGGGCGGGGTGGTCGCCTGGGCCCAGATGGGCGACGCGAACGCCTCGATCCCGACGCCGCAGCCGGTGCTGCCACGGCCCATGTTCGGCGCCGTCCCGGTGACGGCCGCCGCCACGTCGCTGCACTTCGTGGCGCCGCTCGCGCTGGAGACCGGACTCGCCGACCGGCTCGCGACGCGCCGCCGGCTCGTCCCCGTGGCCGACGTACGCCGGCGGGGCAAGGACGCGATGCCGCTCAACGACGCCCTGCCGCGCATCGACGTGGCGCCGGACACGTTCGAGGTACGCATCGACGGCGAACCCGTCGAGCCCGCTCCCGCCCCGGCCCTGCCGCTGGCCCAGCGCTACTTCCTGTTCTGATGCACCCGGCGATCCTCCTCCTCACCGACTCCCGCCTCCCGGCCGGCGGCCACGCCCACTCCGGCGGGGTCGAGCAGGCGGTCGCCCTGGGGCTGGTCCACGACCTCCCGTCCCTGTCGTCGTTCCTCCGGGGCCGCCTCCACACCGCCGGCGCCCTCGCCGCCACCCTCGCCACCGCCGCCTGCACCTTCGCCGCCTCCCCCGTACGCGGTGATTTTCGCCCAGACGTACCACGCCCGCCAGACGGATCCCCTCCTGCGGGATGCCCCTCGCACCCGGGAGACCTTGTCCGCGGAGAGGCCGGCCCTCACCCCACGGTCAGCGGCCCCAGCCCTGTGCGGGGCGAAGTCCCATCGGGCGGCTCCCCTTGTTCGGGGGACGGCACCGTACGGAAGGGCCCGTCGCGGGGATCCCCTTGCTCGGCGAGCGGCACCGTACGGGGAGATGGGGTTTCGCCGGTCGGTGGGGTGCGCTTCTCCTGGGAGTTGCTGGACGCAGAGGCCGATGCGCGGACGGCGTCGCCCGCGCAGCGGGAGGCCGCGCGGTTGCAGGGGAGGCTGCTGCTGCGGGTGGCGCGGCGACTGTGGCCGTCACCGGTGCTCGACGAGCTGGCCCAGGAGGTCCCGAGCCCGCACCACCCGATCGCTCTCGGCGCGGCGGCGCACGCGGCGGGAGCCACACCCGGGGACGCCGCACTGGCGGCGGCCTATCACGCGATCACCGGCCCGGCCACGGCGGCGGTGCGCCTGCTCGGCCTCGACCCGGTGGCCGTGCACGGCATCCTCGCCGACCTCACACCCGACCTGACCGCCCTCGCCGAACCAGCCAGAACCAAGTTCCCCCAGCCGAACGCGACCACCCATCCCAAGCCGCCTGGGACGAAGACTCCCGAACCGACCGACACCGGGCTCCTCCGGCCGCACGACATCACCCAGCCCGAACCAGGTGCGACAGAGATAGCCGAACCTGCGGGTTCGAGGCTCCCCCAGCCGCAGGAGACCACCCAGCCCAAACCGGGCGCGATGGAGACTCCCGAACCGGCCGATGCCAAGCTCCCCAAGCCGAACGGGACCGCTCGTCACGAACCGGACGCGACGGGGACTCTCAAGCAGGCCGAGGCCGGGCTTCCTGAACCGCGCGGGATCGGAACTACCCAGCTTTCCAAGGCCGGGCTTCACGAGCGGGGCGGGATCGGGACTCCCGAGCCACCCGAGGCCGGGCTTCACGAGCCGGGCGGGATCGGGACTTTCCTGCCCTCCACGGCGGGGCTTCACGAACCCGGTCGGTTCGGGGCTGCTGAGGTGGACGGGGTGGGGGTCCCTGGGGTGGACGGGTGTGCGTCGATGTGCGCGCCTTCCGTGAGCGCCAGCCAGCCGGCGCGAGGAGGCTGTGGATGTTCCGAGCTGGCCGGATACTCCGCTGATCCGGGGGTGGAGGAGGGCGGATGGGCGGCGCTGGGGGCGCCGTCCGCGCCAGGACTGGACCTGCTGGCCGAGCGGCACGCGCACGCGACGGTCAGGCTTTTCGTCTCATAAGGAGGAACCCCGCGACATGGGCGCCAACCACGACGACCACCATCACGCCCCCGACGGCCACGGCAGGGCGCTGCGGCTCGGGGTCGGCGGTCCCGTCGGCAGCGGCAAGACGGCCCTGGTGGCCGCGCTGTGCCGGGCCCTCGGTCCGTCACTGCAGCTCGGCGTGGTGACCAACGACATCTACACCACGGAGGACGCCGACTTCCTGCGGAGGGCAGGCGTGCTCGACGAAGAGCGCATCGCCGCCGTCGAGACCGGCTGCTGCCCGCACACCGCCATCCGCGACGACATCGCCGCCAACCTGGACGCCGTGGAGACGCTCGAACACCGCTTCGGCCCGCTCGACCTGGTCATCGTGGAGAGCGGCGGTGACAACCTGACGGCGACGTTCAGCCGAGGGCTGGCCGACCGGCAGATCTTCGTCCTGGACGTGTCCGGCGGGGACAAGGTGCCGCGCAAGGGCGGTCCCGGCGTCACCGCGGCCGACCTGCTGGTGGTCAACAAGACGGACCTGGCCCCGATGGTGGGCGCGGACCTGGGCGTCATGGACCGGGACGCGGCGGCGGTGCGCGGCGGCAGGCCGGTGCTGTTCACCTCGGTCAGGCAGGAACCCGCCGTGGCCGAGGTGGCCGCCTGGGTGACGGACCAGGTCAAGTCCTGGCGCCACGAGTACGCCTGACATGCGCGCCAGAGCCGCCATCGCCACGACCCTGGCAGCCAGACCGTCCACCCACCGAGCCACACCGGAACCATCCCACGATCCAGCCTTCGGCTCGGCGGCGGAACCACCTCCTGACCAAACCACCTGCTCGGCCGCGGCGAGACCGTCCCACGACCAACCCACCCCGACAGCGAACCCATCCCACAACCGATTCAGCCTGACGGCGTTCGGAACACCCCACGACCGCCCCTCGACGGTAGTGGGTTCGTCCCACGGCCGAACTGCGGGATCGTACGGTGGGCGGGGCGGGCCGGTGGGGAGTAGGACCGTGATCTCGTTGTTGCGTTCCGATCCTCCGTTGACGTTGCGGCAGACCGGGGAGGCGGCCGTGCATCTGGTCTCCACGGCGGCCGGGCCTCTGGGGGGTGACGACCTGGCGCTCGATCTGGTCGTCGCGGCGGGTACCACGCTGGAGGTGGGGTCGGTGGCGAGCACGCTCGTCCTGCCGGGGCGGGGCGAGTCGTCGATGCTGATCACCGCCGTGGTGGGCGAGGGGGCGACGCTCCGGTTCACGCCGGAGCCGACCGTGCTGGCCACCGGGTGTTCCCATCGCATGTCCGTACGGCTCAAGCTCGCGCCGGGCGCGCGGGTGCTGTGGCGGGAGGAGATCATCTTTGGGCGGTACGGGGAGCGGCCGGGACGCTGCCATACCCGCTTCGACGCCACGGTCGGCGGGCGGCCGCTGCTGAGGCAGGAGTTCACCGTGGGAGAGGAGGCGCTGGACTCCTCCCCCGCCGTCTTCGGCGGCGCCGCCTGCGTGGGCACGACGCTCATCACGGGCCCGGCCGCCCCGCCGGAGGCCCTGGTGGCGGATGGCGTCGCCGTGCTGCCCCTGGCCGGGCCGGGCACGCTGGTGTCCGCGCTGGCCGCCGACGCGGTCGAACTGCGCGCCAGGCTGCGCTGGGGCGAGTCCACCGTGATCAACGGCCCACATCAGGATCAGGCCCCCGAGGAAGGCCGACCACGAAACATCAAAAGACACGACACCCCGGGAGGACCCACGAACACACCCGCCCACGACGCCCAACCGCGGTGACCTCACAAACAGGCCACACCCCAAGAAAGCCCGCCACAAGGACACCCGGGCACGATGCTCCGCAGAGAAGAGCAACCGCGAGCGCACCCGCCGGAGACCACCCGTAGAGACCCCCAAAAAGCCGACCACGAGCGACACCCGCCCGTGACGTCCCATGAGGGCCGGTTGTGGAGATGTTCCGGGGAAGCCCGGGAAGAGGGCGGTCGGGATGGTGCCTGACGGTGACGAGTGGGTGGCGGTGGATGGTGCGGGTGCCCGGTGCGGCTTATCGTGATCGTGTGGCCGAAGCCAGGGCGGGCAGCCGCGGCTACGCGGCGGGGATCACGCTGGCCGGGGCGGTGCTGGCGTTGTGCGCGGTGCTGCCGTGGTCGGGGGTGCGGGCCAGCAGCGCCATCATCGGCGGCGCGATCACCGGCGACACGCGCGGCATCGACGACCTGCTCGGCGTCTACGCCCTGCTCGCCGGGGTGGCGGCGATCGGCTGCGGCATCACCGGGATGCTGGCCCGGCCGAGGCTCGCGGCCGTGGCGGCGGTGCCGGGGGCGCTGGCGATGCTGGCGCTGGTGATGTTCGTGTCCTCCCCGCGCGGCCCGGCCGACCGGGTCTCGCTCGACGTGGGCGAGCTGCTCTCGGTCGAGCCGGTGATCCGCTACGGCTGGTACGCGGCGCTGGCGTCGGCGTTCGCGGTGGTCCTGCTGGCCGTCCTGACGCTGGTCCGCCGCGTGTGAAGCCGCGGGTGACGCCGGTTCAGGCGACCTTGGTCTCGGAGATGATCGTCCGCTTGACGAGGCGGTCGCCGTCCATCCAGTGCCAGGTGCGGCACTTGTGCCTGCCGTCGCGGGACAGCTGGATGAGCTCGTACAGGTAGTTGTCGGGGTCGTCCTTGTACGACCACGTCAGCACGATCGTCAGGTCGTCCACCTGGCTCATCTCGCCGGTGATCCGCTCGGTGTCGAAGTAGGCGATCTCGTTCTCCACGCGCCCGCCGAAGTCGAACACCTCCTGGCGGCCGTCGTCCCAGGTGTAGGTGTTGGTCTGGATGAAGCTGAACGAGCCGTCCTCGGGGATCCTGCAGTACAGGTGGGAGGCGTGCCGGTCGACGATCTTGCCATCGGCGTCGACGTGGATGTACTCCCCACGCCACTCTCCGAGGTGCTTGTCCATGATCGGCATTCCGGGAACTCCTGCGCGCATGATTCCTCCTGGTCACAGCGGCGGTTGACAGGTAGATGGCGGCGAGCTTAGCGTGACAACTAGCCAAAATGGAACACTGTTCCGCAAACAGGAACAGCCTCGCTCCCCGGAGGGCATGTGACCGAGAACGACCGAGAGCCACTGGTCGAGGGGATCACCGCCGCGATCGTCGGCGTCACCGACTTCGGCCCGCACCTCGAACTCTTCCGCGACGTGCTGGGCTACGAGGTGGCCGGCGAGGGCGTGGTGCCCGGGTCGGTCGCCGGCCCGCTGTGGGGGTCGGGCCCCGCGGACGTCGAGGTGATGGCGCTGGCCGCGGCCGGGGCCGGCACCGGGCGGATCCACCTGGTGCGCGTGCCGGAGCCGCTCGCCCCCGCACAGCCGCCGCACAACCTCGACGTCGGCCTGGTCGGCATCGACATGTACGCCCGCGACATCGAGGCCGCGCACGCGGGCTTCGCCGCCTCCGGCCGCGTCTGGACCACCGCGCCGACCACGTACGGCGTCAGCGTCGGGGACCGCGAGGTGCAGGTCACGCAGGGCGTCTGCCCGGCGCCGGACGGCACGGTCGTGGTGTTCGTGCAGCCGGCCGCGGTCCGCGGCACCGAGGCGTGGGCCGCCGACCCCGCGCGCCCCTACACCGAGCTGACCTCCGTCGTCTGCCACGTGCCCGACCCCGACTCCGAGGTCGCGTTCTGGGGCCCTGACGGCCTGGGCATGGCCGTCTGGTACGACGTGGTCTTCTCCGCCCCCGGCTTCGACGAGGTGGCCGGCCTGCCGCCGGGCACCGAGATGCGGCTGGCGTTCCTGGCCGGGGAGAAGACCGCCAGGATCGAGGTCACCAGCGCCGCCACCGAGCACCGCGTGGACCGGCGGGCCACCCAGCGCCCGGCCCGCTCGCTGGGCCACAGCGGCTGGTCGGTGCGGACCCGGGACCTGGAGGCCGCGCTGGAGAGCGTCCGCGCGACCGGCGGCACGGTGACGGCCTCCCCCGCCGAGACCGACGACCCGCTGCACGGGCGCGCCCTGGTGGCCGCCGCCGACACCCCGAACGGCATCGCCGTCACCCTCTGGCAGCCACGCGGCTGACCGTCCCCACTCCGACGTAAGGAAGAGACCATGCCCGTCCTCCGTGGAGGCGCCCCCCTGTCGATCGCGGGCGGGGTGCGCGAGTTCGCCCGCGCCACCCCCTCGGCGACCGCGGTGATCGACGGGGAACGCACCCTCACCTACGCCGCGCTCGACGAGCGCGCCAACCGCCTGGCGTGCGCGCTGCTGGCCCGGGGCCTGACGACCGGCGACCGGGTGGCGGTGCTGCTCGGCAACCGGCTGGAGTACCCCGAGATCGCCGCGGGCGTCGCCAAGGCGGGCCTGGTGATGGTGCCGCTGAACCCGAGGCTCACGGCGGGCGAGGCCCGCTACATCCTGGAGCACTCGGGCAGTCGCGCGATCGTCCTGGACGACGCCTGCGCCGCCACGGTGGGCGACGCGATCGAGGAGCTGCGGCTGACGGCGCTGTCCATCGACGGCGCGCAGGCCGGGCGGCCGTACGAGGAGGAGCTGGCCGCGGCCCGCGCGGCCGATCCCGGGGTGCGGGTGGACGAGCTCGACCCGTTCTGCATCACCTACACCTCCGGCACGACCGGGCGGCCCAAGGGCGTGGTGATCAGTCATCGCAGCCGGTCGCTCACGTTCTACTGCTCGGCACTGGAGTGGGGGCTGGGCGCCGGCCGGGTGTCGGTGGCGGTGGCCCCGATGTACCACGGGGCCGGGTTCGCCTTCGGGTACGCCCCGGTCTACACCGGCGGCACCGTCACCATGCTCCGCAAATGGGACCCGGAGGCGCTGCTGCACCTGGTGGAGCGGGACCGGGCGCGGTCGGTGTTCCTGGTGCCGACCCACGCGCAGATGCTCCGTACGATGGACGACGGCAAGCTCGCCGGCCACGACCTGAGCAGCCTCGACACGCTCTACTTCAACGCCGCCGCGCTGCCCTGGACGCTGAAGCAGTGGGTCATGGAGACGTTCCCCGCGTGCGGCGTGCACGAGCTGTACGGGTCCACGGAGGCCGGCATCGTGACCAACCTGCGCCCGGTGGACCAGCACCGCAAGCCGGGCTCGGTGGGCCACGCCTGGTACATGACGGAGCTGCGGGTGGTGGACCCGTCGGGTGCGCCGGCCAGCCCCGGCCAGCCGGGCGAGCTGTTCAGCCGCTCCCCCTTCCTGATGAACGGCTACCACGACGACCCGGCGGCCACCGCCGCGTGCACGACCGAGGACGGCTTCCTGACCTGCGGCGACATCGTCGTCCGGGACGAGGAGGGCTACGTGCACGTCGTGGACCGCAAGAAGGACATGATCATCTCGGGCGGCCTGAACGTCTACCCACGCGAGATCGAGGACGTGCTGGCCACGCACGGGGCGGTCGCCGAGGCGGCGGTCGTCGGTTCCCCGTCCGAGCGGTGGGGCGAGGAGGTCATGGCCTACGTCGTGCTGCGCCGCGGCGTCGAGGCCGCGCCCGAGAGCCTCTTCCCCGAGCTGGAGGCGCACTGCCGGACGGGCCTGGCGGGCTACAAGGTCCCCAGGCGGTGGCAGGTCGTCACCGAGCTGCCCAGGAACGCGGCCGGCAAGATCGTCAAGCGGGACCTGAAGGCGCAGGCGGGAGCCTCCTAGGCCCTTGACCCGCAATACATCAGACAATTACTCTCGAATCAACTGAAGAAACAACGTTTCGCATACCGGAACAATCGGCTTCACGGTCGGTGGAAGGACAACCAAGTGCGCCCGCATGTCGAGCTGATCCAAGAAGATGACTACGTCTGGCACGGCGCCGAGCTGGTCGGCGGGGAAGGACGGGCCAGCGAGCGACGCCTGTCGGTGGACGAGGAGGACGGCTCCTCGTCGCTGCGGGTCGACTTCCACACCGACTGGGGCCGCGGCCCGGGCATCCACCACGCCAACACCGAGTACTACGTGCTCGAAGGCTCGATGACGTACGGCGGCCGTCAGATCGGCAAGGGCGGATACGTGTACGCGCCGAAGGGCGTGCCGGCCGACGCGATCACGTTCGCCGAGGGCACCCGCATCCTGCACTACCGCGAGTACGGCGACGCCGGCTTCGACGCCGTCGACTCGCTCGCCGCCCCGCGCTGGGCGGACGCCCGCGAGGACGTCATCGTCATCGACAGCGACGCCATGCAGTGGGACGCGGTGCCGAACCCCGGCCCGATGCCCGGCCTGTTCATCAAGTATCTGCACGTCGACCCGGTGACCGGCTTCTACACCCGGCTGGTGCACGCCCAGGAGGGCTGGGCCGACCACCGCCTGGCCCACCACCCGTGCTACGAGGAGGCGTACACCACCCAGGGCCACATGGAGTACAACTTCGGCACCCTGGACCTCGGCACCTACTTCTTCCGCCCGGCGCGGGTCAAGCACGGCCACTTCACCTCGATGGAGGGCGGTGCGACCTGGCTGCTGCGCTCCGACGGCGAGCTGTTCAACTGGTACACCCAGAACGAGTGGGTGCGCTGGGGCGGCGAGGGCATCAACTACGGCCCCGGCGGCGGCGCCATGCGCTGGTCACAGTCCTCCCACGAGCTCGGCGGCGAGTCCCGGCGCAGCGACGAGGACATGGAGATGCTTCGGGCGTCGCTGGAGTACGCGCGCAGCCAGGGCGCCGACGAGGGCGACGTCGTGGAGCACGGCCTCGGCACCGACGCCAGCCTGATCGCCATCGCCAAGGCCCTCGACACCGCCCGGCTGCAGGGCGGCCACGGCGACCACGACCATGACCATGACCACAGTCATGACCACGACCACGGGGTCCCGGAGGCCGACTGGGGCGCGGCCCCGGCCGACCTGGAGCACCCCGACCAGCGCACCGACGAGCACGCGCACAACTGGGGCGCGGGCCGCGTCTGGAAGCAGGGCGACCCCATCCCCGCGCCGATCCTCTCCAGCCTGCCCGTGCGCAGCCGCTCGCGCGGCCGCTGGGACGGCGACGGCATGTAGTCACGCCTGACACCTCATGAATCACCGTGGCCGGGTCCCGAGGGGCCCGGCCACACGCACTCCTACGGAGACTCACTCATGATCCTCGCCGCGCCCATCGAACCGGTTCATGGGCTCAACGCCTACAGTTTGGCGATCTTCCTGCACATCGTCCTGTTCGTGTACTGGCTGGGCAGCGACATCGGCGTCTTCTACTCCAGCCGCTTCATCCTCAAGTCCGACCTGCCCACCCCGGCCCGGTCGGTGGCCGCCAAGATCATGCACGCGGTCGACATGGCGCCGCGCATCTGCCTGGTGCTGTTCCTGCCCAGCGGCGTGACGCTGATGGCGCTCGGGCCGTTCGCCGAGGACTACTTCCCCTGGTGGTTCGTCGTCCTCGTCTGGGTGGCCGCGCTGTGCTGGCTGGTGCTGGTCGTCTACGACTACACCAAGGGCGCCACCGCGCTCGGCCGGATCGTGCAGCGGCTCGACCTGGTCGTCCGGTACGGCCTGGTGGTCGTGCTGGTCGGCATCGGCTCGTACATGATGGTCGTGCCGGAGCCGTTCGGCGTCCAGACGAACCCGAAGTGGCTGGGCGCCAAGCTCGCCGCCTACGGGCTCTGCATCCTCGCCGGCGTGATGATCCGCTGGCGGCTGAAGCCGTTCGGGCCGGCGTTCGGCAAGCTGGTCGCCGAGGGTTCGACGCCGGAGGTCGAAGCCAGGATCCGCACGTCCGTGCAGACGTGCCTGCCGTACGTGTACGCGATCTGGTTCCTGGTGCTCCTGGCGGCCTTCCTCGGCGTCGTCAAGCCCGGCACCACCGCCTTCGGCTGACCGGGACCCGTACAGAACAGAACGTCCGGCACGGGCCTCGCTGGCCCGTGCCGGACGTTCGTCGTCGGGTGTGTCAGGCGGACTCTCGGAGCTGTCCCAGGTAGGCGGCCTGGACGCGGGGGTCGTCGCGCAGCTCGGCCGCGGTGCCCTCCAGCCCCACCGTCCCGTGGTCGAGAACGTAGCCGCGGTCGGCGAGCCGCAGCGCGGTGCTGGCCTGCTGCTCGACGAGCAGGATGGTGAGCCCGCGCTCCTCGTGCAGCCGCTTGAGATAGCCGAACAGCTCGATGACCTTCAGCGGCGCCAGCCCCAGCGACGGCTCGTCCAGCATGAGCAGGCGCGGGTCGCCCATCAGGGCGCGGGCGACCGCGAGCATCTGCGCCTCGCCGCCCGAGAGCGTGCCGGCGAGCTGGGTGCTCCGCTCGGCCAGCCGCGGGAACAGCTCCAGCATCTCCTCACGCCGCCGCTCGGTCTCGGCGCGCTTGCGCCGCACCGGGAAGGCGCCCAGGGTGAGGTTCTCCATGACGGTGTGCTCGGGGAAGATCTGCCGGCCCTCGGGCACGTGGCCGAGCCCGAGGGCGGGCCGCTTCCAGCCGGGCACCTTGGCCAGGTCCTTCCCGGCGAACGTGATCCGCCCCGCCACGAGCTTGAGCAGCCCGGAGACGCACTTCATGGTCGTGGTCTTGCCCGACCCGTTGGGGCCGAGCAGGACGACGAACTCGCCCTCGTCGACGTGCAGGTCGAGCCCGTCGAGGGCGCGCACGCCGCCGTAGGCGGCGCCCAGCCCCGACAGTTCCAGCAGTCTGCTCACGACTCGTCTCCCATGAGGTCCGGGCGGCCGAGATACGCCTCGAGGACCGCCGCCGAGTTGCGCACCCGTTCCGGGTTGCCCTGCTCGATCACCTTGCCGCTCTCCAGGACGGTGATCTCGTCGCAGAGGTTCATCACGAAGTCCACGTTGTGCTCGATCAGCACGACGGCCAGCCCACGCTCGCGCAGCGCCCGGCAGAGCCTGGCCAGGGCGTCCAGCTCGCCGGTCGTCAGGCCGGTGGCGGGCTCGTCCAGGATGAGCACCTTGGGCCGGCTGGCCACCGCGCGGACGACCTCCAGCAGGCGCTTCTGACCGTGCGAAAGGGACGAGGCGAGCCAGTCGGCGCGGGAGGCGAGCCCGGCGAAGGCCAGCAGCTCCAGCGCCTCCTTCCGCTCGACCTCGTCCTGGCGGCGGTAGGACGGCGAGCGGAGCACGGCGCCGAGCCAGCTGTAGGACTCGCGCGTCCGCATGCCGGTGAGCACGTTGTCGAGCACGCTGACCCGCTCGAACAGGTGCGGGACCTGGAAGACCCGGGTGACCCCGGCCCGCGCCACGCCGTGCGCGGTCGCGGCGGCCTCCTCGCCGAACACCTTCACGGTGCCGGCGTCGATCTTGTGATAGCGGGTCAGGCAGGACACCAGCGTGGACTTGCCGGACCCGTTGGGCCCGATGATGCCGTGCACGGTGCCGGGCATGATGCGCACGTCCACGCCGTCGAGCGCGTGCACGCCGCCGAAGTGCTTGACGATGCCGGTGCCTTCCAGCGCGGGCACGTCCGGCTGGGCGTCGCGCAGCTCGGGCACCACGTCGGGCACCTGTTCGGGCAGCTCCTCGTCCCTGGCCTCGGTCACCCGGTCGCGGCCGAAGCGCGAGTTCTTCCAGGTGCCGACGATGCCGCCGGGGATCAGCATCATGGCGGCCAGCAGCAGCAGGCCGAGGACGAGGGTGGTGTAGCGGGCCTGGTCCTTGATCAGCTCGACGATCAGGGCGATGAACCCGACGCCGATGATCGGCCCGGCCAGGGTGGCGCTGCCGCCGAGGAAGAGGCCGACGAAGAAGATGATGCCGTTGTCGAGCAGGCCGACGTCCGGGTTGATGAACCCGAGCTGCAGCGCGTACAGGGCTCCGGACAGGCCCGCCATGCCGCCGCAGATGCCGAACAGCAGGAGCTTGGCCCGGTTCGGCGAGATGCCCATGGCGGAGGCGGTGTCGGAGGACTCGCGCACGGCCATCGAGGCGCGGCCGACGCCGCTGCGCACGAGGTTGCGCTGCACGATGTAGGCCAGGACGAGGAAGCCCAGCACCACGTAATAGAAGACCTCCTTGGGCATGATCTCGCCTCCGGCAGCGGGCGCGATGCCGCTGATGCCGACGATGCCGCCGGTGACCGGCTCCCATTCGCGGCCGACCTCGACCACGATGAGGTTGGCGGCCAGGGTGATCATGCCGAAGTACAGGTACGTGGCCCGCAGGCTGACCGCCAGCACCATGAGGGCGATAACGGTACCGACGGCGGTCGAGGCCACGATGCCGAGCAGCCACGAGCCGCTCGCCTTGACCACGATGTAGCCGGTGGCGTAGCCGCCCGCCAGTTGCAGGCCGCTGTGGAGCATCGACAGCAGCCCGCCGTACCCCATGCACAGGTTGAGGGAGATCGTCAGGATCGCGCTGATGCCGGCCGAGGCGACCAGCCCGTTGTAGTACGAGGCGTTGTAGCTGTAGTAGTCGGTGATGTACGGCCAGGCGAGCAGCACGGCGACGGCCACGATCGTCAGCCCGGCCAGGGCCACGGTGCGCCATCGGTGGTAGCCCGCGGAGTCGAAGAAGGAGCCGCCGCGCCCGCCGGCGCGGGCGGGGGTCGTTTCCACCGTTGCCATCAGTGCGCCTCCATGGGCTTGCCGAAGAGTCCGGACGGGAAGATGACGAGGATCACGGCGAGGGCGGCGAAGACGGCGAAGTTGCCGATGGAGCCGCCGACCAGGCTGCGCACGATCGTGTCGAGCAGGCCGACGATCATGCCGCCGATGAGCGCGCCGCGGGGCGACCCGACGCCGCCGATGACCGCGGCGGTGAAGCCCTTGATGGTGAACACCAGGCCGGCCGCCGGGGCCACGAAGATCACGGGAGCGGCGAGCAGGCCGGCGACGGCGCTGATCACGGCCGCGATGACGAAGGAGAGCACCACGATGCGCTGCACGGGGATGCCCATCAGCACCGAGGTGTCGGAGCTGTGGGCGGTGGCCCGGATCGCCCTGCCGTAGGCGGAGCGGCGCAGGAACTGGTCGTAGAGCCCCATGACGGCCAGCGCGGCGACGATGGTCAGCAGTTCCTGCCACTGGATGGTCATCCCGGCGACCTCGAACCCGCCGGGGATGATCGGGCTGGGTCTCAGGGCGTCGACGTCGAAGTAGCCCAGGTTGAACACCGACTGGAAGATCAGCGCCGCGGCCAGCGTCGCGATGATCCAGGCGTTGCGCGATCCGGACAGCTTGATGGGCAGGGTGATCATGCGTTCCATGAGCACGCCCATGACGCAGGCCAGCACGATGGTCAGGCCGATCGCCGCGGCCCAGCCCAGCTTCTCCAGCGCGACGATCTGGTAGGCCACGGCGGCGCCGAGGATCAGCGCCTCGCCCTGAGCGAAGTTCATGATCCGGGTCGGCTGGAAGACGATCGCCAGGGCGAGTGCGACCAGGGCGTAGATGGAACCGGCGAACAGCCCATCGATGATGGCCTCGGGGCTCATCAGCACCGCTCCTCGGGGGTGTTACGGGTAGTGCCAGAGTCGTTCCACAAAACGAAACAGCGTTTCAACGGAAAAAGCTAGGGGTCGCCCAAGAACCCTGTCAATAGGTCTGATGTTTGAGCGACCCCTGGTCAACGCAGGTCAGTGGCGTGCGTAACGGCCGGTGGGCTCGCCGACGGTCTCGCCGTCGCGGAAGCGCACCTGCCCGCCGACGGCGGTCACGACGGGCCAGCCGGTGAGCTCGACCCCCTCGAACGGGGTGTGGTCCTGGCCCGACAGGCACACCTCGTTGGTGACCGGCTGCGCCAGCTCGGGGTCGACCACGGTCAGGTCGGCGTCGAAGCCGACCATGAGGCTGCCCTTGCGGCCCCACAGGTTGTAGGCGCGGGCCGGGTTGGCCGAGGCCAGCTCGGCGATCCTGGACAGCGACAGGCCGCGCTTGCGGTGCCCCTCGGAGAACAGCACCGGGTAGAGCAGGGCGGTGCCGCCGAAGCCGGGGCGGGCCGGCCAGAGCTGGTCGCCCTTCTCGGCCTCCATGCAGCAGGCGTGGTCGGAGGCCACCCAGTCGATGGTGCCCTCGGCCGCGTGCCGCCACAGCGCCTCGTTGTCGGCCTTGGTGCGGATGGGCGGGTTGACCTTGCCGCCGAGGCTGCCGGTCGCGTCCAGGGTGTCGTGGTCCAGGCACAGGTGGTGCAGGGTCGTCTCGGCGCGCAGGTCGCCGCCGAACGAGCGGCGGGCCAGCGCGACCGCGTCCACGGCCTCCGCGCTCGACAGGTGGAGCAGGTTGAGGTTGGTGCCGGTGTGCGAGGCCAGCGTGGTGGCCTCGCCGATGGCGACCCGCTCGGTCAGCGGCGGGCGGCCCTCGTGGTAGGCGCGCAGCGTCTGCGGGTCCCCGTCGGCCCGTACGCGGTCGATGAAGACCCGCATGAGCTCCGACTGCTCGCAGTGCAGCGACACCGAGAGCCGCTTGTCCGGGTTGGCCTTCTGGACCGCGGTGATCTGCTCCATCAGCAGGTAGAGGTGGCCCAGGTCGTACTCGTCGCCCATGGTGAAGGAGCGCGCGTCGCGGCTGTTGGCCGCCAGGTCGAACCCCTTGTAGAACATGTAGTACTTGAACGACGTGACCCCGTGCTCCTCCACCAGCATGGGGATCTCGGCGATCTGGTCCACCGTCATCGGCGCCAGGTGGAAGGCGTAGTCGGTCCAGGTGCGGCCCGCCACCGCGTTCAGCACCTCGGGGAAGATCTCCTTGTACGGTCCCGTACGGTCGAGGTAGTGAGAGCCGGTGCGGAAGTACGACAGCACCGTGGTGGCGCCGCCGACCAGCGAGGAGCGGGTCTCCTCGAAGGCGTCGAGCGCCAGGTCCCGGTAGATGCCGAGGTGGAAGTGGGCGTCGACGGCGCCGGGGAGCACCACCTTGCCGCGGGCGTCGACCACCTCATCGGCTTCGGCGGCCGGGATGTCGTCGGCCAGGGCGGCGACCTTGCCGTTGGATACCGCCAGGTCTGCGCGGATTTCGCCGTGGTACGGCAGGACGACGGTGCCACCCTTGACGAGAAGGTCGTATCGAGACATGGAGATGGCCGGGCCCGGGGGTACCGGCCGTCACCCCCTTTCGGATGCGTTCCAGCCCATCTGGGCGGACAGTCGTGCGGTTGATTCGAGAAGCCTCGCGACGCATTCCCCGACCTCGGCGCGGAAGCGCTCCACCGGCCCGCAGACGCTGACGACCGCCACCGGCCTGCCGTGGTGGTCGAGGATGGGCGCCGCCACGGAGGCCGCGCCGGACATGCGCTCGGAGAAGGACTGGGCGTAGCCGCCCTCGCGGATCGAGGCCAGCTCCCTGCGGAGCCGGGCCTTGTCGACGATGGTGTTGCCGGTCAGCGGCTCCAGCGCGCCGAGCGACAGGTAGTTCTCCATCTCCTCCTCGGTGAGGAAGGCGAGGAAGGCCTTGGACGAGGCGCCCGCGTGCAGCGGGTGGGCCACGCCGAGGTTCACGCTCATGATGACCTCGCGGGCCGGGGTCACCTGGTCTACGTATATCCGGTAGTTACCGGTGCGGATCGACAGGGTGGCCGTCTCGTCGGTGCGCTGGGAGAGCGTCACCAGCTCCGGCGCGGCGATCCGCCGCACGTCGATCCGGTCGAGATAGGCCAGGCCGAGCCGCATCGCGCCGACGCCGAGCGAGTAGCGCCGGGTCGACTGGTCCAGTTCGATCAGCCCGCGCACGCGCAGCGAGGCGAGGATCCGGTGCACGGCGGCCTTGGACATGCCCAGCGCCTCGGCGATCTCGGTCACGCCCAGTGTGTTCGAGGGGGTCTCGGCGAAGTGCATGAGCACGTCCGCGGCCCGCTCGACGGTGGCGATGGCCTGGCCGGAGTTCTCCCTCGCGGGCGCCTTCCCGCTGGTCGCGGTGCCGGCGTTCTTGGTCGGCATCTGTCCTCCAAGGAAACGATCAGAATCGGCTATCTACCTTGGCGGTGAAAACCGACGCGCGCAGGAAGATCGGTGACAATTCGCGTGTCCAGGAACTCCCACCACTCGTCCTGGCTGACCCGCTGGTTCTCCCAGCCGTCGTCCGCCTTGAGGGTGGACAGCGCCTTGCGGTACTCGCCCCAGGCCGCCTCGTCCTCGAAGGCCGCCCAGTTCTCCAGTGTGTAGACGTCGCCGACGGCGCTGTAGTACCAGCGGACCTCGCTGACCATCGGCAGATCCCGGTAGAACCAGCTTTCCCGGTCTTCCAGCCACTGCCAGAAGCCCTTCATGTCCTGCCGCGCCCGGGAACGCAGTTTCATCCGGTAGACGAGGTAGATCATTGCGAAGAGCTCCAGGTTGGCACTCAGGCGGGGTTGTTCCGCACACAGTAACGCTGTTTCAATATATTGGGAAGACCCGGTGCCGGACGCTGTCCTGCGGCGATTCGCGGCCCCGGGTTCCCGCCGCACCGTGCGGCGACGCGGGCACCGACTGGCCTGACGCACATCCAGCCATCTGAGGAGGCCGATTCCGTGGAGGCAGAGCAGATCGTCCCGAGGGACCGATCAGCGACCGACGACCAGCGCACCGCGCCGCCGGGTCCCCTGGCAGGCCTGGTGGTGGTCGACGCGGCCACCCTGTTCGCGGGCCCCCTGGCGGCGACGATCCTGGGCGACTACGGCGCCGACGTCGTCAAGGTCGAGCACCCCGACCGCGGCGACCCCTCCCGCACCCACGGCGCGAGCAAGGACGGGATCGGCCTGTGGTGGAAGATGCTCGGCCGCAACAAGCGGACCGTGACCGCCAACCTGGGGCGGCCCGAGGGCGCCGACCTGCTCAAACGGCTGCTCGCCCGGGCCGACGTGCTGATCGAGAACTTCCGTCCCGGCACCCTGGAGCGCTGGGGCCTGTCCCCTGACACGCTGCTGGAGCTCAACCCCCGGCTGGTGATCGCCCGGGTGACGGGCTTCGGGCAGCACGGCCCGTACTCCAGGAGGCCCGGGTTCGGCACCCTCGCCGAGTCGATGAGCGGCTTCGCCGCGGTCACCGGCGAGCCGGACGGGCCGCCGACGCTGCCGCCGTTCGGCCTGGCCGACGGCGTGGCGGCGCTGACCTGCGTGAGCGCCGTCACGATGGCGCTGCACCACCGCGACAGCCCCGGCGGCACCGGCCGCGGCCAGGTCGTCGACCTGGCCATCATCGAGCCGCTGGTCACCCTGCTCGGCCCGCAGCCCATGGTGTGGGACCAGCTCGGCCGGGTCCAGCCGCGCACCGGCAACCGCTCGGTCAACAACGCGCCGCGCAACACCTACCAGACCAGGGACGGCCGCTGGGTGGCGATCTCCACCTCGGCGAACTCCATCGCCGAGCGGGTCATGCGCCTGGTCGGGCACCCCGAGGTGATCGACGAGCCGTGGTTCGCCTCCGGGGCCGAGCGCGCGGAGCACGCCGACCTGCTCGACGCGTACGTCGGCGGCTGGATCGCCGAGCGCGACCTGGACGAGGTGGTGCGCGAGTTCGAGGCGGCCCAGGCGGCGGTCGCCCCCATCTACGACATCCGCGACGTGTTCGCGGACCCGCAGTACCAGGCCCTCGACACGATCACCACGGTCGACGACGAGGACCTCGGGCCGCTGCGGATGCAGAACGTGCTCTTCCGCCTCTCGGCGACGCCCGGCTCCATCCGCTGGAGCGGCCGCGCCAGGGGCGCCGACAACGACGACGTGTGGGGCGGGCTCGGCGTGAGCGCCGAGGATCTGGCCGCCCTGCGAGACAAGGGGATCGTGTGATGACCGAGACGAGCACGCTGCCGACGCTCTGGGAGCGCCTCGACGGTGCCAGGATCGTCGACCTCGCGCAGCCCATGCGAACGGGCATGCCGCAGTCACCGAGCCATCCGCGGTTCCGGATGGTCATCGAGCGCCGGCACGGCGACATGGTGCGCGAGGACGGCGGCTCGGCCGCCAACGAGGTGATCCTGACCGGCGGCCACGTGGGCACCCACGTCGACGCGCTCGGCCACGTCTCACAGGACGGCTACCTGTACGGCGGCGTCGAGGCCGCCGGGGTCCAGTCGCACCAGGGCCTGTCCCGGCTGGGCATCGACGCCTTCCCCCCGTACGTGGGACGCGGGGTGCTGCTCGACGTGGCCGCCCTGCACGGCGCCGACGTGCTCCCGCCCGGCTACGAGGTGACCCGCGCCGACCTGGAGGCCGCGCGGGACCGGGCCGGCGTGCGGATCCGGCCCGGCGACGCGGTGCTCATCGGCACCGGCTGGTCGCGTGAGTGGGACCGGCCCGGCCGGTTCATCGGCGAGGAGGGCGGCGTGCCGGGCCCCGGTCCGGACGCGGCCCGCTGGCTGGCCGAGCAGGGCGTGCGGGTGGCCGGCGGCGAGACCGTCGCCTTCGAGCAGATTCAGGCGGGCCGCGGCCACTCCGTGCTGCCCGTGCACCGGATCCTCCTGGTCGAGTCAGGGGTGAACATCGTGGAGACGATGCGGCTCACCGAGCTGCGGGAGCTGGGCGTGCCCGAGTTCCTGCTCGTGCTCAACCCGCTGCCGGTCGTCGGCGCCACCGGCGCACCGGTCCGGCCGCTCGCGGTGCTGGCGTCATGACGATCGTCTCCGCTCTCGCCGAGTTCGCCGCGGCCGCCCGTGACGGGCTGCCCGAGCCCGTCATGGCCGACGTCACGGGCCGGGTGCTCGACACGTTCGGCAACTGCCTGGCCGCCCAGGAGCTGACCGGCCCGCAGGAGCCGCACGAGGCGGTGCGGCGGCTGGCCGGGCGGTGGGGCGGCGCCGGCGAGTGCTCCGTGCTCGGCCACGCGCTCGCGCTGCCCGCCCCCTCGGCCGCCCTGGTCAACGGCACGCTCGCGCACGCGCTCGATTTCGACGACACCCACCTGCCGTCGGTGCTCCACCCGTCCGCCTCGGTCGTGCCCGCCGCGCTGGCGGTCGCGGAGTCGGTACGGGCGAGCGGCGCGGCCCTGTGCCAGGCCATCGCGGTCGGCGACGAGATCACCAACCGGCTCGGCATGGCCTCCTACCTGCCCGAACTGCGCAACTCGCTCTTCTTCGAGAAGGGCTGGCACGCCACCTCCATCTGCGGCACGGTCGGCGCGGCCGCCGCCTCGGCCCTGCTCATGGGGCTGGACGCAGCAGGCATCGCGGACGCCATGGGCATCGCCGCCAGCATGGGCGCCGGGGTCATCGAGGCCAACCGCACCGGCGGCACCGTCAAGCGCGTCCACTGCGGCTGGGCGGCGCACTCCGGCGTGGTGGCCGCCGCCATGGCGGCCGAAGGGGTGACCGGGCCGCCGACGGTCTTCGAAGGACGTTTCGGCTTCTTCCAGGCGTTCCTCGACGGGCGCTACGACGCCGAAGCGATCACCGCCGGGCTCGGGGAGGATTGGGAGCTGCTGCGCACGGTCTACAAGCCGTACCCGTCCAACCACTTCACCCACCCGGGCATCGACGCCGCACTCGCGCTGCGCGCCGAAGGGCTGCGTCCCGAGGACGTGGACGAGATCGAGCTCGGCGTGGCCGCGGCCCCGCTGCGCACGATCGGGGAGCCGTACGAGGAGAAGATCCGCCCGCGCACCCCGTACCACGCGAAGTTCTCCGGCCCCTACACCGTGGCCAGCGCGCTGGTCGGCGGCGGCGGGCTGGGCCTGCACCTGGACGACTTCACCGAGACAGCGTTCCGCGACGAGCGCCGGCTGGCGCTGGCCGCGCGGGTCCGGGTGGTGGCCGACGAGCAGTGCTCGGAGGAGTTCCCGCGGGCGTTCTCGGCCGTGCTGCGGGTGCGCACCCGCGACGGGCGGCGGCTGGAGCACCGCGTCCACAGCTCACGCGGCGGCCCCGAGCACCCGCTCAGCATCGACGAGCTGGAGCGCAAGTACGCCCTCAACGCCGCACGCGTCCTGTCCCCCGAGGCGGTCACGACCCTCGCCAAGGAGGTCCGCGGCCTGGCCACCCGCGCAGACGTCACGGGCCTCCTGGAACCCGCGCTGATGACGACCCCGTGAGCACCCGCGCAGGGTGGCGCCCACGCCACCCTGCGCGCCCGCGGTGGCCCCGCCTCCCGGGGGTCAGGCGGTGGGCCAGAAGCGGGTGAGGAGAGGGCCGGGGAGGTCCGGGACGCCGGAGCCGTACGTCCAGGTGCGGGCCGTGAGGGAGAGCACCTCCACCTCGCCGCCCGACACGAGATCCCGCGGCTCCGGGACGCCGGACGCGGAGCCGCGGGCGCGGATGACGTCGTCCTCCACCCGCAGCGCCTCGGCGACGGGCCCGTGGACCACCCGCGGCGCGGGCCCGTCCGGCAGGCCGTCCTTCCAGGCGGGCGGGCCGGAGAACCAGGCGACGGCCAGGCAGCCGCCGGGGCCCGCGACGCTCGCCGTACGGGGCGTGGACGGCGGGAGATAGGCGTAGGTCCCGGCGGGGAAGTCTGTGCCGCTGACCGAGATCAGGCCGTCCAGCACCACGAACTCCTCCGCGCACGGGTAGTGCCCGGTGTCCGGCCTGCTCCAGCCGGCGGGGAAGCGGACCAGCGACACCGACGCCTCGCCGGCCGCGTGCAACCGCACCAGCCGGACGGGTCCCGAGCTCGCGGGCATGACGACCTCCCGCCAGTCGAGGCCGGGACCGTCGAGGTCGACCACACGCGTCATCAGTGCCACACCTCCGCCGTCGCGCCGGGCACCCGGCGTTCCTCGATCACCGTGACGCCTTCGAGCCGGCCGTCACGGAAGCGCTGCCAGAGCCGCGCCTTGTAGTCGTCGTCCGCGAAGGTGATCAGCTCGACCACCTCGGTCCCCGGGTCGGCGGTCCACCGGTACGGGAACACCAGGAAGCGCCCCTCCACCAGCACCGCCCGCCCCTCGAACGACGGGTCGTCGAAGCGCAGCTCGCCGCTCTCGAAGCGGGCGCGGAAGTCCAGCACCTCGGGGTCGTGGCCGGGCCTCCGGTAGACGATCCGCTCGTACCAGCGGTCTCCCTCCAGACGGGTCTCCTGGCGCGACGCGTACGTGTCCCGCACCTCCCCCGCCGGGGACAGGTGCGTATAGCTGCCCTCCCAGACCCCGGTGACAGCGGCGAGCCGCTCCCGCAGCCCGCACGGAACGGCCGCGGTCATCGGGCCATGCCGAGGACGCGGCGGGCCTGGCGGACCACGGCCTCGTCGACCATCCGCCCGGCCGAGTCGAGCAGCACGCCCGACCCGCTCGCCTCGAACCGCTCGACCAGGTCCCTGGCCCAGGCGACCCGCTCGGCCGACGGGGTGAACACCTCGTTGACGACCGCGATCTGGGCCGGGTGGATGCAGGCGCGGCCCGCGTACCCGAGCCGGGCGATCGCCTCCGTGGACGCCCGCAGGGCATCGAGGTCGCGGAAGTCGGTGGACACCGGCCCGACCGGCGGGGAGATCCCCGCGGCGGCCGACGCGAACACGACCTGGGAACGGGCCCAGAGCAGCTCCCGCTCGTCCGGCCCGGTGGTGACGCCGGTGTCGGCGCGCAGGTCGGCCTCGCCCACCTGCAGACGGGCCACCCGGGGCCCGCGCGCGATCTCCAGCGCCTGGAAGATCGCCGAGGCGGACTCCAGCAGCGGCACCACCGGCACGCCGTCCGCGCCCAGCGCGGTGAGCAGGGTGTCGAGCTCGGCCAGCTCGGCGGCGCTCTCGACCTTGGCCACGACCAGCCCGGCCAGCGACGGCGCGGTGGCCACGGCGCGGACGTCCGCCTCGCGCAGCGGGCCGGGGTTCACCCGGACCCACAGCTCCACCGGCCCGGGATCGGTCTCCCGCAGCCAGCCGGCCACCGCCTCCCTGGCCGCGTCCTTGCCCGCGGGCGGGACGGCGTCCTCCAGGTCGACGATGAGCGCGTCCGCGCCCCTGCCGAGCGCCTTGCCCAGCTTGTCCGGCGCGTCGCCCGGCACGTACAGGTGGGATCGGGCCATGCCGCTCACCCGACCTTGACGTCGCCGCGCGACAGCGACCTGGCCACCACCGTGCGCAGCACGTCGTTGGTGCCCTCGCCGATGCTCATCAGCACCGAGTCACGGTAGAGCCGCTCGACCTCGTACTCGGTGGAGTAGCCGTACCCGCCGTGGACCTTGAGCGAGCTGATCGCCGACTCCAGCGCGACCTCCGAGCAGAAGATCTTCGCCATGCCGGTCTGCGCGTCCGCGCGGCCCTTCCTGACCTGGTCGGCGGCCCAGTACGCCATGAGCCTTGCCGCCTGCAGCGTGGTGGCCAGGGAGGCGAGCTGGATCTGCACGGCCTGGAAGTCGCCGATCGGCTGCCCGAACGCCCTGCGCTGGCGGGAGTAGGCCAGGGCCTCGTCGTAGGCGCGCTGGGCGATGCCGACGGAGCGGGCGGCGATGTTGACCCGGCCCCACTCCAGGGCGGACAGCGCCTGCTGCATGCCGCGCCCCTCGACCCCGCCGAGCAGGTTCGAGGCCGGGACGCGCACGTCGTCGAGCACGATCTCGCACGACTCGGTGCCCTTGTAGCCGAGCTTCGGGATGTCCTTGGTGACCTGGTAGCCGGGGGTGTCCGCCTCGACGAGCAGGACGCTCATGCCCTTGTGCGCGGGCGTGGTGGCCGGGTCGGTCTTGACGAGCACCGGCAGCGGGTCGGCGTAGCGGGCGTTGGTGATCCACGTCTTGGTGCCGCTGACCACGTAGTGGTCGCCCTCGCGCCGCGCGGTGGTGCGGATGCCCTGGAGGTCGGTGCCGGCGTCCGGCTCGGTCAGGCCGATGCCGGTGCGGCGCTCGCCGGTGGCCAGCCCGGGCAGGTAGCGCCGCTTCTGGTCGTCGGTGCCGTGCATGGCGATCATGCGGCAGGCCAGGGAGTGGCTGCCGAGGATGCCGGCCACGCCCATCCAGCCGCGCGAGATCTCCTCGAAGACCAGCGCGAACGACACCGGGTCCAGGTCGAGGCCGCCGTACTCCTCGGGGACGGTGATGCCGAACAGGCCCAGCTCCTTGAACCCGTCGACGATCTCCGTCGGGTACCGGCCGGAGTGCTCCCAGTCGCGCGCGACGGGCACGATCTCCTTGTCGACGAACGCGCGCAGCAGGGCGCGGAAGTCCCGCTGCTCCTCGTTCAGCTCGAAGTCCATGACTACCTCTCGTGCCTTTCAAAGGGGACGAACACCGGCAGGGCGCGCCCGTCGGGCAGCGGGCGCCAGTCCAGCCGGAGCGGGTCGCCGATCCCGACCGCGCCGGGCTCGTCGGTGACCACGTTGGACAGCAGCAGCACGCCTTCGGCCAGCCGCACCCTGGCGACGACGTACGGGGGCGTGAAGCCGGGCATCGCCCGCTGGACCACGGTGCAGGCGTCGACCGCGGCCTCGCCGGAGGCGTCGAGCCAGCCCAGGCCCTCGGTGGCGCCGCAGGCGGTGCAGAGCGCCCTGGGCGGGTGCTGGGCGTGCCCGCAGGAGCAGCGCTGCACGAGCAGCCGCCGTTCGCGGGTGGCCTCCCACCAGGGCAGGGTGACCTCGTCGGGTTCTGGCGCGTTCACCGGTCCACCCCCAGGAGGACGGTCGCGTGCGTGGACAGGATGCCGCCGGTGCCGTGGGCGAGCGCGACCTCCGCGCCGGGCACCTGCCGCTGGCCGCACTCGCCGCGCAGCTGGCGGACGGCCTCGACGAGCAGCAGCACCCCGTACTGGCCGGGGTGGCAGTACGACAGGCCGCCGCCCGAGGTGTCGAGCGGGAAGTCGCCGCCCGGGCGGATGCGCCCGCCGGCGATCCAGTCGAGCGCCTCGCCCCGGCCGCAGAACCCGAGCGCCTCCAGGGTGAGCACGACCGTGATGGTGAACGAGTCGTACACCTCGGCCACGTCCACGTCGGCCGGGGTGAGCCCGGCGCGGGCGAACGCGTCGCGGCCCGCCTCGACGGCGCCGGTCACGGTCAGGTCGTCGACGGCGGTCATCGACGTGTTCGTGGTGCGCTCGCCGTAGCCGAGCACGCGGACCGGCGGTCTGCGCAGGTCGCGGGCCCGCTCCAGCGAGGTGAGCACGATCGCGCCGCCGCCGTCGGTCACCAGGCAGCAGCCGGCCGAGGTGAGCGGCGTGGACACCATGGGCGCGGCGAGCACCTCGGCGGCGCTGAGCGGCCCGGCCCCGTGCCGGTAGGCGGCCGGGTTGAGCAGCGCCCACTCGCGGGCCGCGACCGCGACCTCGGCGAGCTGCTCGCGGGTGCCGCCGTAGCGGTGCAGGTACTGCTGGGCGGCCATGGCGTAGTACGAGATCGGGTACAGCGGCCCGTAGGGCGTCTCGAACTGCGCCTCGGGCGTGTGCGTCTCCACCACGCCGCCGAGCGACCTGGACCGCGCCGAGCGCTGGTTGGACGCGAACGAGACGACGACGGTGGAGCACTGGCCGGCCTCGATGGCCTGGACCGCGCGGGCGACGTACATCTCGAACGCCGACCCGCCCGCGAAGGTGGAGTCGGTCCAGGACGGGCGCAGCCCGAGATACTCGGCGAGCTGGGTGGCCGAGAACCGGGACACCCCGGTGGTGGCCACGCCGTCCACGTCGGCGAGGGTGAGCCCGGCGTCGGCCAGGGCCCTGGTCACCGCCTGGGCCTGCAGCCCGAGTATCGACCTGCCGGTGACGCCGAGGTCGCTCTCGGCGGCGCCGGCGATGGCGACGGCGGTCATGAGGCCTCCTCGCCGAGCACGATCTCGGCTCCGGCCGGCTCGACCGCCACCCGCTCCGGCAGGTCGCCGTCGATGATGAGCACCCGCTGCTCGACCTGGACGACGCCGCCCTCGACGGCGGTCACCCGGCCGACGCAGCGGACGGTCTCGCCGGCGAAGACGAGGTTCTTGAACCGGAAGTGCAGGCGGCGCACGAACGCGCGCGGCCCGAGCCAGTCCTGCACCTGCTCGGCCAGGAGCGCGCCGAACACCTGCCCGTCCACGACCGGCGCCGGCAGCCCGCGCGGCGCCAGGTAGTCGGGGTCGTAGTGGAGCCGGTGCCAGTCCCAGGTGGCCCCGGCGTAGGCGACCATGGCGCGCAGGTCGATGGTCCGCTCCAGCGGCGGCACCTCCGCGCCGGGTGTGACCCGTGGTGCTGTCACCGGTCCTCCTTCCGCGCGACGTAGATGATGGTCTCCTCGTTGGTGCAGAGCAGGTCGCCGTCCTGGTTGGTGTAGGTGGCGACGGAGGAGACGACGAGCATGTCCTGCCCGCCTGACGTGCGGCGCTCGGTCGCGCCCTCCAGCCGCCAGGTGGCGGTGATCACGTCGTCCGGGCGGACGTGCCGGTGGAAGGTGTACGTGTTGCCGCCGCGCACCTTCCTGCTGCCCGGGATGTCGATGTGCCAGTCGTGGCCCGCGTACCCGTCGGCGTCGGGCGGCACGTCGGCGTACTGGTTGGTCTCGCAGATCAGCGTCGGCGGCGCGACGACGCCCGGGAGCCCGTGCTCGCGGGCGTAGGCGTCGTCGGTGTAGAGCGGGTTGTCGTCGCCGACGGCCTTGGCGAAGTAGCGGATGGCGGCGCGGCCCAGCTCCTCCGGCGCGGTGTAGGTGACCTCCGTGCCGATCCTGGCGCGGAGTTCGTCGCTCAGCAGGCTCATGGCAGCACCGCCGTGGGGAAGACCTCCAGCAGGAACTCCGGCCGCAGCAGGCCGGCGCAGAGCGCGCCGGTGGAGGCCGGCCACGGCTCGCGCAGCCGCTCCTTGCGCACGCCCGCCACGCCCCGGTAGCCGGCCAGCCCGTCCGGGCAGACGAACTCGATCGTGGAGATCAGGTGCTCGGGCCCGGCCCCGGCGGCGGCCAGCACCTGCCCGATCGCGTCGTAGGTGACCTCGGCCTGGGCGACCACGTCGCCGGGGTGCAGGACCTCCTGCGTCTCCATGTCGAGCGAGGCGAAGCCGCTCATCCACAGCATGCCGCCGGCCTTGACGCCGGGCGTGTAGGTGAGCGTGTCGTAGCGGGACCAGCCGGGGTTGACGGCCTCCAGCGGGTGGCGCGAGGCGGTGACCTCCAGCGCGACGAGCACGCCAGGCCGGTGCAGCTCGCTCATCAGGATGCCGCCCGCGCCCGGGTAGACGCCCGCGCCGCCGAGCCGCTCCTTGCGCGCCCGGTGGGTGCGCCGGTAGACGTCGCGGGTGGCGGGGGTGCTGTAGTCGTACGTGGTCACGGCGGCGTCGAGCGACAGCCCGGCGCCGCGCAGCAGCCGGTCGGCCTTGTCCAGGCAGTAGGCGTACTGGCCGACCAGGTCGCCCTCGTGCACCACCGCGCCGTGCTCGTCGACGGGCAGCAGGGTCGGCAGGAACACGGCGCCGTCGGCCGTCTCGGCCACCCCGCCCTCGGAGACGGCCTTGGGCCCGCCGGGGCTCGCGTGCACCTCGATCTCGATGAACGCCGCCGGGCGCAGCAGCCGCTCGACGATCACCGTGCTGACGGCGGGCCGGTGCTCGCCGAAGACCTCCTGCCGGATGGCCTCGGCCTCCGGGTAGTGGTCGAGGCCGTGGACGGTGACGTTCTCGGTGATCTTGGTGACGTCCTGGAAGGTGAGTCCCGCGGCCTCCAGGATCCTCTCGATCTTCGCGTACGCGGTCCTGGTCTGGTCGGTCATGCCGCCCCTGACCACCATGCGGCCGCTCTCCGGGTCGTGCTCGCTGGCCGAGTGGCCGGACAGCCAGGCGTCGGCGCCGTGCGTGAGGCCGAGCGAGAAGGAGTACCCCTCGTAGCGGAACCAGGGGAAGTGGTCGGGACGGATGGCGTTGAGTGTCATGCGTTCTCCTCCGGGGCCGCGAGCCGGTCGGCGAGCGCGGCGATGGCGGTCAGGTCGGGCTCGGCGGCCAGCGCGCGGATCCGGCGGGCCAGCTCGTCCGCCTCCGGTGACGGCCCGCCCGCGTTGGCGGTGAACTTCGCGAGCAGCGCGGCCTCGCTCAGCGGGTTGCCCGGGCCACCGGCGCTGCTCGGCACCCTGCCCTCGACCTCCCGCCCGCCGGCCAGCCGCAACCGCACGTGGCCGGGCGCGTCGGCGGCGACGCCGGGGAACGGGGTGACCTCGGTTCGGACCCGGGCCGCGAGCGCGGCGACGTCGTGTCGGCGCAGCCTGCCGGGCTCGTACGTGCCGAGCGTCACCTCACCGTCCAGCAGCAGCGCGGCCACACTCCAGGGCAGCGAGAACTTCGCGTCGTACGGGGTGCGCGGCGCGACCTTGCGGTCGGCGGGCTCGCACACGATGGAGGCACTGTCCGGATGCACATACGCGATCACCTCGACCACCTCCTCACCGAGCCGGGCCGCGCGGGTTTCCCCGCCGGGCCGGTCCCCACGGGCCTCGTCGCCAGGCCGGGCCGCACGAGCCTCCTCACCAGGCCGCGGCGGGCGGGTCTCCCCGTCGTGCGAGGTCGTACGCGGCTGGGCGGTCTTGTCGCCCAGAGTTGCTTCGCGGAGGGCGTCGGCGGCGGCGTCCAGGGTGGCGTGCATGAGCTGGCAGGCCGGGTACGGCTTGACGGTGATGCGGGTGGTCTCCCACGTCTCGCCCAGGCCGTCGGTGATGCGGGCGATGTCCGCGGGGCGGGCGGCCAGGGCCGCGTAGAGGCCGTGCGGGCCCTCGATCACGGTGTCGGGACCGCTGGCGCCGGCCGCCGCGAGCCGGGCGGCCAGGATGCCGGACGCCGAGGCCAGGCCGGGGTGCAGCTGCTTGGTGGACGCGCCGGTCGACAGGAACTCCAGCAGGCCCCCCGCCTGACTGCCGGCGATGCCCAGCGCGTCCACGGCGGTGGCGGGGTCGAGGCGCATCAGCCGGGCCGCCACGACGGCGGCGGCCAGCACGCCGCACGCCATGGTGGCGTGCAGGCCGCGGGCGTGGAAGGCGTGCGGCGCGGCGGCGCCGAGCCGGCACACGGTCTCGTACCCGGCGATGGCGGCGGCGAGCGTCTCGGCGCCGCTCGCGCCGGTCTGCTCACCGACGGCGAGCGCGGCGGGCAGCACCGCGGCGGTCGCGTGCACCAGCCCGCCCGCGTGCGTGTCGTCGAAGTCGAGCGCGTGCACGAGCGTCCCGGTGGCCAGCGCCGCCGCCACCGCCGAACCGCGCCCCCCGGTCCCGGGAATCCCCGACTCGGGCGGCCCCCCGAGCCCGCGGGCGACGGCGATCGCGGGCGCCGCCGCCCCGGCCCGGCCGCCCGCGACGGCGGTGCCGAACCCGTCGAGCAGATGCCTGCACGCGGCCTCCCGCACCTCCTCGGGCGCGCCCGCCGGCCCGGGCCCGAGCGCCCAGGCCACGAGAGTACGCGCGACGGTCACGACCCCACCGCCCCCACACCCTCCGAAGCCCCACCACCGGAGGCAGCCGCCCCGCCGCCGGAAGCCGGCGTGGTGTCGCCGTCGGGAAGCGGGCCGAAGGCGCCGGCGTCGGTGAGGGTGCTGATCCGGGTGTCGTCGTAGCCGAGGAGGTCGCGGACGACGTGGCCGAAGTCCTCGTTGCGGCGGGGCGCGCGGCGGTAGGCGGGACGGTCGGCGCCGACCCGGACCGGGGAGGCGACCTGGCGGACGGTGCCCCAGTGCGGGTGCTCGGTCTCCACCAGGAGGTCGCGGGCGAGGGTGTGCTCCTCCTTCATGGCGGCGGGCACGTCGTTGATCGGGCCGCACGGGATGGAGGCGGCGTAGAGCGGCTTCAGCCACTCGTCGACCGTGCGCCGCCGGAAGATCTCCTCCAGCAGGGGCAGCAGCACGTCCTTGTTGCGCCGCCGGTCGGCGAAGGTGGCGAAGCGCGGGTCGCCGGCCCACTCGGGGTGACCGATCACCACGGCGAGCCGCTGCCAGAACTTCTCCTTGGCGCAGCCGACCACCAGCCACCCGTCGGCCGCCTCGAACGCCTGGAACGGCACCAGCGACGGGTGCGCCGAGTGACGGGTGCGCTCGGGGACGAACCCGGCGTTGAGGTGCCAGACCGCCGGGTAGGTCAGCAGCCCTATGGCGGTGTCGTACAGGCTGACGTCGCAGTCCATGCCGACCCCGTCCCTGCGGGCCGCGTGCAGGCCGGCCAGCAGCGAGATGGCCGCCACGAACCCGCCGGAGTAGTCGACCATCGAAAGGCCGGACTTGGTCGGCGGCCCCTCCGGGTCGCCGGTGAGGTCCATCCACCCGGCCAGGCCCTGGAGCACGTAGTCGTAGCCCGGCTCCTTGCTGCGCGGCCCGGTCATGCCGAAGCCGGTCAGCGAGCAGCACACGATGGCCGGGTTGAGGTGCTTGAGGTCGTCGTAGGTGATGCCGATCTTGGCCGGCACGTCGCCGCGCAGGTTGCTGTAGACGGCGTCGCTGACCTTGACGAGGTCCTCGAAGACCGCGCGGCCCTCCGGGCTGGACAGGTCCAGGGAGAGGCTGCGCTTGTTGCGGTTGAAGGTCTCGAAGAACAGCGAGTCCTCGCCCTCGGCGTACGGGGGCACGTAGCGGCCGACGTCGCCGCCGGCCCTCGGGTCCTCGATCTTGATCACCTCGGCGCCCAGGTCGGCCAGGTGCACGCTGCCGAACGGGCCCGCGCCGTACTGCTCGACGGCGATGATCCGGACGTCTTCCAGCGGTCTCACGCTCGTCCTCCCGTGATGTCGGCGATGAGGCGGATGATGGATCGCTGCGCCGCCCTGGTCTCGGCGGCCGGCAGGCCGTGCGTGGGCGGGGTCAGCTTGACGGAGCCGGCGAGGCCCTCGTAGGCGGCGATCCGCTCCCGTACCTCGTCGTGGGTGCCGGCGAGGGTGAGAGCGTCCACCATGCGGTCGGTCACCACGTCCCCGAGATGGTCGGCGCCGCGCCCGCCGCGGAAGGCCTCGATCACGGCCTCCTGCTCGGCGGCCAGGTCGTGGAAGGCGAAGAAGTCCGCGTAGCTGCGCACGCTCGCGTAGAAGCCGACCAGGCCGGCGGCGCGGCGGCGGGCCAGCTTCGGGTCGTCGTCGACCGAGCAGGCGGCGGAGACGACGAGGTCGAGGTCGCCGCGCCCCTTGCCGCGCTCATCGACGTGGGCCTTGGCGAGCCCGGCCTCGATCTCCGGCAGGATGCGCTCGGCCAGGTAGGAGGGCGAGCACAGCTCGTGGGAGATCCAGCCGTCGCCGATCTCGGCGGCGAGCCTGGTCATCGCCGGGCCGACGGCCGCCAGGTAGATCGGGATCCGGGTGCGGACGACCGGGAAGGGGCGCTGGTAGCCGACGATCCGCATCGGCTCGTGCTCGCCTTCGAGCACCATCGGCTCGCCGGTGCCGCAGTGCTCCCAGAAGTGGCGCAGGTAGCGGACGGTCTCGCGCAGGTGGCCGACCGGCTTGCCCCAGCGGGCGTTGTGCCAGTCCTCGTTGAGCCGCTTGACCCCGGAGCCGAGCCCGAGCACGAACCGGCCGCCGGACAGCTCGTCCAGGTCGAGCGCCTCCAGCGCGGTCACCATCGGGCTGCGGGTGAACGCCAGCGCGATCGCGGTGCCGACCCGGGCAGTGCCGGTGGCCTGGGCGAGCGCCGCGGCCGACACGGTCGCGCTGCGGTGCAGCTCGGGCACCCACACGACCTCCGCGCCCGCCTCCTCGGCGGCGCGGGCGGCGGCGGCCTGCTCCTCCAGGGTCTCGCCCCACGGGCCGTAGGTGATGCGCACTCAGTCCTCCAGGGCGAGCGGCTGTTCCGCTGTCGGGAACAGGCCCTCGATCTGCTCGGCGCCGCGCCGGTAGACGTAGAAGGTCCGCTTGAACGAGCAGACCTCCTTGCCGTCCTGGTTGAGCGTCCTGGTCTTCACGGTGACGATGCCGGCGTGCGGGCGGCTGCCCGACTCGCGCTTCTCCAGCACGATCGACTCGCTCCACAGCGTGTCGCCCGCGAACACCGGGTGGGTCATCCGGATGTCGGTCCAGCCCAGGTTGGCGAAGGCGTTCTGGGTGAGGTCGGTGACGCTCTGCCCGACGGCGATGGCCACCGTGAAGGTGGAGACCACGAGGGGCTTGCCGAACTCCGACTTCGCCGCGTACTCCGCGTTGAAGTGCATCTGGTTGGTGTTCATCGTGAGGAGCGTGAACCAGGTGTTGTCCGCCTCGGAGACGGTCCTGCCGAGTGGATGCTGATACACGTCCCCGACTTCGAAGTCCTCGAAGTACCGGCCCTGCCAGCCCGGTTTGACACTCATGACGTTTCCTCGCTCTGGCCTCACGCTGACAGCCAGAGCCTAAACGTCAGACCATTCGAGGGTCAAGGCGGTGTTCCGCTCTACGCAACGACGTTTCGTCTAGTCGCCGTTCTGGCGGCGCTCCCTGTCGATGCGCGTGTAGGTCTCGCGCAGATGCTCCAGATGCTCGCGCTGAGCCCTCTCGGCGGCCTCGCGGTCGCCGGACTCGACGGCCCCGAAGATCTCCCGGTGGTCGCGGTCGACCCGCTCGAAGAAGTCGGACGCCGCCTCGTCGCGGGCGAACCTGCTCTCCAGCACGCCGAACACGGGCGCGGTCACGGCGGTCAGCAGCGGGTTGCCCGCCGCGGCGAGCAGCACCTCGTGGAAGCCCCGGTTGGCGGCGAACCCGCGCCCCCGGTCGCGGCGCGGCTTGACCAGGGACCGCCGCAGGGCCTCCAGCTGCTCGGGGGACCTGCGCTCGGCGGCCAGCCCGGCGGCGGGCACCTCCAGCAGGCACCGGACCTCCAGCAGGTTGGCCACCGAGCCGGCGTCGGTGAACAGCGCGAAGCTGGAGCGCAGGTAGTGCTTGATGTGCTCGGGGTCGGGATGGACCACGAAACTGCCCCCGGCCACCCCCCTGCGGGTGACCAGCAGGCCCTCGCTGGAGAGGACGCGCAGCGCCTCGCGCACCGTGCTGCGGCTCACGCCGTACATGGCGCACAGCTCCGGCTCCACCGGGAGCCGGTCGCCGGGCTTCAACTGGCCGGCGAGAATCTGCTCCCTCAGCCGGCTCGCCAGGTCCTGGTACGCCGGAGCAGCGGCGCGGTCGGTCGGCACGGCCACAGCGTAACCCGCCATGCGGGATCACCACGACTCCGGATTCCCTCTAGCGAAACGGTGTTTCAACATGAAACCCTGATGCTCCACGTGAAGGGAGCCCCCATGACCAGCACCAGCCCACCCCCGGAGAGCGTGCGCAGGATCGTCCTGGCCCGCCGGCCGGAAGGAGTGCCCGCCGAGGAGGACTTCCGGCTGGAGACCGTGCCGGTGACCTCGCCCGGCCCCGGCGAGGTGCTGGTCCGGGCCGTCCACCTGTCGCTCGACCCGTGGGTCCGCGGCGCCATGACCGGCCGCAACCTGGGCCACCCGCCGATCCACCCGGGTGACCTGGTGCCCGGCAGGGCCGTCGCGCGGGTGGTGGGCACCGGCGAGTGGGTGGTGGCCGAGACCGGCTGGCAGGAGTACGCCACGGTGCCCGCGGAGTCGCTCCGTCCGGTCGCCGTGCCGCCCGGCGTCCCCCGTACGGCCGTGCTCGGGGCGCTCGGCACGCCCGGACTCACCGCGTACGCCGCGATCACCCGGCTGATCCGGCCGGCGGTCGGCGACACCGTCGTCGTCTCCTCGGCCACCGGAGCCGTCGGCGGCGTGGCCGGGCAGCTCGCCCGCCTCGCGGGCGCGCGCACGGTGGCGATCGTCGGCGGGCCGGCCAAGTGCGAGCTGGCCACGGACTTCTTCGGCTACGCGGCGGCCGTCGACCGGCATGACCCCGGCTGGGCCGACGCGCTCGCGGAGGCCTGCCCCGACGGCGTCGACGGCTACCTGCACATGGCGGGCGGCGAGGTGCTGCGCGGGGTGGCGGACCGGCTCGCCCCGCACGCCCGGGTGGCGCTCGCCGGCCTGCCCGACCACGCGAACGAGGCGGGCGAGACGGTCCTGCCCGCCGGGGCGGTCATGCGGGCGCGGGCGTCCGTGCACGGGCTGGTCGTGTACGACCACTTCGACCTGCGCCCGCGGTTCGCCGACCGGGTGGGGAAGCTGCTCACCGAGGGGCGGCTCCGCTTCCTGGAGGACGAGCACCACGGCCTGGAGTCCACGCCCGCCGCCTTCATCCGGCTCATGTCGGGCCTGAACACCGGCAAGGCCGTGGTGCACCTTGACCGGGATACATCAGACAATTAGGGTCTTCGAAACACCGTTCCGAGTAGCGGAATGATCGGGGAGGCGGATCCATGAGAACACCGGTCGGCACGGCGGAGGCCATGCTCACCTCCGTCATCGAGCGGCGGCTGGAGGGCGTCCTCGACACCTTCTCCCCCGCCGACGACGCGTACGTCTTCGTCGAGGGTCCCCGCTGGACCACGCACGGCGGCGACCGGATCAAGGCCGGCTGGGAGGCCTACTTCAAGGCGCCCATCCGGATCCACGGCTTCCGCTGGGTGGAGGGCCCGTTCTGCTGGGAGGCCGACACACTGGCCCAGGTCGCGGGCGTCATCGACTACGACATCGAGGGCGACGGCAAGCAGGGCAGGCTCCGGATGCGGATGACCTGGCTGGTGCGCCGCGAGGACGACACCTGGCGCATCGTGCACGAGCACGGCTCGCAGCCGCTGGCCGACCCCTACGGCGCCGGCGACTGGTGGCCGGAGGGCGAGAACCCGCTGCGATGAGCGACGTCCCGCTGGTGGAGGAGCTGGCCTGCGTCTGGATCGAGGTTCCCGGCCTCGACGCCACGGAGGAGCGCCTGCGGAGCGTCCTCGGTCTCGAATCCCGCGCGAGCGGCACACTCGCCGCGGAGGCCGGGCTCGGCGGATGGGCCGGGCGGCCGTGGGCGCTGCTGGGACCGCCCGGCTTCCCGTACGGGATGGTCTGCCTGGTCGAGGGCGAGGCGCGGCCGGTCACGCGGGCGCTGCCGCGCGGCTGGGACTCGGTGGAGCTGGTCGTCGAGGACGTCGACGCGGCCGCCGGGCGGCTGGCCGGCTGGCCCGGCGTCCGGCCCGTGGCCGAGCCGTTCACCACCGACCTGTCGGAGCTGGGCAGCAACGTGCACCGCTCCGGCGTGTGGCGGATGCCCTGGGGCACCCACCTGATCCTGACCACCGGCCTCACCGAGCCGCAGGGCCGCAGCTTCCCCAGCGCCCGCCGGGGCACCGGCCCGGTCTTCGAGGTGCACCTGCGCACCGACGACCACGACACGGCGCGGCGGCTGTACGGCGGGAGCCTCGGCATGCCCGCGCTGATGGCCGCCGACTTCACCGAAGGCCCGCTGCACCGCGCCTGGGGCATCCCCGGCGGCACCCCGGTCAGCATGAGCCTGCTCAAGAGCGGCCGCGAGGGCACCGGCCGGGGCGCGATCGAGCTGCAGGGCCACCCGGCCGCGAACCTCGACCCGGCAGGGCTGCCCGGCGGCACCGGCCTGGTCAGCTACGCCTGCGCCGACCTGGACGCGGCGCACGCCGCCGTGCTGGCGGGCGGGCACCGCGCCACCGACCCGGCCGTGCCGGGGACCGGGCCGCTGGCCGGGCGCCGGTCGTTCGTGGCGTACGGGTCCGAAGGAGAGCGGGTGCACCTCGTGGCGCACCGGGAGGAAGGGAACACCCCGTGATCAGCGAACTGCGGGTGACGACCGTCGCCGTGTCCGACCTGGATCGCTCCCGCGCCTTCTACGCGGACACCTTCGGGTACGTCCCGCACGCCGAGGCGGAGGTGCGCGGCCCCGCCGCCGAGGCCGCCTGGCAGATGCCGGCCGGGCTCACCGGCAGGGCCGTGGTCATGGGGCCGGAGGGGGCGACGACCGGGCTGCTGCGCCTGGTCCAGTTCGCCGCCCCCGGCCGCCCGTACTGGGGGGAGTACGCCCGCCCGCAGGACTACGGCCACTACGCGCTCAACATCAGGGTCGACGACCTCCACGCCGCCGTGGCACGGCTGGTGGCGGCGGGCGGCCGGCAGAAGTCGCAGCCGACCCGCTGGACCGTGATGGAGGACCTGTCCGCCTGGGACTCGCTCTCCTACGATCCGGACGGCGTCGTGCTCGACGTGTTCCAGCTGGAGCCGGGGCCGACCAGCCCGCTCGCCGGGTACGACGGCCGGCCGAGCGAGCTGCAGACCGTCGCGATCCACGTGAGCGACGCCCGCCGCGCCGCCGCGTTCTACACCGCGCTCGGCTACGAGGTGCTGTACGACAAGCTGATCGAGAACATGGAGTCGTTCTTCCGCCTGCCGCCGGGCACCGGGCTGCACAACATCAACCTGTTCATGCCGGGCGGCACGGTCAACGGCCGGGTGGAGATCGCCCAGTACGTCGGGTTCCCCGGCAGGCAGCAGCGCGACGCGGCCGTGCCGCCCAACCTGGGCATCCTGTCGGCCTCCCTGGAGACGGACGACCTGGCGGCCACGTCCGCGCTGGTCACGGGCCTCGGCGCGGAGCCCGTCTGCCCGCCCGTCGAGGTGGACCTGCCGCCGTACGGTTCCGCGCTCGTCCAGTCCTTCTTCGGGCCGGACGGCGAGGTCCTGGAGTTCTACCAGTGCGGGTGAGACGGGTCGCGCTGGTCACCGGCGCGGGAAGCGGGCTCGGCCGGGCCGTGGCCCTGGCCCTGGGCGCCGACGGCTACGCCGTGGTCTGCGCCGGGCGGCGGGCCGGTCGGGTGGCCGAGACGGCCGGGGAGATCCGGTCCGCGGGCGGCGAGGCCGTCGGCGTGCCGCTCGACGTGACCGTGACCGAGCGGGTGGACGCCGCGGTCGCCGGGGTGGTCGCCTCGTACGGGCGGCTCGACGTGCTGGTCAACAACGCGGGCGTCTTCCGCAAGGCCGAGATCGTGGACCTGGACGACGAGGCGTGGCGGGAGACCGTCGACGCGAACCTGACCGGCGCCTTCCTGTGCGCCCGCGCCGCCGCCCGGCAGATGACCGGCCAGGAGCCGGTGGCGGGCGAGCGCGGCCACATCGTCAACGTCAACTCCGGCGCGGGCCTGCGCGGCTACCCGACGGGGGCGGCGTACTCGGCCTCCAAGTTCGGCCTGCTCGGCCTGTCCGACACCCTCCGGCAGGAGCTGGCGGGCCGCCACGTGAAGGTGACCGACCTGGTGGTGGCGGCCATGGTCAAGAGCGAGCTGTCGAGCCGGGCCGATCCTGACCGGCTGGAGGCGTCCGTGGTGGGCGACCTGGTGCGCGACCTGCTCCGCCTGCGCGGCGCGGCCGTGGTCACCCGGCTCGACCTGGGACAGCTCCCGGCCTCCTGATCACCCGCCGTCGCGCAGCTCCACCAGCTCGTAGGAGGAGGACAGGCGGTCGGAGCGGAGGCGGATCAGCAGCCAGTCCCCGTCCGTGCTCGTCCACAGGTGTTCCTCGGCCCCGCCGTCGCTGGTCAGCAGGAAGTGCCGGGTGGGGAAGGTGCCGGCGGGCACGGTGATCGTCTCCTCGCCGACCAGGGTGGCGGTGAGGTCGCCCAGTTCGTCCGCGTACGGCCCGGTCGCCCCGTTGGGGCGGGGCGAGGAGCGGAACCCGCCCGTCAGCGGCTGCGGGCCGCCGGCGGCGAGGTCGTACGCAGGGACGATCCAGGCGTCGCAGCACACCGCGTGCGGCACGAAGAACGGCGGCGGCCCGGTCAGCGGGACCCGCTGCGACACCCTGCCCTCGTCCCTGAGCAGCAGCTCCGACTCCAGGGTGTCCTCGCCGAAGACGAACCATCCCTCGCCCAGGAACGCGCCGCCCACCCGGTGGCTGACGAAGGACCGCAGCGGCCGGAACCCGGCGGACGCGGTGTGCACGACGTCCCGCTCGATGTCCGTGTCGAACATGCGGCAGTGGGCGCGCAGCGTGCGGGTGCCGTCCTCGGCGGCGGTGAGCGTCCACTCCTCGCGGCCGCGCACCCCCACCCCGTCACCCACGTAATGGATCACTCCGTGCCGGTAGCGGCTGCTCACGGTGCACTCTCCTCTCGCGGACGCCGCCGGCTCACCCGGCCACGTCCTCCAGGGCTTTCAACAGGGAGGCGACGCCGCCCGTCCCGTCGTGGCCGGGCACCGCGCGCACGGCCCCGGCCGTGAACGGATCCCAGACCGGGTCGGCGGCGACCACCGGCACCGGCGGCTCGCCGGGCCACGCGGCGGCGTCCCTGAAGGCGGCGGCGTAGGTCCGCCAGGACCTTGCGAGGTCGAGCGTCCTGCCGTGCAGCTCGGCCAGGTCCGGCCGGCCGCCGGGCAGTTCGGGCAGGCCCGTCCCCAGCCCGCCGTCCCGCACCAGGTGCCAGGCCCGCAGCAGGTGCGTGCCGTGCTCGTCGGGCACCAGGTCAGGGGTGCGCGCGCGTGCTTCGCTCTCGGTCAGCACGGCCGGGTCAGGCAGTCCGCCCAGCGCCAGCGCCCGCACCCGCCCGTTGCCCAGCCGAGCGACAGCGACGGCCACCACCGCACCAGCTCCGATCCCATAGATATCAACGCCGTCGACCCCGAGCGCGTCGAGAGCGTCCCCGACAGCCAGAACGATCTCGTCACGCAGCCCGGATCCGGCTTCAGCGGCCAGGTAGGATCCGCCGGTCCCCGCCCGGCCGCCGCGCGGGCCTGATCCAGGCCCAGCCGCCAGATCCGAGCCACCAGTTCCCGGCAGATCATCGCGCGGGCCGGATCCAAGCCTGGCCGCCGGGCCTGACCCGCCGGTCCCCGGCAGGCCGTCGCGCGGGCCTGATCCGGGCCAGGCGGCCAGGTCCGAGTCGCCGGTTCCCGGGAGGTCGAGGGCGAAGGCCGGGCGGTGGCGGCCTACCTCGGCGAGCAGGTCCGTGACGGCTCGACCGGAGGCGGGGGCCGGGGGCAGGATCACCAACGGCCGCCCTGACCCGTCGGCCGGTCCGACCGCCCTTACGAGCAACTGCCCAAGCCGGGTCGGCACGTACCGACGGCTCACGCCTTCTACGCGCCCGACCGTACTGGGCGGGACCGCACCAGACGAGGCTGCGCGTGATGATCCCGCGCCGGATGGGGCCGCACAGGACGACGACGCAGCGCCGGTTGGTGCGTGGGATGTCGCGTGGGTGTGGATGCGGGACGCCAGTGCCGGGGTGCCGGAGGCGGAAGTTTCCAGCTGCAGCCGGTGTGCGGGAAGGCGTGCCAGGTGGGCGTGGAGGGGGTCGGCGGGGGATGCCAGGACGAGGGTGGGGACGGTCAGGCGGGCGAGCAGCGGGACCGGGTCGCAGGTGAAGGCCGCGCGGTAGGCCAGCGGGTAGTTCGCCCCCGCCTCCAGCAGCCCCGTGGTCACCTCGTGCAGGTACGAGGCCGGCGGCGGGACGGCGGTCAGCCGGGAGGCGGCGCGCTCGTCGTACCAGGGCCAGTACAGGAACATGTTCCGCACCTGGTGCCACGCCGCCACCAGATGGCCGCCGTCGCTCCGCGGCTCCACCGGCGGCAGGTAATGGGCGAGCTGGTCGGCCCGCTCCTCGGGAGTGGACACCCCGACCCCGTCGAGGACGAGCGAGACCACCAGCTCCGGCCGCGCGGCCGCGAGTGACAGGGCGATCTTGGCCCCCGTGTGCGTCCCGTACAGATGGACCCGTTCCAGCCCGAGCGCGGTCAGCGTCTCGCCGAGGGCCGCGCCGTAGCCGGCCATGTCCGGGTCCGGCGCCGGGAGCGGGTCGGAGCCGCCGTGCCCCGGCGTGTCGAGCGCGTACACCGTGAACGAGCGGGCCAGCTCGGCGGCCAGCTCGCGCAGCGGCCGCCAGTCGCCGGGAGAGGCGTGGAGAAGGACGACCGGCAGGCCGCGCCCGGCGCGGGCGTAGTGGACCTGCCGGCCGTTCACCGTGACGAAACGGCGCTCCATCCGGTCACTTGCCGATTTCGACCGTGTGCCAGCCGTCGGCGTCCTTCTTCCACTGGTAGACGTGGATGTCGTCGATGCCAAAGAACTCGTGCTTGTCCGGGCTGATGGAGTTGCCGGAAGGCGTCTCCTGGTCGGAGATCTCGATCGAGTCGAGCGTGGCCGCGACCTTGTCCGGGTCGATCGACTGGGCCTGCTCGGCGGCCTTGGCGTAGGCGAGCACGCAGTCCGCGGCGATCTCGGCCGCCTTGGGCGACTCGGCGCCGGTCTTCGGGCCGGTGTTCTTGCCGAACCGCTTCTCGATCTCCTCGATGTGCGTGCGGTAACCGGGCTTCCAGGTGTCGCGGCCTTCCTTGCCCGGGTACGGGTAGTAGGTGGCGCTGAAGATCGCGCCGTCCGCGGCGTCGCCGGCCGCCTCGACGAAGGAGATGTTGCGGGCGCCGGAGCCGCCGACGATGAGCCCCTTGTAGCCGGTCTCGCCGGCGGCGGCCATGGTCTTGGCGCCGCCGGCCGAGTTGGAGATCCAGATCGCGCCGGCGTCCTTGAGGTTCTCGACGTACGCGCGGTGCGACTGGTCGTCGTTGCGGGTCTCCTGGAAGCCCGCGAAGGTGAGCCCGGCGGCCTCGGCCTGCTTCTGGATCTCGGCCGCGGTGCCCTTGCCCGCGTCGTCCCCCTCGTACACGATGCCGACGGACGTGATGCCCTCGGCCTTCAGGTGCTCGACGATCTTCTGTACGTCCAGGGAGACGGGGTCCTGGGCCCGGTAGCCGTACTTGACCGAGGTGAAGTCGCCGGTGGCGACCATCGGCTGGCAGTTGATCTTCTTGGCGTTCTCCAGGACGGGCTTGGCGGCGTTGTAGAACGCCGACAGCGCCGGGCCGATCACCAGCCCCACGCTGTCGTCACCGGCGAACTCGTTGGCCGCCTGCACACCCTTGGCCGGGTCGAGCGCGGTGTCGCGGACGACCAGTTCGAGCTTGGCGCCGCCGACGCCACCCTCGGCGTTGAGCCGGTCGATCTCGACCCTGACCGAGTTCTCCATGGAGATGCCCGCGACGGCGAACGCGCCCGTCACCGGGCCGATGAGCCCGACCTTCACGACCGGCATGCCGGCGCTCCAGCCGCTGCCGGAGGCCGCCTGCTCGACTCCGGCTCGTTCTTCCTTGCTCGCGCAGGCGGTGAGCAGCAGGGTGGCGCTCGCCAGCGCCAGCAGCTTGCGACCAGTGGTGACCGTCATCACGGGGGTCTTCCTCTCAGGGGCTTTCAGGTGACTCAGGACTGAGGTGTGACGTCGGTGACGAACCAGCCGTCGGCGTCCTTGTCCCACTGGTAAACGTGAATGTCTTCCATGTGGTAGAACTCGTGGTCCGCCGGCTTGATCGTGTTGCCGGAGGCGGTCTCGGTGTCGGGGATGTTCAGCTGCTCCATGGCGGTGGCGAGCTTGTCCGCGTCGAGCGACTTGGCGCTCTCGGCCGCCGCGGCGAAGGCGACGATGCAGTCTCCGGCGATGGCCGTGCCCTTGGGCATCTTGGCCCCCGACTTCGGCCCCTCGACCACTCCGTACTTCTTCTCGACGGCTTCCACGTGGGCGCGGTAGCCGGGCTTCCAGGTGGCGCGGTCGCGGATGTTGAACTCTACGTTGCCCGCGGCGAAGACCGAGCCGACGGCCATGTCCTGGGCGGCGTCGAGGAAGGAGACGTTCTGCAGCCCTGAGGTGCCGGCCATCACGCCCTTGTAGCCCGACTCGGCAGCGGCGGCCATCGTCTTGGCGCCGCTGGCGTTGCTGGAGACGATGATCGCGCCGGCGTCCTTGAGCGCGTCGACGTAGGGCCGATGGGACTGGTCGTCGTTACGGGTCTCCTGGTAGCCCTTGTACTCGACGCCGTACTTGGGGCCGTACTCCTTGAGGTAACCGTCCATGGCCTTGCCGGTGTCGTCGGCCTCGTAGACCAGCCCGACCGAGCTGACGCCCTTGGCCTTGAGGTACTCCACCAGCTTCTCGACGCTCAGGTTGTTGGGGTCCTGCGAGCGGAAGCCGTACTTCAGCGAGCCGAAGTCGCCGGTGCCGACGCCCGGCTGGCAGTTGAGCTTGCTGTTGGTCTCGAAGATGTTCTTGGACGCGTTGTAGAAGGCCGACAGCGAGGGCCCGACCACGAAGTGCACCTGGCTGTCGCCGACCAGCTCGTTGCTGGCCTGCACCGCCTTGGCCGGGTCGAGCGCGGTGTCGCGGACGACGAGCTCCAGCTTGGCTCCCCCGACGCCGCCGGCCTCGTTGACGCGGTCCATCTCCACCCTGATGGAGTTCTCCTGGAGGATGCCCAGGATCGCGTACGCGCCGGTCATCGGGGCGATGAGCCCGATCTTTATGGTGTCGGCGCCCGCGCTCCAGCCGGCGTTTCCCGTTTCGCCGGCGGACTGGGCGCGCTCTTCCTTGCTCGCACAGCCGGTGAGCACCAGCGCGCTGACGGCAGCCGCAGAGATCCAGCGAAGTCCGGTCCCACGCATGTGCCACCTCCTTGTTCTCATGCCCCCGAGCCAGTAATTCCAATGTGCGGAACAGCGTTACACGGAGCCTAGAAATGCGGCTGTCCCGATGTCAACGGATACGTCTGATGTTTAACGATCCGAAACATGTCGCGGCTGCCACAGCTCCACGTGGACGCCGTTGGGCGTCTCCACCATGGCCAGCCGCGATGTGCCGTGCAGCGGTGTGGTCGCGGCGAACGGCCGGCATCGGACCCGCCCTCCGGCGCCGGCGGCGCGGGCCACGGCCTCATCCAGATCGTCCGTACGCGCGGACCAGGCGGTGTGCCCGAGCCCGCGAGCGGGCCGCTGAGCGGAACGCCGATCCACTCCGGGCCGGTCGGCCCGGATCATCTCGATACGGGTCGTGCCGCCGTCCGGGCCCGCCAGGAAAGCCAGCCTGAGCCGGGTGCCCGGCGGCAGGTCGGCCATCGTGTCCAGGCCCGGCGCGGCGAACGTCACGTCGTACCCGGCGGACATGCCGAGCGCGGCCCAGAAACGCAGCTCCGCCTCGAAGTCGGGCACGTGGCAGACCACGGAGGTCAGCTCCGTGTGCCGCCGTTCCGGGTCCGCCAGCCACGCGGCCGTGGGACGCGGGCCGGCCGGCTCGACGAACACCACGGGGACTCCGCCGGGCCCGAGGCAGTAACCCTCCACGACCTGGACGGTCCGCTCCCCCACGGGCACGTCGTACGCCTGCGGTGGGCTGATCCACGGATGGCCCGCCGCCCGCAGCCGCTCGTACGAGGCCGCGATGTCACGGGTGTAGAGGTTGATGCCGGCCACGCCCAGGTCCAGCGTGTGCGGGTGGACGGCGGGCGCCGCCGGGTCGTTCACCTTGAGCAGGTGGATGCGGCCGGTGGCGGCGCCCGCCGCGGCCAGCGAGCGCACCTCCACGTCGCCGGCGCCCTCTCCCCACAGCCGGTTCGCGTCGGCGGCCGCGACCACGCCCTCGGCCGCCACCGCGTACCCCAGCTCGCCGCAGTAGAAGTCCAGGTGCGGCCCGAAGTCGGCGACGCCGAGCACCGCCGCCGTGATGCTCCCGATCGGCTCGCTCATCGGCCCGCCCCCAGCCTGGCGCCCAGCTCGCGGCCGAGCGTCATCGCCGGTGTCACGCTCATGCCGCCGACGTAGTTGTCCCCGGCGAACACGTTGTTGCCGAGGATCTCCCCGACCGCGTAGAGCCCGGGGAGGGGTGCGCCGGATTCGGTCAGCACCTCCAGGTCCTCGTTCACGCGCAGCCCGTCGCGGCTGAGGATGGAGGCCCCGACCGTGGTGATCCCGTAGAACGGCGCCCGCTCGATCGGCGCCGGCAGCGTGGTGCGGCCGAAGTCGTCGTCGCGGCCGGCCCGCACCGCGGCGTTGTACCTCTCCACGGTGGCCGCCAGGCCCCCGGGCGCGACGCCGAGCTTCGCGGCCAGCTCCTCCAGGGTGTCGGCGACGGCGATCCACCGGCCGCGCTCCAGCTCGGCCAGCATCCGCTCGCGGGTCCAGTCGCCGGCGCCGTTGCGGATCAGCGGCTCGGCCGTCTCGGCGATCGCCCGGTCCCAGACGACGTGCATGGCGATCCGCGGCTGTTCCAGCAGCGCCCGCTCGCGGTGCTCCGGGCTGGTGCCGTCCTCCGCGACGAACCGCTCGCCGCGGTCGTTCACCCATATCTCGTACGGGGTCCGGTACGCGGGCGCGACCTCGATGAACGCCTCACGGTAGTCGACCGCGAAACCCTCCTGACCCGGGTCCGGGATCAGCCCCATCACGGGGATGAAGTAACCGTCGCGGCTCACCTGCGCGCCGAGCCCCATCGCCAGCTCCAGGCCGTCACCGGTGGCATGCGGCAGACAGCCGATCAGCGCACTCTCGCAGCCGTCCGGCAGAAAGCGATTACGCAGGCCGGGGTTGGCGTCATAGCCGCCGGTGGCCAGCACGACCGCGCCCCCGTGCGCGACGAGCTCACCGCCGGCACCGCCTACAGCGGTCGCGGCAGGCGCGCCGGGCGCGCCGGGCGCGGTGGTCGCGGTGGTCGCGCCGCCTGCGGTGGTCGCGGTGATGCCGGTGACGTGGCCGGCGGCGTCGACGATCGCGCCGGTGAGGCGGGTGTTCAGCAGCAGCCGTACGCGGCCGGCCTCGATCTGTTCTTCCAGCCGCCGCTTCAGCGGCTTCACCACCGACAGGCCGCTCTTGACGCCCCAGTACGTGCGCGGCACCGAGTACACCTCGTGCCCGTGCACCAGGCCAGGGGTGTCGGGATGGAAGTCGAAGCCCTGGCCGTCGAGCCAGTCGACGGTCTCGCCCTGCGCCTTGACCGACTTCCAGGCCAGCTTCTCGTCCACCTTGCCGTGGGAGAGGCGCAGTACGTCCTCGAAGTGGCGCTCGGGGCTGTCGTCGATGCCGCGCTCGCGCTGGCGGCGGGTCCCGGCCCCGCTGAACTCGCCGTTGGCGATGTGCAGCATCCCGCCGATCCGGTTCTGCTTCTCCAGCACCAGCACGCTCGCACCCGCGGCGGCGGCCTCGATGGCCGTGCACATCCCGGCCCCGCCCGCACCGATCACGATGACGTCGTAACGCCCCAGATCCTCGGCGTTCTCCGCACCGTTCGCGCCGGCGTTCCCCGCGCCGTTCGCGCCACCGTTCCCCGCGCTCATCACGCGCCTCCGGTCAGCTGGATCTCCAGCCCAGCGGGACCGCGCAGGAGCAGCTCGCCCAGCCGCTCGCCGCCGTGACGCTCCAGCTCCGCGGCCATGGCCACCGGGTCGTCCGCGGCGAACACCACCCGCCGCAGGCCGAGCGGCCGGTCCGACAGGTCGGCCGCGTCGACGCCGGTGAAGGACATGATCTCCAGTCGGGCCGGAGCCTGGTCGGCGGAGACCAGGAACGACAGCCGCAGGCTCGCGTCCGCCGGCATGCCGGTCATCCGGTCGAACGGCGGGCCGCTCATCTCCCCGTCGAACAGCACCTTGAGCCCGCCGCCCGCGGTGAAGAAGGCCAGCGCGGCGTCGTGGTCCCGCGGCACGATGACGGCGGTGTGCAGCTCGCCGTGCAGACGGCCGGGGTCGCGCTCCAGCGCGGGGCTGGGCCGGTGACCGGCGCCCGCCTGCGGCAGCGTCCACCACACGCCGTCCGCGCCCAGGGCCACGGCCTCGGTCAGGGACGCGGCTCCGTACGGGTAGGTCACGATCTCCCTGGACCTGCCGCCCGCCTCGTCGATCAGCCGGGTGGTGCGCGCCAGGTCACGCGAGTACATGCCGAGCAGGCGGGGGCCGACGTCCCAGAGCTGGGGGTCGGGCGCGTCCGCGCCGGGCACGAGGCGGATCCGGCCGGTGTCCACGCCCTCGACGCCGAGCAGCGCCTCCTTCCCGTCGTCCGCCAGCACGTCGAGCCCGAAGGCTCTGGCATGGAAGGCGGCCGACGCTCCGACATCCCTGCAGGCGATGACCGCCTCGACGATCGCTCCCAGCGACAAGCCGCACCTCCGCAGATCCAGACTGTTCCGTCCCTCGAAACGGTGTTTCAAACTAAGGCGGGATGTCGCTGACTGTCAATGATGTCGCAGGTTGGACGGTTCCCTCCTCTTGCGCGGCGCGCTTCCTATAGTCCAACCTGTAGAAACCAGAAACGCCGTTTCATGGAGTGGAACAGGAGCATCGGGTGTCCCAGGATCCGCCCGCGACCGCGTACCGTGCTGTCGCCCTGCAGACCGCCTGTCATGCCGTCAACCGCGCCGAGAGCGCGGCCGCCGCCCGCGACCAGATACGGGCCGCCGTCGACCGCGTGCACGAGCAGGTCACCGCGACCAAGCGGTTCGTCGGCCCCGGCGTGCGGCTGGTCGTCCTGCCGGAGTACCTGCTGACCGGCCACCCCATCGGGGAGCCGTTCCAGGAGTGGTGCGACCGCGCCGCCCTGGCGCCCGGTGGCCCCGAGTACGCCCGGCTCGCGGACGTCGCCAGGGACGCGGGCGTCTTCCTGTGCGTCAACGGCTACGAGACGGACGAGCACTTCCCGGGCGTCTACTTCCAGGCGTCGGTCGTCTTCGACCCGGCGGGCGATACCGTGCTCCGCTACCGGCGGCTCAACTCGATGTACGCCGTGACCCCGCACGACATCCTGGACCGCTACCTGGCCGTCTACGGCGAGGACGCGCTCTTCCCCGTCGCCAGGACCGAGATCGGCACGCTCGCCGCGATCGCCTCAGAGGAGATCCTCTTCCCCGAGGTGGCCCGCTGCCTGGCCATGCGCGGCGCCGAGGTGTTCCTGCACAGCTCGTCGGAGGTGTGCAGCGCGCTGCTCTCGCCGAAGAACGTGGCCAAGCTGGCCCGCGCCGTGGAGAACGGCGCGTACGTGGTCTCCGCCAACACCGGCGGCCTGTACGGCACCGGCATGCCCGCGGCCTCCGGCGACGGCGGCAGCCAGATCGTCGACCACCGCGGCCTCGTGCTGGCCAAGGCCGGTCAGGGCGAGACGATGGCCGCCAACGCGGAGATCGACCTGGCCGCGCTGCGCCGGGCCCGCAGGACCCCGGAGATGATGAACCTGCTCCCCCGCCAGCGGTTCGAGCTCTACGCGGCCAGCTACGCCCGCACCTCCTTCTACCCGCCCGACACGGTGCGGCCCGGCGAGACCGGGCGAGAGCACTTCGTGACCACCCAGCGTGCCGTCATCGAACGGCTGGCCGGCGACGGCCTCATCTGAGGAGGCGACATGCCCAGGGAGATCCACGTCCGGAACCCCCGCACCGGCACCCCGGACCACACCATCGTCGCCGCGGGCGACGACGAGATCATCGCCGCCGCGGGCGCGCTGCGCGCCCGCCAGAGCGCGTGGGCCGCCCAGCCGGTCGAGCGGCGCGCCGAGGCGCTGCGCGCGTTCGGCGACGCGGTCGCCCGGCACCGCGACGAGCTGGTCGCCCGGCTGGAGACCGACACGGGACGCCGCTGGGTCTCGCAGCTGGAGGTCGACTCGGTGCTGACCAGCATCGAGCGCACCTGCCGGTACGCCGAAGCCGCCTTCGCCCCGGAGGATCCGGCCCCCACCGCCGACCCCGACGTGCACGTCACCGGCGACCTGGTGCCGTACCCGGTCGTCGCGGTGATCTCGCCGTGGAACTTCCCGTTCCAGCTCGCTCTCATCGACGCGGTGCCCGCCCTGCTGGCCGGGTCGGCGGTGCTGCTGAAGCCGAGCGAGGTGACGCCGCGCTTCATCCCCGTGCTGCGCGCGTGCGTGGCCGAGGTCGAGGAGCTGGCGGGCGTCCTCACCGTGGTGGAGGGCGACGGCGCCACCGGCGCCACCATGGTCGCGGTGGCCGACGCGGTGTGCTTCACCGGCAGCGTGCGCACCGGCCGAGCGGTGGGCCGTGCGGCCGCCGAGCACTTCATCCCCGCCTTCCTTGAGCTGGGCGGCAAGGACCCGGCGATCGTCACCGCCTCGGCCGACCTGGACGCCGCCTCCTCCGCCATCCTGTGGGGCTCGACGATCAACTCCGGCCACTCCTGCATGTCCATCGAGCGGGTGTACGTGGACCACGCGGTGGTCGAGGAGTTCACCGAGGCGCTGGTGGCCAAGGCCGAACAGGTCGAGCTCGCGTACCCGGACATCGGCGACGGCCAGATCGGGCCGATCATCAGCGACGCCCAGGTGGACGTCATCCGCGAGCAGCTGGAGGAGGCCGTCGCCAAGGGCGCCGTGATCCGGACCGGCGGCACGATCCAGTATCTCGGCGGCGGCGCCTACCTGCGGCCCACCGTGCTGACCGGCGTCGACCACTCCATGCGGGTGATGCGCGAGGAGACGTTCGGCCCGATCATCCCGATCATGCCCTTCGACGGCGAGGACGAGGCCGTCACGCTCGCCAACGACACCGAGTTCGGGCTGAGCGCGGCCGTCTTCGCCGCCACCGCCGAACAGGCCGCGCCGGTCGCGCACCGGCTGGAGGCCGGCGCGGTCAGCGTCAACGACGTCTGCCTGACCGGCATGTTCCCCGAAGCGGAGAAGAACTCCTTCAAGTCGTCCGGGCTCGGCGCGTCCCGCATGGGGCCGCCGTCCGTGCGGCGCTTCCTCCGCCGCCGCGCCCTGCTCATGCGGGGCAGCGCCGGCATCCGCCCCTGGTACTACGACGGCACCCCCACCCAGACGGAGGAACGATGACCATCGCCGACATCCTGCGCGACATGTCCGGAGTGTGGGAGGGCACCTACACCGTGCTCGCCCCCGACGGCACCGTGCTGGAGCGCTACCCCAGCCGTCAGGAAGGCCGGATGGAAGGCACCGACTGGACCGAGAAGGTCGTCTACCTGCGCGAGGGCGCCGAACCGGCGGTGCGGCACTACCGCGCGATCGTCGACGGCGACTCGGTCCAGTTCGTCGACACCGAGATGTGGGGCACCACCGCCCGCGCCGGCGACCAGGCCATCGTGTTCACCTTCGGCTGGAACGACCGCCCGCAGGAGCGCATCGTCGAGATGTCGATGCCCACCGGCGACTATCGCACCCGCCTGTGGCAGCACTTCGAGGACGGCGCGCTGAGCCGCCTCACCGTCATCGAGGAGCGCCGCGTCCCCGGCGCCGAGCCCGAACGCTGGTACGTGCCGGCCGGCGCCTGACCGTACCCGAATCTCAGGAGAATCACTGGTGGAACTGGACTACGACCTCGTGGTGGTGGGCGCGGGCACCGCGGGCATCCCGTGCGCGGCGGAGGCCGCGCACGGCGGCGCCCGGGTGCTCCTGGTGGAGAAGGACCACCGCGTCGGCGGCACGCTGCACATCTCCGGCGGCCACATGGCGGCCGCGGGGACGCGGCGGCAGGCCGAGCGCGGCATCGCCGACTCCGTCGAGGCGCACCTGGCCGACATCCGCCGCATCAGCGGCGGCACCGTCCGCGAGGACCTCGTCCGCACCGTGGTGGAGAACGCCGCCGAGACCGTCGACTGGCTCGACGGTCTCGGCTTCCGCTTCGCGCCGGAGACGCCGCGCGTCATCTACGGGCACGAGCCGTACACGACCGCGCGCACCTACTACGGCGTGGACGAGGCGGTGTCGATCCTGGAGGTGTACGAGCGGGTGCTCGCCGACGCCACCGCCACCGGCCGCCTGGAGCTGTGGAAGAACGCCCCCGTGATCGAGCTGCTGACGGGCGGCGACGGCCGCGTCACCGGCGTCACCGTCCTGCGCGACGGCCAGGACGTACGGGTGAGCGCCCGCCACGTGGTGCTGGCCACCGGCGGGTTCGCCGCGGAGCCGGAGCTGTTCCTGGAGCTGGAGGGCGCGCCGCTGGTGTCGGCCGCCCACCCGACCTCCACCGGCGACGGCATCCTGCTGGCCAGGGAGCTCGACGCGGGCATCCAGGGCACCGGCTCGTTCCTGCCGAGCTTCGGCGGCCTGCCCCACCCCACCACCCCAGGCAAGGCCAACTGGTCCGACCGGCAGCTGCTCGTCGCCGCCGAGCGCCCGCCCGTCGAGATCTACGTGGACAGGACCGGGCGCCGCTGGGTGGCCGAGGACGAGCCGTCCATCGACACCAAGGAGCGCGCGCTCACCCGCATCCCGGACATGACGTTCTGGACCGTGTTCGACGACGCGATGCTGGAGTCGACCCGGTCGGGCCGCCCGCTCGTGGTCGGCTGGACGCCCGAGGAGCTGCGCGCCCAGGCCGGGGTGCGCGAGGGCGTGCACCGCGCCGCCACGCTGGAGGAGCTGGCCGCACAGACCGGCATCGACGCCGAAGGGCTGGTCGCCACCGCGGCCCGCTACAACGAGGCGGTGGCCGCCGGGTCCGACCCCGACTTCGGCCGCCTCCACCTGCCGCTGCCGCTGGCCGAGGCGCCCTTCTACGCGATCCGCAACCACGCCATCTCGCTGGTGACGTTCGCCGGGCTGGACATCGACGACGGCTTCAGAGTGCGCCGGGCCGACGGCGAGCCCATCACCGGCCTCTACGCCATCGGCGAGGTCATCGGCGCCGCCGCCACCTGCGGGCAGAGCTTCTGCTCCGGCATGCTCGTCACCCCAGCGATCACCTTCGGCCGGCTGCTCGGCCGCCGCCTGGCTCAGTCGTAGAAGCCGAGCCTGCGCAGCTGCTTGGGGTCGCGCTGCCAGTCCTTGGCCACGCTGATGCGCAGATCGAGGTAGACGCGGGTGCCGAGCAGCGCCTCGATCTGCTTGCGGGCGTTGGTGCCGACCTCGCGCAGCCGCTCGCCCTTGCGGCCGATGACGATGGCCTTCTGCGACGGCCGCTCGACGAACATGTGGGCGTAGATGTCGAGCAGGTCGTCGCGGTCGGCCCTGGGCAGCATCTCGTCGACCACGACCGCGATCGAGTGGGGCAGCTCGTCGCGCACGCCCTCCAGCGCCGCCTCCCGGATCAGCTCGCCGACCAGCACCTGCTCCGGCTCGTCGGTCAACCGGCCGTCCTCGTACAGCGGCGGCGACTCGGGCAGGTGGCGCACCAGCACGTCGGCCAGCACGTCGAGCTGCTCGCCCGACTGCGCCGACACCGGCACCACGTCGGCGAACTCCTCGATCTCCGACACCGCGAGCAACTGCTTGGCGATCTGCTCCTTGCTCGCCAGGTCGCACTTGGTGACCACGGCGATCACCGGCGTCTTCTTGACCGCCGCGAGCTTGCCCGCGATGAACCGGTCGCCCTTGCCGATCGGCTCGTTGGCCGGCACGCAGAACCCGATCACGTCGACCTCGGTCAGCGTCGACAGGACCAGGCTGTCGAGCCGCTCGCCGAGGAGGGTGCGCGGGCGGTGGAGCCCCGGCGTGTCGACGATGACGAGCTGCGCGTCGGGGCGGTGTACGATGCCCCTGATCACCCGCCTGGTCGTCTGCGGCTTCGACGAGGTGATCGCCACCTTCGTGCCGACCAGGGCGTTCATGAGCGTGGACTTGCCGACGTTCGGCCTCCCCACGAAGCAGGCGAATCCGGCGCGATGGCTGTCTGGCGAGGTCACATAGTGATTCTCGCCCATCAGGAGGCCTGCGCGCGCCACCAGGCGAACACCTCGGGCATCACCAGCGGTGTCCACGACGTCGTCGGCAGCCCGCCCAGCTCGTCCTCCCGGACCCACCTGGCTTCGCTGATCTCGTCGTCGTCGGGGGTGGGCGTGCCCGACACGAGCGCGCACCCGTACACCGCGATCATGTAAGCGCACTCGTGGCCGTTCGGATAGCGCACCCGGAACTCCGGCCCGCCGTAGACGCCGATCAGGCCGCGCACCCGCACGTGGATCCCGAGCTCCTCGCGCAGCTCGCGGCGCACGGCCGCCTCCGGGCGTTCGTCGGGGTCCACGGCGCCGCCCGGCGCCGCCCACAGGTCCACGTCGCCGTGGCGGGCCAGCAGCAGCCGGCCCTCGTCGTCGAACACGCAGCCGCAGACCGACGGCATCATCAGCAGGTCGGGCCCCAGCTTGGCGCGCACCTCCGCGAGGTAGGGCGACATCGGCATGCTCAGCCCCGCAGCGCGCCGTCGGGGCCGGCCACCAGGATGGCCGTCACGCCCAGCTCCGCCGCCACGGCCCGGTCGTCGTCGGACGGCCCGTCGCCGCCGGTGACCAGCGCCACCGCCTCCAGCGAGCGGGCGCCGCTCGAGACCGCCGTCGCCACCGCCACCTGCACGGCGGACAGCCGCAGCGCCGCCAGCGTCACGTCGGTGGCCGCGTACGTGCGGCCGGTCTCGTCGCGCACGGCCGCGCCCTCGGCGGAGCCGTTGCGGGCCCGCGACGCCCGCGCCAAAGTAATGATCTTGCTGTCTTCAGGATCGAGTGTCACGAGGACAAGGTTAGGGGCTGGCCATCCGCATCACGGCGTCGAGGAGCTGACGGGTGCGCTGCGGCTCCACCTCGGCCATGCTCGTGTGCACCAGCGAGACCAGCATGTCCCCCGAACGGGCCAGCACCACGTCCAGCGCGTACGGGTAGCCGTTCAGCCGGCCGCGCAGCTCGCCCGACACCGCCTCGTCCCCCACGTCCGCCACCGGCACCAGCGTGGCAGTCAGGTGGGTGCCGCCTTTGGCACGCACCTCCCGGCACGCCCTCAGCGACCCCGCCAGCGCGGCCATGTGCTCGTCGGCCGCACCGGCGTACCTGGCCAGCCCCACCCCGACCTGCTCGCCCAGCTCGTCGCCCTGGTAGCTGGCCGCGGCCTGCGCGGTCAGCCCCCGCTCCGGCGCCCGGCCACCGGCCGCGTCGAGCACGGCCCGGCAGTTGCGGTCGGCCGGCGTGAACGGCGCCCGCCACGCCTGCTCCGAGCGCGGTGAGAAACCGTCGGGCAGCCGTGGCTCCTTGCTGAGGATCTCCTTCATGTGGGCAAGCGCGCGCACGTCGAGCCCCTCTGTGCCTCCGCAGGCCGCAAGAGCGCCGGCCAGGAGCCCACAGACGATGATCCGGGTTCCGCGTTTCATGATTCCCCCCGGTGCCCAGCCTCCCCGAGCAGCGAAAACGGCAATCCACCGGAGTTACCAATAAACGATCAAACGCTAAAAGGGTGCCCTCGCCCGGTTATCCGGACGAGAGCACCCTTTACGCCGAACAACGTCCGACCGGCTAGCTGGCCAGAACGTTGTCGTCCCCCCAGGAGCGCCCTGCCGCGTGAACCCCCCTGCGGCGGGGCGCTTCCCCCTCCGGCACCCACCGCACAGGGTGCCGGGAAACAGACTCGCGGACCCCGCTTGCAACTCGCTTGACGACCGCTTGCCGCGAACCGGGCAGAGGTCACTCCTGCTCCGCCGCGGCCGGCACCGCGTCGTCCTGATCGGCCCGGACCCGCCGCACCACCACCGTGCTGATCCGGTTGCGCCGGCCGGCCAGGCTCTCCGCGGTCAGCTCAAGCCCCGCCACCTCAGCCCTCGACCCCGCGATCGGCACCCGCCCCAGCGCGTGCGCGAGCAGGCCACCGACCGTCTCCACGTCGTCGACCTCGATCTCGGCGTCGAACAGCTCGCCCAGCTCGTCGACCGGCATCCGCGCCGTCACCCGCACCCCGCCGTCGGGCATCGGCTCCACCCGCGGCGCCTCCTGGTCGTACTCGTCGGTGATCTCCCCGACGATCTCCTCCAGCACGTCCTCGATCGTGACCAGACCCGCGGTGCCGCCGTACTCGTCGATCACGATGGCCAGATGCGTCTGCCTCGCCTGCATCTCACGCAGCAACTGGTCGATCGGCTTGCTCTCCGGCACGTACGTCGCCGGCCGCATGATCGACTCGACCGTCTCCTTCTCGCCGTCACCGCCCGACTCGTGCACCCGGCGGGTGATGTCCTTGAGATAGGCGATGCCGATCACGTCGTCCTCGTTCTCGCCCACCACCGGGACCCGCGAGAAACCGCTCCGCAACGCCAGCGACAGCGCCTGCCTGAGCGTCTTGCCCCGCTCGATGTAGACCATGTCGGTGCGCGGCACCATCACCTCACGCACCAGCGTGTCGCCCAGCTCGAAGACCGAGTGGATCATCTCCCGCTCGTCGGGCTCGATCACCCGGCGCTCCTCGGCCAGGTCGACCAGGTCACGCAGCTCGGCCTCCGAGGTGAACGGACCGTCGCGGAACCCCTTGCCCGGGGTCAGCGCGTTGCCCAGCAGGATGAGCAGCTTCGGCAGGGGGCCGAAGATCTTCGTCAGCCCGTACACGATCGGCGCCCCCGCGAGCGCGATGGGCTCGGCGTGCTGACGGCCCAGCGTGCGCGGCATCACGCCCACGATCACGTAACTCACCAGGATCATCACCGCGGCCGCGGAGAAGTAGGCCCAGCCCTGATCGTCCATCAGATCGATGAACAGCAACGTCGCGATCACCGTCGCGACCAGCTCACAGCTCAGCCGCAGCAGGAGCAGCAGGTTCAGATAGCGCGGCGCGTCCGTGACGATGGCGTGCAGCCGCTGAGCGCCACGCCTGCCGTCGCGCACGGCCTCCTCGGCGCGGACCCGTGAGATCCGCGTCAGCGCCGTCTCCGTGCTGGCGATCAGGCCACCGACCACAACGAGGACGATGGCCAACGGCAACCAGGCGTTCACCGCGAGCTGCGCACCTCCCGCCACCCTTCGAGCAACCGCGCCTGAAGACCGAACATCTCCTTGTGCTCCTCAGGCTCCGCATGATCGTAACCGAGCAGATGCAGGATGCCATGGGTGCAGAGCAACTCGATCTCGTCCTGAGCGCTGTGCCCGGCCTCCTCCGCCTGCCGCGCCGCCACCTGGGGGCACAGCACCACGTCACCCAGCAGCGCCGGATCGGCCGGCCCCTCGGACTCGCCCCTGGCGCCGCCGCCGGGCCGCAGCTCGTCCATCGGGAAGGCGAGCACGTCCGTCGGGCCGGGCTCGCCCATCCACTTCTCGTGCAGCTCGGCCATCACGTTCTCGTCGACGACCACGAGCGACAGCTCGGCCAGCGGGTTGATGCCCATCTCGGACAGCACGTGGGTGGACAGCGCGACGAGCGACTCCTCGTCGACGCCCACCCCGGACTCGTTGTTGATCTCGATGCTCATCGTCGCTTACCCCGCTGCTGAATCGGTTCGGGAGTGCGCAGGGCGTCATAGCGGCCGTAGGCGTCGACGATCTCGCTCACCAGCTTGTGACGCACCACGTCGGCGCTCGTCAGCTGCGAGAAGTGGATGTCGTCGATGCCGTCGAGGATCTCCTGCACCACCCGCAGACCGCTCACCGTGCCCGCCGGCAGGTCGACCTGCGTCACGTCACCGGTCACCACGATCTTGCTGTTGAACCCGAGCCTCGTCAGGAACATCTTCATCTGCTCGGCCGACGAGTTCTGCGCCTCATCAAGGATGATGAATGCGTCGTTAAGGGTCCTACCGCGCATATACGCGAGGGGCGCCACCTCGATCGTGCCCGCCGCCATCAGCTTGGGGATCGAGTCGGGGTCGACCATGTCGTGCAGCGCGTCGTACAGCGGCCGGAGGTAGGGGTCGATCTTCTCGTACAGCGTGCCGGGCAGGAAGCCGAGCCGTTCGCCGGCCTCGACCGCCGGGCGGGTGAGGATGATGCGGTTGACCCGCTTCTCCTGGAGCGCCCGGACCGCCTTGGCCATCGCCAGGTAGGTCTTGCCGGTGCCGGCGGGGCCGATGCCGAACACGACCGTGTGCTTGTCGATGGCGTCGACGTAGCGCTTCTGGTTGGCCGTCTTGGGGCGGATGGTGCGCCCGCGCGAGGACAGGATGTCGAGCGACAGCACTTCGGCCGGGCGCTCGGAGGTCATCCGGAGCATGGCGATGCTCCGCTCGACGGCGTCGGGTGTGAGGTCGCCGCCGCTGCGCAGCACTTCGACCAGCTCCTCGAAGAGCCGGACGACAGTGCCGCTCTCGTCGGGGCTGCCGGTGACGGTGATCTCATTGCCGCGGACGTGGATGTCGGCCTTGAAGGCGCCCTCGATGACGCGTAGCAGCTCGTCGCGGGAGCCCAGGAGGCTGACCATGGGGTACTCGTCCGGAATCAGCACCTTGGCTTGTGTGCGCGTTGGAGGTGCCGTGCGTCGGGATTCGTGTAGTTCGGACATGGGCAGGCCAGCGTGGCCTGATGCCTCCCGGTCTCGAGGGCTTATCTTCTTCACCCATCGTATCCGGGGGCGGAACGTTTCCTCGCGGCAATATCAGCCGGGCGGCCATGTCAGGTTGCGGCCGCCCAGAACGTGCGCGTGCACGTGGAAGACGGTCTGCCCGGCGCCGGGTCCGGTGTTGAACACGACCCGGTAGCCCTCGTCGGCCACGCCTTCCTGGACGGCGACCGCGTGCGCGGCCTTGAGCACCTCGTCGGCCAGCCCCTGGTCGGCGCGGGCCAGCGCGGCGGCGTCTGCGTGGTGCTCCTTGGGGATGACGAGGACGTGGGTGGGGGCCTGCGGGTTGATGTCGCGGAACGCGAGCGCCCCGTCGTTCTCGTAGACGATCTCGGCCTGGATCTCCTTGGCCACGATCTTGCAGAACAGGCAGTCTGTCATCCGATCACCTTACCGATAGGGGTGGCTCTCCTGTCCGTAAGCCTCGACGACCCTGACCTGCTGCTCGGCATGTACGCTGATCAGCGTTGCGAATCGGTGACCGGATCCGTCGTGGCACCCGAAGATCCCCGCGGTTAGGGTGTCAGTGCACCATCGCAGCGAACGATTCAGCCTCGGGCGAGACCACCTGGCGAGGACACAACTGGGTCATGCCCCCAAAGGAACCGGAAGAACGTAAACCGTCAGGGAAGGCCGCGCGTCCCACTGATGTGACCACCGAAACCCTCCTGGTCGACAGATCCATGGGGGCGGTGCCGGTCGGGTGGGACGCCGACATGGCCGTGACCGCGCTTTACAGTGCGCATTTTCGGTCATTAGTTCGTCTCGCCGTGTTGCTGGTGCGCGACATGGCAACCGCGGAGGAAGTCGTGCAGGATGCGTTCGTCGCCATCCACGGCGCCTGGCGCAGGTTGCGTGACCCCGACAAGGCGCTCGCCTACCTACGGCAGTCCGTCGTCAACAGGTCCCGGTCCGTGCTGCGCCATCGGGCGGTCGTGGAGAAGTACGCCCCCAAGGGCCTGCCCGACGCGCCGAGCGCGGAGCACGGCGCCATCGGCGAGTTCGAACGGTCCGCGGTCATCGAGGCGTTGCGGGCGCTACCGTCTCGCCAGAGGGAGGCACTGGTCCTTCGTTACTACGGTGATCTGTCCGAAGCCGAGATCGCCCACGCCATGGGCATCAGCAAGGGGGCGGTGAAGAGCCACACGGCACGTGGCATGGCCGCCCTGCGTTCCGTCCTGGAGAAGATGTCATGACCCAGCCCCCCGACGAGTACGGCGAGGTCCTGCGCCGTGCCCTCCGTGCGGAGGCGGACGCGGTCGTGCCCTCGCCGGACGGGCTCGACGTCATCCGTACGAAGATCGAGCGGCGCGGCGCGCGCAACCTCTTCTGGTGGCGGGCCGGGGCGGCGGCAGCGAGCGCGGTGCTGGTGGCGGGCACGATCGTGATGGTGGTGCCCGACCTGCGCCAGCGTGTTGTCGAGGCGCCCTATCTCGAGGTGCGCACCACCTCCAGCGCCACCCCGCCGGCGAAGTCCTCGACCAGCCGGCCCGCCTCGCCCAAGTCGACCGTACGGGAGAGCGAGCCTCTGGTCGTGCCGCCGCCGACGTCGTCCGAGCCGCCGCAGAAGCAGGAGCCCCGCCCGTCGGAGACGGCCCGCTCGACCGCCAAGCCGACGCCCACCCCCACGCCGACCCCCTGCCCGTCGACGGCCGACCAGGCGGAGCAGCCGGCCGACTGCCCTGAGGCCGACGATCCGCCGACGCCTTCGCCGTCCGAGCCGGAAGCGTCGCCCACGCCGACGCCCTGCCCGGACGAGGAGTGCTCGACGCTGGACCCGGTGCCGACCATCTCGGACATGCCCAGCCCTCTGATCAGCGCGAACACGTCGTGACTCCCCTTCCCTGACCGCCGCGCACTCCCCCACCCACCCGCGTCACCGGCCCTCCCGGGTGTCACCAGCGTCCTGTACGGGTGAGCAGGACCGCCGCGGCGGCCACCCCCGCGGTCGAGGTGCGCAGCACCGTCGGCCCCAGCAGCACCGGCGTGGCCCCCGCCGCCAGGAACTCCGCCAGTTCAGGCTCCGACACCCCGCCCTCGGGCCCGACCACGACGACGATGTCACCGTCGTCCGGGAGCGCCACCCGCGACAGCGGCGCCGCGGCCTCCTCGTGCAGCACCAGCCCCAGCGCCGCCCCGGCCAGCAGCTTCACCACTCCGGCCGTCGAGACCGGCTCGGTCACCTCGGGCAGATGGAAGCGCCGGGCCTGCTTGCCCGCCTCGCGGGCCGTCGACCGCCAGCGCTGCAGCGCCTTGGCCACCTTGTCGCCCTTCCACTGGGTGATGCTCCGCGAGGCCTGCCAGGGAACGATCACGTCGACACCGGCCTCGGTCATCATCTCGACCGCCAGCTCGCCCCTGTCACCCTTCGGCAGCCCTTGCACGACGACCAGTCTCGGCCTGGGCGGCGCGACCTCGTACCTGCCCCGGACCTCCACCCGCAGCGAGTCCTTGAGCACCTCGCGCACCACGCACTCGGCCACCGACCCCGCCCCGTCGGTGAGATCCACCCGCTCCCCGGGCCGCAACCGCCTGACGGTGGCCGCGTGACGCCCTTCGGGGCCGCCGAGCACCAGCTCGGGGCCGTCGAGCTCGCCCGTCAGGAACACCGGAACCGTCACCAGCCACCTCGGATTCTCCACGTTACGCAACCACACGAACACCCTGCGCAATATCGTGTCCCGTGCAGCCTTCCTGAGATCACTCTACGAGGGGGTCGATGGCCGTCTCTCCCGCTCGCCAACGCGCGCCAGAACCGGGCGGTGTCCGAGAGCACGTGTCGCGGCCGATGCGCGTCAGGACGCGTCTCGTGCTCGTGCTGGCCGTGCCCACACTCCTGCTGATCACCGGGATGGCCGCGGAGGCGGCGGCCCGCCTGCACGCCCGCGCCGACGCCGACGCCACGGCCCGGCACGTGACACTGGTGCTCGCCGTCCAGGATCTCGTCCACGCGCTCCAGCGCGAACGTGCCCTCCTCGCGGCGCTGCTCGCCGGCGAGCCGCGCGTCAGGCCCGATCTCGTCCCCGCCCGCCACGCCACCGACCACGCCCGTTCGGCCCTCTCCCACCTGCTCGCCACCGCCCCTCCCACCGCGTACGGACCAGTACGCGACGCGCTCGCCCGCCTCCCCACCCTCGACCGCCCTCGCACCGGCACCCCGGCCCTCGCCCTGTCCCCCGACGCCCCCGCCACTCCCGGCGGCCCCCTTTCCCGCACCCGGCAGGCGACTCCCACACCGACCGCGCCCCTGGTGGGCCCTTACGGCGCGCTCGTGAGCCCAGGAGCCGCCACCCTGACCACAACCACCGATGGCGTCGCGCCGCCCACGTGGGACATGACCGCTGATGGCGCCGCGAACCCCACCCTCGACAGGACCGCCGAAGGTGCCTCAGACCCCGCCGTGACCCCTACTCAGGACGCGGTGGCCGGTACCGAAGGGACGGGGGTCGCCGGCGTGACTTCCACCCAGGGTTTGACCGGCGAGGCCGAAGGCGTCGGTGCCGAGATCGGTGCGTCCGTTGGTCGGAGGGCGCCGGTGGACAGGGGGCCGAAGGTGCGGCAGGACGTCTTCGAGGCGTTCACCGATGTGATCACGGAGTTGGCCGACGGGTCGTTCGGCACGGAGGTCGGCCGGTCAGACCCGTCGCTGCTGAGACGGTTGCAGGCGCTGGAGGCCATCAGCCGGGCCAAGGAGGCGGCCGCACGGCAACGGGCGGTGGTCACGGCGGCCTTCGCGACGGGCGCGTTCACCCAGGGCGAGTACATCACCTTCCTGGAGGCCCGCGCCTCCATGACCGACGCCCTGGACCGGTACCGCCGAACCGCCGGCCCTCAAGGCGTGGCCGCGCTGGAGCGGACGCAGCGGGGCGCTCCGGCGGCCAGGACGGCGCGGCTGGAACGCCGGGCCATCGCCGCCTCCCCCGGCACGCCCCTGACGGTCCGCACGCGTACCTGGCTCTCGGCCGGCGACGCCTACGCCGACGCCCTGCGCGCCGTGCAGCACGCGGCCGGACGCGAAGTACATGTCCTGGCGACGGCGGCCCGCGAACGCCACACCCGGCACCTGACCTGGCTGGCCGGTCTGGGTGCCGCGTTCCTGCTGGTCATGGGGGCACTGGGGGCGCTCATGGCACGTTCGATCACGCGTCCCCTCCGCAGGCTCACCGGCGAGGCCACCGCCCTGGCGCGCCACATCGCCACCCTGGAGGCAGCGGAGACGCCCCGCCTCGCCGTCCCCGGCACGCCCCCGTCCGACCTCCACGCCCCAGGGACTCGCCCCGCCCACCTGTGGCGCGCCTACGACGCCTCTTTCCCTCTGCCGTCCGCACGCCTTCCAAGCCTCGGAAATGCCTCGTACGGGAGAGAAACCCGCAGAGCCGGGACTCCAGGCCAGCCGGCGAGCCGCCCGACCTCGGACGCGCGCCAGGACCACTCGCGCGAAGTCCCAGGCCTCTCATTCCGCGTCAAACACCCACTCAGCGACAGAACCCACTCGCTTCCCAGCAAGCACCCCCTCAGGGTCGAGCCCACACACGAGAACACAACCCGGGACAAGCACCCTCTGGAGGTCGCGCCACCGTACGAAAGCACATCCCGCGACAAGCACCTCCAGGGAGGCGAGCCTCCGTACGAGAGCACGTTCCGCCTCGGTGAGGATCCCGCGCAGGGGACCGCTTCGGGCTTCGGGGGCGCCTCCTCAGGCGGGGAGGTCTCGGACAAGGTCGGCGGGGCGATCCGGAGCGGGGAAACCGCTGGGGAGTTCGCGCGGCTGGCAGGGGCGCTGGGTGACATGCATGAGGCGGCGGTGCGGATCGCGGCCGGGCGGGCGGCGATCCGGCGGGACGCGGCGGCGTCGCTGGGCGAGCTGGGGACGCGGCACCGGGATCTGGTGCACCGGCAGCTGACGTTCATCAGCGTGCTGCAGCGCGACGAGTCGGACCCCGCCGTGCTGGCCAGGCTGTGCGAGCTGGACCGCGTGACCAGCCGTCTGCGCAGGAACGCCGAGAGCCTGCTGGTCCTGACCGGCACGCGGGGGCAGCGGCGCTCGTCGGAACCGGTGCCGGTGGACGAGGTGCTCCGGTCGGTGCTGGCCGAGGTCGAGGAGCACCACCGGGTGGCGCTGCGGGTGGTGGGCCGGGCGCACGTGCGGGGGCCGGTGGTGGCGGAGGTGGCGCACATGCTGGCCGAGCTGATGGAGAACGCGCTGGGCTATTCGCCACCCGAGTCGGAGGTGGACGTGGTGTCACGGGCCGCCGAGGGTGAGTGCCGCGTCACCATCTCCGACTACGGCATGGGCATGACGGCCGGGGAGCTGGCCGCGGCCAACGCCCGGCTGCGGGGCGAGCAGAGCTTCCTGGTGGCGCCGACCCGCTGCCTGGGCCACCACGTGGTGGGCAGGCTGGCCGAGCGGCTGGGCGTGCGGGTGTCGCTGCACCCGTCGCCCGGCCGCGGCGTCACGGCACAGGTGACCCTCCCGGAGGAGCTCCTGGCCGTGCAGCCCGCGGAGGCGGTCAACGGGTCCCGGTGACCGGCCGCCCGCCGCCGCGTCCCGTCGTCAGCGGCCGTTGAAGGCGTCGCGGAGACGGGAGAAGAAACCCTGCTGGCCGGGCGCGAACTTGCCCGGCGGCCGCTCCTCGCCGCGCAGCTTGGCCAGCTCGCGCAGCAGCTCCTCCTGCGGGGGGTCGAGGCGGGACGGGGTCTCCACGTTCACGTGGATGAGCAGGTCGCCGCGGCCGGTCTCGTTGAGGCGCTGCACGCCGCGGCCGTACATGGTGATGACCTGACCCGACTGCGTGCCGGGGCGGACGTCGATCTCCTCGGCGCCGTCGAGGGTCTCGACGGTGAGCACGGTGCCGAGCGCGGCGGCCGTCATCGGGATCTGGACGGTGCAGTGGAGGTCGTCGCCGCGCCGCTCGAAGATCTCGTGGGAGCGCTCGACGATCTCCAGGAAGAGGTCGCCGGGCGGGCCGCCGCCGGGGCCGATCTCGCCCTCGCCGGCGAGCTGGATGTGGGTGCCGTCCTCGACGCCCGCGGGGATGCGGACCTTGATCGTGCGGCGGGTGCGGACCCGGCCGTCGCCCGAGCACTCCTGGCACGGGTGGCGGATGATGCTGCCGAAGCCACCGCACTGCGGGCACGGCCGCGTGGTCATGACCTGCCCGAGGAAGGACCGGGTGACCTGGGAGATCTCGCCGCGGCCGTTGCACATGTCGCAGGTGTCGGGGTGGGTGCCGGGCGCCGCGCCGACGCCCTGGCACACCTCGCACAGCACGGCCGTGTCGACCTGGAGCTCCCGGGTGGTGCCGAACGCGGTCTCGCGCAGGTCGAGCTCGACCCGGATCGTCGCGTTGCGGCCGCGGCGGGCGCGCGAGCGCGGGCCGCGGGCGCCGCCCGTGGCGGTGCCGAAGAACGCGTCCATGATGTCGCTGAACGGGAAGCCGGCGCCGAAGCCGCCGCCCGGCGCACCCGCCCCGGCGCCGCCGAACGGGTCGCCGCCCAGGTCGTACATCTGGCGCTTGTTCGGATCGGAGAGCACCTCGTAGGCCTGCGTGATCTCCTTGAACCGCTCCTGCGTGGCGGGGTCAGGGTTCACGTCGGGGTGCAGCTCGCGGGCCAGCCGGCGGTAGGCCTTCTTGATCTCGTCCTGACTGGCGTCACGGCGCACCCCGAGGGCGGCGTAATAGTCGCTGTTTGCCACTTATCGACCTCTTAAGATGCAGCCAGAATCTGGCTGACGTAGCGTGCCACCGCGCGCACGGCGCCCATCGTCACGGGGTAGTCCATCCTGGTGGGGCCCAGAACGCCGAGCCGGGCCAGTTGGTTGTCGCCTTGACCGTATCCCGTCGCGACGATGGACGTGCCCCGCAGTCCGGTGTAGGCGTTCTCCGATCCGATGCGCACGGTGAGGGCGGAAGGTGTGTCTGAGGAAGTCTCGCCGAGCAGGCGCATGAGCACCACCTGCTCTTCCAGCGCTTCGAGCACCTCGCGCAGGCCGACGCTGAGGTCGGCGCCGGCGAGGTTGGCCGCCCCGGCGAACACGATCTTCTCGTCGTGCCGTTCGACGAGCGTCTCCAGCAGGACGGACAGGATCGTGGCCATCGCCGGCCGCTCGTCGACCGGCAGCCGCTCGGGCAGGTCCGAGACCAGCTCGGGCACGCTGCTCAGGCCGCAGCCGTCGAGGCAGTCGTTGAGCACCCCGCGCATGTGGGCGATGCGGTGCTCCTCCACCACCTCGGGCAGCTCGACCATGCGCTGCTCGACGCGGCCCATGTTGGTGATCAGCACCAGCATGACGCGGCGGTCGTGGAGCGGCACCAGCTCGACGTGGCGCACGGTCGAGCGGTTGAGCGTCGGGTACTGCACGACGGCGACCTGGCGGGTGAGCTGCGCGAGCAGCCGCACCGTGCGCATCACCACGTCGTCGAGGTCGACCGCTCCCGCCAGGAACGTCTCGATGGCCCGGCGCTCGGCCCCCGACAGGGGCTTGACCTGGGAGAGCCTGTCGACGAACAGGCGATAGCCCTTGTCCGTCGGCACGCGCCCGGCGCTGGTGTGGGGCTGGGCGATGTAGCCCTGCTCCTCCAGCGCCGCCATGTCGTTTCTCACGGTCGCCGGCGACACCTTCAGATTGTGACGCTCGGCGAGCGCCTTGGAGCCCACCGGTTCGTTGGTCGAAACGTAGTCTTCGACAATGGCGCGTAGCACCGCGAGCTTCCGATCGTCGAGCACGTGCGCACCTCCTACCGCCGCTTTCAGGGAAACGCCAGACCTAGCACTCTGTGTTCCCGAGTGCCAAGTGTACGGGTCTCGCTCACAGGGTGCGATAACACCGTTGTCCCCGCTGCTGGCACGCGTGAACGACAAGCATCACAATTGCCGACATGAACGACAATCCACCCCAGCGGCCTGTTGATCCGCCTTCAGGGCAGGATCCTCCTTTTGGTCAGCCTTATCCCCAGGGTGAACCTTCCCCGTACGCGCCGCCACCCCCACATTCCGGCCCGAACCCGTACGGATCTCAACCCCCCGGCCCCTACGGGCCCCCGCCCCAAGCGGGTCCCGGGCCGTACGGCGGGAGTCCGTACGGTCAGCAGCAGCCCGGCTACGGGTACGGGCAGCAGCCGCAGTTCGGCGGGCCGCAGTACGGGCCGCCGGGAGCACCCTACGGACGCCAGGTGGACCCGAAGGAGCTCCGCCCGCGGCTGCGGTGGATCGCGGTCGCGTGGGGCGTGGCCGTCGCGTGCGTCGTGGCGGGCGTGGTCCTGTTCGTCACCGGCATCGTGAACACCGTCGAGGACATCGCCCCGTCCACGACGTTCGCCGCCGGCGAGACGGTCACGGTCTCGCTCGACCCCGACGACCGACCGTCCGTCTACGTCTCCACCGACGCCCGGGTGAACTACCGCTGCGAGATCTCCGGCGGGCCCGGCCAGGCGCGGCTCGTCAACGCGCCGGGCTCGCAGACGGTGACGGCCGGCAGCCGGACGTGGGAGCAGATCCTGCTGGTCAACGCGCCCGCCGCGGGCGAGTACCAGCTCACCTGCGTCATCCAGGAACAGGGTGACGTGCTGTTCGGCGTGGGCAGGGACGCGCTCTCGGCGGCCGGCGGCATCGTGGGAGGACTGGCGGCGCTGCTGCTCATCCCCGGCGTGGGCGTGCTCGGCGCGATCATCGTGACGGTGGTCGTCCTGATGCGGCGGAGCGGCCATCGCAAGCGCCTCGCGACGGCCGGGTGATTTGCTACGGTCCCCGTGTGTACGACGGCGATGTTCTAGCGGGAAACTGGCGGCGTCCCGGCAAAGGGAAGATCCCCCAAGTGGCCGCCGAACCGGACCTGGTCGTGGAGGACGCCGACAGCGGCTTCTGCGGCGCGGTGGTGGCCTGCGACAAGGAGGCGGTGACGCTGGAGGACCGCTTCGGCAAGCGGCGGCTGTTCCCGCTGGCGCCCGCCGCTTTCCTGCTGGAAGGGCGGGTCGTGACGCTGGTGCGACCGCAGGCCGCCGCGCCCCAGGGTCACAGGCGCAGCGCCTCGGGGTCGATCGCGGTCGAGGGGCTGCGGGCCAGGGTCGCGAGGGAGAGCCGCATCTACGTCGAAGGCGTGCACGACGCGGCGCTGGTGGAGAAGATCTGGGGTCACGACCTGCGGGTCGAGGGCGTGGTCGTGGAGTACCTGGAAGGCGTCGACGACCTGCCCGCGATCGTCGGCGAGTTCGGCCCCGAGCCGGGGCGCAGGCTGGGAGTGCTGGTCGACCACCTGGTGCCGGGTTCCAAGGAGAGCCGCATCGCGGCCCAGGTGACCTCGCCGCACGTCCTCGTGGTGGGCCACCCGTACGTCGACATCTGGCAGGCGGTCAAGCCGTCCGCTCTGGGCATCCGGGCCTGGCCCGAGGTGCCGCGCGGGGTTCCGTGGAAGGAGGGCGTGATCGCCGCCCTGGGCTGGCGGATGGAGCCGGCCGACGCGTGGCGGCGCATTCTGGGCGCCGTCTCGACCTACGCCGACCTGGAGCCGGAACTGCTCGGCCGGGTCGAGGAACTGATCGACTTCGTTACGGAGGCATCGTGAGCCAGGATCCGCACCCACCGCCGTCCGACGAGGACGCGACCCGCCGCATCCCCACCGACAACCCCCCGCAGGGCTACGGCCCGCAACCCGGCTCCGAGCCCGGGTACAGGTACGGCCAGCAGCCCGGTTCCGAGCCCGGCTACGGGTACGGACAACAGCCCGGCCACGGCTACGGACAGCAGCCCGGGTACGGGTATGGGCAGCAACCTGGCCACGGGTACGGACAGCAACCTGGTTACGGCTACGGGCAGCAGCCACAGCCGCCGTACGGTCACCAGCAGCCTCCGTACGGTTACGCCGCCCCCCACCGGCAGCAACCGCACGTCCCCGGCAGGTACGGCCCGCGCCCGGGCACCGACGACACCACCATGGCCATGGTCTCCCACCTGCTGGGCCTGCTGGTCTCCTGGGTCGGCCCGCTGATCGTCTACCTGATGAAGAAGGACGAGTCCCCGTACGTCAGGGACCAGTCGGCGGAGGCGCTGAACTTCCAGATCACCATGTTCATCGGCTTCATCGTCGCCGCCCTCTTCTCGATCATCCTGATCGGCCTCCTGCTGCTGCCGATCGTCTGGATCATCGCGCTGATCTTCCAGATCCAGGCCGCCATCGCGGCGCAGCGGGGCCAGAACTACCGCTACCCGATCAACATCCGCCTCATCACGTGAGCAGGTCGCGGACCAGCGCGTCCGCCAGCAGCCGGCCGCGCAGGGTGAGCACCATGCGCCCGGCCTTGAACGCCTCCGGCTCCAGCAGCCCGCCGGCCAGCGCCGCGGCGACCTTGGGGCGCGCGCCGGGCGCCACGTCGGCCAGCGGGTAGCCGGAGTCGAGCCGCAGCTCCAGCATGAGCCGCTCGGTCTCGCGGTCCTCGGCGGCGAGCTCCTCGCGCGCGTGCGCGGGCGAGTGGCCGGCGGCCAGGCGCTGGGCGTACGGGGCCGGATGCTTGACGTTCCACCACCGGGTGCCGCCGACGTGGCTGTGGGCGCCGGGACCGACGGCCCACCAGTCGCCGCCGGTCCAGTAGAGGAGGTTGTGGCGGCAGCGGGCGGCGTCGCCGGTGGCCCAGTTGGACACCTCGTACCAGCGGAGCCCGGCCTCGCCGAGCATCTCGTCGGCGATGAGGTAGCGGTCGGCGGCCACGTCGTCGTCCGGCATCGGCAGCTCGCCGCGCCGGATCCGGGCGGCGAGACGGGTGCCGTCCTCGACGATGAGGGAGTAGGCCGAGACGTGGTCGGGCCCGGCCTCGACGGCGGCGGCCAGGGAGGCGCGCCAGTCGTCGTCGGTCTCGCCGGGAGTGCTGTAGATCAGGTCGAGGTTGACGTGCTCGAACCCGGCCTTCCTGGCCTCCAGCACGGCCTGGCCGGCCCTGCCTGGGGTGTGTTGCCGGTCGAGCACCCGCAGGACGTGCTCGCGGGCGCTCTGCATGCCGAAGCTGACCCGGGTGAAACCGCGCTCGCGCAGCTCTTCGAGGTAGCGCGGGTCGACGGACTCGGGGTTGGCCTCGGTCGTCACCTCGGCGCCTGGCGCGAGGCCGAACTCGGCGTCGATGGCCGCGAGGATCCTGCCCAGGTCGCGGGCGGGAAGCAGGGTCGGGGTGCCGCCGCCGAAGAACACCGTCTCGACCGGCAGCCGGGTCTCGCCGAGCACCCGCCGCGCGAGCCGTACCTCCGCTATCGCGGTGTCGGCGTAGTCGCCGTGTGAGGCGCCAGGGCCGAGCTCAGCGGCGGTGTAGGTGTTGAAGTCGCAGTAGCCGCAGCGCGTCACGCAGAACGGGACGTGCACGTAGAAGCCGAACGGCCGCTCGCCGAGGCCGCGCAGCGCGCTCTCGGGCAGCTCGCCGGAGGCGGGCGCGGGATCTCCGTCAGGCAGCGTGGAAGGCACGTCTCCAGTCTGCCCGGTCCCATTGACTGCCCGATCCAGGAGATCTACGATCCGGGACAACTTATAGGAAAGTTTCCTATAAGTCAGGAGGCGCACCCCGTGAAGAAGAGCATCCTCATCGCCCTCTCCGTCTTACTGTCCCTGACCGTGACCGCGCTGCCCGCCGAGGCCGGAGGCGACCGTTTCAAGCGGGTCGCGTACTTCGTCCAGTGGGGCGTCTACGGGCGCGACTACCACGTCAAGGACGTCGACACCAGCGGCGCCGCAGCCAAGCTCACCCACGTCAACTACGCCTTCGGCTTCGTCGACGCCGCCGGTGACTGCTACTCCCCCGACCCGTGGGCCGACTGGCAGCGGCCGGTGCCGGCCGAGCAGAGCGTGGACGGCGTCGCCGACGCGCCCGGCCAGGCCCTGAACGGCAACCTCAACCAGCTCCGCAAGCTCAAGGCCAAGCACCCCCGGCTGAAGGCGCTCATCTCGCTGGGCGGCTGGACCGGCTCGAAGCACTTCTCCGACGCCGTGCTCACTCCCGAGTCGCGCGCCAGGCTGGCCGCCTCCTGCATCGACCTGTGGCTGCGCGGCAACCTGCCCGGCCTGGAGCCCGGCGCGGGCGCGGGCGTGTTCGACGGCATCGACCTCGACTGGGAGTGGCCGGGCTCGTCCGGCGCCGAGGGCAACGTGATCAGGCCGGAGGACAGGCGGAACTTCACCCTGTTCCTGGAGGAACTGCGCGCCCAGCTCGACGCGTACTCCAGCGACGCCGAGCTGAGCGCCTTCCTCCCCGCCGCCGCCGCGAAGATCGACGCCGGTTTCGAGGTGCGGCGGGTGTTCGACCTGCTCGACTTCGCCACCGTCCAGGGCTACGACCTGCGCGGCAACTGGGAGCTCCGGACGGGCCACCAGGGCAACCTGTTCACCGACGGGCGCGACCCGAACGAGGTCCGCTACAGCGTCGACCAGACCGTCCGCGACTACCTGCGGCGCGGCGCCCCGGCCCGCAAGCTCGTGATCGGCGTCCCCGCGTACGGGCAGGGCTGGACCGGCGTCACCGGCGGCGGGAAGGGCCTCTACAAGGCGGCCACCGGCCCCGCCCCCGGCAAGTGGGCCGCCGGCGTCGAGGACTACAAGGACCTCGTGACCAAGCCGGGCAAGCGCCACCGCGACCTGCTCACGGGCACGCTCTGGATGTACGACGGCAACGAGTTCTGGTCGTACGACGACCCGGCGGTGATGCTGCAGAAGGCCGCGTACATCAGGCTCAAGGGGCTGGGCGGCGCCATGCTGTGGTCCATCGACCAGGACGACTCCCGCGCCTCGCTCACCACGGCGCTGCACAAGGTCCTGAGGTGACCTCCCCGCGTTGATCCCCCGCGTGGGCGCGCTCGCGCCCACGCGGGAGGTCCCGCGAAGCTACGAGGGCACGCCCAGGACGCGCTCGGCCACCCGGTCCCATCGCTCGTCGTATCCGGGGACCTCCAGGATGCGGCGCAGGAGCTTCTCGTCGCCGTGGTAGGCCAGGAAGGACTCGGCCACGGTCACGCTCGCCGCCGGCCGGTGGAGCACCTCCACCTCGTCGCCCACGCCCAGCTCGCCCAGCTCCAGCACCCTGAGGTACGCGCCGGGCCGGGCGGCCTCGGTGAAGCGCTTGACCCAGCGGGGCTCGTCCAGCCAGTTGCGGAAGACCACGCACGGAACCCGCGGGGCCGCCACCTCCAGGAGCGTGCTGCCGATCCGCCAGCGCTCCCCGATCAGCGCGCCGTTGACGTCCAGCCCCGAGGTCGTGAGGTTCTCGCCGAACCTGCCGTCACGCAGCTCGCGGCCCAGCTCCCGCTCCCACCAGTCGTAGTCTTCCCTGGCGTAGGCGTAGACGGCCTGGCCGGGGGATCCGTGGCTGGGTTTGTCGGCGCGCTCGTCACCGGCCAGGCCGTTGGCCAGGACCGCCACCCGGTGGGTCACCGGCCGCTTGTCGATGGCCGTGCGCTTCAGCTTCCCGGCCCAGTCAGCGTCGACAGCTTGCCCGATATTTACCGATATAACACGCATACGGGGGACGGTATCGGAGCCTCCTTGCCTTGAGCGATGAAGTACCAGGCCAGACAGGTGACCATCTCCGCCACGTCAGGCCCGGTCGTCGGCGAGGTCTAACAAGGTTTCCAGGGCGGCCTGGCGCGCCTCCTCCACGGACGCGCCCCGCTCCCCGAAGCACTCGGCCGCCACGTCGAGCAGCGCCGTCACCACGGCGGCGTCGGGATAGGGCACGTCGACCACGACCTTGCCGTCATCGCCCAGCACCGCCGGCCTCATGTGGGCCCGCAGCAACCGCCGCGTCTCCTCCGCCACGGCGACCCCCAGCACAGCGGCACGCTCCATGCGCTCAGCAGCCATCATCTCACCCTCCAGTCGCACAGGTGTTCGGATGCCCAGGCTAACGGGACCCACCGACAAAACCCCGGCCTCCCGGCGGATGCCCGAGAAGCGGGTCACTTCTGAACCGCGCGCCGAAGGTGATCGTCTCAGGGGCATGAGAAGAAGCTGGGCCGCGGCCTCGGCACTGGTGCTCGCCGCGTGCGGCGGCACGGGGGTTGACCAAGCGGGCAGGACCACGCCGACGACCGCGCCTCCAGGGGCCACATCGGCCACCCGACCACCGCGACCAGCCTGGCCACGTGACCAGCCCCGCCACACCGACCACCGCGACCAGCGCGACCAGCGCGGCCACCGCAACCAGCCCCAGCCACAACGACCACCACGACGAGCCTGGCCACTGTGAGCAGCCAGGCCACCACTGCCACGGCCACGGCCGACCGACCCGCCGCTGAACCGGCCGCTCCCGGCCGTCCTGTCGCGCAGTGGCTGCGGGTGGGCGGGCTGGCCGCACCCGGCCTCGGCGCCGTCCGCCCTCCGACGCTGGTGGTCTACGCCGACGGCCGGGCCATCGCCGGCGCGGCCCACGAGCTCCACCTGCCGCCCGCCGAGGTGGAAGCCCTGGTCAAGGCCCTGGATCAGGAGCTGGCCGGGCAACCCGCCACCGCCTCGCCCCGGCCCGGCTCGCCGACGTTCCACGACGCGCCCACGACGATCCTCGGCGTGGACGGCGGCGACGGGATGCGGGAGGTGCACGTGCCGTACCTGGAGCACGCCGCGACCCGCTACGACGCCGCGCTCGTCACCGCCCGCGACCGTCTCTCCCATCTCGCGGGCCGCGTCACCGCGCGGGGCCGGGCCTACTCCACCGATCGCGTACGTCTGTCCGCCGAGCGGCTCGCCTCCCCCGGGACGACCGCGGAACCCCTGCCGGAGGGCGTACCCCTGCCACCCGATACGACCTCGGCCCGGAAGGACTACAAGGGCCACAAGGCGACTGCCATCACCCGGCTGATACCGGGCGACGGATCATGGCACGTCTACCGCCTGCCGACCGGCGGGCATCTCGCGCTGTCGTGGCGCTACCTGCTCCCCCACGAGTGAGAGAACCCGTCGACTTCGAAAGCGTCGCCCGATTCGCCAGGCAATCGCTAGCAATCGATGGAGAGCGTGGACACACAGCGGCTGCAGGCTGGGCTGCGCCTGGTCGCACGCGGCCAGGAAGAGGTCGCGGCGGCGCTCGGCGAGCACGACCCGGCGAGCGAGGACGAGCGGACGGCCCGGGTGATCCAGGAGTGGGGGTTGCCGCGGGCTCACCCAGGAGGCCTCAGAGCTTTTCCAGCGCCACGGGTTCGCCCCCCAGATCACCGAGGGCTGGACACGCGGCGACTGGGTCGAGATCGGCGACGACGGCCTGCGCTACCTCACCGGCAAGTCGCACCGCTGGCTGGAGGAACGGCGACGAGCTTCTCCGTACGCAGCTACGAGATCGACGCGCAGGGCCACCTCGACAACGCAGTACGGCGACCACGCCCGCTGAGAGCTGCTGCGCGCGGCCGGGATCGGGGCGGACGACCTGCGGAGCGGCGTCGGCCCCGTCACGCTGGAGAACACCATCCGCTACCTCCGCTCGGGCGACGAAGTGGACGTGACGTGCGCGTTCGAGTGGAGTGAGGGCAGGACCTTCCGGGTGCGGCAGGAGTTCCCGCGCCCCGCCGGAGAGCTGGCCGCCGAGCTGACGGGCGTCGGCGGGCTGCTCGACCTGCGCGCGGCGGCTGCTCGACCTGCGCGCGCGACGGCTGGTCGACGATCCGAAGGCCCGCCGGCGGCCTCACCCGAGCTGCTGGGTCTCTGACCGGATGCCCCGGACACGCGCGACGATGGCTAGGCTCGGGATGTGGACGACAAGATCATCAAGGTTCGCGGCGTCACGGTCGAGCTAGAAGGCGTTCCCGTGCTGCGAGACCTGAGCCTGGCGGTCGCGCGCGGCGAGGTGGTGGCCGTCGTCGGCCCCAACGGGTCGGGGAAGTCGACGCTGCTGCGCTCCCTGGCCGGGCTGGTGCCGGTGTCCGCCGGATCGGTCGAGGTGTTCGGCGCGCCCCCGGTCGACGGGCCCGCCTTCTGGCGCCGGGTGGCATGGGCGGCCGACGAACCGGCGTGGTACCCGGGGTTGACCACGCGCGAGCACCTGGAGCTGATGCGGGCCGTCCACGGCGAACCCCGGCTGGAGGTCGAGGCGGCGCTGGAGCTGTTCGGGCTGTCCGCGCGGGCCGACGCGCCTCCGCTCAACCTGTCCACCGGCCAGCGCCAGCGCCTCGCCCTGGCCGCCGCCCTGATCAGACCCAGCGAGCTCCTCCTGCTCGACGAGCCCGAGCGCGGCCTCGACGCCGCCTTCCGCGAGCGGCTCGGCGCCCTTCTCGCCGGCTACGCCGCCGCCGGCGGCACCGTCGTGGCGGCCACCCACGACGCCGCCCTCGCCACCGGCGCCCGCCAGGTCTTCCCGGGCAACCAGCTCACCTCCTGACCGCCGTCCGATCATCGAGAAGGAACCATGAACGACGCCACCGACGCCCGCCTCGCACGCGCGTTCGTCCGCTCACGGCAGCGCCGGCCGGTCAGCCTGCTCGACCGCTACGTCTCCGTCTTCATGCTGGCCATCGCCGTGGCCGTCTTCGGCAACCCGGTGACCACGGCCGTGACGGGGCTCGCCGGGCAGGTGGACGCGGCCCGGATGGGGCCGGGGGTGGCGCTGGTGATGCTGGCGCTGGCCGGATTCCTGGCCCTGGGACGGGCGGCGGGCCCGGTGGTGCTGCCGGCCGCCGACGCCTCGTGGCTGCTGCTGTCGGGCGTCGGCCGCCGAGGGCTGCTCGGGCGGCCCGTCCGGATCCTCGCGGTGATCACGCTCGCGGCCGGGGCGCTGTTCGGGCTGGCGTTGCTCACCGCGCTGGGGGCTCCCGACCAGCTCGTCTGGCGGCTGCTCGCGGCGGTGGTGCTGGGGATGTCGGCGAGCGCCGGCGGGATGGCCCTGGCCGTACTCGGCCAGGGATCGCAGGCGTGGCAGACCTGGTCGACGGTCGCGCTGGTGGCGGTGCTGGCGGTGGCGGTGGCCGCGGCCATCGGACCGGCGCGCGAACCGCTCGCCGCCGTCGCCGCCGCGCCGGCGCAGGCCCTCGGAGCCGCCGCGGCGGGCGCGCTGGCGGCGGCCGCCCTTCTGGTACGTCATGCGTGGACGGCGCTCGACCGGATACCGGCGGGCACGTTGATGGGCGCGGCGACGAGGGCACGCCATCTGACCACGGCGGCGACGCACCTGGATCCCGGCGCGCTCACCTGGGCGGCCGAGGACGACCACTGGCGGGGCAGGCGGCTGCGTTCCCGGCGCTGGCCGTCGCTGCCGGCCCCGCTCGCGCTGGCCTGGCAGGACTGGCGCCGGGTGGCGCGCCGCCCCGGCCGCCTGGCCCTGATGGCGGCCACCACCACCCTCCCCGCCCTCCTCACCCAAGCCACCGGCGCCGCCCCCACCAACCTTGGCCGCGGATCAGCCGCAGAAAGCCTCACGGGGATGCCGGACGCAGGAAGTCTCGCAAGCACCGCAGGCGGGCAGAGCGCAGAAAACCTCGCGGGGATCGCAGGCGGGCCAACCGCAGAGAACCTCACGGGCATCGCAAGCGGGCCAACCGCAGAGAACCTCACGGGCATCGCAAGCGGGCCAACCGCAGAGAACCTCACGGGCATCGCAAGCGGGGCCGTTGCCGGTGGTGGGGGGCCGATGGAGGGGGTCGGTGCGCTGGTGGGCGGGCTGGCGCCGGCCGCGTTGCTCATCGGCGGGGCGCTGGCCGTGGCGGCGAGCGCGGTGGCCGGGGCGCGGCGGGACGCCGACAATCCGGCGCTGGCCAGGCTGGCCGCCGTCGGCACGCGCGCGGCCCTGCTGGCCCGCGCGCTGCTGCCGGCGCTGCTCGCCGCCGCCTGGATGGCCGCCGCGCTCGGCTGGCTGGCGGCGGCCGGGGCCGTCGCGGGCCCCTGGTGGGCGTTCGGACCACTGGCCGCGCCCGCCCTGGCGGCGGGCGCGCTCCGGATGGCCCGCAGGCCGCCCGTGGACCACTCGCTGCCGCTGATCGACACCCCGGCGGGCGCCATCCCGACGGGCCCGGTGTTCTGGGCGGCCACCGGCCCGGACCTGGCCCTGCTGGGCAGCCTCCCGACGCTCGCCGCGCTGGTCACACAGCCCGCGGACCCGTCTGGCTACCTGGCCGCCCAAGCCGTCACCGGCCTGGGCGCGCTCGCCGCGTACGCGTACCGGCAGAAGGCTCGATAAGCGCCGACCCGCTGTCGGCCGCGCCTACGCGTACCGGCAGAAAGCTCGATAAGCGCCGTCCCGCTGCCGGCCGCGCGTTCGCCGCGTACACGTACCGGCAGAAGGCTCGCTGAGCGCCGTCCCACTGCCGGTCCGCGCGTACGCGTACCGGCAGAAGCGGTAGAGCCCTTACTTCTTTGGCTTGTCGGAGCCGGAGTCGGTCGACAGCGCGGCCACGAACGCCTCCTGCGGCACCTCGACCCGGCCGACCATCTTCATCCGCTTCTTGCCTTCCTTCTGCTTCTCCAGCAGCTTGCGCTTACGGGAAATGTCGCCGCCGTAGCACTTGGCCAGGACGTCCTTGCGGATGGCGCGGATGTTCTCGCGAGCGATGACCCGGGCCCCGATCGCGGCCTGGATCGGCACCTCGAACTGCTGCCTGGGGATCAGCTCGCGCAGCTTCTTGGCCATCTCGGTGCCGTACGCGTAGGCCTTCTCGCGGTGCACGATGGCGCTGAAGGCGTCGACCGGCTCGCCCTGCAGCAGGATGTCGACCTTGACCAGGTCGGCCTCCTGCTCCCCGGCCGGCTCGTAGTCGAGCGAGGCGTAGCCGCGGGTGCGCGACTTGAGCTGGTCGAAGAAGTCGAAGATGATCTCGCCGAGCGGCAGCGTGTAGCGGATCTCGACGCGGTCTTCCGAGAGGTAGTCCATGCCGAGGAGGTTGCCGCGCCGCCCCTGGCAGATCTCCATGATCGCGCCGATGAACTCGGACGGGGCCAGGATCGTCGACTTGGTCACCGGCTCGAAGACCTGCGCGATCTTGCCGCCGGTGGGGAACTCCGACGGGTTGGTGACGGTCAGCTCGCTGCCGTCTTCCATGATCACGCGGTAGATGACGTTGGGCGCGGTCGAGATCAGCGACAGCCCGAACTCGCGCTCCAGCCGCTCGCGCACGATCTCCATGTGGAGCAGCCCGAGGAACCCGACGCGGAAGCCGAACCCGAGCGCCGCCGACGTCTCCGGCTCGTAGACCAGCGCCGCGTCGTTGAGCTGCAGCTTGTCGAGCGCCTCGCGCAGCTCTGGGTACTCGTCGCCGTCGATCGGGTAGAGGCCGGAGAACACCATGGGCTTGGGGTGCTCGTAACCGGCGAGCATCTCTCCGGCGGACTTGACCGCGGAGGTGACGGTGTCGCCGACGCGCGACTGCCGCACGTCCTTGACCCCGGTGATCAGGTAGCCCACCTCGCCGACGCCCAGCCCCAGCTCGGCCGGGCGCGGCTCGGGCGAGATGACGCCGATCTCCAGCGTCTCGTGGGTGGCGGCGGTCGACATCATGAGGATGCGCTCGCGCTTGCCCAGGTGGCCGTCGACCACCCGCACGTACGTGACGACGCCGCGGTAGGTGTCGTAGACCGAGTCGAAGATGAGCGCCCGGGCGGCCGCGTCGGCCCGGCCGACCGGGGCCGGCACCTCCCGCACCACGTGGTCGAGCAGCTCGCGCACGCCCTCGCCGGTCTTGCCCGACACGCGCAGCACGTCGGACGGGTCGCAGCCGATCAGGCCCGCCAGCTCCTCGGCGAACTTCTCCGGCTGCGCCGCTGGCAGGTCGATCTTGTTGAGCACCGGGATGATGTGCAGGTCGGCGTTCATGGCCAGGTAGAGGTTGGCCAGGGTCTGCGCCTCGATGCCCTGGGCGGCGTCGACCAGCAGGATCGCGCCCTCGCACGCCTGCAGCGACCGGGACACCTCGTAGGTGAAGTCGACGTGACCCGGTGTGTCGATCATGTTGAGGACGTGGCCGTCATACGGCAGCCGGACGGCCTGGGACTTGATCGTGATGCCGCGCTCTCGCTCGATGTCCATCCTGTCGAGGTATTGAGCGCGCATGGAGCGGTCGTCGACCACCCCCGTGATCTGCAGCATCCGGTCGGCAAGCGTGGACTTGCCATGGTCGATATGCGCGATGATGCAGAAGTTGCGGATCAACGCGGGGTCTGTCTGGCCAGGCTGAGTGCGCACCGAAGTCCGTTCCGACAGGTTTGAGGTCAAGCGTCTTTCATGGTGACATGCCCGGGTGATGTCCCGAACCGTCATCCGCCGCGGCCTGCGCCTGATCGCGCTCGCCTCGGTCGTCATGGTCGCGCTGATCGGCGTCTTAGCCGCCGCGTTCCGGCTCCAGTTTACCGGGGCTCCGGCCGGGTGGGCGATGAGCACCGGCAACGACGCCCTCTGGCTGGGCCACATGTGGGTCGACGGCCGCCGCGACGAGCAGGACGTGCGCGTCCTCGCCGAGCGCCTGCGCACCACCGGCGTCAAGGATCTGTACGTGCACTCCGGTCCCTTCGAGCTGGACGGGAGGCTCGACCCGGCCAAGTATCCGAACGCCTCACAGTTCGTCCAGTGGGCGAAACGGCATATGCCGGGCGTGCGCGTCTCCGCGTGGCTCGGACAGAAGGTCAAGAACGGCCTGGACCTGGACGATCCCGCCGCCCGCCGGAACGTGCTCGACGGCGTCGCGGCCGTCATGAAGGCCGGGTACGACGGCGTCCACTACAACTTCGAGCCGCTCGGCGACGGCGACACCGACTTCCTCGTCCTGCTGGACGAGACCAGGCGGCACGCGTCCCTGGTGTCCACCTCGACCCCGCAGATCGAGCCGTACCCGCTCATGCGGATCGGCACGAGGGCCGTCATGGGCCACGACAAGTACTGGTCGCCCGGATACTTCCAGGAGGTCGTGTCCCGGGTCGACCAGGTCGCGGTCATGACGTACGACTCCGGCCTGCCGCTGGAGTCGCTGTACGGCGGACACGTGGTGCGGCAGGCGGAGCTGGCCCTGGACCTGGTGCCCGAGTCGAAGTCCCTGTTCGTCGGCGCCCCCGCCTACCACGACCACGGCGTCCCGTGGAGCGACGCGGCGGAGAGCGTCGCCGTGGCCGGCCAGGGCGCCAAGCTGGCGCTGTCGGAGCACGGCCCGCGCGAGCGGTTCGGGCTGGCCCTGTACGTGGACTTCGCGGCGACCGAGGAGGACTGGCGGGAGTACGAGGAAAACTGGTTATCCTGAAACCGGGCGTTGATTTGAGCGGCCACCTGAGTTATTGGTAGCCTGAGCAACTGCGTGTGGCGCGCCCTCTCTCGAGCCCGCGCGCTTCATCCACCACCTTTAGACTTCACCGAGGCTTCTTCGTGGCGAACATCAAGTCCCAGATCAAGCGCAACAAGCAGAACGAGAAGGCTCGCCTGCGCAACAAGGCTGTCAAGTCCTCTCTCAAGACCGCGGTCCGCAAGTTCCGCGAGGCCGCCGAGCAGGGCGACGTCGAGCAGGCCGCGGCGCTGCAGCAGGTGGCCGCCCGTCAGCTCGACAAGGCCGCCAGCAAGGGCGTCATCCACAAGAACCAGGCCGCCAACCGCAAGTCGGCGATCGCCAAGCAGGCCGCCGCGCTCGCCGCGGCCAAGTAGGCGCCGGTCCGGCCATAGGAGCGCCGCACTCCCTCACGGGGTGCGGCGTTTTCTGCTGCTCGGGCACAGTCTCAAGAGCAATGTCACAGTTTCAATATCACATACGCGTCGCCGGGCCGTATCTTCTCCGTCACCGTTGACATCGCGCTCTTGCCCTCGGTGACGCCCTCCCCAATCCTCCTGAGGAGCGGATGTTGGGGGGTCGGATGCGGGGGCCGTTGGTCGTCAAGCGCGCGTTCAGCGAGCCGCTCCTGCTGTTGGCCGCCTTCGGGTCCATCCTGCTGGCCACCACCACGCTCGTCGCGCTGACCATGTACGCCTCCTCCATCGCCGAGGCGGGCGTGCGCCGGACGATGGAGACCGCGCCGCTGCGCCAGGTGGCGGTGACGGTGAGCGCCCCGGTGACGGGCGAGACGTTCCCGCGGCTCGACGCGGCGGTGCGCGGCCGGGTGACCGAGTCGCTCGGCGGCACGCCCGCCGCGTTCTCGACGAGCTTCCACTCCGACTCGTACACGATGCCGGGCCAGGAGCGCCGCGAGGTGCCGGAGCTGCTGCGGTTCGGCAGCTACGACGGTCTCGACGGGTATGCCCGGCTGGTGTCCGGCACGTGGCCGGAGCCCGCGGAGGACGGCGCCGTCGAGGCGGCGATCCCGCTGTCCGCGGCGTCGGCCTCCGGGTTGGAGAGCGGGCAGGAGATCACCGTGCGCGGCCGGCTCGACGGCAGGCCGGTGACGGTCCGGGTCACCGGCGTCTTCCAGCTCGCCGACCCGTACGGAGACCGCTGGGCCGGCGAGCAGTTGCTCAGCCGCGGCGTCGAGCACGGCGAGTTCACCACGTACGGGCCGTTGATGGTGCCGCGCGAGACGTTCCTGGCCCGCTTCGCCACCAACGTCGGCACGACCTGGACCGCCGTCCCCGACCTGAGCGCGATCACCCCGGAACGCCTGCGTCCGCTGGCCGCGGGCGTGAGCGGCCTGGCCGAGTCGCTCAAGGCGGACGGCTGCCCGAGTTGCACGGCCGTCACCCGCCTTCCCGGCATGCTGACCCAGCTCGACACCGCCTCGCTGGTGGCCCGCTCCACGATGCTGATCCCGGTGCTGCAGTTGCTGCTGCTCGCCGCGTACGCGCTGATGCTGACCGCCCGGCTGCTGGCCGACCACCGGCGGATGGAGGTGGCGCTGCTGCGCTCGCGAGGCGCCGGCACGCTGCGACTGGTGGCGCTGGCGGGCGGCGAGGCGCTGCTGGTGGCGGTGCCGTGCGCGGTGGCGGCGCCGCTGCTGGGGCCGCCGCTGCTGGCCGCGGTCAACGCGCTGCCGTGGATCGCGGCCAGCGGGGTGCGCCTGGCGCCGGCGGCGGACGCGGGCACGTTCCTGGTCTCGTCCGGCGTGGCCCTGGCCGCCGCCGTGCTGCTCACGCTGCCCGCCCTGGCGGGCGCGCGCCGCACCTACGTCGAGGAGCAGACCGCGCGCGGGCGCGGCGCGGGACGCGGCCTGATCGAGCGGGCGGGCGCGGACCTGGCGCTGCTCGCGGTGGCGGCGCTGGCGATCTGGCAGCTCCGGCACTACGGCTCGCCCGTCACCGGCACCTCCGGCGGAGGGCTGGGCATCGATCCGCTCATCGTCTCCGGGCCCGCGCTGGCGCTGCTCACCGGCGGCATGCTCGGCCTGCGGCTGGTGCCGCGCGTGTCCCGGCTGGCCGAGCGGATCACCGCCCGGCGGCCGGGGCTGGCGCCCGCGCTCGGCGCCTGGCAGGTGAGCCGGCGTCCGCTCCGCTACGCGGGTCCCGCGCTGCTGCTCACGATGGCGATCGCGATCGGCATCGTGTCCATGGCCACCGCCGCCACCTGGCGGGGCTCCCAGCTCGACCAGGCGCGCCACCAGGCCGGCGCGGACCTGCGGCTGTCCGGCCCGCCGGACTCGCCCGAGCTGGGGTCGTCCGGGCGGGGCAGCGCGTTCGCGGCGCTGCCTGGCGTGACCGCCGCCTCGCCCGCCTTCCGCGGCCAGGTGGAGGTGGGCGGCGAAGGGGCCGTCCTGCTCGCCCTGGACGCCGCCGAGCTGGAGGCGCTCTTCCGGCTCCGCCCCGACCTGTCGGCGCGGCCCGTCGCCGGCATGAGCCGCGCGCTGGCCGCGAACCGGCCCGCGGACGGGGGACTCGAACTGCCCGGCCGGCCCTCTGCTCTCGCCGTCGAGGCGCGGATGGACCGCATCCTGCCACTGCGTGTCCGCGTCTCCGACTCTCTCGGCGTGTGGCGCGACCTGCCGCTGACCGCCGCCGGGAACGGCCGGCTGAGCGCTGATCTCAAGGGGCTGGCCGGGCGTAGTGGTGAGATCGCCTACCCGCTGGCGGTGCGCGGTTTCACCGCCGGCGCCCCGGCGGAGGGCACGACGGTCGTCACGCTGTCCGGCTTGAGCGCCGACGGGCGGCCGGTCGGCGCGCCCGAGGTGCGGCTGGAGGTGACGGGCGAGCGGCCGGTCGCGGCCGGGTTCGCCCCGGTCCGGGAGCGGCTCCCGCTGCCGGTCGTGCTCACCGCCGACCTCGCCGCCGCGAACAAGCTGGCGGCGGGACAGACCGGCCGGATCAACCTGGACCGCGAGGTCGTCGACGTCACCGTGGCCGGGGTCGTCGAGCGGATGCCCACCACGGAGCCCGACCAGCCGGCCCTGCTCGCCGACTGGGGGACCCTGCAAGCGCACGGCCTGGCCACCGGGCAGCAGCCCAGGCCCGCCACCGAGTGGTGGCTGGCCGTCGAGGGCGGCGACACCGCGCCGGCCGCGCGGGAGTTGCGCGGCCACCCCGAGTGGGACGTCACCGTGACCGACCAGCGCGAGCTGGCCGCCGGGCTGCGCGACGACCCGCTGGCCAGCGGGCTGCAGGGGGCGCTCATCCTGGGCTTCCTGTCCGCGCTGGTGTTCGCCGCGCTCGGCTTCCTGGTGAACGCGGCCGTGGCCGCCCGCGAGCGGATGGCCGAGTTCACGATCCTGCGCGCGCTCGGCGTCAGCTCCCGGCAGGTGTTCGGGCTGCTGGCGGTCGAGCAGGCGTTCGTCATCGTGCTCTCGCTGGTGGCCGGCACGGCGCTGGCCGTCGTGGTGGGCGGCCTGGTGGTGCCGCACATCGTGCTGACCGGGCAGGCGTCGGCGGTCACGCCCGAGGTGCTGCTCGACATCCCGTGGGGAGCGACCGCGGCCCTGCTGGCCGGGGTGGCGGCCGTGCTGTTCGCGATCGTGGCCGTCCTGGCGCGCAACCTGCGCCGCCAGGGCCTCGGCCGGGTGCTGCGCATCGGGGAGGACCAGTGAGGGTGCTGCGGCTCGCCCGGACGCACCGGGGCGCGGTGGCCGTGCTCGCGCTGCTCGTGCTGAGCGCGTGCGTGCTCGTGGCGGGGCTGCCGCGTACCATGCAGGCCGCCTTCGACGGCGCGCTGCGCCAGTCGCTGGCCGCCGCGCCCGCCTACCAGCGGGACGTGGCCGTGGAGCTGCGCTCGTCGGGTCCGGAGAGCGACCTGCGCGAGCCGGCGCAGTTCGCCTCGTACGGGGAGCAGTACCGGGACCTGGTGCCGGAGCCGCTGAGCGACCTGCTCGACGGCACAGGACACGCCAGCGCCAAGACGTACGACACGCCGGTGAACGGTTCCGGCGGTCGCACGTACCTCAATCTCGGCTGGCTGTCCGACGGCGAGCGGCGGGTGGAGTGGGCCGAGGGCCGGGCTCCCGGGAGCGTCGGCACGACGCGGTGGCAGGGGCAGACGGTGCCGCTGTACGAGGTGGGGGTGTCGGCGGAGGCCCGCGACATGATGGGGCTGAAGGTCGGCGACCTGAAGATCCTCGGCGAGAGCGACTTCGCGGCCGTGAAGGTCGTCGGCGTCTTCCGCGCCCGTGACGCGGGTGACGACTACTGGTCGCACAACGGTGAGATCCTGCACGTCACGCGGCTGCAACCGCCGGGCTCGCTCGACTACGAGCACTACACCACCGCGCTGATCGCCGACGCCGGGCTGGCCCGGCTGAGCGGCGCGGACCGGAATCTGTCCTACCGCTGGGTCCTGCCGGTGGACGCCGCCAGGACCGGGGCGCGTCAGGTGGACGAGCTGGACGCGGCCGTCACGGAGTTCGAGCGGGTGCTGAAGGTGCGGCCCGGCCTGGTGTCCGGCACCGTCGTCTCCACGGGGCTGCCCGGGCTGCTGGACGGGTTCCGCGCCGCGCTGGCGACCGCGCAGACCGTGATGTTCCTGGTGCTCGGCGGGTTGCTCGTAGTGGCGCTCGGCGTGATCCTGCTGGCCGTGCGGCTCCTCGTCGACCGGATGGACCGGGCGCTGTCGCTGACGCGGGCGCGCGGCGGTTCGCTGCGGCAGGTGGCGGGGACCGGCGCCGTGCTGGTCGCCGCCGTGGTCGGGCCGGCCGCCGCCGCCGGGTACGCGCTCTCGTACCTCTTCCCCGGGCCGGTGCCGCCGGTCGTGCACGCCGGGCCCGTCGCGGTGGCGGTGGCGGCGGTGGCGTTCGCCGCCGCGCGGATCGCCGTCGCCCACCGGGCGCCGCTGCACGAGCGGCGTGAGGACGTGGTGGCGGCCCGGCCGTCCGCCCGGCGGATCACGCTGGAACTGCTGGTCGTCGGGCTCGCTCTGGCGGGCGCCTACCTGCTGCGCACCCGGGGCACGGCCGCCGGAGGGCTGGACCCGTTCCTGCTGGTGGTGCCGCTCGCGCTCACGCTGGCCGCGGCGCTGATCACCATGCGCTGCTACCCGTACCCGCTGCGCCTGCTGGTCAGGGCCGCCGCCGGGGGCCGGACCGCGGTGGCCTTCCTGGGGCTGACGCGGGCGGCCAGGACGGGCTCGTCCGGCGTGCTGCCGGTGCTGATCCTGCTGCCCGCGCTGGGCGTGTCGGTGTTCGCCTCGGTGATCTCCGGCAGCGTGGCGAGCACGCAGCGGCTGGCCTCGTGGCAGGCCGTCGGGGCGCCGGTCAAGATCACCTCCGATCGGGAGCTCACCGCCGGGGAGGTCGAGCGGGTGCGTCAGGTGCCCGGCGTGGCCCGGGTCGTGCCGGTACAGCTCGCCGACGTGCAGGTCGGCCACACGGCGGAGCGGGCCGAGGTGATCGCCGTCGACCTGGCCGGGTGGCGGGAGCTGGTGGCGGGCGCTCCGGTCAGCCTGCCCGCGCCGCCCGCGGCCGATTCCGGCATCCCCGCGCTGGTGTCGCACGAGCTGCGCGGGCGCGGCACGTTCGAGATCGGCTGGCAGTCGCGGCTGACGATCACCACCAGGGACGTGGTCACCGCGGTGCCGGGCTTCTTCACCGAGGGCAAGTTCATCGTCCTGCCGTTCGACGTGAACCCGCGGCCGGTGGTCAACGCGCTGCTCGTCTCCGGCGCCGCCGACCGGGCCGCGCTGGCGCGGGCCGTGCCGGACGCCCGGGTGGAGACGCAGGCGGCGACGCTGGCCGCCATCCAGGCCGACCCGATGACCGGCACCGTCAGCGCCACGCTGCTCGTGGTGACGGTGGCGCTCGCCGGGTACGCGCTGGTCGCGGTCCTCATCACGCTGGTGATCGGCGCCGCCGACCGGGCCAGGGCGCTGTCGCTGCTGCGCACCCTGGGACTGTCCGACCGCCAGGCGCGGCGGCTCACCGTGCTGGAGATCCTGCCGATGGTCCTGGTCACCGCGCTGGTCGGGCTCGGCCTCGGGCTGGGTCTGCCGGCCGCGCTCGGTCCCGGCATCGACCTGTCCGCCTACGCCGGCGGGCTGGCCGTCGGCGGCTACGATCTCGACCTGACCACCCCGGCCGCGCTGGCCGCCGGGCTCGCCGTCGTCGCCGTGCTCGGCGCGTACGCGCACGCCGCCATCAGCCGACGCCGCGACGTGAGCGCCGTCCTGAGAGTGGGAGACCTGTCTTGAACCCGACATTGTCCGAGCTGGAGGCGGAGGCCGGCCGGGAGAAGGCCGCTTTCGGAGGTGACGCGCACATCGTCTGCGACAACCTCGTACGCATCTACAAGACCGAGGGCGTCGAGGTGGTCGCGCTCCAGGGCCTCGACCTGGTCGTGGAGAAGGGCGAACTGCTCGCCATCGTGGGCGCGTCCGGGTCCGGCAAGTCGACGCTGCTCAACGTGCTGTCCGGGCTGGACGTGCCGACCGCCGGGGTGGCACGGGTCGCCGGGATGGACCTGCTGGCGATGACCGCCAAGGACCGGCTGCGCTACCGGCGCGAGGTCGTCGGGTTCATCTGGCAGCAGACCGCGCGCAACCTGCTGCCCTACCTGACGGGGCGGGAGAACGTCGAGCTGCCCATGGTGCTCGCGGGCCGGCGGCGCGGCGAACGGGCGGCCGAGCTGCTCGACCTGATGGGCGTGAGCCACTGCGCCGGCCGCAAGCCGCCGGAGATGTCAGGCGGCGAGCAGCAGCGGGTCGCCATCGCCGTCGCGCTCGCCAACGCGCCGCAGCTCATCCTCGCCGACGAGCCGACCGGCGAGCTCGACAGCGAGACGTCCGAGGAGGTGTTCGGCGCGCTGCGCAGGGCCAACCGCGAACTGGGCGTCACCGTGGTCGTCGTCACCCACGACCCGCTCGTGTCCGAGCAGGTCGACCGCACGATCGGCATCCGCGACGGGCGCACCAGCAGCGAGACGCTGCGCCGCGAGGGCGCCGAGGGGCAGATCGTCGCCGAGGAGTACGCGGTGCTCGACCGGGTGGGACGGCTCCAGCTGCCCCGCGACTTCACGAACGCGCTCGACATGGAACGCCGTGTCCGCCTGGAACTGGAGAGCGACCACATCGGGGTGTGGCCGGTACGGGAGGAGCCCGCCGATGAGCGGTGAGCCGTTGGTCGTGGTCGAAGGGCTGCGCAAGGTCTACCGGACGGGGCCGGAGGAGGTCGTGGCGCTGCGGGAGGTGTCGTTCGAGGCCTACCCGGGCGAGCTGATCGCCGTCCGGGGGCGGTCGGGGTCCGGCAAGACGACGCTGCTCAACCAGGTGGGCGGGCTGGACCGGCCCGACGCCGGGCGGGTGGTGGTGGCCGGGCAGGAGGTCACGGCGCTGCCCGAGGACGCGCTGCTGGCGCTGCGCCGGGACGTGATCGGGTTCGTGTTCCAGTCGTTCGGGCTGATCCCCGTGCTGTCGGCGGCCGAGAACGTGGGCGTGCCGATGCGGCTGGCCCGCACCCCGGTCGAGGAGCGGGAGAAGCGGGTCCGCACCCTCCTCGCCCTCGTCGGGCTGGACAAGCACGCCAACCAGCGCCCGTACGAGCTGTCGGGCGGTCAGCGGCAGCGGGTGGCCATCGCCCGGTCGCTGGCCAACCGGCCGCGCCTGCTGGTGGCCGACGAGCCGACCGGACAGCTCGACTCGCAGACGGGACGGCAGATCATGGAACTGCTGCGCGCCCTGGTCCGCAGCGAGGGCGTCACCGCCCTGGTCGCCACGCACGACCCGAACCTGATCACGCTGGCCGACCGGGTGCTGGAGATCAGCGACGGCACGCTGCGGGAGGCCGCGCTCCAGGAATCCTGACCCGGCGGCGGGCCCGCGTGGGTCGCCGGTGGGACCCTGGCCGGGTCGCCGTGTGCGGAGTTCAATGGGAGCGTGGTTGACGACCGCGATCCCACCGGACGACCGCTGTCGGCCCTGCCCGTCCCCCCACATGAGGAGCCGCCCCCGCCGCCCCCGTGGAAGCCCGCCGAGGAACAGGTCGTCGAGGCGTTCTCAGAGGTGCGCCGCCATCCGCGTGCCGTTCTGTGGCGCGCCGCGGTGGTGGCCGTCCCGGCTCTCCTCGCACAGTCGCTGCTGGCGCGCGTCATCGAGCGGCCGGCGATCTGGCACGAGTACACGTTCCTGTGGACACGGTTCGCCGACGCGCTGAGCGCGATCGCGATCCTCGCGGTGAACAGCGCCGCGATCGTCGTGCTCAGCGGTCTGCTGGCGCCCACGGTCATCGGCGCGAACTCCCCGCCGGGCACGTGGCGCGGCCTGGCCCGGCTGTGCGGGCTGACCTTCCTGCTGACTTCCCTGGGACTGGCGATGTACGCGCTCTTCCCGGTCGCCGCCGAGCGGGACATACCGGTGTCCGGCTTCCCGGGCGCCGGGCCGCTGTTCTTCCTGGCCGCCCTCTTCGTGGTCGCCGCCGTGGAGATCCGGTTCGCCTTCGCCGCGCCCGGCGTCACGGTGAAAGGGCTGGGCGGCCGGCAGGCCGTCAAACTGTCCCGGCGGCTGACCCGCGGCCAGTTCTTCAAGATTCTCTCCGCCCGCTGCGTGCTGCGGGCGCTTCTCGAAGGCTTCGGCGGGATCCTCGGCGCGGCCGTGCTGTTGCGCGCCACGGGCGACGACCCGGCCGGCGGTCTCGGGCCGGCCGAGTGGACCGTGCTCATCGCCGTCAAGTGGGCCATGCTCACCTGCGTCCTCGCGACCGCGTCGATGCTCGCCGTGGTGCAGTTCGCCGACCAGGACAAGCGGCTGAGCCGCGAGGACGCCACCGGGGAGCCGTCGTGACGGCCGCCGTCCACCCGCCACCGCCGCTCGCGCCCCGGAACATCCTGGAGATCTGGGCGACCGCCGTCCTGCTGCTGCGCCGCCATCCGCTCCCGTTCGTCGGGTCCGCGCTCGTCCTCACCCTCGCGGGCGACCTGGTCCTGTGGGCGTGGAGCGCGCTGGTCACCCCGCTGACGACCTCCGGCGCCACGCGGGAACAACTCGTCCAGTTGTCGGTGCTGTCGCTCCTGCTCGGCCAGGCCGTCGTCCTGGCGGTCTTCGCACTGACCGGGGCTCTGCAGGCGGTCCTCGTGGTTCAGGCGCTCACCGGGGAACCGGTGACCATCCGCACGGCGCTCCGCCTGCTGGCCCGCAGGATACGGCCGGTGCTCGGGGTGACCGCGCTGCTGACCGTGGTGCCGCAGCTGGTGGTCCTCGGGCTGATCGCGGCGCTCGGAGCCTTTTTCTGGTACGGGCTTCGCCCTCTGGCCGACGGGGACGCTCCCGCGGACCCGGCGGTGGTTTCCGAGGTCCTGTCCCTGCTGCCGTACACCTGGCAGATCACCACGCTGCCGCTGCTGGTCTGGCTGATGATGGCGCTGGCTCTGCTGTTCGCGCCGGTCACGGCCGCGCTGGAGCCGCTCCGCCTCGGTGGCGCGCTGCGTCGCTCCGCCCTCCTGGTGGGCAACAACCTGCCGCGGGTCCTGGGGATGCTCCTGCTCGAACTCCTCGCCACGGTGGCGCTCGTGGTGACCTTCCTCCTGCCGATCTGGCTCACCGCCGTGCTCGCACTGGCGCTGCTTCTCGGCCAGGTCCCGGCGACACCCGGGTGGGTGGACGTGGTGACGTACGTGCCGACGACTGTGGCCACCGCCGCCTACTACGCCTGGCTGGTGGCCGTCCTCGTCCTGCTCTACGTCGACGTACGGGTACGCAAGGAAGGGCTCGCGGCGGACCTGCGGGAACGTAGCACGGCGGGACGTGACCAGGCCGAGGACCTGCGGGAACGCCGCGCGACCGGACGTGACCAGGCCGAGGACCGCCCGGAGGTTCCCTAACGGCCGGTGCGGCTGGCCACGATGACCTGGACGGTGTGCTCCAAGGCGTAGGCGGGGTCGGCGCCCGCACCCTTGACCTGCTCGTCGGCGTCGGCCACGGCCTGCATGGCGCGCGAGAGCCCTTCCGGTCCCCACCCCTTGACCTGTTTCCTGACCCGTTCGATCTTCCACGGCGGCATGCCCAGGTGGCTCGCCAGCTGCCCGCCCCGCAGGTTGCGCGGCGCCCCGGCGATCTTGGCGATGGACCGCAGCCCGCCCGCCAGCGCGCTCACCAGCAGCACGGGCGCGACACCCGTGCTCAAAGCCCACCGCAACTGCTCCAGGGCCTCGCCGAGCCGCCCCTCGACGGCCGAGTCCGCGACGTTGAACCCGGTCACCTCGGCGCGCCCCCTGTGGTAGCGCGCCACCGCCGCCGGAGTGATCGTCTTGTCCTCCGTGTCGAACATCAGCTGGTTGCACGCGGCGGCCAGCTCCCGCAGGTCGTTGCCCACCGCCTCCAGCAGCGCCTGGGCGGCCTCCCCCGAGATGCCCCGCCCGGCCCGTCTGAACTCGCCCTTGACGAACTCCAGCCGCTCCCCCGCCTTGGTCACCTTGGTGACGGTGACCACCTCGGCCCCGGCCTTCTTCACCCCGTCGACCAGCGCCTTGCCCTTGACCCCGCCGGGATGCGCCAGCACGAGCACCACGTCGTCGGACGGCCGCTTGGCGTAGGCGACGACCTCCGCGATCACGTCCTTGCCCAGGTCGTGCGCGGACCTGATGACCACGACGGTCCGGTCTCCGAACAGCGAAGGCGACGTCAACTGCGTCAGCTCCCCCGCCGTCACCTTCGACCCGACGAGATCGTGCACCTCGGCCCCGGCATCCATGGCCCGCGCCGCCACGACCACCTGGCTTACGGCCCGCTCCGCCAGCAACTCCTCGTCCCCGACGACCAAGGTCACAGGTGCCGGATCGCTTCCCGCCATGTCGAGCAGCATCCCACGCCCTCCCCCCATCCCAAAACGCAGAGACACCAACCCACCCCGGCCACACCCGTGGGAGCGGTCGGTGGTCGGTTCCGTCCGGCCATACCCGTGGGAGCGACCGGTGGTCGGTTCCGCTCTGGGGCGGTCAGCGTCCGCGCGATACCACCGCGAGGGCTCCTTCCTGGTCGACGATCGCGACATCGCCCGACTTGTCCGTACGGTAGACGCGGGCGCCCATACGGTTCAGCAGGCTGAGGGTGGACGGGGCGGGGTGGCCGTAGCCGTTGCCGGCTCCCACGCTGACCAGTGCCGCACGGGCCTGAACCGCCGCGAAGAAGGCCGGGACCTGCCGAGGCGATCCGTGATGCGGGACCTTGAAGATGTCGGCCCTCGGCAGGGAGTCACGCAGGAGCCGGTGCTGGGCCTCCGACTCGATGTCGCCGCTCAGCAACGCCGACCCCGCGCGCCAGCGGACGTGCAGGACGATGCTCGCGTTGTTGGCGGCACTGCCCTCCCCCGGCCCGTCCGCCGCCGCTGACTCGGGCGCGAGCACGGTCAACTCGGACGGGCCGAGCCGCCACCGGGTGCCCGGCTGCGCGGTGTGCTCGGGGATGCGGCGGCGGGCCAGGCCGGCGCTGAGACGGGCGCTCTGCGGCGCGGACGCGCGGTGCGGGCTGGTGATGACCGCTCCCACCCGCCGATCACGCTGCACGCCCGCCAGGCCGTTGACGTGGTCGCCGTGCGGGTGCGTGAGGATCACCAGGGGCACGTCCCGAACGCCGAGCCTGCGCAGGCACCGGTCCATGACGGCCGGGTCGGGGCCGGCGTCGACGACCACACCTTGGCCGGGACCGGCCGCGATGACCAGCCCGTCGCCCTGGCCGACGTCGCACATCACCATCAGCCATCCTCTGGGCGGCCAGGGCGCGGCGATCGGCCTGATCACGAGCACCGCGATCAGCACCCCGGCCGCGACGGCCAGCATGACGGCCCGCCCCGCCCGCCGTCTCAGCAGCACCACCGCCACGCCGGCGGCGACCGCCAGCAACCCGAGCCCCGCGATCCCCTGCGGCCAGGGCACGCTGGCCAGCGGGATGCCGACCGCCCACCGGGAGACCACGATGATCCAGCCGACCGCGTACCCGGCCGGAACCACCAGCGCCTGCGCCGCCTCCGGCCAGAACGGCGCGATCAGCGCCGCCACGAACCCCAGCAAGGTCGCGGGCGCCACAGCCGGCCCCGCCAGCAGGTTGGCCGGCACCGCCACCAGGCTGATCTGACCCGACATGAGCACCAGCACCGGGGTGACGGCAGCCTGCGCCGCAGCGGTCACCACCACCGCCTCCGCCGCCCACCGAGGCCACCGCACCCGGCGCCGCCCCACCGCCCGTCGTTCCACCACAGACCGCGGACAGGAGTCACCGGGACGCGCCAACCCCACCGCCCCCGTTGCCCCACCCACCCCAAAACCAGAACCGGCCCCAGGCTCGAACCCCCTCAACCCAGGACCCCGACTCGCCGCAGCAGAGAACTCCCCCGCCCCCGCCTCTCCGCCCACTCCAGAACCGGGACGCGCCCCAGGCGCGGAGCCCTTCGCCCCCGCTTCCCGACCCACCCCACAACCGGGACGCGCCCCAGACGCGAAGCCCTCCAGCCTCACGCGGGCACTTCCACCCCCACCCACTCCAGGACCAGGACTAGCCGCAGCCGAGAAGTCCCCCAACGCCGCCTCCCGACCCGCCCCAGAACCGGAACGCGCCGCAGACGTGAAGCCCTTCGACTCCGCCTCCCGACCCACCCCACAACCGGGACGCGCCCCTGAACCGGGATGCGCCAGACGCATGGAGTCTTCCGGCTCCGGGGCTGGGCACGCTTTCCTGCCCGAGCCGGAGACGGGACGGGCCACAGGCGCGTGGACCGCTGAGCCTGGGGCGGTGGGAGGGGGATGTGCGGTGGGGTCGCCGGTGAGGCGGGTGCGCCAGCGAGGGGCCAGGAGGAGGATGCCGGCTGTGGCCGTCACCGAGAGGGCGAAGCCGTAGGAGCGGGCCAGGTCGGGGACGAACAGGATGAGCAGCAGGACGGCGGCGGACAGTGCGGCGACGCCGTCCTTGGCCCGGCCGGTGCCCAGGGCCAGGGCGGCCACCAGACCCATCAGGAGGGCGCGCAGGACGCTGGGGGACGGCCGGGCCACGATGGCGAAGGCGATCATGGCCAGGGCGGCGAAGGCGGCTCTGGGGGCGAGGGGCAACCCGGCCAGCCGGCAGAGGGCGAGGGCGGCACTCGCGACGATCGCCAGGTTGGCGCCGCTGACAGCGTTGAGGTGGCTCAGGCCCGCTTCCCTGAGATCCTCGTCGACCTGGGGGTCCAGCCGCGAGACGTCGCCGACCACCAGAGCCGGGAGGAGGCCACGCTGGTCAGGCGGGAGGACGCCGGCCGCCTCGCGCAGGCCGCTGCGGAACTCGCCTGCCACCGTGTGGACGGGCGAAGGGGGCGTGAGGATCTCGGGCGGGTCTCGTACCAGGAGGATGGCGGCGACGAGGCCGGGCGAGGTGGGCTCGGCGAGGCGGCCCCTGACGTGGAGACGCTGGCTCGGGAGGAGCGGTCGCCATTCCGCGCCGTTGGCGAAGACCACGATCGGGGTGTGGACGGAGATGCGGCGGGTGCCGGTGCGGAGGATCTCCAGGTTGGCCTCGACGACGATGCTGTCCCGCTGGAACAGGCCAGGCTTGGGGCGCCTGACCTTGGGATCGTCGGTGAGGGTGATCTCGGCGGTGATGGACGCGCCCTCGGCGGCCAGCTCGGCGACGGGGCCGGTGGTGACGGCGTGCAGGCGGAGCGCGATCGAACCGCTGGTGGCTGCGACGCTGATCAGCACCGCGACCATGGTGTTGCGGCGGGCCGTGCCCCGCGCGAACCGCCAGGCCACCGGCGAGCCAGCCGTTGCGAGAAGGCACGTGAGGACGGCGACCTGGACGGGGCAGCCGAGGAGAACGAGAGCGGTGGCCCACGCGGCGGCCGCCGGGATCACGAGCGGCCAGAAGTGGCCCCCGCCCCTCTCACCACGGCTCGACGCACCGCCGCAGCCCGCCGCCCCGCCACCTTCGCTGCCACCGAACCAATCCCCACCGATCTTCCCGACCCTGAACCTCGCCCCACCAAGCTTCCTGACCCCGAACCTCGCCGCACCGGGCTTCCCGAGGCCGGATCTTCCGCCACCAGACCTCCCGACGCCGAACCTTCCATCACCGATCCTTCCGACGCCGGATCTTCCACCACCGAACTCCCCCAGAGTGGACTTCCTGCGGCCGAACATCCGGCCACCGAACTTTCCGACGGCGGGCTTCCTTCGGTCGAACTTCGCGCCACCGAACGCCCCGCCACTGAACCTCCCGACGCTGGACTTCTCGCCGCCGCCCCTCGCGCCGCCGAACCTTCCGCCGTCGAACGTCCCGACGGTGGACTTCCCGCCGCTGAATGCGGGCCTGCGGCTTTCGCCGCCCTCCGCTCTGCCGCTGCCGGGTGCGGCGTCGACACGATCGTTGGGGGTCTGGGTGGTGGTGGCTGAGGGACGGATCGGGATCGGCATCAGATGCGAACCTTCGGCTTGATCTCCTCGAACCGCCGGGTACCGATGCCGCTGACCTCGCGAAGTTGGTCGACGCTGGTGAAGCCGCCGTGGCTGGTGCGGAAGTCGACGATGCGGGAGGCCAGGACCTCGCCCACGCCGGGGAGTTGTTCGAGCTGGTCCAGGGTGGCGGCGTTGAGGTCGATGACGGCGGCTTCGGGTGCGGCGGCGGAGCCCGGCTCAGCCGCTGGGGCGCCGACCATGATCTGCTCACCGTCGACGAGGCGTCTGGCCAGGTTGAGAGTGCCCAGAGGGGCGCCTCGGCGGATGCCTCCGGCGGCGGTGATCGCGTCCTGCACGCGGGAGCCGGTAGGCAGGGGGTAGACGCCCGGCTCACGGACTTTTCCGGCGACGTGGACGGTCACCTTGGTCGTCGGGGTGGTGGCGGGCGTCGCGCTGGCAAGCGGAGCCGGGTCAGGCAAGGGCTCGGGGACAGGCTGGGCGCGCCAGAGGAGGAAACCCGCCACCAGGACCGCCGCGGCGCCGAGGGCCAGCAGGACACGCAGGCCGGGCCGACCGGGGTCCAGGGCGGGAGCGGCGGCCCGGAAGGCCTGGAAGGACTCGGGCACCCCGGCGGAGAACGGGGCACCCTCGGAACCGGTGAGAGAACGGAGCCGGGACTCGGCGATGGTCCGCTCGGACGTCGAATCTTGGGCGCGCACGGCCGGAAAGGTACGGGGCAGCCCGGTGCCCGACACGTCCCGAACGAGGTTCTGTGGACAACGACGCCTTGTTCACAGGCCCTACGGCGAGCCCAGCGAACGAAGACACCCGGTACGGCAGCCGACCGAGGGGTTCCCGAAAGGCCGCGTCCGGGACATCAAGCTAGGGACGGCACCGGAGCCCCGGGGTCACGAAAAGCCGCACCCAAGACGACAGGCTGGGCGCGGTACCAGCGCCCCAGGCTCCTAAAAAGGCGCGCTCGAGACGTCAAGCTAGGCACAGTGCCAACCCCCCGTGTTCCCGAAAAGCCTTGGACCCCCCGGTCCCGCGCGAACCGCCCCGTCGCGACAGGCCCTCCCCAGCCACCGCTGCGACCACCCCCGGCTACGACGTCGGAGAGATCGTGATGCCCAGCATGCCCGGCCCCACGTGGACCCCGATCACCGCGCCCACCTCCACCACCCGGATCCCCGCCGGCCCGCGCACCCGCTTCGCCAGGTTGGCGGCGAGGGACTCGGCGCGGTCCGGGGCGGCCAGGTGCTGGACGGCGATCTCGACCGGCTCGTCGCCCGCCTCCTCCACCGCCAGGTCCTCCAGGCGCGTGAGGGCGCGGGCCGAGGTGCGGACCTTCTCCAGCAGGGCGATGCGCCCGTCCGTCAGGTGCAGCAGAGGCTTGATCATGAGGGCCGAGCCCAGCAGCGAGGCCGCCGCGCCGATCCGGCCGCCACGGCGCATGTGGTCCAGCGTGTCGACGTAGAAGAAGGTCCGCGTGCGGGCGGCGCACCGGGTGGCCGCAGCCGCCACCGACTCCAGGGACTCCCCCGCCTCGGCGGCGCGGGCCGCCGCCAGGACGGGGAAGCCGACGCCCATCCCGATCGAGCGGCTGTCCACGACCGTGACCGGCAGCGGCGCCTCGCGTGCCGCCGTCCTGGCCGCCTCCACCGTGCCGGACAGGTCTCCCGACAGGTGGATGGACACGGCGCTCGCCGCGCCCTGCGCGGCGAGCGCGGCGTAGCAGGACGCGAAGCGCTCCGGCGCGGGCCGCGAAGTGGTTGCTGTGGCGAAATTTCCGGCGAACTCGGGCTCATCCCAGGACTGATCACCGGAAATCACCTGTACGGGGACAACAGCGACGCCCGGCACCTCAGGCAAGTAAGCGGTGGAATCCGTGACTACGGCGACAGCGGGCGGCATACCCCGACTTTAACTACTGAACCGGCGTCCCACCCCGCCAAACGCGGCGCGGCTTGAGGCCGAAGGACCAGGCGAAGGCGCCCTCGTGGTCGGCGTCCCACTGGACGATGTCGGCGAGGCGTCCCGGCTGCAGCACCCCTCGGTCGGGAGCGCCGAGAACGGTCGCGCCGCCCAGCGTCGCCGCGCGCAGCGCGTCGTTGACGCTCATCCCGAACGCCGACACCGCCATCGCGATGACCAGCGACATCGAGGTGATGCCGCAGTAGCCGGGGTTGTGGTCGCTGCCGAGCGCGATCTGCACGCCGTGCTTGATCATCTGGCGGACCGGCGGCAGGTGGCCGCGCTGGAGGGCGGTGGCGGGGCAGACGACGGCGGGCACCCCGTAGCGGGACATGATCGCGATGTCCTCTTCGGACATGTGGTGCAGGCCGTCGGCGGAGGCGCAGCCGAGCTCGGCGGCGAGCTGCACGGCGCCGCGGCGGCTGAAGAGGCCGGCGTGGATGCGCGGCAGCAGGCCGACGTTGCGGCCCGAGGCGAGCACCCAGCGGGACTCCTCGGTGGTGAAGTGGCCCTCGTCGCAGTAGACGTCGACGCTGTCGGCGCCGGCCGCGGCCGCGTCGGCGCACCAGGCGCCCACGGCCTCGACGTATTCACGCTGGCGGCCGAAGTATTCGGGAGGCACGACGTGCGCCGCGAGGAAGGTGACGTGCACCCGCGGCATCATCGGCTCCTTCTCCAGCTCGCGCAGGAGCCGCACGTCGGCCAGCTCGCCGTCGCGGGTGAGGTGGTAGCCGGTCTTGGCCTCGACGGTGGTGGTGCCGTTGAGCAGCCAGCCGCGCAGCCGCTCGCGCACGCCGTTGCAGAGCGTCCACGGGTCGGTGCCGCGCGTCACGGTGACGGTCGAGCCCACGCCGCCGCCCGCGGCGGTGATCGACGCGGAGGTCGAGCCGCCGGTGCGGATGGCCAGCTCGGCGTAGCGGTTGCCGACGTAGACGGGGTGGGTGTGGGCGTCGATGAGGCCTGGGGTGACGAGCGCGCCGCTCAGGTTTTCGACGTGGTCGACGTCGACGATGTCGTCGACGACGCCGGGGACGCTCTGCGGCAGGTCAGGCGCCCGGCCGACCCACGCGATGCGGTCGTTGTGCACGAGGATGGCGGCGTTGCTGAGGACCTCGTTGCCGGTCCACAGGCGGCCGATGTTGGTCAGCAACCGAACGGTCACCGCATCACCGCCCCACGCGGGAGCAGCACGCAGCGCACGGCCTCCGCCGCGCCCACTGAGTCCGCTCCGGGTCCGGACGACATGGGGGTCTCCTGCTCTCATCCGCAATGCTGTAGCGGTGACCGTATCGCTGGACTCATGATCCGGCGATTTCAGTTCAGTTACGTTATTTCACAAGCGGGCTTGCTGTACAGGGTTATCCGGAAGAAAGCCCACTCATCCCAGACGCCACACCCTCAACCACAGGCCCCCGCGTGCTCCATCGTGCGCAGCAGCCGTCATCCCTTAACCCGTGTCATTAAGCCGAAAGGCTCGGCTAATCCTAGCAATCCCAGCGTTGCGGGACCACTGCCGCGTTTGGGCAGCCCTGGCCACTTTGTGACCAGAGCTGCCCTCGCGTGCCGTTAAGAGACTCGTTCGACCGGCTTGCCTACGCGCATCAGCTCCTGGTAGAGGCTCGGCAGCACGCGGGCGTGCAGGATGGTGCCCTCCTCGACGTGGTCCACCGAGAGCACCTCGCCCTCCTTGTGGGCCCGCGAGATCAGGTCGCCCCGGTCGTACGGGACGAGCAGCGCGACCTCGTGGTCGAGCCGCGGCAGGCTGCGCTCGATGAGGGCCAGCAGCTCGGGGATGCCGGCGCCGGTGCGGGCGGACACCACGACGCTGTCGCGCTCGCGTCGCGTCAGGCGGTCGAGCACCTCCTGGTCGGCCGCGTCGGCCTTGTTGATCACCACGATCTCCGGCAGGTCGGACGCGCCCTCGATGGTCCCGAAGACCTCGCGCACGGCGGCGAGCTGGCCCTCGGGGTCGGGGTGCGAGCCGTCGACCACGTGGAGGATCAGGTCGGCGTCGCCGACCTCCTCCAGCGTCGACCGGAACGCCTCGACGAGCTGGGTCGGCAGGTGGCGGACGAACCCGACGGTGTCGGCGATCGTGAACAGCCTGCCCTCGGGCGTGCGCGAGCGGCGCACGGTCGGGTCGAGGGTGGCGAACAGCGCGTCCTCCACCAGCACGCCCGCTCCGGTGATCCGGTTGAGCAGCGAGGACTTGCCCGCGTTGGTGTAGCCGGCGATGGCGACCGCGGGCACCTCGCGCTGCTGGCGGCGCTGGCGCATGGTGTCGCGGGAGGTGGACATGCCCTTGATCTGGCGGCGCAGCTTGGACATCCGCTCGCGGATGCGGCGGCGGTCCAGCTCGATCTTGGTCTCACCGGGACCGCGTCCGCCGATGCCGATGCCGCCGGCCGCCCGGCCGCCGACCTGGCGGGACAGGTTGCCGCCCCAGCCGCGCAGGCGCGGCAGGAGGTACTGGAGCTGGGCGAGCTCGACCTGGGCCTTGCCCTCCCGGCTCTTCGCGTGCTGGGCGAAGATGTCGAGGATCAGCGCCGTACGGTCGATCACCTTCACCTTGACGATGTCTTCGAGCTGGCGGAGCTGGCCAGGGCTCAGTTCGCCGTCGCAGATCACCGTGTCGGCGCCGGTCGACTCGACCACGTCACGCAGCTCCAGCGCCTTGCCGGAGCCGATGTAGGTGGAGGGGTCGGCGAACTTGCGGCGCTGGATCAGGCCTTCGAGGACCTGGGAACCCGCGGTCTCGGCCAGGAGCTTCAGCTCCTGGAGCGAGTTCTCCGCGTCCTCGACCGTGCCCGAGGTCCAGACCCCGACCAGGACGACCCGCTCGAGTCGCAGCTGCCGGTACTCGACCTCGGAAATGTCTTGAAGTTCAGTGGAGAGGCCTGCGACGCGCCGTAGCGCCTGGCGCTCCTCGAGGTCCATCTCGCCGGTCTCGTACTCTTCGATCGCGGGGTTTTCGTGCATTCGTGTCATCTCTAATAGGAAACGTCTGGACACCTCGGTGTCTTCCCCGATCGTGGCACGACATCCTCACCGCCAACACCTGATTATTGCGGCAACACGCTGACGTCGCCCGATCCGGCGCTGACCTTGATCTTGCGAGGCGCGTTCTGCTCGTCGCGGACCGAGACGGTGGCGTCGCCGCTGCCGACGTCGGTGCTCACGTCGTAGCCCTCGTCGGGGACGCGCAGGATGACGCTGCCCGAGCCCGTCTCCACCTCGGCGCTGTCCGGCGCGGCCGCGTACTCGAGCTCGATGTCGCCCGAGCCCAGCTCGGCGACGACCGTCTTGCCCGTCAGGCCGGAGGCGTCGACCGTGCCGGAGCCGGAGCTCACGGTGAGCGGCCCCGACAGCGCCCTGAGCGTGATGTCGCCGGAGCCGGCCTCGGTGGTGACCTGGAGGCCCTTCGGCACCTCGATCTTGTAGTTGACGCCGCAGTTGCCGGCGACCAGCCTCGGGCAGTCGTACTTGATCACAAGCGTGTCGCCGTTGACCGTGTGCTCGGTCGTCGGCTTCTCGCCGCGCCACTGGATGGTCTCGTCGACCTTCACCGTGCGGCGGTCGGTCTCGGTGATCTCGGTGTCGCCGGAGCCGTTGTGCACCTCCAGCTTCGTGACCTTCTCCGCGACCTCGTACGACACGGAGTCCTGCTCGGTGGGCCCGGCGATGCCCGTCAGGCCGCATCCCGTCAGACCGCCGGTCAGCAACGCGGCCGAGGCCAGGAGGCCACCCGCGATCACAAGTCTCTTCATGCCCCCGATCCTTCCGCGCGTGGCACCCCCACGCATCGGGGATGCCCCCGAAGGCACCCCCGGCTTTGACCCTCGGAACCCGGATGGCGTAGCTTCCCTTCCATAATCCAGAAGCAGTTTTCCACGAAGCGGAAAGAGATCGCACCATGGAGATCACCGGCCCGATGCTCGACCGGTTCGACGAGGTCCTCACGCCCGAGGCGCTGTCGTTCCTGACGACACTGCAGCGGGAGTTCGGCGCCAGGCGGCTGGAGCTGCTGGAGGCCCGCCAGGCCAGGCAGCGGGAGCTGGCGGCGGGCGGCACGCTCGACTTCCTGCCGGAGACCAAGGAGATCAGGGAGGGCGACTGGCGGGTCGCGCCGCCCGCGCCCGGCCTGGAGGACCGGCGGGTCGAGATCACCGGGCCGGTCGACCGCAAGATGACCATCAACGCCCTCAACTCGGGCGCCAAGGTGTGGCTGGCCGACTTCGAGGACGCCAACTCCCCGCTCTGGGAGAACTGCGTGCTCGGCCAGCTCAACCTGCGCGAGGCGCTCGACCGTACGATCGACTTCGAGTCCGGCGGCAAGGCCTACGCGCTCCGTCCCGACGAGGAGCTGGCCACGATCGTGGTGCGGCCGCGCGGCTGGCACCTGGACGAGAAGCACGCGCTGGTCGACGGCGACCCGGTGTCGGCGTCGCTGTTCGACTTCGGCCTCTACTTCTTCCACTGCGCGAAGCGGCAGCTCGACAGGGGCAGCGGCCCTTACTTCTACCTGCCGAAGATGGAGTCCCACCTGGAGGCGCGGCTGTGGAACGACGTGTTCACCCGCGCCCAGGAGCTGCTGGGCGTCCCGCACGGCACGATCAGGGCGACCGTGCTCATCGAGACCTACCCGGCCGCGTTCGAGATGGAGGAGATCCTCTACGAGCTGCGCGACCACTCGGCGGGGCTCAACGCGGGCCGCTGGGACTACCTGTTCAGCGTGATCAAGAGCTTCCGCACCCGGGGCCGCGAGTTCCTGCTGCCCGAGCGCAACGCGGTGACGATGACCGCCCCGTTCATGCGCGCGTACACCGAGCTGCTGGTGCGCACCTGCCACAAGCGGGGCGCGCACGCGATCGGCGGCATGGCGGCGTTCATCCCGTCGCGGCGTGACCCGGAGGTCAACGCGGTCGCGCTGGAGAAGGTCCGCGCCGACAAGACGCGCGAGTCGGGCGACGGCTTCGACGGCTCCTGGGTGGCGCACCCCGACCTGGTGCCGATCTGCCGCGAGGTCTTCGACGGCGTGCTCGGCGACCGCCCCAACCAGCTCGACCGGCTGCGTGAGGACGTCACCGTCACGGCCGCTGACCTGCTGGCCGTCTCCGAGACGCCGGGCGACATCACCGAGGCGGGGCTGCGCAACAACGTGGACGTGGCGCTGCGCTACCTGGCCGCGTGGATGGGCGGGCTGGGCGCGGTGGCGATCCACAACCTGATGGAGGACGCGGCCACGGCCGAGATCTCCCGCTCCCAGATCTGGCAGTGGATCCACAACGACATCACCCTCGCCGACACCGGGGCCCAGGTCACCAAGGAGCTGGTCGAGCGGATCATCGGCGAGGAGCTGGAGAAGATCGCGGCCGAGCCGGGTTACGACGAGAAGCTGTTCGGGCAGGCGACGGAGCTGTTCAAGGAGGTCGCCCTGGACGACGACTTCGCCGATTTCCTGACGCTTCCGGCATACGCCCGAATGCCGTAGATGCCGCCATATATTTGCACTATAGGGAGGCCGAGTTCGCTGGAGGCGCCATGCTGGACACGCTGACGGCGGCGCTGCGCGAGGTGCTGCCCGCCGACGCGGTGATAACGGACCCCGTCCGGCTGCGTACCTACGAGTGTGACGGTCTCACCTATCACCGGGCCACGCCGGGCGTGGTCGTGCTCCCCGACACCGCCGAGCAGGTGGCGTCCGTGGTCAGGCTGTGCAACGAGTTCGCGGTGCCCTTCGTGGCCCGCGGCTCGGGCACGGGCCTGTCGGGCGGCGCGCTGCCCCGCGAGGACGGGGTGCTCGTCGTCACCTCCAGGATGCGCCGCGTCCTGGAGGTCGACCTGCCGAACCGCCGGGCGGTCGTCGAGCCGGGGGTCACCAACCTGGCGATCACCGAGGCGGTGCGCGACCGGGGCTACTACTACGCGCCCGACCCGTCCAGCCAGCAGATCTGCTCGATCGGCGGCAACGTGGCGGAGAACTCCGGCGGCGCCCACTGCCTCAAGTACGGCTTCACCGTCAACCACGTCGAGGCCTGCGAGATCGTCACCCCCGACGGTGACCTGGTGACGCTGGACCGGATGGACCCCGGCTACGACCTGCTGGGCGCGTTCATCGGCTCGGAGGGCACCCTCGGCATCGCCACGAAGATCACGGTACGGCTGAGCCGCGCGCCCGAGTCGGTCACCACCGTGCTGGCCGCCTTCGAGAACATCGAGCAGGGCGGCCGGGCGGTGTCGGCCATCATCGGGGCCGGCATCGTGCCCGCGGCGATCGAGATGATGGACGCCCTGGCCATCGAGGCCGCCGAGGCGGCGGTGGCCTGCGACTACCCGCGTGGCGCGGGCGCCGTGCTGATCGTCGAGCTGGACGGACCGTCGGCCGAGGTCGAGCTCCAGTTCGCGCGGCTCAAGGAGATCTGCGCGGGCGCGTTCGAGCTGCGGGTGGCGGCGAGTCAGGAGGAGCGGGCGGCGATCTGGAAGGGCCGCAAGTCGGCGTTCGCCGCCGTCGGCCGGATCAGCCCGGCCTACATCGTGCAGGACGGCGTGGTGCCGCGCACCGCGCTGCCGCGCGTGCTGGCCGAGATCGACCGGCTGTCGGCCGAGCACCGCATCAGGGTGGCGAACGTGTTCCACGCCGGCGACGGCAACCTGCACCCGCTGGTGCTGTTCGACGACACTGAGCCGGGTGCCGGCGAGCGGGCGGAGACGGTGTCGGGCGCGATCCTGGACCTGTGCATCGAACACGGCGGCTCCATCACCGGCGAGCACGGGGTAGGCGTCGACAAGGCGAGATACATGCCGCGCATGTTCACCGACGACGACCTCGACACCATGCAGCTCGTACGGTGCGCGTTCGACCCCCGGGGCCTGTCGAACCCCGGCAAGGTGTTCCCCACGCCGCGGCTGTGCGGCGAGGTGCCCGGGGTGCGCAAGGGCGTGCACCCGCTGGTGGAGTCCGGGAAGGCGGAGCAGTTCTGATGCTCTCAGAGGATCTGACCGGGGTGACGGTCAGGGAGGCCGGGCCGGAAGACGCCGTGTGCGGGGTGACGCCGCGCTGGGTGGCGCTGCCCGAGACGGTCGAGGAGGTGTCGGCCCTGATGCGCGCCTGCGCGGACCGCGACCTCGCGGTCGTGCCCGCGGGCGGCGGCACCAAGCTGCACTGGGGCCCGCCGCCGGAGCGGCTGGACGTGCTGCTCGACCTGTGCTGCATGAACGAGATCGTCGAGCACGCGGTCGGCGATCTGGTGGTGCGCGCCCAGGCCGGAGTGACCATGGACGCGCTCGCGGCGGCGCTCGCCGGCAGCGGCCAGGAGCTCGCTCTCGACGTTCCGTTCACCGAAGGCACCACGATCGGTGGTACGCTCGCCGCCGCGGTCGCGGGGCCGCGCGCCTTCCGCTATGGCACGGCCCGCGACCTGCTTATCGGCATCACCGTCGTGCTGCCCGACGGCACCGTCGCGCGCTCGGGCGGCAAGGTCGTCAAGAACGTCGCCGGTTATGACCTGGGCAAACTGTTCACCGGCTCGTTCGGCACGCTGGGTGTGATCGCCGAGGCCACCTTCCGGCTCCACCCGCTGCCCGCCGACCGGCGCTGGATCGTGGCGGTGATCGAACCTCCCCAGGTGTCGGAGCGCGGGCCGTGCCAGGTGAGCGAGCTGGCCGCGATGCTGGCCGCCGCCCAGGAGGAGCCGAGCGCCGTCGAGCTCGACTGGCCGCACGGGCAGGGGCCGATCTGGATGACCGTGCTCGTCGAGGGCGCGGCGGCGGAGGAGCGGGCCCGGGCGCTGGCGGAGCGGATGGGCGAGCCGGTGACCGGGGTGCGCGACGAGCCGCCGCCGCAGTGGGGGCTGATCGCCGACGACGACCTGCTGGCCGAGGTGCGCTTCCCGCCGGCCGCGCTGACCGAGGTGCTCGACGCGGTGCACTACAGCGGCTTCTCGCTGCGCGGGTCCGCGGTGACCGGCCGGATCTGGCTGGAGCTGTGGGGCGAGGAGGACGAGGAGAAGGTCTCCGGCGCGGTGGACGCGCTGCGCGACCGGCTGGAGCCCTGCGGGGCCCGGCTCGTCGTGCACGCGACCCCGTACGAGAGCGTCCAGCGGTGGGGGCGCGTGGGCGCGCTGCCGCTGATGCGGCGGGTGAAGGAACGGTTCGACCCGGGGCGAAGGATGTCTCCCGGCCGGTTCGTGGGAGGCATCTGATGGACCCCGACCTGATCGGCGACTGCGTGCACTGCGGGTTCTGCCTGCCGACGTGCCCCACGTACGTGCTGTGGGGCGAGGAGATGGACTCCCCGCGCGGTCGCATCCACCTGATGAAACAGCACGTGGAGGGCACTCCGGTGACGCCGGAGATGGCCGGCCACTTCGACGCCTGCCTGGGGTGCATGGCGTGCGTGACCGCCTGCCCTTCCGGGGTCCGCTACGACCGGCTGATCGAGCAGACCAGGGCCGAGGTGGAGCGGGCGCACGAGCGCGACCCCCAGGAACGGGCGGTGCGCGGCCTGGTGTTCGGGCTGTTCCCGTATCCGCGCAGGCTGCGGCTGACGCGGCCCGGCACGGGGCTGGTCCGGCGGCTGGCGCCGTTCCTGGAACGGGCGCATCCGAGCCTGGGCGCGATGGCGGCGCTGGCGCCCGAGGTGCGGCGGCGGCAGCGGCTGCCCCGGCTGGTGCGGGCCAGAGGTCCGCGGCGGGCCGTGGTCGGCATGCTGACCGGGTGCGTGCAGGGCGAGTTCTTCCCGCAGGTCAACGCGGCCACCGCGCGGGTGCTCGCGCTGGAGGGCTGCGACGTGCTGATTCCCGCGGGGCAGGGCTGCTGCGGCGCGCTGAGCGTGCACGCCGGGCGCGAGGACCAGGCCAGGCGGCTGGCCCGCCGCACGGTCCGCGCCTTCCGCAGGGCGGGCGTCGAGGTCGTGGTGGTCAACGCCGCCGGGTGCGGCTCGTCCATGAAGGAGTACGGGGAGCTGCTCGGCGAGGAGCCGGGCTTCCGGGTGATGGACCTGTCGGAGTTCCTGGTCGAGCTGGGCCCGGCGGCCGAGCGGCGCCCGCTGCCGCTGACCGTGGCCTACCACGACGCGTGTCACCTGGCGCACGCCCAGGGCGTCCGGTCGCAGCCGCGCGAGCTGCTGCGCGGCATCCCCGGACTGGACCTGCGCGAGGTGCCCGACTCGGCGATCTGCTGCGGCTCGGCCGGCACCTACAACATCTTCCAGCCCGAGGCGGCCCGCGACCTCGGCGACCTCAAGGCCAAGGCCGTCGGCTCCACCGGGGCCGGGCTGCTGGTGTCGGCCAACCCCGGCTGCACCATGCAGATCGCCGCCGCGATGCGCCGCCAGGGAGCGGAGATCAAGGTGGCGCACACCGCCGAGGTGCTGGACGCGTCGCTGCGCGGGGTCTCCCTGTGAGCGTGCAGTCGGTCGAGCGGGCGCTCGACGTGCTGGAGGCGCTGGCCGAGCAGGGTGGTGAGGCGAGCCTGTCGGAGATCGCCGCCCGCACCGGGCTGCCGTACGGGACCATCCACCGGCTGCTGCAGACCCTGCTGTCGCGTGGCTACGTGCGCCAGGAGTCCGACCGCCGCTACGCGCTGGGCGGCGGGCTGGTGCGGCTCGGCGGCGTGGCCGAGGGCATGGTCGGCGTGTGGGCGCAGCCCCACCTGACGCGGATGGTGGAGCTGTCGGGCGAGACGGCCAACCTGGCGGTGCTCGAAGGCGACTTCATCGTCTACGTGGCGCAGGTGCCGTCGCCGCGCAGGCTGCGGATGTTCGCCGAGGTCGGCAGGAGGGTGCTGCCGCACAGCACGGCGGTGGGCAAGGTGCTGCTGGCGTGGCGGGCCGCCCACGACGCGGTCACGCTGCTGGAGCGCACCGGCATGCCGCGGCGGACGCCCAACACGATCACCGCCACCGGCCCCATGCTGGCCGAGTTCGACGTGGTGCGCGACCGCGGCTACGCGCTCGACCTGGGCGAGGAGGAGCTGGGCGTGCACTGCCTTGCCGTGCCGGTGCGCGACGGCGACCGGGTGGTGGCGGCCATGTCGGTGTCGGGCCCGGCCGAGCGGATCGACGCCCTGGACCGCGACGAGCTGGCCCGCGGCATGCTGAAGATCGCCGACGCGTTCGGCGCGGAGCTGAGCCCGGCCGCCGGATAGCGCCATGGAAGCCCTGTTTTCGTCAGGGTGACGACGACTCTCGGCGCTCGGACGGACTAAGCTGTTGCGCTATGAGCAACAGCTCCGTGCAATCCGTCGACCGCGCCATCGCCATCCTGGAGATCCTGGCCCGCGAGGGCGCCACCCGCGTGACGGACCTCGCCTCGGAGCTGGAGGTGCACAAATCCACCGCGTCCCGGCTGCTCGGCGCCCTGGAGCAGGGCGGGCTGGTGGAGCAGACCGGCGATCGGGGCCGCTACCGGCTCGGCGTCGGCGTGGTCCGGCTCGCCGGGGCCGCCACCGCCCAGCTCGACCTGGCCAGGGAGAGCAGGCCGGTCTGCATGCGGCTGGCCGAGGAGGTCGGCGAGACCGTCAACATCGCGGTGGCCCGCGACGGCGACGTGGTCAACATCAGCCAGGTGCGCGGCCCGTCCGCGATCAGCGGGCAGAGCTGGGCCGGCGCCCGCACTCCCCCGCACGCCACCTCCAGCGGCAAGGTGCTGCTGGCGTTCGGCGCGCTGGCCGTGCCGGACGAGCTGCGCCGGTTCACCCCGCTGACCATCACCGACCGGCGGCAGCTCGGGCTGGAGGAGATCGTCCGGCGCGGCTGGGCGGCCGCGGTGGAGGAGCTGGAGCCGGGGCTCAACGCGGTCGCGGCGCCGGTCAGGAACATCGACGGCGCGGTCGTGGCCGCCGTGAGCGCGTCCGGGCCGTCTTTCCGCCTGACCCCGCAGCGGCTGCCTGAGGTGGGCGAGTCCGTGGCCGAGGGCGCGCGGGAGATAAGCCGGCGGCTCGGCTATTACGGTTGAAGCATGTGCCGAAGCATCAAGACCCTGCGCCCCCCGTACACCGAGGACGTCACCGAGGACGACGTGCGGGCGGCGGCGCTGCAGTACGTCAGGAAGATCTCCGGCTTCCGCGCCCCGGCCCCGCACAACGCCGAGGCGTTCGACCGCGCGGTCGAGACGATCACCCGGGCCTCCGAGGAGCTGCTGAGCTCGCTGCGAGTTCGCGGATCCCGTTGACACGCCCGCCCGTCGGGAGAAGTGTCCGCGTTGTAACCCCACCGACTCCAGGGGGCGATCATGATCAGCGGGCTTTACCAGGGGCATGACGGTGACTCGACGCTGGTGCTCCGCGTCGACGTCGACGGGCCCCGGCCGACGGGCCGGGTGAGCGGCGACCTGTTCGCCGCCTCGGGCGCGACCGTCACCTACGACGGGTCCTTCGTGCTGCACGCCCCCGTCGTCACGGCGGAGGGTGACGAGACGCGGGCCGAGGGGCGGGGGGAGTTCACCTTCGCCACGCCGGCCCGTGACGTGCGCGTCACGATCATCGGCGACGGCGGCACCGCGCGCGTCGCCGGGCGCGACTACCCCGTCCGGTTCACCTCGCGCCACTTCCGTGAGGTCGTGCTGGAGCAGGATTCGGTGGCAGGAGCCGTGCCGTTCGTCTCGTACCACACCGGCAGGCTGCGGGGGCCCGACGGGTCGCCTGCGCGGGAGCTGAACGTGGTGGAGGCCTGGGCGGAGGCGGGCGTCGGGATGACCGTGACCGAGCCGGGCGTGATCCCGGTCGACGGCTCCGGCGCCGACCTGGCCTGGGACGACGCCGAGCTGCACCACGCGATGACCCAGCAGTTCAGTCGGTTCGGCGACGCTCCGGCCTGGCGGGTGTGGCTGCTGGTGGCCAGCCGGCACGTGGGCGGCTACCGGGGCATCATGTTCGACTACGACGACGCCCACCAGCGGCAGGGCGCCGCCGTGTTCCACGACGCGATCAAGGGCGACTCGCCGGAGGCGCAGCGGGCCCAGTTACGGACGTACGTGCACGAGCTCGGGCACGCCTTCAACCTGCTGCACTCCTGGCAGAAGAACCTCGCCACGCCGCCCCAGCCGCTCGGCCCGCACGGCGGCTTCGGCGATCTGTCCTGGATGAACTACGTGCAGAACTACCGGCCGGGCGGCGAGGAGGGCTACTGGGCGGCGTTCCCGTTCCAGTTCACCGACACGGAGCTGGTGCACGTGCGCCACGGCTTCTTCCGCGACGTCGCCATGGGCGCCAACGCGTTCGGCGCGGGCGCCGCCGAGGTGGCCCCGTTCGAGCAGCCGATCGAGGACCACTCGGGTCTGGCGCTGGAGCTGCGGGCCAAGGACCCGTTCGGGTTCGGCGAGCCGGTGGTGGTCGAGCTCAAGCTCTCCTGTACGGGCGAGCCGCGCGTCACCCACGGCCACCTCCACCCCGACACCGAGTTCACCCAGGTCACGATCACCCAGCCGAGCGGCAGGACCGTGCTCTACCGGCCGATGATGCGCCACTGCGTCGACCGCTCGCCCGAGATCAGGCTCGACGCCGGCAACCCGGCCATGTACCGCAGCGCCTACATCGGCCACGGCCGCGACGGCCACTACTTCCAGCAGCCCGGCGAGTACCGGGTGCGCGCCCAGTACATCGCCGCCGACGGCTCGCACGTGGTCTCCCCGCCCTGCCTGGTACGGGTGCGCTACCCGGCCACCGACGACGACCACCGGGTGGCCGAGCTGATGCTGGGCGAGGACCAGGGCAAGCTGTTCTCGCTGCTCGGCTCCGACTCGCCGGCGCTGCGCCCGGGCAACGAGGCGCTGGACGAGATGATCGACCGGTTCGGGCAGCACCCGCTGTCCGTCTACGCCCGGATGGTGAAGGGGCTCAACGCCGAGCGGGAGTTCAAGACCATCACCGCCGGCAAGCGGCTGCGGATCCGGCCGCCCGACCCGAAGCAGGGCATCGAGCAGCTCGCCAGGGTCGCCGGGGCGGGCACGATCGACAACATCACGCTCAACATGGTGATGCGCCGCTGGGCCAGGGCGGAGGCGCGGCAGGGCGACCTGCCCAAGGCCAGGGCGGTGCTCGACAAGATGGTCGCGACCTTCCAGGCCAAGGGGGTCAACCCCATCATCATGGGCCAGATCAGGAAGCAGGCCGAGCTGACCTCGCAGGCGCTCAGTCTGGAAGCTTGACCGGTCGGCCGCCCGCGCAGCCCACCTTGACCTCGACCTCCTCGGCGTCGTCGTCCGGCTCGAACTCCACCTTGGCCTCGGTGTCGGGGCCGGGCTCGACGCCGTCGACCGAGTAGCCCTGGGCGGGGCTCCACGAGCGCAGCGTCACCTTGCCGCCCGCGCAGGAGGCGATGACGGTGCCGCCCGCGGTGCGGATCACCTCGTTCTCCAGGGGCGCCTGGGTGGGGGTCCGCGCGGGGCTCTGGGACGGGCGCTGGATGGTGGCGGTCACCCTGGTCAGGGCGGCACGGGCCTCCTCCTGCGTCATCACCTGGCCGGACGTGCCGGTCAGCGCGCCGCCGAGCAGGCCGAGCACCGCCACGGCCGCGCCGGTCGCGGCGACCGCGGCGGCGGCCCAGGCCAGGACGAGTCGCTTCACCCTCGTCACCTTTCCCCTCGTACGGCTAAGCGCGGGTTAAGACAGCCCTAAGACGGCGGCTCGTACCTCTGTTTACCGTCTACCGTTTCACCATATGGCTGACATCCTGCTGATTGAGGACGACGTGACGATCCGCACGGCGCTGAGCCGCGGGCTGCGGGATCTCGGCCACGCCGTCGCCTCCTCCCCCACCGCGCTCGACGGCCTGCGGCTGGCCGTGCAGGACCGGCCCGACCTGATCGTGCTCGACCTGGGGCTGCCCGACCTCGACGGCGCCGAGCTGTTGCGGATGCTGCGGGCGGTGAGCAAGGTGCCGGTCATCGTGGCGACCGCCCGCGACGGCGACGCCGAGATGGTGCCTGTGCTGGACGCGGGCGCGGACGACTACGTGGTCAAGCCGTACAGCGCGACGCAGCTCGACGCCCGGATCAGGGCGGTGCTGCGGCGGGCCGGCGACCCGGCGCCGACGCCGCTCCAGGTCGGCGCGCTGCGCGTGGACCCGCGCGCCCGGCTGGCCGAGCTGGACGGTGCGGCGCTGGACCTGACGCCGCGCGAGTTCGACGTGCTGCACTACCTGGCGGCGCGCGCGGGCGAGGTCGTCACCAAGCGGGAGCTGCTGACCGAGGTGTGGCAGCTCCCGTACGGCGGCGCCGACAAGACCGTGGACGTGCACCTGTCGTGGCTGCGCAGGAAACTCGGCGAGACCGCCTCCGAACCCCGTTACCTGCACACGGTGCGCGGCGTCGGGGTGAAGCTGGTCGAGCCGTCGTGAGGCGCTGGCTGGCGCTGCTGGTGGCGGCCACCACGTCGCTGGTGCTGATCGCGCTGCTGGTGCCGATGGCGCTGCTGATCCGTTCGGTGGCGGAGAACGGCGCGATGAGCCGCGCCACCGCCGCCGCCGAGTCGGTGGCCGTCTCGGTCGGCACGGCGGACCTGCCGCTGGCGGTCGAGCGCGTGGAGTGGCCCGTGACCGTGTTCCTGCCCGGCGGGCGCGTGATCGGCGAGGAGGCCCGGCGCACCGACGCGGTGGAGCTGGCGGCGACCGGCCGCAGCGTCACCGCCGAGTGCGACGACGGCAGGGAGGTGCTCGTCGCGGTGCAGTCGCCGGAGGGCACCGTGGTCATCAGGTCGTTCGTGAGCGACGCCGAGCTGATGCGCGGCGTCCGCGAGGCGTGGACGGCCCTGCTCGTGCTGGGGCTGGCGCTGGTCGTGCTGGGCATCGCGCTGGCCGACCGGCTGGCCAGGGCCATGACCGGGCCGATCGACGGGCTGGCCCGGGTGTCGCACCGGCTGGCCGGCGGCGACCTGGACGCGCGGGCGGAGCCGGGAGGGCCGACGGAGGTGCGGGCGGTCGCGCTGGCGCTGAACCACTTGGCCGGCCGCATCGGCGACCTGCTGGCGGCCGAGCGCGAGTCGGTGGCCGACCTGTCGCACCGCCTGCGTACGCCTCTGACGGGACTCAGGCTGGACGTGGAGTCGCTGCGCGACCCCGAGGAGGCGGCGCGCGTGGGCGCCCGCGTGGACGCGCTGGAGCGCGCCGTCAGCGCGGTCATCACCGACGCCCGCCGCCGCTCGGCCGGGCGCGAGTCCTGCGACGCCACCGCCGTGGTGCGGGAGCGGGTGCGCTTCTGGTCGGTGCTCGCCGAGGACCAGGGGCGCGAGGTGGACGTCGCCCTGCCCGGCGGCGAGCTGCCCGTCGCGGCCGGCGCCGAGTCGCTGGCGGCGTGCGTGGACGCGCTGCTGGGCAACGTTTTCGCGCACACCCCCGAAGGGGCGTCCTTCTCGGTACGGCTCGCGCCGCATCCGAAGGGAGCCGAGCTCGTGGTCAGCGACACGGGCCCCGGATTCGACCCCGCCCTGCTCGCCCGGGGCAACAGCGGCGGCGGCTCGACCGGTCTCGGCCTGGACATCGCCCGCCGCACCGCCGAGTCCAGCGGCGGCGGCCTGGCCGTGTCGCCCGTGCCGTCCGGCGGCGCGCGGGTTGAAGTGACGTTAGGGCGGCCTTAGCGCGGCATTACCGGCGACCGGGGTTTTCTTGAAGGCATGCAGACCACTACGAAAATCATCGTCGCCAGCGCCGCCGCCATGGCCCTCGTGGCCGGCGGCTCCGCCGCCTTCGCCGCCTCCCAGGACTCCCTCGAAGGCCCCGCCTCCCAGAGCGTCGCCCAGACCGCCCCTCAGGTGACCGCCCAGCAGGCCATCGAGCTCGCCCTGAAGGAGGTGCCGGGCTCGTGGGTGTCGGAGGTCGACTTCGACGGCCGCGGCAAGAAGACGGACGTCTGGGAGGTCAAGACGATCAAGGGTGACGTCGAGCACGAGCTCGACATCGACGCCGCGTCGGGCAAGCTGCTCAAGCAGGAGACCGAGCGGGCCGACGACGATGACGACAGCGACGACGACTGACGCTCAGCACGAGTCGAGGATGCCGTCCATGGCGTCCTTCTCGGCCTTCGTCACCCAGAGCTCGTACTTGGCCTTGACGTCGATCTGACGGGCGATGTACGCGCAGCGGTAGGACCGGCGCGGCGGCAGCCATGTCGCCGCGTCGGAGTCGCTCTTCTGGCTGTTGAGCGGGCCGTCGACGGCGAGCAGGTTGAGCGGGTCGTTGGCGAACTCCTTGCGCTTGGTGTCCGACCACTGCTGGGCGCCCTTCTGCCAGGCGTCGGAGAGCGGGATCAGGTGGTCGATCTGGACCTTGCTGCTGGTGTCCTGGCCGCGCTCGAAGCTGATCGTCTCGCCGCCGTACGGGTCCTTCAGGACGCCGGTGAGGACGATGCAGTCGTGGGTGCCCTCCTTGAAGGTCTCGTCGGTCAGGTCGCGCTTGAGAATGTCGTTGCGGGTGTCGCAGCCGTTGCGGTCGACGTCCGCCCAGGCGGGGCCGAACTTGTCGCGGTCGAACCCGGTCTTCGGCGCCCGCCCCTTGACGGCCAGCTTCTCCAGCTTGCCGCGCGCGTCCTTGACGTCTACGTCGGACGAGGATGTGCCGCCGTCCTCCGCCTGCTGTCCCAGTTGTGCTTCCAGCTCCCCGCACCCGGTGAGCATCACTACGGCGGCCAAACCCGCCAAGACCGCCCGAACACGCACTGCGACTCCCAGACTCGGCTACCGATCGTCTAGGTATATCAATTTCCTCTTTGCCCGCGCTTTACCCCTCCAAGGCATCAATCAGCCACTCTCCGAGATAGTTCGCGTACGAGGAGCGAACGAAAATCCGGTACGAGTCGCCGTACCTCTGGAGGATCACCGGCGCCTTGCCGAGGACCGTCTGCGCGTGGCCGGTGAACACCCCCGGGTGCAGGTCGATCGGGCAACCGGTGATCAGGACGTCCAGCGCCCCCGGGCCTGTGAGCTCGATGACCGTCCGCTGACCCGAGACGTCCACCCACCCCGCCCCCGGCTCACCCTCCCCGACCACCAACCACCACTCCGGCCCCAACCGCATGCCCGTCCCCGGATCCTCCCCACGCACCTCCCACATCGGCACGAACGGCACCTCCCGCACGCGCACCCGCCCACCACCCACCGCCGCGAACCGCTCCTTGAACCCCGCAGCCGGACTCTCCGCCCACATCCACAAACCCCCACCCAAAGCCACCCCCTCACCCGACCTGCCGGTGCCCCCGGACGACACCATCCCTGATGAGGAGGGAGTGACCTCCGACGACACCACCCCTCGCGGTGAGGAGGGTCCGACCTCGGATGGCACCACCCCTCCAGACGAGCCGGGAGTGACCTCGGACGACACCGCCCCCTGAGGTGAGGCGGGGGTGATCTCGGACGGGACTGCTTGGGGCGGGGGGTTTTGGGGGGTGGGGTTGCCGTCGCGGCGGAGGTTTTCGGGGTCGTAGAAGATCGGGGAGACCACCCGCACGGGGGTCTCCGTGTCGCCCGAGATGGCCGTCAGCCGGTCGCCGGGCGAGACGTTCCTGGCGAGCGCGAGGCTGATGGCGCGGCCGAGCGGGACGCTCGGGTAGCTGGAGGTGACGTGTCCGAGCATGACCCCGTCGGCGACGAGCTGGGCGCCCTCCTCCACAAAAGCCGACGGATCCTCCGTCAGCAGGCCCACCAGCCGCTTGCGGTCCGTCCGGGAGGTGTCCGGCCGCGCGTGGGAGCGCTTGCCGACGAAGTCCGGTTTGCGCCCGGAGACGATCCACGACATGCCGAGGTCCTGCGGGGTGACCGTGCCGTCGGTGTCCTGGCCGACGATCGGGAACCCCTTCTCGGCCCGCAGCACGTGCATGGTCTCGGTCCCGTACGGAACGGCGCCGAGGCCCAGCACCGCCTCCCAGAGCGCCCGCCCGTGGTGCCAGGGCACGTTCACCTCGTACGCGAGCTCGCCCGAGAAGCTGATCCTGAAGACCCGGCCGGGCACGCCGAGCACGGCGGCCTCGGTGTGGCGCATGAACGCCAGGCCGAGCGCCTCGGGGGCGACGGCGGCGATGACCGTCCCGGCCAGCGGGCCGGCCACGGCGACGGTGGCCCAGTGGTCGGTGACCGAGGTGAACCGCACGTCCAGGGACGGCCACTCGGTCTGGTGCCACTCCTCCAGCCAGTCGAGCACGGCGGCGGCGTTGCCGGTGGTGGTGGTCATCAGGTAGTGGTGCTCGCCCAGCCGGGTGGTGGTGCCGTCGTCGAACACCATGCCGTCGGCGGTGCACATCAGCCCGTAGCGGCAGGCGCCGACGGCGAGCGTGGAGTACATGTTGGTGTAGATCCGGTCCAGGAACGCGCCCGCGTCCGCGCCCCGGATGTCGATCTTGCCCAGGGTGGAGGCGTCCATCGCGGCCACGGCGGTGCGGGCGGCCTCGCACTCGCGCCGCACGGCCTCGCGCATGGTCTCGCCGCCGAGCGGGAAGTACCAGGGCCGCTTCCACTGGCCGACGTCCTCGAACACCGCGCCCCTGGCGATGTGCGCGCGGTGCATGGCGGTGGTCCTGGCGGGGTCGGACAGCGCTCCCCGGTCGCGGCCGGCCAGGGTGGCGAACGACACGGGCGTGTACGGGGGACGGAACGTGGTGACGCCGACCTGGCCGGGGGCGGCGCCGAGCAGCTCGGACAGCACGCCGACGACCAGGGCGCCGGAGGTCTTGCCCTGGTCGGCGCCGGTGCTCGCGGTGGTGAACCGTTTGACGTGCTCGACCGAGCGCATCCCGGCCCCGGTGGCCCTGGCCACGTCGGCGACGGTGACGTCCCGCTGGAGGTCCACGAACGCCGTGGGATCGGGGTCCAGCTCACCCCAGTACGCGGCGGGCGGCCGTAGAGCCTCCTCGTCCGAAACCGGCACCCTGAACCCGGCGGCGACAGGTCCGTGAGCCTCGGCGCCCGCCCGGTAGCCGTCCTCGATGGCCTGCGCTGTGCCGTACAGCCCGCGGCAGGCCCCCGCGGGGCTCACGGCCTGCGCGGGCTCGCCGGGCACGAACGCGCGCAGGGTCTCGTCGAACCGCAGCCTGCCCTGTGACTGGCTGAACAGGTGCACGGCCGGGTTCCAGCCGCCCGCCACGGCCAGCAGGTCGGCCTCCACGCGCCGGTCGCCGATCAGGACGGCCGCGAGCGTCCCGTCGTCCCCGGCCACGGTGCCGGTGACGCGCCCTGCCAGGGCGCCGGAGAGACCCTCCGGGCGGGGGTCCACGACGGCGGCGATCTCCACCCCGGCCGCCGCCAGGTCGCGGGCGGCCTCGTACCCGGAGTCCGCGCACGCGTACACGACCGCGCGGGCGCCGGGACGTACCCCGTATCGGTTGGCGTACGTGCGCGCGGCGGCGGCGAGCATGACGCCGGGCAGGTCGTTGCCGGGGAACGGCAGGGACCGCTCGTGCGCGCCGGTGGCCAGCACGACGCGGCCCGCGCGGAAGTGCCACAGCCGCTCGCCGCGCGGGCGGCGCTCGACGGCGACCACGTAGCCGTGGTCGTAGAAGCCGGTCGCGGTGGTCCTGGTGAGGACCCGCACCTCGGGCAGCGCGGCCAGGCGCGACTCGGCGGCGGCCACCCAGCCGAGCGCGGGCGCGCCGTCGAGCAGGACGCGGCTGCCCAGCAGGTCGCCGCCGAGCCTCGGCTGGTCGTCGACCAGGATGACCCGCAGGCCGGACTCCCCGGCGGCGAGCGCGGCGGCCAGCCCGGCGGGGCCGCCGCCCACGACGAGCACCTCGCAGTGCAGGTAGCCCTTGTCGTGGCGGCGATCGTCCACGGCGCCGGGGTCGAGCCGGCCCTTGCCGCGCAGGCTCCACGCCTCCAGGCCCGCGTGCAGCTCGACCGTGGTGGCGGCCAGCATCGGGTCGGCGCCGACCCGTACCAGCGCGTTCGGCTCCTCCGGCCCGGCGGTGAAGATCCCGCGCGGCCGGCCCAGGTTCACGCTGTGCCCGGCCACGCGCACGCCCGAGGCCAGCAGCGCGGAGGCGAGCGTGTCGCCGGGGTGGCCGTGCATCTGCCGTCCGTCGAAGCGGAAGGGCAGCGTGACGGAGCGGTCGATCAGACCGCCGGACGGCAGACGGCTCATGGCGCCTTCCGGATCTCGTGGGTGACGGTGTGCCGTTCGACGGTGAACCAGGTGCGGCAGCCGAGCCCGTGGAACCAGCGCTCGCGGAGCCAGCCCCTGGGGTTGTCGCGCATGAACACGTACTCGGCCCACTCGGCGTCGGACAGCTCGCCGGGCGCCTCCGGGTAGGCGATCCCGGCCTGACCGCCGTAGTGGAACTCGTTCTCGTCGCGGGGGCCGCAGAACGGGCAGTCGATGAGCATCATCAGTGCGCCACCGCCGCCGCGCCGTGCTCGTCGATGAGCGCCCCGCTGGTGAACCGGTCGAGCGCGAACGGCCCGGCCAGCGGATGGGGTTCGCCCTCGGCGATCGTGTGCGCGTAGACCCAGCCGGAGCCCGGCGTGGCCTTGAAGCCGCCGGTCCCCCAGCCCGCGTTGACGTACAGGCCCTGGACGGGGGTGCGGCCGATGATCGGGGAGGCGTCCGGCGACACGTCCACGATGCCCGCCCAGGTGCGCAGCACCCGGGCCCTGGCGAAGATCGGGAACAGCTCCAGCGCCGCCGCCATCTGCGCCTCGACGACGTGGAAGGCGCCGCGCTGGCCGTAGGAGTTGTACGCGTCGATGCCCGCGCCCATCACCAGCTCCCCCTTGTGCGCCTGGCTGACGTACACGTGCACGGCGTTCGACATGACCACGCAGTCGAGCACCGGCTCCAGCAGCTCCGACACCAGCGCCTGCAGCGGGTGCGACTGCAGCGGCAGCCGGATCCCGGCCCTGGCCGCGAGCACGGAGGTGTGCCCGGCGGCGGCGAGCGCGACCTTCCCGGCGGCGATCCGGCCGCGCGTGGTCTCGACGGCCAGCACTCTGCCGCGCTCGATCGCGAAGCCGGTGACCTCGCAGCCCTGGATGAGGTCGATGCCGTACGCGTCGGCCCGGCGGGCCAGCGCCCAGGCCACGTGGTCGTGCTTGGCGATGCCGCCGCGCCGCTGGAGCGTGCCGCCCAGGACGGGGTAGCGGGCCCGGCTCGACACGTTGACGATCGGGCAGAACTTCCCGACCTCGTCGGCGTCGAGCCATTCGGCGTCCACGCCGTTGAGCCGGTTGGCGTTCACCCGCCGCCTGGCCTCGCGCACGTCGCCGAGGTTGTGCGCGAGGTTGAGCACGCCGCGCTGGCTGAACTGCAGGTCGTAGTCGAGCTCGTCGCTCAGCCCCTCCCACAGCTTCAGCGAGTGCTCGTAGATGGCGGCGCTCTCGTCCCACAGGTAGTTGGAGCGGATGATCGTGGTGTTGCGCGCCATGTTGCCGCCCGCGAGCCAGCCCTTCTCCAGGACGGCCACGTTCGTGATGCCGTGGTTGCGCGCCAGGTAGTAGGCGGTGGCCAGGCCGTGGCCGCCGCCGCCGACGATGACGACGTCGTAGGCGGGTTTCGGATCGGGGTCGCGCCAGAGGAAGTCGGGATGGGTCACCGTCGGATCTTCTCCATCTTCGGGTCGAACAACGGCTCGGCGGCGACCTCGGCGGGCACGCGCCGGCCGAAGTACGTGACGTCCACCTGGGTGCCGGGCTCGGCCAGCTCGGCGGGCAGCCAGGCGTAGGCGATCGGCGCCCGTATCGTGTGGCCGTGCGCGGCGCTGGTGACGTACCCGACGGTGCGGCCCTGGTGCCTGACCGGCTCCTTGCCCATGACGACCTCGGCGGTCAGCAGCGGCACCAGCTTGCGGGTGACGTCCGTGGACAGCGCGTCGCGGCCGACGAAGTCCTTGCCGGTCTTGACCGCGAACCCCAGCCCCGCCTCGTACGGGTCGTGCTCGGGTGTCATGTCGACCCCCCACAGCCGGTAGCCCTTCTCCAGGCGGAGGCTGTTGAACGCGGCCCGCCCGCCGGCGACCGGCAGGCCGGTCGCCCACAGCGTGTCCCACAGCTTGAGCCCGAGGTCGGCGGTGGTGTAGAGCTCCCAGCCCAGCTCGCCCACGTACGAGACGCGCATCGCGGTCACCGGCACGTGGCCGACGTAACCGGTCTTGCAGGTGAAGTAGCGGAAGCCCTCGTGGGACATGTCCAGGTCGGTGAGCGGCTGCACCAGCTCCCTGGCGCGCGGCCCCCACACGCCGACGCAGCAGGTGCCGGGCGTGATGTCGCGCACGTACACGCCGCCGGGCGCGTGGCGGGTGATCCAGTCGAGGTCCAGGTTGCCGTTGGCGCCGATCTGGAACCGGTCCTCCTCGATCCTGGCCACGGTGAGGTCGGAGCGGATGCCGCCGCCGGTGTCCAGCAGGAGCGTGTACGTGACCGAGCCGGGCTTCTTGTCCACGTCGTTGGTGGTCAGCCGCTGCAGGAACGCCGCCGCCTTCGAGCCGCCGACCTCGATCCGCTTGAGCGGGGTCATGTCGTAGAGCGCGACGCTCTCGCGGGTGGCGTGCGACTCGGCCGCGGCGATCGGCGACCAGTAGCGGCCCGCCCACGCGTCCCGGCGGCCGAGAAAAGCCTCGTCGCCGGGGAGGTCGTCCAGCAGCGGCCGGTTGGCCTCGAACCAGTGCGGCCGCTCCCAGCCCGCGCCCTCCAGGAAGAAGCCGCCCAGCTCGCGCTGCCGGATGTGGAACGGGCTGGTGCGCATCGGCCGCGGCGACTCCATCGGCTGCAGCGGGTGGATGACGTCGTACACCTCGACGAAGTTCCGCGCGCCGCGCTCGGCGACGAAGGCCGGGGAGAGCTGGACCGGCTCGAACCGGCTCAGCTCGCACTCGTGCAGGTCGGTCGCGGACACGCCGTCCACCAGCAGCTCGGCCACCGCCCTGGCGACCCCGGCCGAGTGCGTCACCCAGACGGCCTCGGCCAGCCAGAACCCCTCCAGGTGCGGCGCCTCGCCGATCAGCGGGAAGCCGTCGGGGGTGAAGGAGAAGACGCCGTTGATGCCGTCCTCGTACGTGGTCCCGGCCAGCGTCGGCAGCAGCTCGCACGCGTCCCGCCAGGCGGGGTCGAAGTCCTCACCGGTGAACGCCTGCACCGACGGCATCGTGGTGCCCTTGGGGCCGATCTCGTGCTGGGCGACGGGCATCGGGCGGTGGGCGTACGAACCGACGCCGACGCGGTCGCCGTGGTGCCGGAAGTAGAGGTCGCGGTCCTGGTGGCGGAGGATCGGCCCGGTGCCCGGGCTGCCGGCCAGCGGGCCCGATCTGGCGTACTGGTGGGCCAGCGGCTGCAGCGGCACGGTCAGCCCGGCCAGCTCGCCGATCGACGGCCCCCAGAACCCGGCCGCGCACACCACCACGTCCGCCTCGATGACCCGGTGCTCGACGACCCCGTGCTCGTCGTCGGACTCGACCGCCACGCCGGTGACCCGGCCGCCGTGCTGCTCGACGCCCACCACCGTGTGCCCGCCCAGGAACCGCGCGCCGCGCTCCGACGCCCGCCGCGCCTGCGTCTCGCAGCAGCGGACGGCGACGGCCAGCCCGTCGGACGGCACGTGGAAGCCGCCGAGCACCTTGCCCGGGTCGAGCAGCGGCCACAGCTCGGCGCAGGCGGCGGGGTCGACCAGGCGGCTCTCCACACCCCAGGACTCGGCCCAGCCGTGCTTACGGTGAAGGTCCTGCCAGCGTTCCTCGGTGGTCGCCACCTCCAGACCGCCGACCTGCTCGAAACAGCCCAGCTCGGTGTACTTGCGCACGGTGTACGAGGCGAACTCGGTCATGGTCTTGGACGGGTTCGTCTGGAAGACCAGGCCCGGCGCGTGGGAGCTGGAGCCGCCGGTGGCGGGGAGCGGCCCCCGGTCGACGACCGTGACGTCGGTCCATCCGCGTGCGGTCAGCTCGTCGGCCAGGGCACAGCCCACGATGCCGGCTCCTATGATCACCAATCGAGGCCGGCTCGTCATGCACCCTCCGGTTGTTCCTTAATACGCAACACGTACCGGACTACGCAACGAACATAAAGCCCAGCGATCGGCAGGACAAGAGCGTCTCTCAGCAGAGACGGACCGTCTCGTCTCCTGCTAGGATCGGCCCGTGCAGCGCAGAACCACACCTGACACGGGCCGCCGCAGCGAGGCCTCCCGCCGCGCCATCCTCGACGCCGCCTTCGCGCTGGCCGGCGAGGTCGGCTACGCCAAGCTCAGCATCGAGGGCATCGCCGCCCGCGCGGGCGTCGGCAAGCAGACGATCTACCGCTGGTGGCCGTCCAAGGGCGCGGTGCTCTTCGACGCCGTGCTGAGCCTGACCGAGGGGCGGGAGGGCGCTGAGGGCATGGCGCTGCCCGACACCGGCGACCTGGAGGCCGACCTCAAGCTGGTGCTGCGCGCCACCGTCGACGAGTTCGCCGACCCGGCCTACGACCGGCCGCTGCGCGCGCTCTCCATCGAGATCACGAACGACCCCGCGCTGGCCGCCCTCTACGCCGAGCGCCTGGAGGGGCCGATGAACGAGCTGAAGAAGGCCCGCCTGCGCGCCGCCCAGGAGGCCGGGCAGCTGCCCGCGGATCTCGACCTGGACGTGGCGGTCGACCTGATCTGGAGCCCGCTGCTCAGCCGCTGGCTGCACCGCTCCGGCCCGCTCACCCACGCCTACGCCGACGCCGTGGTCGAGACGGCGCTGCGCGGCATCTACGCGCGCTGACGGGCGCGTCAGGTGATGAGCACGCCGCCGTCGACCGGCAGCGCGACGCCGGTGATGTAGGAGGCCGCGTCGCTCGCCAGGAACACCGCCGCCGCCACGAGCTCGGCCGGGTCGCCCGCCCGGCCCATCGGCACCCGCTGCTCCAGGACCCGCTCCAGATAGCCGGGCGGATACTGATCGGTCATCTCGGAGGCGAAGAACCCCGGCACCAGGCAGTTGACCCGGATGCCGCGCCGCCCGGTCCACTGCTGCGCGAGGTCTCTGGTGAGGCCCTCCACGCCCGCCTTGGACGCGCTGTAGGCGGCCTGCGGGAGCCCGGCGGTGGTGCCGCCGAGCACGCTGCCGATGTTGACCACCGACGAGCCGGGCCGCATCACCCGCGCGCACGCCTGCGCCATCCAATAGGTGCCGAGCAGGTTGACGTCGATCACCTGCCGGAACTCCTCCGGCGTCTCACGCAGCGCGGGCACGGCGGTGCCGACCCCGGCGTTGTTGATCAGCACGTCGACCGCGCCGAACTCGGCCATCGCGGCCTCGGCCAGCGCGCCGCAGTCTTCGGCCCTGGCCACGTCGGTGGCCACCGCCAGGCACCGGCGGCCGGTCTCCTCGACCAGCCGCCGCGTCTCTCCCAGCCGGTCGGCGCGGCGAGCGCCGATCACGACGTCGGCCCCGGCCTCGGCGAACCCTCTGGCGAAGGCCACGCCGAGCCCCGAGGACGCGCCGGTGACGATGGCGACCTTGCCGTCGAGCCCGAAACGCCGCAGCATGACTAGAGTCCGTACTCCTTGACGATGCGCTCGTGCCGCTCGACCTCGACGTCGACCTCGCGGGCCAGGTCGAGCCAGGCCAGCGGGTGGGACCAGCGCTCCGTGGCGTCGTCGAGCAGGGCGTCGACCTCGACCGGTGAGACGCCGGGCGGCACCGCCACCCAGCCGAACACGCCGGGGAGCTGCTCGCCGCTCGTCGGGTGGTTGACCTGGTAGTTCTCGTCGCTGTAGACCCACATGGGCCAGCCGCGCTCGGCCATGACCTCGGTGAACTCGGCCCAGTCGCTCTCGCTCGGCGCGGCGCCGTCGAAGAAGTAGCTCGTGTAGCCGCCCGGCCGCAGGATGCTCACCGCCGCGAACGGCGGCACGAAGTTCTGCTGCTCCTCGGGGTCTTCGGGGAGCGGCTCCAGCAGCTGCGGGTCGAACACCACGAGGTCGCCGGCGTTGTAGTCCATGCCGCGCGGCTGCGGCAGCGCCAGCCGGGCGGTGGCGGGGCCGGTGCGGATGGACAGCACCTGGCGGCGGCCGCCGTCGGGCGCGGGGAGGATGACCCGGATCAGGCCCATCTCCTCCTCGATCGGCCCTTCGGTGGACTTGATCGGCATGCCGATCCTGGCGGCGCCCTTGCGGACGGCCGCCCAGTCCTCGGCGGCCGTGGCCATGACGATCATGCGCCAGACGTCCTCGTCGGCGAGCTCGTCGAGCACCTCCAGCAGCGCCTTGGCGCCCTTGACGTTGTCGTCGAGCTGCTGGGCGGCGGTGGCGACGATGCGGCGGGCGTCGACCCCGGCGCCGGCGGCGACGGCGTGCTCGGCGTTGTCGAGGGCCTCGGGCCAGCGCTCGCGGGCGGTGTGGAGGCGGGCCAGCGCGAGGTGCTTGGCGGCGTGCGGCAGCATGCCGGCCAGCTGCTCGAGGCGCTCGTCCTGGCGGGCCTCGATGAGGAGCGTGGTGAGGTAGCCGATGTCGTCGGGCTCGGCGGTGGCGATGTCGCCGGAGTCGACGAGCATCTTCCAGTAGATGTCGGCGCCGGACGCGGGGTAGCCGAGGAAGCCGAGGGTGGTGGTGTGGCGGCGGGTGGCCTCGAGGTCCTCGCCGGACAGCGGGGCGAGCCAGCCGATCCAGCGCTCGGGGTCGGCGTTGTAACCGTCGGCGGCGTCGAAGTAGGCGACGCGCTCCTCCAGCGGGCCTGGCGCCTCGGGCTCGGCGGTGGCGTCGGCGGCGGCGCGCAGCGCGGCGACGCGCTCGGCCACGCCGGCGTCGGCGCGCAGCTCGGCGGCGGCGGACTCGGCCAGGTCGGCCAGTGCCCTGGCCTGCCAGACGCCCTGCCGGGCGACGGCCAGGTCGCCCGCCACGAGGGCGAGCTCGACGCGGGAGCGGTAGCCGCCCATCATGCCGAAGTAGTCGATCCACTGGCGCAGCACGCGGCCGAGCTGCCAGGTGTTGGTGATCTGGGCGGAGCCGGAGAGCTTGTAGACCGCCTGGGCCCACTCGACGAACACTCGCGGGTGCTCGCCCACCACGTCGAGGTCGGGCAGCGCGTCGACGGCCTCGGCGAGGCGGTCGAGCTGCGCCAGGACGAGCGCGCGGCGCACGCCGTCGCGGTGGTCCTTGGCGACCGGGTCGTCGGCCTGGAAGCCGGCGGCGGCCTGCAGCGCGGTGAGCGCGTCCTCGGCGCGGCCCGCGGCGAGGAGCGCGCGGGCGCTCTCGGCGCCGAGCTCCCAGCTCGCCTCGCGGCCGGCGGCACGCAGCCGCTCGACGGCGGACTCGATGTAGGTGACGGCCTCCCCGGCGCGGCCGGCGTCGACGAGCGCGGCGGCGTACTGGGTCACCAGTCCGGAGAAGGCGGGCCCGGCGGGGTCGGCGCCCTCGATGGCCGGGGCCAGCAGCTCCAGCCGCCGGTCGGCGTAGCCGGGACCGTCGGTGTTGGCCCACGCCACGGCGAGCGCCTCGACGGCCGCCGGGGTGGCCGGGCAGTCACGGACGTCTTCGCGCTGGGCGAACGCGAGCAGCTGCTCGGCGTCCTCGATCGCGACCGCGCCCTGGACGCGGTCGCCGATGCGGCCGACGAGGTGCCAGTAGCGGGAGTAGAACTCCAGCCAGGGCTGCCCCAGGGCCTCCGCCTGCTGAGCGATGGCCGGGGCCATCACGTCGAGCTGCGGATATCGCCCTTCGTAGGCCTGCGCGGGCAGGTCTCCCAGAGCCATGGCGAGGCCCACGTTGCCCGCCTCGGAAAGCTGCTGCTGGGTTTCGCCGACCCACGCCCAGATGTCCACGTCCATGGGCAGTCAGTCTGCCAGGTCAACGAGCGTCCCCCAAACGCAGAAGCGCGATGAGCTCGTCCGATTCGTCGTCGTTTAGCACGGAAAATACCGGTGCCATCAGGTCGTCGGTGGCGTCCTCGGCGGCGGCCCGGCGTGCGACGACGTCAGGTCCGGGGGTCGGATAGGGCTCCGGCCACTGGAAGAACTGGGCGATCATCTCGCCGCTCCGGTGGCCGAACGGCGTCGCGTCGTGGTCGGCGGCCAGCGTGGCCTCCAGAGGGCTCAGCCCGGCGGCGAGCACCGCGTTGGCGTGCAGCCCGCCCCGCAGCTCGCGGACCACGTGCATGAGCTGGACGGCCCGCGCGGGCGGATCGCCGGCGAGCGGCACGGCCCGCCACCCGGCGAACAGCGGCGCCCCGACCGGTGAGGCCGCCTCGACGACCTTCTCCAGCAGCTCGGCGATCCTGGCGCAGCCGTCGTAGCCGCCGAGCTTGCGCCGCCCCCAGTCCTGGCAGGCCCCGGCGGCCAGCTCGACGGCCTGGTCCACGGGCATCTTGCGGCCGCCCTCCCAGCTCTGCCTGACGTGCTCGGGCGGGAAGAAGACGGCCACCGAGGTGACCACGTCGGCCTCGCACTCGCCGAGCACCCCGCAGCGGCCGCGGAAGTAGAACTCGCGAGGCCCCAGGCCGTGCTCGTCGCAGACGGCCTTGGCCTCTCGGGAGATCATGAAGCCGCCGCCGTACTGCCCGATGGGCGCCTTGACCTGGACGGCTGTGGTGCGCGGGTCTGCCATCTCCACCCCTCTCGGTTCGGGAAACAGACCCAGCATCCCCTAGGAGAACATCATTCTGCAAGCATCAGCTCGCCGGAGGCCACGATGACCGCCGGGCCCCGCAGATAGCTGGTCTCCTCGTCGAGCACCACGGTGAGCGTGCCGCCCGTCACCTCGATCGTCCACGTGCCGGTGGTCTCGCCGGACAGCGCGGCGGCCGCGACCGCGGTGGCGACCGCGCCGGTGCCGCAGGAACGGGTCTCGCCGGAGCCCCGCTCGAAGACCCGCATCACCGCGCGGCTGGGGCCGACCGCGTTGAACAGCTCGATGTTGACGCCGGCCGGGAACACCGCGGGGTCGAAGGTGGGCTGGTGGGTGAGGTCGAGCTGGACGACCGGGTCGCCGATCGAGCAGGCGAGGTGCGGGTTGCCCACGTCGACGTGGACGCCCTCGTACTCGTGGCCGCCCACCGTGGTGACGCTGGAGCCCAGCACGGCGGGCTTGCCCATCTCGACGGTGATCTCACCGTCGGGCTCCACCCGGACCAGGCGGGTGCCGCCCCGGGTCGCGATGGCGAACTCGCCCGGACCCTCCAGCCCCGCGTCGACCAGGTAGCGGGCGAAGACCCGGCTGCCGTTGCCGCACATCTCGGCCATGCCGCCGTCGGCGTTGCGATAGTCCATGAACCACTCGGCCTGCTGCCCCGCCACCTCGGGAACCTGCTTGGTGCGCACCACGCGGAGCACGCCGTCGGCCCCGACGCCGGCCCGCCTGTCGCAGATGCGGGCCACGAGTGTGGCGGGCAGGTCGAGCTCCCCATCGGGATCGGGAAGGATGACGAAGTCGTTCTCGGTGCCGTGCCCCTTGAGAAAGCGCATTACCCGATTTTATCCGGACTACTGTCCGGCTATCAGCGCCAGGGACCGGTCGAGCAGGCCGGGATCGTCGTACGGGAGCCAGCGCACCCGCGGATCGCGCCGGAACCACGACTCCTGCCGCCTGGCGAACCGCCGCGTCGCCCGCACCGTCTCGGCGAACGCCTCCTCCTCGCTCCACTCTCCCTCCAGGTGGCGGATCACCTGGGCGTAGCCGAGCGCCCGGCCGGCCGTGCGGCCCTCCGCCAGGCCCCGCCCGAGCAGCTCGCGCACCTCGCCGACCAGCCCCGCCGCCCACATCCGCCCGACCCTGGTCTCGATCCGCTCGTCGAGCACCGGCCTGGGCACCTCCAGCCCGATCTGCACGCTGGGGTAGATGGCCTCGTAGGACGGCATGGTGGCGGAGAACGGCCGGCCGGAGTGCTCGATCACCTCCAGCGCCCGCACGATGCGCCGGCCGTTGCTCGGCAGGATCGCGGCGGCGGCGGCCGGGTCGAGCTCGCGCAGCCGCGCGTACAGCGGCCCGGCGCCGCGCTCGGCCAGCTCGGCCTCCAGGCGGGCCCTGATCTCCGGGTCGGTGCCGGGGAACTCCAGGTCGTCGATGGCCGCGCGCACGTAGAGCCCGCTGCCGCCCACCAGCACCGGCACGGCGATGGCCTCGATCAGCGGCCTGACCAGCTTCTGGTACTCGGCCACGCTGGCCGTGACCGTCACGTCCCAGACGTCGAGCAGGTGGTGGGGCACGCCGCGCCGCTCGGCCTCGGTGAGCTTGGCGGTGCCGATGTCCATGCCGCGGTAGAGCTGCATGGAGTCGGCGTTGACGCACTCCCCGCCCAGCCGCAGCGCAATGTCGACGGCGAGGTCTGACTTACCGGCCGCGGTGGGCCCCACGACGGCGATGACTGGGTGACGCACGCCTACCAGTGTGGCCTGCCCAGGTCAGCGGTCGCGCCCGGCACCACGTCACAGGTCGAGCAGCGTGGGCTGCAGGTAGCCCTCGTGGGTGAGCAGCCAGCGCTTGGTCTCGACGCCGACCCCGCCGCTGAACCCGCCCAGCCCGTTGCCCGCGACCACCCGGTGGCACGGCACCACGATCGGCAGCGGGTTGGACCCCATGATCGAGCCGATCCCGCGCGCGGGCACGCCGGTGCCGCTGCGCGCCGCCAGCTCGCCGTAGGTCACCGCGGTGCCGTACGGGACCTCGTACAGGGCCTGCAGCACCTCGCGCCGCACGCCCGACGTCAGCCGCCAGTCGATCGGCGTCTCGAACCGCCGCGAAGCACCGGTGAAATAACCACTCAGCTCCTCGACCACGGAACCCGTACGATCCGGGTCATGGACCTCAGGCAGGCCGAGGCGGTCGCGCATCCGGTCACGGACGCCCCACCCCGACGCCACCAGCCCGTCCTCGGTGACGGCCAGCACGAAGGGCCCGACCGGCGTCGGCACCTCCGCGAACGCGACGGTGGTCGTCATGTCGTCTCGTGAACTCGTCATCCTCGGCACCTCCAGCGCGGTCCCCACCCGACACCGTAACCACAACGGCTACCTGTTGCGCTGGGACGGACAGGGTTATCTGTTCGATCCCGGCGAGGGGACCCAGCGGCAGATGCTGCACGCCGGGGTGAGCGCCAGTGACGTCCACTGGATCTGCCTGACGCACTTCCACGGCGACCACTGCCTGGGCGTGCCGGGCGTGATCCAGCGCATCGCGCGCGACAGGGTGCGCCACCCGGTGCGGGCCGTCTTCCCCGCCTCCGGCGCTGACTACTGGCGCAGGCTGCGGCACGCCGCCGTGTTCGCCGACACCGCCGTCATCGAGGAGCACCCGGTCTCCGGCGAGCTGGCCTCCACCGGCCCGCTGACCGCCCGCCGCCTGTCCCACCCGGTCGAGTCGTACGGATACCGCGTCCAGGAGCCGCCCGGCGTGCGCATGCTGCCCGAGCGGCTGGCCGCCCACGGCATCCGCGGGCCCGAGGTGGGCGAGCTGCAGCGCACCGGCTCCGTGCGCGGCGTGACGCTGGCCCGGTGCAGCGTGCCGAAGCCGGGCCAGGCCGCGGCGTTCGTCATGGACACCCGGCTGTGCGACGCGGTGTTCGAGCTGGCCGACGGGGTCGACCTGCTCGTCATCGAGGCCACGTTCCTGTCGGGCGAGCAGGCGCTGGCCAAGGAGTACGGGCACCTGACCGCGTTCGAGGCGGGGCTGGTGGCCGCCCAAGCGGGGGTGCGGCGGCTGGTGCTCACGCACTTCTCCGAGCGCTACACGTTCGCGGACGAGCCCGTTTTCCTGGAAGAGGTGCGGCGCTCCTTCGACGGGGAGGTCTTCCTGGCGCGCGACCTGATGCGGGTCCCGGTGCCGCGGCGCCGCCGCTGACACGCTCTCGTCCTGTGGTCACTCGTAGGGGCTGCGGCCCTCGCTCACGGCGCCGATCATGCCCACGGCGTACGCGTGAGCCGCCCGGTGCAGGCCGTGGCCGTAGCTGACCCGGGCCACGCCCAGCTCCGCCAGCCTGGCCAGGCTCGGCGCGCCCGGCTTGAACAGGATGTTGACCGGGCCGTCCACCTCGCCCACCAGCGCCCCGATCTCGTCCTCGGCCGACAGCCCGATCGGGTAGACGCAGTCGGCGCCCGCCTCCAGGTAACGCCGGGCCCGCGCGACCGCTTCGGCGCGCCCGCCGCCGTCGCGGACGATGTAGGTGTCGATCCTGGCGTTGACGACGAGCGCCGGTCCCGCCGCGGCGCGCACCGCCGCCAGGAAAGCGGCCTGCTCGTCCGGATCGACCAGTTCTCCGGTACGGGGGTCGGAATCCTCCAGGTTGCAGCCCGCGGCGCCGGTCTCCAGCAGCCGCCCGGCCAGCTCGGCCGGGTCCAGCCCGTATCCGCGCTCCATGTCGGCCGTCACCGGCACGTCCACCACCCGGACGACGCGGGACACGGCGGCCAGCATCTCGGCCACCGGCGTCGCCTCGCCGTCCTCGTAGCCCAGCACGCGCGCCACCGCGGCGCTCCCGGTCGCCACCGCCGGGAAGCCGGCCTCCCGGACGGCCGTCGCGGACGCGGCGTCCCAGGCGTTCGGCAGGATCAACGGCTTTCCCGGCACGTGCAGGGCACGCAGTGCCGCCGCCTTCTCAATGGTCATGGCCGGAACCATAGGAAGGCGGGGCCGGTGGCTGTAGGTCCAATGCCCGCGAGAACCGGCAAGCCACTTCAGGTTTCTCAGAAGGCGCGGGGTGCGTCCGGAGGGTGAACGGCCGCGTCCCGCGCCACCGTGCTCGTGGTGTCAGCAGCCGCTCTTGGCGCACTGGCCGCCGACGGTGCCGGCCGGGCCGTCCGCCGGGTTGTCGCCCTCGTCGGAGGGCGGCGGCTTGGCCGCGGTCGTGGGCTTCTTGCCGCTGTCGCCCTGCTTCGCGGCGGTTTCCTGCTTGGCGCCGTCGCCCTTGCTCGCGGTGCTCTTGTCCGACGAGCCGGCGCGGGTGTCGCGGGTGTCGCCCGACGTGTCGCCCGATGTGTCGCCGACGGAGGCGTCGCCCATCTCGGCGGCCTCCTCCTCGGGCAGGCCGGTGTCGGCGTCGCCCATGGTGGCCTCGTCGGCGGCCGCCTCGTCCTGCAGCGGCTCGCCCTCGCTGCCGGTCTCGCCGGCGCCCTGCTCGGGCCCCGCCTGCCGGCTCTGCTGGGTGGGCGTGCCCGTCTCTCCGGACCCGGCGGTCAGCGCGTAGCCGACGCCGCCCACGGCCATCGCCGCCACGAGTACGGACGCGGCGATGACGGTGATCTTTTTCTTCCTGCTCGGCCTGTTCCTGGCGGCCCGGCGGCCCTCGCCTGGCCCGTTGAGGATCTCAAGACGATCCGGCTCGGTCGGATCTTGCATGGTGTTACAGCTCCCTGCGGTCGTATCGGGAAAGCTCTCCGGCTTCCGCGGGCGATGGACCACACTAGCCGCAACAGCCGAATGCTCGCGCAACAATCACAAAGGAATCACGACTTGTCCCCCCAAGGTCCTATTCGCCCAGGTCGACGCCACCGCCTCGCCCCCGTCGCCGCGGTCACCGCCGTCCTGGCCATCGCCACGGCGGGAATTCTCCTCGCGTTCACCGGCCCGCGAATGCACCCTCGCAAATCCGCCCCGGAAATCGATCAGGAAAGCCCGCTTTTCGATCAATCCCGCCGCACGCCCCCACCCACGTGGACGCCCATTCCACCGCCCCATTCAGACAGCCCAGAACCCCCGGCTCCCGTGACGAGCATCACCAGCGAAACCCCCTGGCTCCACCCGATCCCCCCACCAAGGGCAACACCCTCGTCCCACCCAGGAGACGCCACCAGGCGTCCGGCAGACGTCCCAGAACGCCAGTCCCCCACCCGAGATCGCCAAGGCCCCCGTGCCCAACCCCGCACCCACCGCCCCGAACCCCGGGAACGTTCCAGCACCCACACACCGAACGACAACACCAGCACCGGCGAGGCGGTCACACTCACCACCGCCCCCTCACCCACCCCCAAGCCCCAGCCCAAGGCTCAGACCCCACCAGGACTCCCCGCCCCTGACCCCTGCGCAACCTTCCACGACTTCCGCCGCGAAGCCTGCTACGAGGCCCTCAAGAGCCTAGGAAACTGATCACCCAAGGCGAGCCCGCAACTCAGGAACTACGGCGGGCAGAGCAGGCCGAAGGCTTGCTATCGGCGCCCAGCCCGAGGGGTTTCCCAAAAAGCCCTTAAGGTCTTGATCTTTTACGGCGCGACCCACCCGAGCCAAGCCCACCCGACGATCAGCGAGCGGAACAGCCCGAAGAAGAAGGAGAAGTCGCCGGCCGGCCGATGGTAGGCATACCGAGGAGCACTCCGGACGGCTGAGGAGCCACACGCGCCTGCCAGGCGTCACCCGCCCGGGTGCGGCGCAGCTCGCGGACCGCCCCGTCGGCGACCAGGTGGTGCGGGGCCGCGTACGTGACCTCGACCGTGACCATGTCGCCCGGACGCGGCGTCTCCTCGCCCACGGCGAAGTGGACCAGGCGGTTGTCTGGCGCGCGGCCGGAAAGGCGGCGGGTGGCCTCGTCCTTGCGGCCTTCGCCCTCGGCGACCAGGATCTCCAGCGTGCGGCCGACCTGCTTCTTGTTCTCCGCCCAGGAGATCTCCTCCTGGAGGGCGACCAGCCGCTCGTAGCGCTCCTGGACGACCTCCTTGGGGATCTGGTCGTCCATGGTGGCGGCGGGGGTGCCCGGCCTGATCGAGTACTGGAAGGTGAAGGCGTTGGCGAAGCGGCTCTCCCGTACGACGTCGAGGGTCGCCTGGAAGTCGTCCTCGGTCTCGCCGGGGAAGCCGACGATGATGTCGGTGGAGATGGCCGCGTCGGGCATGGCGGCGCGGACCCGCTCGATGATGCCGAGGTAGCGCTCGGCGCGGTAGGAGCGGCGCATGGCCTTGAGCACCCGGTCGGAGCCCGACTGGAGCGGCATGTGGAGCTGGTGCATGACGTTGGGCGTCTCGGCCATGGCGGCGATGACGTCGTCGGTGAACGCGGCCGGATGCGGCGAGGTGAACCGGACCCGCTCAAGGCCCTCGACGTCGCCGCAGGCGCGCAGCAGCTTGCCGAAGGCGAGCCGGTCGCCGAACTCGACCCCGTAGGTGTTGACGTTCTGGCCGAGCAGGGTGACTTCGAGGACGCCCTGGTCGACGAGGGTGCGCACCTCGGCGAGGACGTCGCCGGGCCGGCGGTCCTTCTCCTTGCCGCGCAGCGACGGGACGATGCAGAAGGTGCAGGTGTTGTTGCAGCCGACCGAGATGGCCACCCAGGCGGCGTAGGCGGACTCGCGCCTGGTGGGGAGCGTGGAGGGGAAGACCTCCAGCGACTCCTTCAGCTCGACCTGCGCCTCGCCCTCGATGCGGGCGCGCTCCAGCAGCACGGGCAGGGAGCCGATGTTGTGGGTGCCGAACACCACGTCGACCCAGGGCGCCTTGCGGACGATCTCGCCCTGGTCCTTCTGCGCGAGGCAGCCGCCGACGGCGATCTGCATGCGCGGGTTGCGGACCTTGGCGGGCCGCAGATGGCCGAGGTTGCCGTAGAGGCGGTTGTCGGCGTTCTCGCGGACGGCGCAGGTGTTGAAGACCACGACGTCGGCGGTCTCGCCTTCGGTCACGGCGACGTAGCCGGCGCCTTCCAGCAGGCCGGACAGCCGCTCGGAGTCGTGCACGTTCATCTGGCACCCGTACGTGCGGACCTCGTACGTGCGGGGGCTCTCCTGGGTCACAGTCATGGCATGAACAAGGGTAGTCGTTATGAGCCCTGCGCCAGCCGTACGCTTTCAAAAGACCAGCTTGACTGCCTGATGTGATCGGATCGGTACCGCCTGGTTAGTGACCAGCGTCCTTCGTGCCTCTACCGTTTGGGTCCATGACGGAGAACGGGGACGCCACTCCACTCGTGCAGATGGAGCACGTCAACAAGCACTTCGGGGCGCTGCACGTCCTGAAGGACATCAACTTGACCGTCTCACGTGGCGAGGTCCTGGTCGTCATCGGCCCGTCCGGCGGCGGCAAGTCGACGCTCTGCCGGACGATCAACCGGCTGGAGACGATCGACGACGGCAGGATCGTCTTCGACGGCCAGGTGCTGCCGGCGGAGGGCAAGGCGCTGGCCAGGTTGCGCTCCGACGTCGGGATGGTGTTCCAGTCGTTCAACCTGTTCGCCCACAAGACCATCCGGGAGAACGTGACGCTGGGCCCGGTCAAGGTCCGCCGCCAGGCCAAGGACGCCGCCGACAAGCGCGCCATGGAGCTGCTGGAGCGGGTCGGCATCGCGGCCCAGGCGGACAAGTATCCCGCCCAGCTCTCCGGCGGCCAGCAGCAGCGCGTCGCCATCGCCAGGGCGCTGGCCATGGACCCGAAGATGATCCTGTTCGACGAGCCGACCTCCGCGCTGGACCCCGAGATGGTGCAGGAGGTGCTCGACGTCATGATCGGGCTGGCGCGTGACGGGATGACGATGATGGTCGTCACCCACGAGATGGGCTTCGCCCGCAGGGCCGCCAACCGGGTCGTGTTCATGGCCGACGGGCAGGTCGTCGAGGAGAACACCCCTGACGAGTTCTTCACCAACGCGCAGACCGACCGGGCGCGTGACTTCCTTTCGAAGATCCTCACGCACTGACTAACGAGGCAGGTACACATGCACATGCGTCGAATGGGAGCGGTGCTCGCCGCGTTCGCCATGGCGGGCGCGCTGACCGCTTGCGGCGGCGATGACGCTGGAGGCGGCGGCGACGGCGGCGGCTCCTACGCCACCGTGATCGACAAGATCAAGGGTGGCGGCACCGTGGTCGTCGGCACCAAGTGGGACCAGCCGAGCCTGGGTCTGAAGACCGGGCCCGAGCCGGAGGGCTTTGACGTCGACGTTGCCAAGGCCGTGCTCAAGGAGCTCAACGGCGGCACCGACGTCAAGGTCGAGTGGAAGGAGTCGGCCTCGTCCAACCGCGAGCCGTTCCTGCAGAACGGCACCGTCGACATCATCTTCGCCACCTACTCGATCACCGAGGAGCGCAAGGGCAAGGTCACCTTCGGCGGCCCGTACGTGATCTCGCACCAGGACATCATGGTGCGCAAGGACGACACGTCGATCAACACCCCGCAGGACCTCAAGGGCAAGCGCATCTGCAAGGCCGCAGGCTCCAACTCCTACAAGCGCATCACCGACCCGCCGCCGGACGGCGAGCTCGACATCGACGCCACCACCGTCGACGCGGCGAACTACTCGGAGTGCGTGCAGAAGCTCAACGGCAGCAACCTCGACGCCGTCACCACCGACGACCTGATCCTGGCGGGCTTCGCCAAGCAGGCGGGCGGCAACTTCAAGGTGCTGGGCCAGGGCTTCACCGACGAGAAGTACGGCGTCGGCCTGAAGAAGGGCGACACCGCGACCTGCGAGGCCGTCAACACCGCGATCAAGACGCTGTGGGACAACGGCCAGATGAAGACCATGCTGGACAAGTGGTTCGGCGGCATCGAGGGCCTGCCGCTCTCGACCGAGGCACCGCCGGCCGAGGGTTGCGCCTGATCATGTCGTAGGCGGCGGCCGGGATCCCGGCCGCCGCCCTCCTATGCGGTGGAGCACGATGGACGAACTAATCAAGTACGCGCCCGTCCTCGCGGAAGGCTTCCTGGAGAACGTCAAGCTCTCCCTCGTGGCCGCGGTCGCCTCCCTCATCCTGGGCACGATCCTCGTGGGGATGCGGGTCTCGCCGACGCCGGTGCTGCGTGCGGCCGCCACCGTCTACGTCAACGTGGTGCGCAACACGCCGCTGACGCTGGTGCTGGCGTTCTCCGCGCTGGGCCTGAGCGACCAGCTCGGCCTGGTGTTCTCCCAGGAGCCGAGCGTCAACTCGTTCTGGATCGTCGCGATGGGCCTGTCGTTCTACACCGCGTCGTTCGTGTGCGAGGCGCTGCGGGCCGGCATCAACACGGTGCCCCTGGGCCAGGCCGAGGCGGCGCGGTCGATCGGGTTGTCGTTCTTCCAGTCCCTGCGGCTGATCATCCTGCCGCAGGCGTTCCGGGCCGTCATCGCCCCGCTGGGCAGCGTGATGATCGCCATGATCAAGAACACCACGGTCGCGACGGCCGGCGGCTACCTCGCCGACGCGGCCGCCACCATGAAGGAGGTCTTCGACACCACCGGCGCGTCGATCCCCATCTTCATCGGGATCGTCATCGCGTTCATGGCCCTGACCATGCCCATCGGCTACTTCACCGGTTGGTTGTCCCGACGTCTGGCGGTGGCCCGATGAACCTTTCCGTCCTGTTCGACACCCCGGGCCCGCGCGGGCGGGTGCGCAACCACCTGCTCACCGCGGTCAGCGTGCTGGTCGTGGGCGGCATCGCCTACTGGGTCTATCTGGGCTTCGACGCCAAGGGCCAGTTCGAGGGGAAGATCTGGGAGCCGTTCCTCGACCCCTACACCTGGCAGACGTGGATCCTGCCCGGCCTGGCCGGCACGCTGCGGGCCGCCGCGCTGGCCGCGGTGCTCGCGCTCGCGTTCGGCGCGATCTTCGGTCTGGCGCGGCTGTCCGACCACGCCTGGATCCGGATCCCGGCCGGGCTGGTGGTCGAGGTCTTCCGGGCCATCCCGCTGCTGCTGCTGATCTTCTTCATCTTCTACTTGGCGCCGACCGTGATGGGCGGCGGCGACTACGCGTTCATGGCCGTGGTGCTCGGCCTGACCCTCTACAACGGGTCGGTGCTGGCCGAGGTCGTCCGGGCCGGCGTGCTCTCGGTGCCGAAGGGCCAGGCGGAGGCCGCGTACGCGGTCGGCATGCGCAAGAACCAGGTGATGCGGCTGGTGCTGCTGCCGCAGGCGGTCACGGCCATGATGCCGGCGATCGTCAGCCAGCTCGTGGTGCTGCTCAAGGACACCGCGCTCGGCTACATCATCGCCTACGTCGACCTGCTCAACACCGGCTTCAAGATCCTGCCGGCGGTGTTCTTCGGCTCGCTGATCCCGGCGGCCATCGTCATCGGCATCATCTACGTCGGGCTCAACATGGCGCTCAGCTACCTGGCCCACTGGCTGGAACGCCGCAGCAGGCGCAGCCGCAAGACGGCGGCGCCCCCGGTGGCGCCCCCCGGCGCGGAGGCGATCGGCCTGCGCTCCGGCGGCGGGCTCGACAGCACCGACTGACCCACGAGCGGCGGGGATTTCCGGCAGGATGCGGGTATGCCCGCCGCTCTGTGGCCCTCACCCATCTCCACCTCCGACGTCGCCCGGGCGGCGGCTCGTCCGGCCTGGCCCGTCGTGTCCGGCGGCGCCGCCTGGTGGACGGAGGACCGCCCCGGCGAGGGCGGGCGCACCACGATCGTGCGCCTCACCGCCGACGGCGCCCGGACCGAGCTGCTGCCGCCGCCGTGGAACGCCCGCACCCGCGTGCACGAGTACGGCGGCCGCCCCTACGCCGTCACGCCCGGCGGCGACGTCGTCTTCACCGAGCTGACCGACCAGCGGCTCCACACCCTCGACCGGTCGGGCGAGATCAGGCCGCTCACTGCCGAGGGCGACCGCTACGCCGACCTGATGGTCCGCGACGACCAGGTGTGGTGCGTCCGCGAACGCCACCTCGACGGCGGCAAGGTCTCACGGTCGATCGTGTCCGTCCCGCTGGCCGGGGGCGAGGCCGCCGAGCAGGTCACGGGCCACGACTTCTACGCCTTCCCCACACTCTCCCCCGACGGCCGGCTGCTCGCGTACGTGTGCTGGAACCACCCCCGGATGCCGTGGCACGGCACCGAGCTGCGCGTCACCCGCCTGTCCGACGGCGAGACGTGGACCGTGGCCGGCGGCCCCTCGGAGTCCGTCCTGGCGCCCCAGTGGTGCGACGACGGCCGTCTCTACCTGATCTCCGACCGCTCCGGCTGGTGGAACCTGTACGCGGCCGACATCGGCGGCGGCGAGCCGGAGCCGCTCTGCCCGCGCGAGGAGGAGTTCGCCTGGCCGCTGTGGTATCTGGGCGGCCTCCCGTACGCGGTCCTCGCCGACGGCCGGCTCGCCGTCCTGCACGGGCGCGGCGACCTGCGGCTCGGCGTGCTCGACCCGCTCACGGGCGTCCTCACCGACCTGGACACCCCGTTCCCGGGGTGGGCGCCGACGCTGGCCGCCGACGGCACCTCCGTCCTCGGCATCGGGTACGGCCCGGCGACCCCGATGTCCGTGACCCGGGTGACCACGGCCATCGGAACCCCCGGCGGGATCGAGGTGCTGGCTGCTGACCCCGGCGGGCTGCCAGACCCGGCCTACCTGCCGGAGCCTCGGGCGGTGACGCTGCCGGGCGAGGACGGCCGGGAGGTGTACGCGTTCCTGTATCCGCCCGCGCATCCGGACCACGCCGCCGACGGACCTCACCCGTACGTGATCTTCGTGCACGGCGGGCCGACCGCGCACGCCACCACCGCGCTCGACCTCGGCAAGGCGTTCCTGACCTCGCGCGGCATCGGCGTGCTCGACGTCAACTACGGCGGCTCCACCGGCTACGGCCGCGCCTACCGCGAGTCGCTGAAGGGGCAGTGGGGGCTGGCGGACGTCGCCGACACCGTGGCCGCCGCCCGCTGGCTGGCCGCCGAAGGGCACGCCGACCCCGGCCGGATCGCCGTCAGGGGCGGCAGCGCGGGCGGCTGGACCGTGATGGCGGCCTGCTGCCGGTCCGGCGCGTTCGCCGGCGGCGTCTCGTACTACGGGGTGAGCGCCCTGGGCCCGCTCAACGCGCACACCCACGACTTCGAATCCCGCTATGTGGAGTGGCTCGTCGGCCCCGAGGACCCCCAGCTGTACGCCGAACGCGAACCGCTCGCCCTGGCCGGCGGCGTCTCCTGCCCGATGCTGCTGCTCCAGGGGCTCGACGACCCGGTGGTGCCGCCGGAGCAGTCGGCCGCCTTCGCGGAAACGCTGTCGGAACGCGGCATCCCCTGCACCTACCTCGCCTTCGACGGCGAGGCGCACGGCTTCCGCCGCACCGAGACCCGCTCCACCGCGCTCGCCGCCGAGCTCGCCTTCTACCAGCAGATCTTCCGGTGAGAGGTCAGCGCGCGAACTCGGTCGCCCGCGACTCCCGCACCACCGTGATCCGGATCTGCCCCGGATAGGTGAGCTCCTCCTCCACCTGCTTGGCCACGTCGCGGGCGATCACCTGCGCCTGGATGTCGTCGATCGCGTCCGGCTTGACCATCACCCGGATCTCCCGCCCGGCCTGCATGGCGAAGACCTTCTCCACGCCGTCGTAGGACTGCGCGATCTCCTCCAGCCGCTCCAGCCGCTTCACGTACGCCTCCAGCGACTCGCGGCGGGCGCCGGGACGGCTGCCGCTGATGGCGTCGGCCGCCTGGGTGAGCACCGCCTCGACGGTGCGCACCTCCACCTCGTTGTGGTGCGCCTCGATGGCGTGCACCACGTCCTCCTGCTCGCCGTAGCGGCGCGCGATCTCCGCGCCGATCAGCGCGTGGCTGCCCTCCACCTCGTGGGTGAGCGCCTTGCCGATGTCGTGCAGCAGCGCGCAGCGCTTCATCAGCGTCTGGTCGAGCTTGAGCTCGGCGGCCATGATGCCGGCGATGTGGGCGGACTCGATGAGGTGCTTGAGCACGTTCTGTCCGTAGGAGGTGCGGTAGCGGAGCTGGCCGAGCAGCAGCACCAGCTCCGGGTGCATGTCGGTGAGGCCCAGCTCGACCAGCGCGTCCTCGCCGGCGCGGGCGCACAGTTCCTGCACCTCGGCGCGGCTGCGGTCGTGCGCCTCCTCGATGCGCTGCGGGTGGATCCGGCCGTCGAGCACCAGCTTCTCCAGCGTGAGCCGCGCCGTCTCCCTGCGGACCGGGTCGAAACACGACAGAAGCACCGCTTCTGGGGTGTCGTCGATGATCAGGTTGACGCCGGTGGTCGACTCGAACGCCCGGATGTTGCGGCCCTCGCGGCCGATGATGCGGCCCTTCATCTCGTCGCCCGGCAGGTGCAGCACGCTGACGACCGACTCCGCGGTCTGCTCGGTCGCCATCCGCTGCACCGCCAGCGTCACGATCTTGGTGGCGCGCTTCTCGCCCTCGCGGCGCGCCTCGCCCTCGATCTCCCGTACGATCAGCGCCGCCTCGCGCTTGGCCTGGTGTTCGATGTCGCGCACCAGCTCGGCCCTGGCCTGCTCGCCGGTCAGCCCGGCCACCCGTTCCAGGATGACCCGCCGCTCCTCCTCCACCTTCAGCAGCTCGGCCCGCCGGTCGGCCAGCTCGATCTCCGTCTCGGCGAGCTTGCGGTCGCGCTCGGCCTGCCGCCTGGCCTCCTCGTCGAGCCGCTGCTCCCGCTCGGCCAGCCGCTGCTCCCTGCGCTCCAGGTCGGTGCGGAGCTCCTTGAGCTCCGACTTCAGGATCCGGCTCTCCTCCTCGACCTCCCGCCGCATCTGCGCCGCGCTCTCCGCCGCCGCCTCGGACCTGCGCAGGATCTCCTCGGCGTCGGACTCGGCCCTGTCGCGGATCTGGCCCGCCTCGGTACGAGCCTGCTCCAGCTCGTCGTGCACGGCCTCCAACTGCTCCGGCGTGGGCTTGGCGCCTCTCGGGACGCCTCCCGAGGTGCGCCTGACGACGATGAAGAGGGCTGCCATCATCCCGCAGGTCAGTACGAGCACCGCCACCGACAGCACCACGACAAGCGGCCCCATGTACGCCCCGCCCTCCTCGCGTCGTCAACACCCACAAACGCGGCCCTCGCACGGGAGGGTCACGGGCGCGGCACGGAAAGCCCCGGGACAGCTATCAAGCACAGGCCGACCTCGTGCCGACCGCAACAGCCGGCACCTCGTCCGCCTCGATCAACCAAACTCGCTCGTCCGTCGTTCACCGGTATGGCAATCCGCACTGCGCGGAGTAACTCCTCACTGCCGTCGAGGTTATGCGTCGAACAGGTCACGAGCAAGCAAACGACTTACCAAGCGTGTCTTACCCGACACCCCCGTCTTCCCTCGTCAGTCCATCCGGTCCAGGTTGACGATCTGATATTCGCCGGGCAACCGGTGAGCGACGAGCGGGCCCTGGGCGGACCTGAGCCGGACGACGCTGACGCCTCCTTCCTCGCTGGGCGCGTGCTCCAGGTGCGCCGACCTGCCGGTCCGCACGTCGTACAGAACCTGCCCGTCCGTGAACCGGGCCAGAGGTCCGGTCGTGAACCGGTCGGCGGCCAGCTCCGCGTGGGCCCCCGGCGGCAGGTCGCGTTCGTCCGAGCCGTCGCGCAGCCGGTGGAAGCCGCTGCGGTCCCGGCGGATGCCCGCGCAGTGGGTCACCCCGCAACGGACGTACTGCTCGCCCGGATGGACGACGGCCGTGCTCGTCTCGCCCGTCTCGGCGTTGAGCAGCCGCTGGAAGCTGGGCTCGTTGTCCGGCGTGTACTCGCCCGGCGTGCCCACCCACGGCCAGCGCAGGATGTGGTGCCGCTCCGCTCCCGGCACCGGCGTGGGGGCGCCGCCCCTGATGGGGACGGTGTAGACGCCGCCGTTCGCTCCCAGCGAGAAGGCCAGCCGGTCACCCGCCACGGCGAAGGCGTCGGACCGGCCGCGGATCGTCTCCGTCATGCGGATCTCCCGCGGCTCGCCGCCTCGGAGGGGCACCCACCAGAACCGGGAGGCGCCGCTGTCGCCGAACGCCTCGAAGTAGACGCGGTCGCCGACCACCTGGAAGCCGTCGGCGTGCTTGCCCATGGAGGTGCGGATATCCGTGATCTTGCGGGCCTTCCGGGTCTCGACGTCGTAGGCGTAGATAGCGTTGGCCTGCTCGTGACCGGCCCAGGTCTCCACCAGGATGGTGTGGTCGTCGATGAACGCCCGCGGGTGATACTCGCGGCCGTTCGGAAGCTTGTCCGGGATCCGCCACACCGCGTCCGGCCAGACCTTCTCCAGAGCGGGCGGGATCTTCGCCGGCGGCTGCCGATCCCTCTCCAGCGGCCCGCTTGGCGTCGCCTCGGACTCCCCGGACCGGTCCCCCTGGAACGGCCCGCCGGACGTCGCCTCTGGCTCCCCGGCATCCCCCGTGATCTCGATTTCCGACCGCCCCGACGCCGGGCCGGAGTCGTTCCCGGCACCCCGTACCACCGCCCCGACACCGCCCGCGATCACCACCACCGCCACGGCCGCGATCAGCGCATGCCCCCGCGCCCGCCGCTTCCGCGACCGCGTCACCATCCGCCCCCACAGATCGGACGGCGCGCGCGGCGCGCGCTCCGCGGCCTTACCCAGCGCCCGGCGGAGGCCGTCCTCCAGCTCCGTGCTCATGACGACCTCCCGTTCGCCGATGCGGATCGGGCCACGACGGCCCGCAACTTGCCCAAGCCGAGCGAGGCGTGACTGCGCACCGTCCCCTGCGAGATCCCCAGCACCCGGGCGATCTCCGCGTCGGTCAGCTGCTCGTAGTAGCGCAGCACCAGCACCACCCGCTGCTTACGCGGCAGCCCTTCCAGCGCCCGCCACAGCCCGTGCTCGCCATCGGACGGTGGCGCGTCCACGTACGACTCCTCCGGCGGATCCCACGCCAGCTGCTCCCGCCGGCGTAACCGCCAGACGCTGATGTGCAGCCTGGCCATGATCACCCGCGTGTAGCTCTCCGGGTCCTGCTTCCGCCGCACCCTCGGCCAGGCCCGGTGCAGCCTGATGAGGGCCTCCTGCGTCAGGTCGGCCGCATCGTGCGGGTTGCCGCTGAGCACGTACCCGTAACGCAGCAACGCGTCGGCCCGCTCAGCGACGAACTCCGCGAACCACGACTCGTCGTCCAAATGATCTTCACCTTCTTCGTAGCCTCCCTCTCCAGACGGCCACACAGGTGAATTCGTTGAACCGCGACGAATCTCCCGGCGACTCGGTACGGGGCCACGCAAGAAACCCTGCCGGGCTCCAGCCCCCGCCCAGGACCTGTACCACTGCCGGAGACCACCTTCGCCGAGGTCATCCGCCGCCAGGGCCACGAATACGCGACCTCGACGCACCACCGGCCTACGGGTACTCGTCCTCGACCTCGACGCCCTCCTGCTCCAGAGCTTCCCGGATCACCCGGAACGACAGCCCCGGCGGATAGCCCTTTCTCGCGAGCATGCCGGCCAGGCGGCGGGTGCGGACCTTGGAGTCCAGGGAGCGAGTGGAGGGCAGCTTCCGCTCCACGAGGCGCCGGGCGGTCTCCTCCTCCTGATCCGGATCGAGCCGCTCGACGGCGTCCTTCACCGTCTCTTGGTCGACCCCGCGATGCCGCAACTCGTTGGCCAGAGCCCGCTTGGCCAGGCCCCGGCCATGGTGCCGGGAGTCGACCCAGGCCTCGGCGAACGCCTCGTCGTTGATGAGCCCCAGCTCGGTGAACCGGTCGAGCACCGACTCCGCCACCTCGTCGGGCACCTCCCGCTTCCGCATCGCCTCGGCCAGTTGCGCCCGCGTCTTGGGCGCCATGGTGAGCAGCCGCAGGCAGATCGCCCGCGCCACCGCCTCAGGATCGGCCGGCGGCGCCGCCGCCGCTCCCGAACCGGCATCCGGCCCATCAGCCGACCACCCACGCCCGGCCTTCCGCCCGGACCGCCTCCCCTTACGCCCCTTCTTCGCCTTCTCCCCGGAACCCGGCTCCACCCCCGGCGTCGCCCAGAACTCCGTGCCCGCAGCCGACTCCCCCACACGAGTTCCGGTCCCTGCATCCGACACCCCGGCAGAAGTCCCGGTCCCTGCGTCCGACACCCCCACAGAAGCCCAGGTCCCCCTGTCCGATGCCCCGCCCGGAGCCCTGATTCCCCCATCCGCCGACACCGCGTCGCCCGGCACCTCACCATCCCCTACCGACGCCGCACCACCATCCGACACCTCACCCGAGGCATCCTCCAGCGGGACCGCACCACCTCTCAACGCCTCACCAGAGGCATCCCCCGACAGAACTGCACCGCCGCCCGTCGCCTCACCGGACGCATCCTCCAGCGTGACCGCACCACCGCTCAACGCCTCACCAGAGGCATCCCCCGCCGGAATCGCACCGCTGCCCAGCGGCTCAGCTGACGCCGTGCCACGGCCTGGCATCCCATCGGACGCGGTGTGGGAAGCCGCCGCGTCACCGCCCTGCCCATCGAGGGCAGCGTCTGGAGAAAGAGAGGACTCCCCACCTCCGTCGGGCCTCTCCTCCTCTGCGGTCTGCCCAGGCCGCGAGGCGCTCACGACGGACGTGCCGCTCATCCCGGACGTGACCTGCGGCGTGTCATGCGAATCCGCATCGTCCCGGTCGGCCTCCTCATCGTGGAACGCAGTCCGGGGGTCAGCGGCTGCAGCGTCGGAGCCTGCGGGGGGAGGAAGCATGTCATCGGAGTTCACAACGGATTCCCGCTGACGACGGCGCTGCTCGCGCCACTCTTCAGGCGAAGGCCAACCACCGCTCCCACCACTCGTCGCCGGAGAAGACCTCTTCCTCGAAACCCCCTGATCAGTCAACCCATCGCCTCGCCGGAAAACCGAACCGGCCCGCTCCCCGCCCGAGCGCCCACCGCCGCCTCGTCTTTCAGCAGCAGCACCGCCACCGGCCCGTTCCCCAGACGAAGCACCATCAGCCCGCACCCGATCGAAAGCATCATCGGCCCTTACCGGGTTGTAAGGACCATCGACCCGCACCACATCGGAAGAGCCGTCGGACCGTTCATCACGGGAAGCACCATCGCCCCGAGCCTCGCTTAAAGGACCGTCAGACCGTTCCTCACCTGAACCACCATCGGCCCGCACCCCGCTGAAAGCACCATCGACCCGCACCACATCGGAAGAGCCGTCGGACCGTTCATCACGGGAAGCACCATCGCCCCGAGCCTCGCTGAAAGGACCGTCAGACTCCCCGCGGGCAACACCATCGTCCCGAGCCTCACTGGAAGGACCGTCAGACTCCGCGCCCGAATCACCATCGGCCCGAGCCCCACTAGTAAGTCCGTCACCCGGCTCCGCTGCGGAAGATCCGCTGACGGCTCCCGATGTGAAGCCAGGCACGGAAAGATCCTCCCGGGAGACCGCCCGCCCTCCCCCCGGCTGAGCCTCCAGAGAGCCCCCCTCGGACACTAGAGACTCCCGCCGCGCCTCCGAGGACGGCCCCTCGTCAACCCCCTCCGACGTGAAGGATCCATCCACAGGTCGCCCCGCCGTATCCGGATCCCGCCGGAACTCCTCTGGGGACAACCCCATGGGCGCCTGCTCGCGGACAGCTTCAGACCGCCCCACTCCGCGCCTCTCCACGGACAGCTCTTCACCAACCTGCCCCCGTACGAAGAAGTTTCCCCCAGGCTGCCCCGAAGCGTCCCGATCGTCCCGTCGCTCTTCCGGGGACAGCTCTTCACCAACCTGTCCCCGTACGGAGGAGTTGCCCTCAGACTGCCCCGCAGCGGCCGGATCGTCCCGTGGCGCCTCCGGGGAAGCCTCCTCGGCGGCCCGCTCCCGTACGGAGAAGCCGCCCGCCGCTCGACCTGCCCGCCCCTCCAGGGACAGATCGTCACCAACCTGCCCCCGCACGGAGGAGTTGCCCGCAGACCACCCCACCGCGGCCTGTCGCCCCTCCTGGGACACCTCCTCAGCGGCCCGCTCCCGCACGGAGAAACCACCAGCCGCCCGCCCCTCCAGGGACAGCTCTTCACCGGCCCGCTTCCCGGATTCACCCTCAGCAGGGGTCGGATCGCCCCAGAAGGGGTGGCTTTGCTGGGGTTCGCCCGCGGGCCGTGTCCACCAGGTGTCTTCAGGCGGCGGCTGCTCCCCCGGGGCGCGGCCGCCGAAGAAAGGGTGGCGCCCGCCGGGTGGGGCGCCCTCGGATGAGGAGCGCCGGGGTTTGCGGCGGGATGAGGCCGGGGCGCCCCGGTCGTGGGGCGCCGGATCCGTGTCACTCATGCGCCGACCGATCAGACGTCACCAGGCTTCGGCGTGGACTTGGAGCCGCGGCCGGAGGCGGCGGGCGCCTTGGCGGGCGCGGGAGGCGCGGGGGCCTCGGCGGGCTCGTCGAGGCGCGGGCCCACACCCAGCTTGTCCTTGATCTTCTTCTCGATCTCGTTGGCCATGTCGGGGTGGTTGCGCAGGAAGTTGCGCGCGTTCTCCTTGCCCTGGCCAAGCTGGTCGCCCTCGTAGGTGTACCAGGCGCCGGACTTGCGGACGAAGCCGTGCTCGACGCCCATGTCGATGAGGCCGCCCTCGCGGGAGACGCCCACCCCGTAGAGGATGTCGAAGTCGGCCACCCGGAAGGGCGGGGCCATCTTGTTCTTGACCACCTTGACGCGGGTCCGGTTGCCGACCGCTTCGGTGCCGTCCTTGAGGGTCTCGATGCGGCGGATGTCGAGGCGGACCGAGGCGTAGAACTTGAGCGCCTTGCCACCGGTCGTGGTCTCGGGGCTGCCGAACATCACGCCGATCTTCTCGCGGAGCTGGTTGATGAAGATGGCGGTGGTGCCGGTGCTGCTGAGCGCGCCCGCGACCTTGCGCAGGGCCTGGGACATCAGGCGGGCCTGGAGGCCGACGTGGCTGTCACCCATCTCGCCCTCGATCTCGGCCTTGGGCACCAGGGCGGCCACCGAGTCGATGACGATGATGTCGACGGCGCCGGACCTGATCAGCATGTCGGCGATCTCCAGCGCCTGCTCGCCGGTGTCGGGCTGGGAGACCAGCAGGGCGTCGGTGTCGACGCCGAGCTTCTTGGCGTATTCGGGGTCGAGGGCGTGCTCGGCGTCGATGAACGCCGCGATGCCGCCGGCCCGCTGCGCGTTGGCCACCGCGTGCAGCGCGATGGTGGTCTTGCCGGAGGACTCCGGACCGTAGATCTCGACGATCCTGCCGCGCGGCAGGCCGCCGATGCCGAGCGCGACGTCGAGGGAGATCGACCCGGTCGGGATCACCTCGATGGGGGCTCGGGCGTCATCGCCGAGGCGCATGACGGAACCCTTGCCGAACTGCCGCTCGATCTGGGCGAGGGCGGTCTCGAGGGCCTTCTCGCGGTCGTTGATAGCCATGGGAGCTCCCTCTTGAGGGTTGTGGTCGGAATCAGTCGAGTGAAAGCTACGGTCTGCCACCGACATTTTCCCGGAAGCGGTCGTGGAAGACGTGGCCCGGCGAGCCCATCGTAGCCGAACGGCTGTTCGATCACACGCACGTCCGCGAGGAAGTCCGCCCGCGCCCGGATGCGTTCCCGCAGCCTGGGGAGACTCCTGGGAAGAGGGCAGGAGGTGACCACGTGGCGAGCTCGTACACCAGCGAACGGCGCGCTCATCTGCAGGGCCTCGCCGAGGTGCTCCCTCGCCACGGGCTGGTGAGCCGGATGGTGGGCGAGGAGGAGCCGCTGTTGTGGGTGTGGCATCCGCACACGAGCAGGCAGACCCTGGTCTTCGCCACGCCGTCGGAGCGGGGCTGGCTGTTTCTGTGGGCGCCCGGCGGCACGGGCGGCGCCGACGACCTCGATCGCACGGCGCGCGCTCTGAGGGAGACGCTGGGCTCAGCGTAGCCGCGGGGAGACGTCCTCGACCTGGCAGACGGCCCGCCAGACGGTCTTGGCGCTCTCGCCGTCGGCCAGCGCCTGCACCACGGTGCGCCCGCCGAGCGGCGCGATCACGTAGTCACGCGCCCACGACTCGGCGTAGGTGTCGCCGAAGTGCAGGCGCATCCTTCTCCAGAACTCAGTCAGGCGCATCACTCAAGTATGGATCGGCCCCGGGAGTGGGTAGGACGCAACGGGAACGTGAACGACCTGCGTATCACCCGCCTTCGAACCACGGCATCGGCATGTGCCGGAGACCCGGAAGGGAGGAAGCGCGGATCCCCCCGCCGGCTGAGGCAGGCGGTCCCCCTCCGCGCGACTCTGATGGCGAAGACCGCGAAACCCTCACCCCCCAAGTCAGTCAAGGCCAAGGCCAACAGGGCGAAGCGCCGCCACTTACTGTCATTGCGGCGCGAGGCCGTACGGAAGGAGAAGGCGGAGAGGTCCGAGCGGCATGCCGGGATCCGGCAGGAGCCGCGGGCGGGCCGTCCGCGCACGCGCCGCGCGTCGCGGCGTTAGGTCACGGCGTCACAGCACGCGCGCGCCGTACATCTCACCGAGATGGTCGGCGAGCAGCTCCAGCCGGGCGCCGTCGGGGTCCTTGAAGTAGATGGAGGCGCCGCTCTCGATCTGGTGCGGCACGCCGGCCATCTCCAGCTTCCCGCGCAGCCGCTCCCAGGTGGCGGGGTCGACGGAGATCGCGATGTGGTGGAGGCCGCCGAGCACCTCCTGGTAAGGGCCGAGGTCGAGGCCGGGGAGGTCGAAGAAGGCCAGCAGGTTGCCGTTGCCGAGGTCGAAGAAGAAGTGGCTCGAACCCTTGTAGTCGCGGTTCTCGAAGATCTCCGTCAGCGGGAACTCCAGCAGCTCCTGGTAGAACTTGACGGTGCGTTCCACGTCCGACGACAACAGGGCGATGTGGTGCAGGCCGCGCGCGCTGGACGAGGGCCGGCGCGCTAAGAGGTAGCGCCGCCTGATCTCCTCGCGGCGGGCCTCGACGGCCGCGTGGTCGATGGTCACGGTCGGTGTATGTCCGCCCGCGCGCCCGCTCAATCACGCGGCGCGGCCGCAATGCGTTTTCTGTCGGTGGCGCGAGGCAGTATGTGCTGGTGAGCTCGCTCGACCGCTTCAGCAAGGTGACCAGCAGCTGGTTCTCCGGGGCTTTCGCCGCGCCCACCGCCGCCCAGGATGGCGCGTGGGAGTCGATCGCCCGCGGTGACAACACGCTGGTCGTGGCGCCGACCGGGTCCGGCAAGACGCTGGCGGCCTTCCTGTGGTCGCTCGACCGGCTGGCGGCCGAGCCGCCCGCGAAGGGCACGCGGGTGGTGTACGTGTCGCCGCTGAAGGCGCTGGCCGTCGACGTCGAGCGAAACCTGCGCGCTCCGCTGGCGGGGCTGAAGCAGACGGCGCGGCGGCTGGGGCTGCCGGTGCCGGAGATCTCGGTGGCGATCCGTTCCGGCGACACCCCCGCCGAGGACCGCAGGAGGTTCGCCGCCAAGCCGTCCGACATCCTCATCACCACACCCGAGTCGCTGTTCCTGCTGCTGACCAGCCAGGCGCGGGAGGCGCTGCGCGGCGTGGAGACGGTGATCGTCGACGAGGTGCACGCGGTGGCCGCGACCAAGCGGGGCGCCCACCTGGCGCTGACGCTGGAGCGGCTCGACGCGCTGCTGGAGCGGCCCGCCCAGCGGATCGGCCTGTCGGCGACGGTGCGGCCGGTGAGCGAGGTCGCGGCGTTCCTCGGCGGTCCGCGGGCGGCGACGGTGGTGCAGCCGCCGGCCGACAAGCGCATCGAGGTCGAGGTGGTCGTCCCGGTCGAGGACATGACCGAGGTGGAGGGGGGCCCGCGCGCCGCCGAGGCGGAGGAGTTCGCGCCCGACCCGGCCACCCGGTCGATCTGGCCGCATGTCGAAGAGCGGCTGTTCGACCTGATCGCGGCCCATGACTCGACGATCGTGTTCGCCAACTCGCGGCGGCTGGCCGAGCGGCTCTGCACCCGTCTCAACGAGCTGGCGCTCGCCCGCCGCGGGGGCGAGGTCGACCTGTCGGTGTGGGACCGCCCGCCGGCCGAGATGATGGCGCAGGCCGGGGCGAGCAAGGGCGTCGGCCCTGAGGTCGTGCGCGCCCATCACGGCTCGGTGTCCAAGCAGGAGCGGGCGCAGATCGAGGAGGCGCTCAAGTCGGGGCGGCTGCCCGCCGTGGTCGCCACCTCCAGCCTGGAGCTGGGCATCGACATGGGCGCGGTCGACCTGGTGGCGTGCGTGGAGGCGCCGCCGAGCGTGGCGAGCGGGCTGCAGCGCATCGGCCGGGCCGGTCACCAGGTGGGCGCGGTGTCCAAGGGCGTGATCTTCCCCAAGTACCGCGGCGACCTGGTGCAGACGGCCGTGGTGGCCGAGCGCATGAAGAGCGGCCTGATCGAGGAGCTCCGCTATCCGCGCAACCCGCTCGACGTGCTGGCCCAGCAGATCGTGGCGATGACGGCGCTCGACGAGTGGACCGTCGAGGAGCTGGAGACCGTGATCAGGCGCGCGGCCCCGTACGCGACCCTGCCCAGGAGCGCGCTGGAGGCGACGCTCGACATGCTCGCGGGCCGCTACCCGAGCGAGGAGTTCGCCGAGCTGCGCCCGCGCGTCGTGTGGGACCGGGTGACGGGCACGCTGCGGGGCCGGCCCGGCGCGCAGCGGCTGGCCGTCACCAACGGCGGCACGATCCCCGACCGGGGCCTGTTCGGCGTGTTCCTGGTCGGCGAGCGGGCCTCGCGGGTGGGCGAGCTCGACGAGGAGATGGTCTACGAGTCGCGGGTGGGCGACGTGTTCGTGCTGGGCGCGTCGTCGTGGCGGATCGAGGACATCACCGCCGACCGGGTGCTGGTCTCGCCCGCTCCCGGCCAGCCGGGCAAGCTGCCGTTCTGGCACGGCGACACTCCCGGCCGCCCTGCCGAGCTGGGCCGGGCCATCGGCGCGTTCCTGCGCGAGCAGGCCAAGGACGACTCGCCGGAGCGGCTGCGCGAGGCCGGGCTCGACTCCTACGCCGCCGGAAACCTACTGTCCTACCTGCGCGAGCAGCGCGCGGCCACGGGTTACGTGCCCGACGACAAGACGCTGGTGGTGGAGCGGTTCCACGACGAGCTGGGCGACTGGCGGGTGGTGATCCACTCTCCTTACGGCGCGCGGGTGCACGCCCCGTGGGCGCTGGCCATCAACCGGCGGCTGCGCGAGCGCTACGGCGTCGACGTGCAGGCGGTCCACTCCGACGACGGCGTGGTGCTGCGCATCCCCGACACCCTGGCCGAGCCGCCGTCCGACGTGGCGGCGTTCGACGCCGAGGAGATCGAGCAGATCGTGACGGAGGAGCTGGGCGGGTCGGCGCTGTTCGCGTCCCGGTTCCGCGAGTGCGCGGGGCGCGCGCTGCTGCTGCCGCGCCGCGTGCCGGGAAGGCGCAGCCCGCTGTGGCAGCAGCGCCAGCGGGCCGCCCACCTGCTCGGGGTCGCCTCACGATACGCGTCGTTCCCGATCGTGCTGGAGACGATGCGCGAGTGCCTGCAGGACGTCTTCGACGTGCCGGGGCTGGTCGAGCTGATGCGCGACATCGCGGCCCGGCGGGTGCGGGTGGTCGAGGTGGAGACGGGGCAGGCGTCGCCGTTCGCGGCCTCGCTGCTGTTCCACTACGTGGGCGCGTTCATGTACGAGGGAGACGCGCCGCTGGCCGAGCGGCGCGCGCAGGCGCTGGCGCTGGACACGTCGCTGCTGGCCGAGTTGCTGGGCCAGGCCGATCTGCGCGAGCTGCTCGACCCTGACGTGATCTCCGACACCGAGCGTGAGCTCGCCAGGCTCGATCGGCCGCTGCGTGACGTGGAGGCCCTGGCCGACCTGCTGCGCTCCCACGGGCCGCTGCTGGCGCCCGACGTGAGCGTGCGCGGCGGCGACCCGGCCTGGCTGGAGGAGCTGGAGCGGGCGCGGCGGGCGATCAGGGTGCGCGTCGCGGGCGAGGAGCAGTGGGCGGCGGTCGAGGACGCCGCCAGGATGCGCGACGCGCTGGGGACGCCGCTGCCGGTGGGGGTGCCGCACGCGTTCCTGGAGCCGGTGGCCGACCCCCTGGCCGACCTGCTGGCCCGCCACGCCCGCACCCGGGGCCCGTTCCACGCCTCGACCGCGGCCGGCCGGTTCGGGCTCGGCGTGGCCGTGGTGGCCGACGCGCTGCGCAGGCTGGCCGTGTCCGGGCGGGTGGTCAACGGCGAGTTCCGGCCGGGCGGGCGGGGCGAGGAGTGGTGCGACGCGGGCGTGCTGCGGATGCTGCGCCGCAGGTCGCTGGCGCGGCTGCGCAAAGAGGTGGAGCCTGTCCCGCCGGAGACGCTCGCGGTGTTCACCCCGGCCTGGCACGGCATCACCGGCGGCCCGCGCGGCGGGCGGGAAGGCGGCGCGCGGGCCATGGACTCCCTCGTCCGCGCCATCGAGCTGCTGCAGGGCGCGGCGGTGCCGGCCTCGGCGCTGGAGACGCTGGTGCTGCCGTCGCGGGTGCCCGGCTACCACCCGGGGCTGCTCGACGAGCTGACCGCGGCCGGCGAGGTGGTGTGGGCCGGGCAGGGGTCGCTGCCGGGCGGCGACGGCTGGGTGGCCCTCTACTTCGCCGACACCGCGCCGCTGCTGCTCCCGGAGGCGGGCGAGATCACGGTGACGCCGGTGCACGAGCGCATCCTTGAGGAGCTGAGCGGGGGCGGCGCGCTGTTCTTCCGTCAGCTCGCCGACCGGCTGGGGCTGCTCGACGACCAGGCGGTGGCGACGGCGCTGTGGGACCTGGTGTGGGCGGGGCGGGTGTCGGGCGACACGCTGGCGCCGATGCGGGCCGCGCTCGGCTCGGGTCGGCCCGCCCACCGGCCGGCGACCCGCAGGCGGCGGGCGGTGCTGCCGAGCCGCAGCGGGCCGCCCACGGTGGCGGGGCGCTGGTGGCTGCTGCCGGAGCCGGCCGCCGAAGCGACGCTGCGGGCGCAGGCGCAGGCGGAGGTGCTGCTGGAGCGGCACGGCGTGGTGACGCGCGGGGCGGTCACCGCCGAGCGGCTGCCGGGCGGGTTCTCGCCGGTCTACCAGGTGCTGCGCGCCTACGAGGAGAGCGGGCGGTGCCGGCGCGGCTACTTCGTCGAAGGGCTCGGCGGGGCCCAGTTCGCGCTGCCTGGGGCGGTCGACCGGATGCGCGCGATGGCGCCCTCCTCCCCCGACGGCCCGCCCGGGGAGGAGCGCCGGGCCGTGGTGCTGGCCGCGGCCGATCCGGCCAACCCCTACGGGGCGGCGCTGCCCTGGCCGGCGCATCCCGGCGAGGTGGCCCACAAACCGGGCAGGAAGGCCGGGGCGCTGGTGGTGCTGGTCGACGGGCGGCTGGTGCTCTACGTCGAGCGGGGCGGCAAGACGCTGCTGTCGTTCGCCGACGACGACCGGCTGCGGCCCGCCGTCGACGCGCTGGCGCTGGCCGTACGCGACGGCGTGCTGGGCAAGCTGACGGTGGAGCGGGCCGACGGCGAGCCGATCGTCGACTCGCCGCTGGGGGCCGCCTTGGAAGAAGCCGGTTTCCACCCCACCCCGCGCGGTCTCCGGCTGCGTGCGTAGGGCGTCAGGCGACGGTGGCCTCGATGAGGTCGTCGACCACCTCGGTGAGGTCCTGCTCGCGGGCGTGCACGCGGCGCTGCCGTTCGGCGCCGGAGCCCTTGTCGAGCAGGCGTTCCAGCCCGTCCTCGACGTAGGGCAGGTCGCCGGCCTCCGACAGGGCGTCGCTCACGTGGGCCAGGAGGCGGCGGGCCATCAGCGGGGCGGGCACGAGCGTGCCGTGGCGGACGTCGAGGCTGTCGCCGGTGAGCCCGTCGCGGGCGGCACGCCAGTAGGCGGCGCGCACCACCTCCGACGGGATCGGCAGGCCGCGGTCGCCGCGGGCCACGTCGGCCAGCGCCCTGACGACGAGGCCGCGCACCAGCCCGATGATGGTGAGGCTGTCGTTCACGTCGAGCGGCACGTCAGCCACCCGCACCTCGACCGTGGGCAGCCGGGGTGAGGGCCGGGCGTCCCAGAAGACGGTCTTCGGGTCCATGAGGGCGCCCGACTCGGCGAGCGCGCGCACGGCCAGCTCGTAGTCGCCGAAGGTGGGGAAGTACGGGGGCGCCCCGGAGACGGGCCACCGGCCCCAGCTGATCACCCGCCAGGAGGCGTAGCCGGTGTCGCGGCCGACGAAGAACGGCGAGTTGGCGGCCAGCGCGATCAGCGTGGGCAGCCAGGGCCGCAGGTGGTTGCCGACGTAGACGGCGTGCTCCTCGTCCGGCACGTCGACGTGCACGTGCAGGGCGCAGATGCTGATCTCGTCCTGCAGCGCCCTGTAGAGGCTGCGGCCCTGCTCGTAGCGGGCGTCGTCGCTGAGCGGCGGCGTCATGACGTTGCCGAGCACCGGGATGCCGCTGGCGACGACGGCGAGCCCGCACGAGCGGGCGGCCCCGGCGACCTCCTTGCGCGCGGCCCGCAACTGGGCGCCGAGCTCGGCCAGGTCGGCGGAGGGCGCGCTGCGGGCCTCCACCTGGAACCTGGTGATCTCGTGGGCCACGTCGAGCACGTCCGTGGCGGCGGCGAGGACGTCGGCCGCACGTGGGGTGACGTGGCGGGTGTACGGATCGACGACGAGGTACTCCTCTTCGATCCCGATCAGCGGAACCATGCCCACACCTCGCAGGAAGTCGGGGGAGCCTCCGCACGATTTGTGCCCGCCTGCCGCCTTCCGGAATCGCTACATGCTTACTGGCCCGTAGCAAGCGGCGGGGGCGCCGGTGGTCAGGGCCCAGTAGCGGTCGCCGTGGGACCAGTGCCACCACTCGGTGGGGTAGTTGACCAGCCCGGCGGGCTCCAGGGCCGCGGCCAGGAGCTTGCGGTGGGCGCGGGCGTCGGCGGAGATGTGCGGGGCGGCGGTGTAGCAGGCGCCGTCGCTCTCCTCGGGGTTGTCGTTGACCTGGGTGCCCATGTCGTACTCGGCGCCGTCGGGGTCGCAGAGGGTGAGGTCGACGGCGGCGCCGGCGGTGTGCGGGGCGACCTCGACCGGGGAGACGTAGCGGCTGGCGGCGACGTGCGCCTCCTGCTCGGACATGGCGGGGAAGGCCGCGCGCAGCTCGTCGCGGTATTCCTCGAAGTAGCGGCGCTGGGTGGCGACGGGCCGGTAGCCCTCGACGATCATCAGGTGGTATCCGCCGGGCAGGAGCCGCTCGGCCCGTTCGAGCCTGGCCAGCAGCCCGGCCCGCAGGTGGGCGTAGGCGCCGGCGGCGTCGGCGAGCCGGGTGTCGACCCGGAGCCGGCCGCGCGCGTCGGCCAGGGGCTCGCCGTTGTCCTGCACCGGGATCGCCGCCACGCGGGGATGGGAGATGAGCACGATGTCACTCGGTGGCTGCCACATGTGCAGTGATTCTCACACACGTGTCAGACGGTGTCGGAGAACACCTGTTCGCGGGCCTGTTCGAGAGCGGCCACCAGGGCACCGCGGAGCACCGGGTTACCGGGGACCCCGCCGGCGGCGACGCGGGGCGGCGCGGGGCAGATGCGGGCGACGGCGTCCTGGACCTTGGCGGCCAGCCCGGCGCCGCCCGCGCGGCCGATGTCGCCGCTGAGCACGATCAAGCCGGGATCGAGGACGACGGAGACGGCGGCCGCGCCGACGGCGAGCCGGTCGGCGAGCTCGTCGAGGTAGTCGTCGCCGCCGTTGCGCACCTGGTCGGGTACGCCCGCGCCGGGCACCTGGTAGGTGCCGGCCAGGTTCTGGAGTGCGGCGGTGCCGACGAGACGCTGGAAGGACCCGGAGTTGGGGTGCTTGACGTCGGAGGGCAGCGGCTCGCCGGGCACGGGCAGCCAGCCGATCTCGCCCGCGCCGCCGGTGATGCCGCGGTGCAGCCGGCCACCGAGCATGACGCCGAGGCCCTGGCCGACGCCGGCCCACATGACCACGAAGTCGTCGACGCCGGCGGCGGCACCGTAGCGGTGCTCGGCGAGGGCGACCAGGTTGACGTCGTTCTCGATGGTGACGGAGGCGCCGAGGCTGCGGCGCAGCCCTGCCAGCACGCCGACGTGCCAGGTGGGCAGGTCGAGTGAGAAGCGGACGTCGCCGGTGCGCGGGTCGACCATGCCCCTGGTGCCGATGACGAAGGCGCGCAGCCGCGACAGGCTGACGTCGGCGACGGCGCAGGCCCGCTCGACCGCGGCCTGGACCGTACGGACCGGGTCGCCGTCGAACGGGTTGACCGTGACCTCGACCACGGTCCGGCCTGTGATGTCGGCCACGCCGACGGTGACGCTCTCGGGCAGCACCTCCAGCCCGGCGACGTAGGCGCTGGAGGGTCGTACGCCGTAAAGTGCGGCGTTGGGTCCCCTGCCGCCGGCGCGTTCCCCTGCCACCTCCACCAGGCCCCTGTCCTCCAGCCTGGCGAGCAGCTGACCTGCGGTGACCTTGGACAATCCGGTACGTTCTCCGAGTTCGGCCCTGGTGAGGGGGCCCTCGGCGAGGAGGAGTTCGAGCGCGGAGCGGTCGTTCAGCCTGCGCAGCAGCCGAGGCGTCCCGGGGTTCCGGCTCATCTTCATGCCCCTCTCGTCACGATCGGCTAACAGACGGTTTTTTTTAAGAAAGTTTCTTGTTAGTTTAACACCTGTCGTTCGGCATTGACGATCAGCCTGGTGCGGACCGTAGGCCAGCACCCGGGAAGGGAGAACCCTGTGAGGATCGCGAAGATCACAGCCACTACGGTCACCACGGCCGCCCTGGCCCTGGGCGTGGCCGCCTGTGGCGGCGGTGAGGCGCCCGCGGAGCCCAGCGCGGCGAGCACCGCCGAGGCTAGCGGCCCCGCGTTCGCGGGCAAGGAGCTCACGCTCTGGCGCCTCGGTGACAGCAACCCCGACGCGCAGAAGTACACCGATGAGCTGGTGGCCGCCTTCCAGCAGGAGACCGGCGCCAGCGTGAAGGTCGAGTGGATCCCGTGGCCCCAGGTGAACGACAAGTTCACCGCCGCCGCGGCCGGAGGCGCCGGCCCCGACGTCACCGAGATCGGCAACGACCAGGTCCCGCTCTGGGTGAGCCAGGAGGCGCTCGCCCCGGTCACCGACATCGTCGGCTCCGGCGACCAGGCCGGGATCCCGAAGAACCTGATGGGCATGGAGACCATCGACGGCGAGACGTACGCCGTGCCGTGGGGCGGCGGCACCCGCGCGGTGCTCTACCGCAAGGACTGGTTCGAGGAGCTCAAGATCGAGGTCCCGAAGTCCTGGGACGAGCTCGTGGCCGCGGCCAAGAAGGTCCAGGCGGAGAAGGGCTCGGACGTCGACGGCTTCGCCTTCAACGGCGGCTCCGACGCCAACCACCTGCTCGGCTCGCTGGCCTGGACCTCGGGCGGCGAGTACGCGGTCAAGGAGGGCGACAAGTGGGTCGGCAAGCTGACCGACCCCGCCTTCAAGGCCGGTTTCGAGCAGTACACGTCCCTGGTGACGGACGGCCTGTCCAGCAAGTCGCGGCTCACCCAGAACAGCTCGGACATCCGCACCCGCTTCTCCAACGGCAAGGTCGGCATGTACCTGACCGCGTCGTGGGACCTCGCCACGATCGAGGAGGAGAGCAAGGGCAAGCTCAAGGGCGACAAGCTCGCGTTCTTCCCCCTGCCGAGCAAGGACGGCGGTGAGGCCCAGGCCTTCCTGGGCGGCAACGACATCGCCGTGTGGGGCACCGCCAAGGAGCCCGAGGCGGCCAAGGAGTTCGTGAAGATGGCGACCAACAAGGACTGGGGCGTCCGGTACGCCACCGAGGGCGGCCTGCTGCCGGTCTACCCGGAGGCGCTCGCCAAGCTGGCCGAGGACCCGGCGCAGGCGCCGTTCGCGGCCGCGTTCGCCAAGGCCAAGGCCTTCCCCGCGGACCCGAACTGGACCGAGGCCAACGAGACCAAGGCCGTGCTGCAGAACGCCGCGCGCCAGGTGATCGAGGGCAAGGCCACCGCCGACGAGGCGCTGGCGGCGGCCAACACCGAGCTCGAAGACATCCTCAACCAGTCCTGACAGGCCATGACGAACACGCCGACACTCGCCCGGGGCGGCAGGCACGCCTCCGCCCCGGGCCGGGGCCCGTCCCGCAGGGGCAGGGGCAAGGGCCTGCCCGTCTGGTCCATCCCGTACGTCCTGCTGATCCCCGGCCTGCTGGTCATCGCGGCGCTGCTGCTCTACCCGATGGTCCAGGTGGCGATCATCGCCTTCCAGAAGGTGGGCCTGCCGCAGATCAGCGGGCGGCGGCCGGCCGAGTGGGTCGGCACCGACAACTTCACCCGCATCTTCGAGAGCCAGATCTTCTGGGACTCGCTGCGCAACACGGTCGTGTTCGCGGTCATCGCGGTCACCATGACGCTGGTGCTGGGCACCGCCGTGGGAGTGCTGCTCAGCAAGCTCGGCAAGAAGATGTCCACGTTCCTGGTGATCGGCATCATGTGCGCGTGGGCCGTGCCGCCGGTGGCGCAGGGCATCATCTGGCGGTGGCTGTTCGACGCCGAGGCCGGAATGATCAACTGGGCGCTGAACCTGCTGCCCGACTGGCTGTCCACGCTGGTCTTCGGCCGCGCCGACTGGACCGGCGAGCCGTGGCTCAACGACGCCTGGTCCGTCTACATGGTGCTGATCATCACGGTGGTGTGGGCGTCCTTCCCGTTCATCGCGGTGTCGGTGCTGGCCGGGCTCAAGGGCATCCCCTCCGACCTGTACGAGGCCGCGCGGGTGGACGGGGCGACCGGCTGGCGCACGTTCTGGCAGATCACGTTCCCGCTGCTCAAGCCGGTGTTCGCGGTGCTGACCGTACTGTCGATCATCTGGGACTTCAAGGTCTTCAGCCAGTTGTACGTGCTCATGAGCGGGCCGACGAACCGTGAGGCGTTCAACCTGTCCATGTACTCCTACACCGAGGCGTTCAAGGCGCCGCAGAAGATGGGCACGGGCTCGGCGATCGCGCTGGTGCTGACGGTCCTCCTGCTGGTCGTCACCGCCGTGTACATCCGGCAACTGGTCAAGCAGGAGGAGTTGTGATGAGCCCGCTGGCCAGGAAGCGCCTGGGCAAGGTGGCACTGAACGCCACGGCCCTCCTGGTGTTCCTGTTCGCGGTCTTCCCCGTCTACTGGATGGTGTCGACCGCCTTCAAGGCCAACGACCAGATCTTCACCACCGAGTTCATCCCGTTCCCCACCCATTTCACCTTCGAACACCTGCACCGGGTGCTGACCGAGGGCGTGGCGGGCAACTCGATCTGGGTCTACATGGGCAACAGCGCGGTCGTGGCGCTCGGCACCGTGCTCATCGGGGCGGTCTTCTCGCTGCTGGCGGCGACGGCGGTGGCCCGGTTCCGGTTCAAGGGCCGCACCGGCTTCCTGTTCCTGCTGCTGATCGCGCAGATGATCCCGGCCGAGGCGCTGCTCATCCCGCTGTTCCTGCAGGTCAAGACACTCGGCCTGTACGACCACCTCGCCGGTCTGATCCTGGTCAACGTGGGGCTGACCCTGCCCTTCGGCATCTGGATGCTGCGCACGTTCGTGGCCGCGGTGCCGAAGTCGCTGGAGGAGGCGGCCTGGATCGACGGGGCGTCCAGGTTCGTGACGTTCTGGCGGGTGCTCTTCCCGCTGGTCGCGCCGGGCCTGGTGGCGACCAGCATCTTCTCCTTCATCACCGCGTGGAACGAGCTCATCTTCGCTCTGGTGCTGATGAGCGAGTCCACCGGCTACACGATGCCCGTGGCCCTGCAGTACTTCTTCGGCCACAAGGGCACGGACTGGGGCGCCATCATGGCCAGCTCCACGATGATGACCATCCCGGTCGTCATCTTCTTCATGATCGTGCAGCGCCGCATGGTGACCGGCCTCATGGCCGGCGCCGTCAAGGGCTGATCGACACCACGGGCGCCTCCCCGTATCCGAGGCTGCCCGTTTTCCATCTGATGAGGAGCCATGAGTCGTAGTGATCGGGGGCTGCGCCGCCTCGCGGCCGGTACGTTGCTCGTCGCCTTCCAGGGCACCACGCCGCCGGGCTGGGTGCTGCGCGAGCTGGAGCGAGGGCTGGGCGGCGTCACGCTCTTCGGCTTCAACGTCGACGGCCACGAGCCGCCCGCCGCGCTCACCGCGGCGCTGCGGGAAGCGGGCGGCGAGCCGGTCGTCTCGCTGGACGAGGAGGGCGGCGACGTCACCCGGCTGGCCTACCACGAGGGCAGCCCGTACCCGGGGAACGCGGCGCTCGGCGCGGTGGACGACGCCGAGCTGACCCGGCAGGTCTACCGGGCGATCGGCGCGGAACTGGCCGCCTGCGGGATCAACCTGGACATGGCGCCGGACGCCGACGTGAACTCCGAGGCGGACAACCCGGTCATCGGCACCCGGGCGTTCGGCGACGAGCCCGGACTGGTCGCCCGGCACACGGTGGCCGCCGTCGAGGGCCTGCAGGCGGCGGGGGTCGCGGCCTGCGTCAAGCACTTCCCCGGCCACGGCGCCACCCGCGTCGACTCGCACCTGGCCATCCCGGTCGTGGACGTCACCCCGGAGGTGCTGCGCGAGCGGGAGCTGGCGCCGTTCCGCGCGGCCATCGAAGCGGGCACCAAGTCGATCATGACGGCGCACGTGTCCGTGCCCGCGCTGACCGGCGGCACGCCCGCGACGCTGTCACCCGCCGCGCTCACCGGCCTGCTGCGGGGCGAGCTCGGCTACGACGGCGTGGTGATCTCCGACGCGCTCGACATGCACGCGATCACCAAGAGCGTCGGACTGGCAGGCGGCGCGGTGCGTTCGCTGGCCGCCGGCGCCGACCTGCTCTGCCTCGGGCCGATACCCGGCCACGACGAGGTGCGCGAGGTGATCGACGCGATCGTGGCCGCCGTGGACGAGGGAACGCTGCCGCCGGCCAGGCTGGAGGAGGCGGCGGCCCGGGTGGAGGCGCTGCGTGCCTGGTTCGGCGCGCCGGGGCGCACCCTGCCCGAGCGGAACGGGGTCGGGCTGCGCGCCGCCCGCCGCGCCGTGCGGCTGGCCGGCGAGCCGGCGCCGCTGTCGCAACCGCTGGTGGTGGAGGTGGACACGCCGCCGACCATCGCCGTGGGCGACGTGCCGTGGGGGCTCGGGCGCTGGCTGCCGGAGGCGGAGGTCCTGCGGCTCGCCCCCGGCTCGGCCGACGTGCCGGCGCTGCTGGCCAAGGCCGCGGACCGGTCGCTGGTCGTGGTGGTCAGGGACGCGCACCGCCACCCGGACAGCCGTGCGCTGGTCTCCGCGCTGGTGGCCGCCCGGCCGGACGCGACGGTGGTCGAGATGGGGCTGCCGGTCTGGCGCCCGGACACGGCCGCCTACCTCGCCACGTACGGTGCGGCCAGGGCGAACGCGCAGGCCGCGGCGGAACTGCTCGCCGGGACCTGAGCCACCGGCCGCCGGTCAGGACGTGAGGAGCTCCTGGCGGGCCTGGTCGAGCGCGGCGAGCACGGCGCCGCGCAGCACCGGGTTCGGGTCGGTGACGGCGGTGGTGACCACCTGCGGGCGGACCGGGCAGACGCGGGCCACCGCCTCCTCCACCCGCGAGGTGAGCGCCTCTCCCCCGGCGTGACCGACCTCCCCCGCCAGCACCACCAGGCCGGGATCGAGGATCACGCAGACGGCCGCCACGCCCAGGGCGAGCCTGCGGGCTATCTCGTCGAGCAGGGGCTCGCCCTCGGCCCCGGCCGCCACCGCCACCTGGACGCACTGGCCGGCGCTGTCGGCCGCGAACCCGTACCCCTGCGCCAGCTCCGCCACCGCCTCCGCGCTGACCAGCGACTGCAGGCCGCCCGCCAGCGACGGCAGCCGTCCCGGCGCGGTGCGGATGTCCTCCGGCAGCGGCACGCCCGGCACGGGCAGGTAGCCGATCTCGCCCGCGCTGCCCGAGCGGCCGCGGTGGAGCCGGCCGCCGAGCATCACCGCCATGCCCAGGCCTCGGCTGGACCACAGCAGCACGAAGTCGTCGATGCCCCGCGCGGCGCCGTCGGCCCGCTCGGCGATGGCGGCGAGGTTGACGTCGTTCTCGATCGTCACCTCGCGCTTGAGGTCGCCCGCCAGGGCCTCGTGGATGCCTTCGTGCCAGCCCGGCAGGTCGAAGGAGAAGCGCACGTCGCCGCTGCGCGGGTCGACCACGCCGGGAGTGCCGATGACGACGCCGCGCAGCCTGCCCAGGCCGACCTTGGCGCTCCGGCAGGCCTTGGTGATCGCGTCGTGCACGGCGGCGACCGGGTCGGGGTGACTGTCGGGATCGACGGTGACCTGGGAGATCGTGCGGCCGTGGATGTCGGCGACCGCCGTGGAGATCAGCCCGGGACCGACCTCCAGCCCGGCGACGTAGGCGCTGGAGGGGATGACGGAGTAGAGCGCCGCGTTGGGGCCGCGCCCCCCGGCCTGCGCGCCGACCACCTCGACCAGCCCGCGTTCCTCCAGCCGGGCCAGCGTCTGGGAGGCGGTCACCTTGGACAGGCCGGTCAGCTCGCCGATCTGGCCGCGGGTCATCGGCCCGGAGGCCAGCAGCAGCTCCAGAGCGGCCCGGTCGTTGATCTCCCTGAGCAGTCTGGGCACACCAGGCCGTCGCTCCACGCTGAATCCCACCGTCACAATCGAAAAGGTTGTTGCAAGTTTAGCGCTCCCACCCTTGCTTATCGATGCAGGTGAACGCGAGGATTGCTCATGCTCTCCCTCCGCCACCAGGTCGCTCTCCTGGCGATCGGCGTCGTCCTCTTCCTCGACGTGCTGCGGGTGTTCCTCCCGTCGTTGATCACGCTGTTCGGACGGGCCGGGTCGACGGCTCCGGAGCTGATGGGCCTCTACGCGGCCGCCTGGTTCGTGCTCCCGTTCCTGGCGCTGCGGCTGAAGCCGCGCTGGGCCGTGCTGGGCGGCGCGGTCGCGCTGGTGCTGGCCCGCGTGCTCCTGCAGGCCGGCGTCTCGCAGTTGTACGTGGCCTCGGCCGGGGTGAGCGCCGGCCTGGTCTTCCTGTACGGATGCGCGCGGACGACGACCCGGGCGGCGGCGCCGGTGGGGATCATCGGCGGAGTGGCCTGCTCGGTGCTCGGCCACCTGCTGCTCGACGGGGTGGACCTGGTGTGGCGATCCGGGCTCCTGGCGTGGGCGGCGGTGCTGGGGCTGTGCGCCGCGTTCCTGGTGCTGACCCGTACAGCGGGCGCCGACCCGGCCCGCACGGATGCTGACACCCCAGCCCGCACGGAAGGCGCCGACCCGGCTGGTGACACCTCAGCCCGGGCGGGTGGCGACGGCGGGCTCGCGCCTGCCGGGACCTGGTTCCTGGTCGGGCCGGTGCTGCTGCTCGCCGGGATGGCGGCCACCGGCTACGCGAAGGCGGCCGTCGGGCCGAGCGTGATCGGCTGGGACGCGCTCCTTCAGGTGGCGGCGCTGGTGGCGGCGACGGTGCTGGCGTCGCGGGTGTCGCACTCCCCCGCCTTCGACGCCGCCGCGGCCGTGCTGCTGGTGTGCTTCACGGTGTTGCTGCTGCTCCCGTCGTCCGGGTCCACAGGGCTGGGGCTGAGCGGCGCCATGGTGCTGCTGTGGACGGGCCCGGTGCTCGCCGCCTCGGCGCAACGGCCGGCGGGCGGGCGGCAGGGGGTCGCGGTGCTCGGCGGCGGGCTGGTGTTCCTGGTGGCGACCTTCGGCTACTACGCCTCGTACGACCTGGACCTGGGCATACCCAACCAGGTCTGGCCGGTCACGGTCGCGGTGGTGGCGGCGGTCGTGGCCGTGCGGCCGGGGCGGCCCCGGCCGCTGGGTCCTCGGGTGCGGCGGCGGGTGTGGCCGGCCGTGGCGGTGGCGGCGGCGCTCATGGTGCTCGTGGCGGCCACCAGCTGGCGGCCGCCGCCCGCGAACCGTCCCCTGGGCGGAGACACGATCAAGCTGGTCGCCTACAACATCCGGATGGGGTTCGGCCTGGACGGACGGCTGTCTCTGGACGACATCGCCGCCTGGACCGCCGCCCAGAAGCCGGACGTGGTGCTGCTCAGCGAGGTGGACCGGGGCTGGCTGCTGAACGGCGGCCACGACGACCTGGCGAGGATCGCCCGCGGCCTGGGCATGCGCTACTACTTCGCCCCGGCCGCCGACAACGTGTGGGGCGACGCCCTGCTCACCAACCTGGTCGTACGCGGCATCCACTCCCATCGGCTGGGCGGGCACGACTACCCGACCGGCGCTCAGGCCCAGGCCATCGTGCTGGGCGTCGGGCCCGACGAGCTCGGCATCGTGAACACCCACCTGCAGGCCCCGGCCGGGCAGGCGCCCGAGGTCGCCGCCATGGTCAGGGCCCTGGCCGCCGGGAGGGACGCCGCCGAGGCGGGCCCGCGCTCGCGGGTGGGCAACAGCCCGATGAGGCCGGTGATCCTGGCCGGGGACCTGAACATCCGGCCCGGTGACCCGGAGATGCGGGTGCTGGAGGGGGCCGGGCTGTCGGACCCGCTGCTCGCGCTCGGCGACCCGCCCACCTCGCCCGCCGACGCCCCCACGGAGCGGATCGACCACGTGCTGATCAGCGACGGGCTGACCGCCGTATCCGCCGAGGCGCCGCGGGTGCCGTTCTCTGATCATCTGCCCGTGGTGGCCACCTTGCGTCTAACCAGTGTTGACCAACAGGGATAATCGATAACATGCGCCTTTCTGCTCGCGTCGACTACGCCCTCCGCGCCGCCGCCGAACTCGCCGCGGCCGGTGCCGGCCCCACCACCGTGGGCGAGCTCGCCAAGGAGCAGGACATGCCGCCCAAGTACTTGGAGAACATCCTCCTGCAGATGCGCCGCGCCGGGCTGGTCCGCGGCCAGCGCGGGCCCGAGGGCGGCTATGTGCTGGCCCGCCCGCCGGCCGACATCTCGCTCGCCGACGTCATCAGGGCCGTCGACGGCCCGCTGGCCAACGTGCGGGGCGAGCGGCCCGAACACGTCGGCTACCGGGGCCCGGCCGAGTCGCTGCAGCAGGTGTGGATCGCGCTGCGGGCGACCGAGCGCGGCATCCTCGAAGAGGTCACGCTGGAGCACGTCGCCTCCGGCCGCCTGCCCGACCGCGTCAGCCAGCTCGCCGCCGACCCCGCCGCCTGGGACTGACCGGCCCGCGGCGCCGCCGTCGCAGGCCCCGTACGGATACCCCGCTCAGGTCCCCGTGCGGCTGACCGTGCTGGTGACCGCCGGTCGGCCCAGCCGGGACGCCTGCCAGAAGAGCACCAGGGCGACCACCTCCACCACGGCCGCGGCCGCCGGGAGCAGGCCCGGCCCGTGCCACTCCAGCACGACACCGCCCAGCGCGCCCCCGCCGGACACGCCCACGTACACCGCGCTGCTGTTGAGCGCCAGCGCCTGCGGCCCGGCGGGACCGGCCAGGGCCAGCAGGCGGACCTGGGCGGGCGGCGGGATCCACCACGACACCCCCGCCCAGAGCGCGAGCAGCGGCAGGAGCGCGAGCAGGGCGAGCGGCCGCAGCCCCCACACGACCGTGAACGCGGCCATGACGGCGCCGAACCCGCAGATCCCCGCGATGAGCGCCCGGTCGGCCCCCCACCGGTCGCCGGCGCGCCCGCCGAGCTGCCCGCCCGCGAACCCGGCCGCCCCCGCCAGCACGAACACCCAGCCGACCTCGACGGGCCCGGCCCCCGCCAGCTCCCGCAGGAACGGGGCCAGGTAGGTCATCACCATCATGCTGCCGAGCACGATCGCCACGATCCCCAGCAGTCCGGCGACCACCTGGGGCCGGGCCAGCGGCGCCAGCCGGTCCCGCAGCGAGCCCTCGGCCGGGTCCGGCGCCACGCGCGGCAGCGTCCGGCGCACGGCCACGAGCGACACCAGGCCGAGCAGCGCGGCGAGCACGAACGTGGCCCGCCAGCCGAACGCGCCGCCCACCCAGGTGCCGATAGGCACGCCCAGCATCAGCGACCCGGTCAGCCCGCCCATGACCAGCGCCAGGTAGCGCCCCTGCCGCCCGGCCGGGGCCTGGGAGGCGGTGATGGCGTACGCGGCGGGCACGACGGCCGCCGCGGCCACCGCCGCCAGTACCCGCAGCCCCATCAGCACGGGGTAGGACGTGACCAGCGCCGCCGCCCCGTTGGCGGCGACGAACAGCAGCAGCGCCCCGGTCATCAGCCCGCGCCGCGGCCATGAGGCGGTCACCACGGACGCCACCGGCGCGGTCAGCGCGAACGCCAGCGAGAAGCCGGTCACCAGTTGCCCGCCCACCGCCTCGCTGACCCCGAGGTCGCGGGAGAGCGCGGGCAGCACCCCGGCGATCACGTAGTCGTCGGTGGCGAAGGTGAACATGGTGAACGTCAGTGCCGCCAGCCAGGCGGGCGCTCGTGTGGACATGGGAACCCCAAAATTAAGGCAACAGTTGTTACCGAGGTAAGGTAACAGTCGTCACCTCAATGACGTCAAAGGGATTATCCGATGGCCAGGACCGCCGATCCCGCCCGCCGGGAGGAACTCCTCGACCGCATCGTCGACTACCTGGCGGAGCGCGGCCTCTCGACGCTGTCCATGCGGCCGCTGGCCGAGCACCTGGGCAAGTCCACCCGCGTGCTGACCCACCACTTCGAGGACAAGGAAGAGCTGCTGTCGGCGACCATGCGACGCCTGGACGAGCGCCACCGGGCCTGGCTGCGCTCGCTGCCCGGCTGGGACGGCTCCGACAGCGTCGGCACGATCGTCCGCCGCACCTGGGAGTTCCAGCTGAGGGAGGAGAACCTGCCGATCGCCCGGCTGATCCACGAGATCGAAGGGCTGGCGGCGGGCGGCCGGCTCGCGGGTCTGGTGCCGGAACTGCTGGCGGACCGGTCGGCGTTCGTGGCGTCGCTGCTCCGCGATCGCGGCGTCCCCGAACGCGACGCGCTGCGCATCTCGACCCTGGTCAACTCCGCCTACACGGGCCTGCAGCTCGACGTCCTCACCACCGGCGAACGCGAGCGCGTCGACGAGGCCCTGCACCAGCTCGCCGACCTGGTCGACGAGTGGGTCGAGGCCGCCGCCCGCTGAGCGGCCGTCACGCCGCGCCCGGCCAGACATGGCGATGGCGCGAGGAGTAGGTCTCGAGCCGCCCGTCCACCACCCAGTAGTGGTGGGAGACCGCGATCCGGGACGCGAGGTCGTACTCCTCGAAACCCAGGTGCTCCGGGGTCACGGTGAACGGGTGCACGGTCTGGCCGGGCGGGAGCCGTCGCAGCTCGGGAACGTAGACCTCGACGACGAAGCTCGATGCCGTGGACGCGGACGCCCCGCCTGCTGAGCGGCAGCGCGATACGGCCGGTGCCCGGTCCGGCCAGCTCGGCGAGGAAGTCGACCGCCGGGCCGTCCAGGCTTCCTAGACTGGACGCATGCCCGAAGGTGATGCCGTCTACCGCACCGCCGCACGGCTGCGGGGGGCGCTCGACGGTCAGGTGCTGACCCGGTCGGAGTTCCGGGTGCCGCGCCACGCCACCGCCGACCTCACCGGGCGGACCGTGCTGGAGACCGTGTCACGGGGCAAGCACCTGCTCACCCGGGTCGAGGGCGGGCTCACCGTGCACACCCACCTGCGGATGGACGGCAGCTGGCAGGTCGCCCCGGCCGGCCGGAGCGTCCCCGGGGGCGACCGGGTGCGGCTGATCCTGGCCAACCGGCAGTGGCAGGCGGTCGGCATACGGCTGGGGATGGTGGACCTGCTGAGGACGGCCGACGAGGGCAAGGTCGTCGGGCATCTGGGCCCCGACCTGCTGGGCGACGACTGGGATCCGGCCGAGGCCGTGCGGCGGCTGAGCCGGGACCCGGACACGACCATCGGCGAGGCGCTGCTCGACCAGCGCAACCTGGCCGGGATCGGCACGATCTACCGCGCGGAGACGCTTTTCCTGCGCGGCGTATGGCCGTGGCGGAGGGTCGGGGACGTCGGGGACCTGGAAGGGCTCGTCACACTGGCTCAGAGGCTGCTGGCGGCCAACAGGCATCACGCGGGCACGGTGACCACGGGAGACCGCCGCCCGGCGCATCAGACCTGGGTCTACGGCAGGGCGGGAAGACCCTGTCGCCGCTGCGGGACCCGCATCAGCCGTGGCGAGATGGGGACAGGACCGCAGGAGCGGCTCATCATGTGGTGCGGCGGCTGTCAGCCGGGCTAGGCAGCCACCATGTCCTTGACTTCGGGGAAGACGGTGTCGGAAATCGATCCTGGGACCGAGTCGGGAACCGCGATGCGCTCGTGCTCGGGCGCGTCGGCCAGCACGGGAGCGGCCTGAAGCTCCGCCAGCGCGAACTGATCGGAGACCTCACGCAGGACCTGCGAGAGCGGAACCCCGAGCGCGCCGCAGATCGACGCGAGCAGCTCGGAGGACGCCTCTTTCTGGCCCCGCTCCACCTCGGACAGGTAGCCGAGTGAGACGCGCGCCAGCGTGGACACCTCTCGGAGTGTGCGTCCCTGCCGCACGCGCAACCGCCTCAGCACGTCTCCGAGCAGCTGACGCAGCAAAATCATCTGTCGCTCCCTCCCCGGAGTGGATGGCTTCACCACGCTCCGCGCGATCGAGTCGTGCCGCCCGTCTTTCTTCTTCGCTTCGTACATACTCCTCGCCGTCATTGCCGGGCGTCTCCGCCCCTGGCCCGCCGCTCGTGACTCATCAGGCCCGCCTGCCGGGCGCTCGCTGCTTGCAGTTGGCTCACGGACCTCACTCACAGCTCCACCGTACCCGCATCGACCGACACCGCGTCAGACCGTGCTTCGCATGTTCGCTGGGGACGTAACACGGTAATCATCCGGAATGTTCCCCTTTGTTGTCCTTAAGCACACTTGCTAGTAGATCAATAGCCTCGTCCATCGTCTCTACCCTGATACGTTCACGCGACCCCTTAAGGCTCAACCGTCGGCCCCACACCTGTCCGCCCGGTCCGCTCACCGCCGCGAAGACCGTGCCGACCGGCTGGCCGTCCTGCGGCTCCGGCCCGGCCACCCCCGTGACCGCCACCCCGTACGTGGCCTCGCACAAGCGCGCCACCCCGGCCGCCATCGCCGCGGCGACCTCCGGATGCACCGCCCCCTCGCGGCGCAGCAGATCCCCCGGCACGCCCAGCAGCCGTTGCTTCAGGTCGGTGGCATAGGAGATCACCCCGCCCTTGAAGACCCGGGACGACCCCGGCACCAGCGTGAACGTCGCCCCGATGAGCCCGCCGGTGAGCGACTCGGCCACGGCGACAGTGGCCTCCTGGCTCGCCAGCGACTCCAGCACCTGCGTGACCTCGGCCATGATCCTCACTCCCCGCGCGCACGCCTCGCCATCCCGCGCAGCCTGATCGCGCGGATGACGTAATCGACCCCCGTCGCCACCGTGACCACGAGCGCCGCCCCCATCACCGTCTCCCGCAGCGCCTCCGGCACCCACGGCACCAGGTAGAGCGCGATGGCGGCGATCTGCAGGACGGTCTTGACCTTGCCGCCGTAGCTCGCCGGGATGACCGCCAGCCTGATCAGCACCAGCCGGAGCAGCGTGATGCCCAGCTCACGGCCGAGGATCACGATCGTGACCCACCACGGCAGCTCGCCCAGCAGCGACAGGCACACCAGCGCGGCCCCGGTCAGCGCCTTGTCGGCGATCGGGTCGGCGATCTTGCCGAAGTCGGTGATGAGGCCGTAGCGCCTGGCCAGCTCACCGTCGAGATGATCGGTGAACGACGCCACCGCGAAGACCGCCAGCGCGGCCAGCCGCCAGCCCATGCCCGGCAGGAACAGGCAGACGACGAAGAACGGGACGAGCGCCAGCCGCAGGACCGTGAGGACGTTGGCGATGTTCCACGGACTCACCGCGCGGCGCTCGTCTCTGGTCATGGACCGGCGGCCTTGATCCGAGCGATGAGGTCGACGCCCTCGGCGTCGACGACCATGGCGCGGACGAGCTCGCCCGGCACCAGGCCGATGCCCTGGACGGTGACCGATCCGTCGACCTCGGGACCCTGGTGGGCGGCCCTGCCCTCGTAGCCGCCGTCGCCGAGGTCCTCGTCGATGAGCACGTCGACCTCGGTGCCGATCCGGTCCTCGGCGCGCTGCGCCGTCAGCTCCTCGGCCAGCTCGGTGAGCACCCGCACGCGCTCGTCGACGACCTCCTGGGCCAGCTTGCCGTCGAAGCCCGCGGCTTCGGTGCCGTCTTCGTCGGAATAGCCGAACACGCCGATGACGTCGAGCCTGGCCGCCTCCAGGAAGGAGACGAGCTCGCCGAACTCCTCCTCGGTCTCGCCGGGGAAGCCGACGATGAAGTTGGAGCGCACCCCCGCCTCCGGCGCCCGCTCGCGGATGCTCTCCAGCAGGCCGAGGAAGCGCTCGGGATCGCCGAAGCGGCGCATCCGCCGCAGCACCCCGCCGCTGGCGTGCTGGAAGGACAGGTCGAAGTAGGCGGCGACGCCGTCGGTGCCGGCGATCACGTCGATCAGCCCCGGCCGCAGCTCGGCCGGCTGGAGGTAGCTCGCCCGCACCCGGGAGACGCCCTCGACGGCCGCCAGCCTCGGCAGCAGCTTCTCCAGCGCCCGCAGGTCGCCCAGATCCTTGCCGTAGGACGTGGAGTTCTCGCTCACCAGCACGAGCTCGCGCACGCCGCGGTGGGACAGCCAGTCGGCCTCGGCCACCAGCTCGTCGGGGTGGCGGGACACATAGGCGCCGCGGAAGGCGGGGATGGCGCAGAACGTGCAGCGCCGGTCGCAGCCCGAGGCGAGCTTGAGCGAGGCCACCGGGCTCTCGTCGAGCCGCTTGCGCAGCACCCGCGGGCCGCTCGCGGGCGCCAGCCCGTCGGGCAGGTCGCCGTGGCCGGGGATGGCGCCGCGGGGGGCGGCGGCCCGGTCGACCGGCGTGATGGGCAGCAGGAGGCGGCGGTCACGCGGCGTGTGCGGCGTGAGCGCGCGCCCGGCGAGCACGTCGTCGAGACGCCCGCCGATGTCGGTGTAGTCGTCGAAGGAGATGACCGCGCTGGCCTCGGGCAGCGCGTCGGCGAGCTCGTTGCCGTAGCGCTCGGCCATGCAGCCCGCGGCGACCACCTTGGCCCCCGAGTCGGCGGCGGCCAGCAGGGTGTCGATCGAGTCCTTCTTCGCCGACTCGATGAAGCCGCACGTGTTGACCACGACGACATCCGGGTCGTCGTCGTCGAGCTGCCAACCGGCAGCCTCGAGTCGCGCGGCCAGCTCCTCGGAGTCGACCTCGTTGCGGGCGCAGCCCAGCGTGATCAGCGATGCGGTTCGGCGGGATGACATGGTGACACTACGGTATCGGCAGTTGGCCACCACACGATGCAGGGGTTACCGAGCTGGTGGTTTCCCCGGGCCGAACGACCGGCGCACCTTCTCCCCCCGCTCCCCCACAGCGCCCAGGTTCTTGCCGTTGACCTGCACCGACACGGCTCCGGCGTCACCCACCTCGAAGTCGATCCGGCTCTGCGCCCGCCAGGTGGCGCTGCTGCCCGCCTTGAGGCTGCCGTCGAACAGCCGGCGCCCCTTGGCGTCGCGCACCGTCATGCGGGCCCGCCGCTTCGCCTCGACCGTGACCTCGACCGTGTTCTTGCCCGCCATGGCCACGGCGGACGGCCCCTCGGTGAACGGCGAGTTCGGCGGCACGGTGGCCGCCGGCCGCTCCCCGCGGGCGGTGCGGACCTGGTCGGACGCGCCGCCCAGGACCTTGACCACGCCGAACACGACCACCACGGACAGCGCGACCGCCAGCGCCGGGGCCCAGCCGGGCCCCCGCCGCTCGGACATCTTGATGATGCGGTCGGCCTGGAACACCGCCGCCGCCCGCACCGGCTGCGGCGCACCGCCGTGCAGCTGGTCGTAATGGTGCACCACGGCCTCGGGATCGAGCCCCACGGCCGCCGCGATGGTCTTGACGTGCCCCCTGATGTAGAAATCGCTTCCGGACTCGGCGAACTCGTCACGCTCGAGCGCGTTGATGATCGCCTCTCGGATACGCGTGATCTTGCTCAGCTGCTCGACAGTCAACCCCGAAGACTGCCGAGCCGCCGCCAATATGGCTCCGATGCTCTGCTCCTGCACGACAACCGCCTCCCCACGACGGAGCGTAGTTGCTCCTATTCAAGCAGTAAGTGGCAGGGAAGTGGCCATTGGGGTCATTCGCCACGCAGGTCGGCTAGCAATCCGGGCAGATCATCTGGTTTCACCAGCACCTCGCGAGCCTTGGAACCCTCGCTGGGACCGACCACTTCGCGGCTCTCCAGCAGGTCCATCAGCCGCCCGGCCTTCGCGAAGCCGACGCGCAGCTTGCGCTGCAGCATCGAGGTCGAGCCGAACTGGGTGGTGACGATCAGCTCGGCGGCCTGGATGAGCAGGTCGAGGTCGTCGCCGATGTCCTCGTCGATCTCCTTCTTGGCGCCGGCCGCGACGGTCACGTCATTGCGGTACTCCACCTGCATCTGCTGCTTGCAGTGGTTGACGATCTCGGCGATCTCCTTCTCGGAGACGAACGCGTTCTGGATCCGGATCGGCTTGCTGGCCCCCATCGGCAGGAACAACGCGTCACCCTGGCCGACCAGCTTGTCGGCGCCCGGCTGGTCGAGGATGACCCGCGAGTCGGTCAGCGAGGACACCGCGAACGCCAGCCGGGACGGCACGTTGGCCTTGATCAGGCCGGTGACGACGTCCACGCTCGGCCGCTGGGTGGCGATGACCAGGTGGATGCCCGCCGCGCGGGCGAGCTGGGTGATGCGGACGATGGAGTCCTCCACGTCGCGCGGCGCCACCATCATCAGGTCGGCCAGCTCGTCCACGATCACCAGCAGGTACGGATAGGGCTGGTAGACGCGCTCGCTGCCGGGCTGCGGGACGAGCTTGCCGGCCCGTACCGCCTTGTTGAACTCGTCGATGTGGCGGAACCCGCTGGCCGCCAGGTCGTCGTAGCGGCGGTCCATCTCGCCCACCACCCATTCGAGGGCCTCGGCGGCCTTCTTCGGGTTGGTGATGATCGGGGTGATCAGGTGGGGGATGCCCTCGTACACGCTCAGCTCGACCCGCTTGGGGTCGACGAGCACCATGCGCACCTCGTCGGGGGTGGCGCGCATGAGGATCGAGGTGATCAGCCCGTTGACGCAGACGGACTTGCCCGCGCCGGTGGCGCCGGCGATGAGCAGGTGGGGCATCTTGGCCAGGTTGGCCACGATCGTGCGGCCCTCGACGTCCTTGCCCAGCCCGACGATCATCGGGTGGTGGTCGGCCTGCGCCACCTGGGCGCGGAGCACGTCGCCGAGCGCGACCAGGTCCTTGTCGGCGTTCGGGATCTCCACCCCGATCGCCGACTTGCCGGGGATCGGGGACAGGATCCGAACATCGGCCGATTTAACGGCATAGGCGATGTTCTTGGTCAGCGCGGTGACCTTCTCCACCTTCACCGCGGGCCCCAGCTCGATCTCGTAGCGGGTCACGGTCGGCCCTCGGGTGAACCCGATCACCTGGGCGTCGATGGTGAACTGCTCCAGCACGCTGGTCAGCGCGTTCACCACGACCGTGTTGGCCTTGGTCTGCGGCTTGGGCGCGGTGCCCTGCTTGAGATGCTGCAGGTCAGGCAGTTGGTACGGGCCCGCCTGCGGGGAGAGCACGAGCTGCTCGACCTTGCGCGGCGCCGGGGTGGGCTGCGGCGGCTCCGGCTGCTTGACCGGCGCCGGCGGCGGCTCCTCCTCGTCCATGAGCCCCGGGACGATCTCCGGCGAGTGGTCCTCGCGCTTCTCCTTCTCCGACAGGACGGGCGTGTCGTACGGTTTGACCGACTCCTCGCCCTCGGCGGCGGGCTTCTTCGGCCGCCCGCGCTTCTTCGGCTGCGGCGCGGGCCTGCCCTCCGGCGTCTGGCGCTCGAAGAGCATGTGGCGCAGCTCGGCCAGCCGCTCCGGGATGCGGTGGACGGGCGTGGCCGTGATCACCAGCACGCCGAACCCCGACAGGATCAGCAGCAGCGGGATCGTGATCCACGGCGGCAGGATGCTCATCGGCGGCGCCGACACGATGAACCCGATCATGCCGCCCGCCTGCGACACCTTCTCCATCGTGTTGTTCGCGTCGCCCGCGGGATAAGGGGTGCCGTTGGCGACGTGGATCACCCCGAGGACGCCGACGAGCAGCGCGCTCCACCCGATCACCATCCGGCCGGTGTCGGCGTTCTGGTCGGGGTGGCGCAGGTAACGCCAGGCCAGCAGGCCGAACAGCAGCGGCAGCGCCCACGCCAGCGAGCCGAACACGGCGTGCACGACGGTGTGGACGACCTCGGAGACGCCGCTCCTGGTGTCGCGCCAGGTCATCGCCGCCAGCACGATGGCGCCGGCGAGGACCGCCAGCCCCACGCCGTCGCGGCGGTGGACCGGGTCGAGCTCTCTGGCGTTCTTGCCCAGGGCGCGGGCGGTGCTGCCGATGCCGTTGGCGAGCAGCATCCACAGGCCGACGACCAGCTTGCCGATCATGGTGAAGACCCAGCTGATCGGGTCCTGATGGGTCATCGGGGGTTTACGGGCCGGCCCCGCCCCCTTCGCCCTGGGCCGCCCCGTGGACGCGGCGCCCCGTTTCGCGGGGGTCGAGCGAGACGAGGGCGACCGCTTCGCCGGACCCTTCGATGCGCTTTTCGGCGTACGGGTGGCCATGTTGCCAAAGGTACGTCGGATACCCCCGAGAAAGCACCGGGACGCGCCGGGCCACCGCCGGATCGTGTCGAAAGACTTCCCCGGCACCAGCCGGCTGGTGACCAACCTCGGCCTTCTTCCCAAGTGCAGGGAGCGCGGGCTCCCGGTCTGCCACCCTGAGAGTGACCGAACTGCCACATCGAGTGATGTTCTAGGACGCACAGTGGAGACGACCCGGGTGTCGAGCACCTCCTTCGACGGCACTCCCCATGCCCCGGCGGCGGCGCGACGGTTCGTCCGCCAGGTGCTCGGCGAGTGGAGCCTGAGCCATCTGGCGGAGGACGCCGTGCTGCTGACCAGCGAACTCGTCACCAACGCGGTGGTGCACGTCGGCACCGGCGTCGAGCTGACCTGCCGGTTGGACGCCGAGGCGGTGCCGCCCAAACTCGAGATCGAGGTCGACGACCAGCAGCCCGGCCGGACCGTCCTGGACGTGCCGCCTCCCGCCGAGGAGATGGCCACCTCCGGGCGCGGCCTGGCGCTGGCGGGCATGCTGGCCGACGCCTGGGGCGTCACGTACACCAGGAGCGCGAAGCGGGTCTGGGTGCGGATGGAGCTCGCCGACGCCCAGGAGCCGTGCCCGCCCTCGATCCCGGCGCCGCGCGAGCCCGTGGACGCGCTGCGGGTGGCGGTGCTGGTCGCCGACGCGGGCGGGCGGGTGATCTCGTGGAACGCCGACGCCGAGGCCCTGCTCGGCTGGACGGCGCGGCAGGCGGCGGGCCGGCCGCTGGAGGACCTGGTCGACTGGGACGGTCACGGCCCCGACGCGCCGGCCCTGTCCGACGCGCTCGCGCTGGGCCGCTGGCGCGGGGAGTCGCGGATGCGCCACCGCGACGGGCGGCTGGTCCCCGTCTACGTCTCCCACCTGCGCACCGGGGGCAGGCCGGAGCACCGGAGGGCGATCTGGATGGTGGTGGGCGGCGACCACGGGTTCGTGCTGGCCTCGCCGCCCTCACCCGCCAGGCGGGAGGCCGGCCGGCGCATCAAGGACCTGCTCGACCGCGACCGCCCGCTCGCCGAGCTGCTCGACACGATCGCGCGGATCGTCCAGCTTTCCAGCGCCGGCGACGCCGCGTACGTGCTGCTGCGCGCCGACTCCGGCAACAGGTTCGGGGTGGCGGCGGGGGCGGGTGAGGCGGCGGGGCTGGTGGGCGTGGTCGCGGCGGGCGTGTTCGCCCCCGACCGGCGCGCGCCGGCGGTGGTGGACGACCTGCTCGCCGCCGACGTCGAGCTGGCCCAGCGGCTGCGGGCCAGGTCGCTGGCGTGCGCGCCTCTGGTGGTGGCGGGCGAGGTGATCGGCCACCTGGCGGTGACCGCCGCCGAGCCGGGGCGGTTCGACCAGGACCTGGCCGCGAGCCTGCGGCACATCGCCGACCAGGTGGCCGGCACCGTGCAGCGGGAACGGCTGGCCGAGCAGGACCGGGCGCACCGGGGTCGGCTGTCGTTCCTCGCCGAGGCGGGCGAGCTGCTCGCGGGCGTGCACGACGAGGAGCTGCTCGCGGCGCTGGCCGCGCAGCTCGTGGTGCCCAAGATCGCCACCTGGGCGGCGGTCTACCTGACCGACCTGGCGGGCATGACGCGGCTTGCGCACGTGTGGCACCGGGAGGAGCGGCACAACGCCGAGCTGCGCACGTCGCTGCCCGCCCTCCCGCGCACGCCGCTGAGCGAGGTCACCTGGCCGGTCGGCCGCGGGAACGTGCTGTCGTTCCCGCTGCTGACCCAGGGCAGGGCCCATGGCACGCTGGTGATCGGCCGGAGCGAGCCGACGCTGCCGCTGGAGCTGGCCGAGCTGCTGGCCGACCTGTGCCGCCTGATCGCGCTCAACCTGCACACCGCGATGCTCTACACCCGCCAGGCCACCACCTCCAAGGCGCTGCAGCGCAACCTGCTGCCGGTGCGGATGGCGCCGATGCCCGGCCTGGAGTCCGCGGTCGTGTACGAGCCGGCCGAGGAGGGCGCGCACGTCGGCGGCGACTTCTACGACCTGTTCACCGTGGCCGACCACTGGTGCTTCGCCCTCGGCGACGTCTGCGGCAGCGGGCCGGAGGCGGCCGCCGTCACCGGGCTCGCCAGGCACGCCGTGCGGCTGCTCGCGAAGGAGAACTACACCGTGGCCGACATCCTGGACCGGCTCAACCGGACGCTGCTGGAGGAGGACGAGGAGGGCCGGTTTCTCAGCCTGCTGTGCGGGGAGCTGACGCCGCTGCCGCGGGGCGGGGCGCGGTGCACGATCGCCTCGGCCGGGCACGTGCCGCCGCTGCTGCTGCACACCGACGGCGAGGTGGAGCAGGTGGCCTCGCCGCAGCTGCTGCTCGGCGTCGAGCACGGCGTGCGGTTCTTCGTGGAGTCGTTCGAGCTCGCGCCCGAGGAGGTGCTGCTGTGCGTCACCGACGGGGTGACCGAGCGGCGCGACGGCAAGCGGCTGCTCGACGACGACGACGGGCTGTCCAGGCTGCTGTCGGGCTGCACCGGGCTGAGCGCCCACGCCGTCGCCGAGCGGGTGCGGCAGGCGGTCCACTCCTTCGCCGGCGCCCCGTCGAGGGACGACGTGGCGCTGCTGGTGCTGCGGGCTACGCCGGCTCTCCCCTGATCAACCCGGGAAGCGGTAGGTGGTGGTGGAGGCGCGGACCTCGCCGGGGCGCAGCACGGTCGAGGGGAACGCCGGCTGGTTGGGCGAGTCGGGGAAGTGCTGCGTCTCCAGGCAGAACCCGGCGTGCGGGCCGTATGGAGTGGCGTCGCCGTCGAGCATGCCGCCCGCGTAGAACTGGACGCCGGGCTCGGTGGTGGTGACCTCCATGGTGCGTCCGCTGCCCGGCTCGGTCACGGTGATGTCGCCGTTCAGGACGAAGCAGTGGTCGTAGGCGCCGTCGAAGCGCTCGCCGATCGCGTGGGGGGTGGTGAAGTCGAACACGGTGCCCTTGACCGGGGCCGCCTCGCCGGTGGGGATCTTGTCGCCGTCGACGGGCAGGTAGTGGTCGGCCGCCATGCGGACCAGGTGGCCGAGCACGTCGCCGCCGCCGGCCAGGTTGAAGTAGGAGTGGTTGGTCAGGTTGACCACGGTGGGCGCGTCGGTCTCGGTGGTGTAGTCGATGCGCAGCGCGTCGCCGTCGAGCGTGTAGGTGACGGAGGCGGCGAGCGTGCCAGGGTAGCCCTGGTCGCCGTCGGGGCTGACGAGCGCGAGCGTGATGGCCGAGCCGGTGACGTCGCGGATCGTCCAGACCTTGCTGTCGAAGCCCTCGGTGCCGCCGTGGAGGCTGTTGGGCCCGTTGTTGACGGGCAGGTGGTACTCGACGCCGTCGAGCGTGAAGCGGCCGCCCGCGATGCGGTTGCCGTAGCGGCCGACCACGGCGCCGAAGTAGCGGCTGCGGGTCAGGTAGTCGTCCAGGGTCGGCAGGCCGAGCACCACGTTGACGCCGTCGACCTCAAGCGTTTGCAGGATGGCCCCGTACGAGAGCACCGCCGCGCGCAGGCGCCCCGAGGTCAGTTCGTGGCGCTCGACGCGCTCCCCCGAGGGCAGCGTTCCGAAGTTCATGTGTGGGCCTCTCCCGTAGATTCGCGGACGATCAGGCTCGTCTCCAGCACGGTGACGCCGCTGGTGGCCTCGGAGTCGACCGAGCCGAGCAGCAGGTCGACGGCGATGCGTCCGGCGGCGGCGGTGGGCATCGCGATGGTGGTCAGCTTGGGGCGGCTCAGGCGGCCGGGCACGATGTCGTCGACGCCGATCACGCTGATCTCCCCGGGCACGTCGACCCCCCGCTCGGCCAGCCCTTCGATCAAGCCTATGGCGACCAGGTCGTTGTAGGCGAGCACCCCGGTGGCGCCGGAGGCGATCACGTCGGTGACGGCGGCCAGGCCGCCGAGCTCGGTGGGCGGGTTGGGGCCGAGGAAGGTGACGTCGGCCTCGCTCATGGCGGCGGCGGCCGCCTGCATCTCCTTGCTGGTCCAGGACCCGCTGGGCCCGGTCACCAGGGCGAGCCTGCGGTGGCCGAGGCCGGTGAGGTGCTCGACGGCGAGTCTGACCCCGCGCCCGACGTCCATGAGCACCGTCGGCATGCCTTTGACCCTGCGGTTCACCACGACGAACGGCACCTCTTCGCGCAGTCGCTCGATCGTCTTGTTGGTCAGCCGGGGGCTGCACAGCAGCACGCCGTCGACCTGCTTGGTGAGGGTCTGGATCAGCTCCTCCTCGACCTGCGGGTCCTCGTCGGTGTCGGCCACGAACACGTGGTAGTCGCGGAGCCTGGCCTGCGCCTGGGCCGCTTTGATGAGCGGCGGGAAGAACGGGTTGGCGATGTCGGCCACGATCAGGCCGATGTTGTGGGTGCGCCCCGTGGTCAGCGCGCGGGCGGCCCGGTTGGGCCGGTAGCCGAGATCCTCGGCGACGGCGAGCACGCGGGTGCGCGTGACGGGGTTGACCAGATGGGGGGCGGAGAAGGCGCGCGACACCGTGGAGACGTGTACGCCTGATGCCTCCGCCACGTCACGAATGGTCACCGCCACGCTGGGCCTCCGAGCATGCCAAGTACATTAATGCAAGCGCTTGTATCGCTGTCAACGGGCCTCTTTCGCGAGGGCCGAGCGCCGAAAACTCATGCTACCGCGCATGAGGCCAGCGGCGACACCGCAGGCTGAGACGAGTCGGCTTGACGTTCTGCCGACGGCACCTCAATACTTTTTGCAACCGGTTGCGGTAATGACCCCTGCGGAAGGGTGAACGAGCGATGACACGAACACTGGTGACGGGCAGCGCCGGAAGGCTGGGGCGAAGCCTGGTCACCTCGCTGGCGCAGGCGGGTCACGAAGTGATCGGCGTCGACGTCACCGCCGGCACCCCGGACGACGCGGCGGCCACCCTCCCGGCCGACCTCACCGACCTGGGCGAGGCGTACGACGTGATGGCGCGGTTCCGGCCCGACGTCGTGGTCCACCTGGCGGCCATCGCGACCCCGTTCAGCCGTACCGAGGGCGTGATCTTCCGCACCAACACGCAGCTGGCGTTCAACGTGTGCGAGGCGGCGAGCAACGCGGGCGTGGGCCGGGTGGTGGTGGCCAGCAGTCCCACGGTGATCGGTTACGGGTCGCCTTCCGGCTGGGCGCCGAGCTATCTGCCGATCGACGAGGACCACCCGACGTCGCCGTGGAACGCCTACAACCTGTCCAAAGTGGTCGCCGAGCAGACGATGGCGTCGTTCGCGCGCAGCTCGCGGACGCGGTTCGCGGCGGTGCGGCCGTGCTTCGTGGTGGCGCCCGAGGAGTGGGCGGGGGCGCCCACCCAGTCGGGCCACACGATCCTGGAGCGCCTGGACCTGCCGGAGATCGCCGGTGTCTCGCTGTTCAACTACATCGACGCCAGGGACGCCTCCGATATGATCGCCACCCTCATCGAGCGGCTGCCCGGCCTGCCCAGCGGCGAGGTGTTCTTCGCCGGCGCGGCCGACGCGCTGGCCCGCCGCCCCCTCGCGGAGCTGCTCCCCGCCGTGATGCCCGGCACGAGCGAGCACGCGCCCGCGCTCACCGACACTCTTCCCGCGTTCACCTCGGCCAAGGCCGAGCGCATGCTCGGCTGGACCGCCAAGCGCAGCTGGCGCACCGAACTGGAGATCTGATGAACCTCAGCGGAGTCCTCTTCTTCCCCATCACCCCCTTCACCCTGTCAGGCAAGCTCGCCGAGGAGGTGCTGGCCGAGCACATCGGACGGGGGCTCGACCACGGGCCCGGCGGAGTGTTCGCGGCGTGCGGCACCGGCGAGTTCTCCTCCCTGTCGGAGGCCGAGCACGCCGCCGTCGTCCGGGTCGCCGTCGAGACGGCGGCCGGCCGGGCGCCGGTGTTCGCCGGCGCGGGCGGGCCGCTCGGCGCCGCGCTCGCGCAGGCCGGGGCGGCGCGCGAGGCGGGCGCGGACGGCCTGCTGCTGATGCCGCCCTACCTGGCCAAGGGCACCTCGGAAGGGTTCGTCGCGTACGTGCGGGAGATCGCGGCGATCCTGCCAGTGATCATCTACCAGCGCGGCTCGGTGGTGCTCACCCCCGAGCAGGTGGTCGAGCTGGCCCGGGTGCCCGGCGTGGTCGGGCTGAAGGACGGCCTGGGCGACATCGACCTCATCCAGCGCTCGATGCTGGCCGTGCGCAAGGAGGTGGGCGACGGCTTCACGTTCTTCAACGGCCTGCCGACGGCCGAGCTCACCATGGGGGCCTACCGGGGCCTCGGCGTCGAGCTGTACTCCTCGGCGGTCTTCGCCTTCGCGCCCGACATCGCGACCGCGTACCTGAACGGCGAGCACCGGCTGCTGACCGAGTTCTACGAGCCGCTCGTCCGGCTGCGCTCGAAGGTGCCCGGGTACGCGGTCGCGCTGGTCAAGGCCGGGGTGCGGCTGGGCAGCCTGGACGTGGGGCCGGTCCGGCCGCCGCTGGTCGACGCCGCGCCCGAGGACGTGGCGGAGCTGGAGTCGCTGATCAAGCACGGACGCTCGCTGATCGGCACGCCGTGATCCGCGACCTCACGGTCACCCCGCGCACGGTCGCGCTGCGCCGTCCGTGGGGGCCCGACGTGCCCGCCAACCACGTCCTGGTCGTCGAGGTGACGCTCGCCGACGGGCGGGTGGGCACCGGGTTCTCCTGGACTCCGCAGATCGGCGCGCACGCGGTGCGGGCGCTGCTGGAACACGACATCCGCGACGCGCTGATCGGCCTGGACCCGCACCCCGAGGTGGTGTGGGACCGGCTCTGGCGGCACCTGCGCGAGGCCGGGCCCGGCGGGATCACCACGATCGCGCTGGCCGGGGTCGACCTGGCGCTGTGGGACCTGCGCTGCGGCGAGCGCGGCCTGGTGGACGTGCTGGGCCGGCGCAGGGAGTCCGTCCCGGTGTACGGGAGCGGGGTGAACCTGCACTACCCGCTGGACGAGCTGGTGGCGCAGGCGGGCCGGTGGAAGGCCGCCGGCTACCCCGCCGTCAAGATCAAGGTGGGCCGGCCGGACGTGCGCGAGGACGTGGCGCGGGTGGCCGCCGTCCGCGAGGTGATCGGCCCGGACACGCTGCTGATGGTGGACGCCAACCAGCGCTGGGACCTGCACACCGCCCGGCGCGCCGCCGACGCGCTGGCCCCGTACGGCCTGCACTGGCTGGAGGAGCCGCTGCCGGCCGACGACGTGGCGGCGCACGTGGAGCTGCGCCGGTCGGCGCACGTGCCGATCGCGGTCGGCGAGAACGTCTACACGGTCTACGGCTTCCGCGACCTGCTGGCCGCCGGGGCCTGCGACGTCGTGCAGCCGAACGTGGTGAGGGTCGGCGGCATCACCCCGTTCCTGCGCATCGCCGAGCTGGCCCGCGCCTTCGACGTGCCGGTCTACCCGCACCTGCTGTCGGACCTGTCGGGGCAGCTGGCGCTCTCGCTACCGCTGCCGTCCATGGCCGAGGACGTCGAGGACGCCTCGTTCGCCGCGCTGGGGCTGCTCGCCGAGCCGTACCCTGTCCGGGTGGACGGCGCGGAGCTGCGCGCCGGCGAGCACCGGGGCCTCGGCCTCCGCTGGAGGTGACATGCGTGTCGTGCTCGCCGGAGCCCAGGGCTTCGGCTCCCACTATCTCGACCGGCTGCGCCGGCTGACCGGGCTGGTCGAGCTGGCCGGGGTCTGCGACGTGCGGCCGGTCCCGCCGGAGAGCCTGGCGGGTCTCGGCTCCCCCGAGATCTCCGCCGACCTGCCCGGCCTGATCGAGCGGACCGGCGCCCGGATCGCGATCCTGGCCACGCCCATCCCGACGCACGCCGAGCTGGCGCTGGCCGCGCTGGAGGCGGGCGCGCACGTCCTGGTGGAGAAGCCGACGGCGGCCACGCTGGCGGACTTCGACCGGATGGAGCGGGCCGCCGCCAAGGCGGGGCTGGCCTGCCAGGTCGGGTTCCAGAGCCTCGGTTCCGCGGCGGTGCCCGCGGTGCGCGAGCTGATCGCGGGCGGCGCGATCGGCCGCGTCACCGGCATCGGCGTGGGCGGCTCGTGGCCGCGCCCCGCCGCGTACTTCACCCGCAGCCCGTGGGCGGGCAGGCGGGTGCTCGACGGCGTGGACGTGGTGGACGGCGCGCTGACGAACCCGTTCGCGCACGCGCTGGCCACCGCGCTGGCGGTGGCCGGGGCCGACGAGCGCGGCGCGGTGGCCTCGGTGGAGACCGAGCTCTTCCACGCCAACGGGATCGAGTCCGACGACACCTCCGCCGTCCGCGTCACGCTCGCCGGCGGCACCCCGCTGGTGGCCGCGGTCACGCTCTGCGCGGCCGAGCGGGACGAGCCGTACGTGCTCGTCCACGGCGAGAAGGGGCGGATCCGGTTCGTCTACACGATGGACGAGGTCCAAGTGGACGACGGGCCCGTCCAGCGCTTCGACCGCACCGACCTGCTGGTCAACCTCGTCGAGCACGTGCGGTCCGGCGTCCCGCTGCTGGTGCCGATCCAGCGCACGGGCGGGTTCATGGAGGTGATGGAGGCGATCAGGGTCGCGCCCGACCCGCTGCCGATCGCCGACGACCACCAGGACCTGTCCGGCGAGGGCCGGGTGCTGCCGGGCATCGCGTCCGTCGTCGACAGGTGCGCCTCGGAGCTGGCGCTCTTCTCCGAGCTGGGCCTGAGCTGGGCGACGCCGCTCGTGGTGGGCGGCTCTCCCGTCGCCGAGTACGTGACCAGCCCCGACCTGCCGCTGACCGCGGCGCCCCGCCCCTACCTGCACCCGGTGCGTACGCTCGGCGGCACCGTGGTGACCGAGATCCGTCCGGCCGACCACCCGCACCACCTCGGGGCCGGGCTCGCGGTGACGGACCTGGGCGGGCGCAACTTCTGGGGCGGGCGCACCTACGTCCGCGACCAGGGGCCGGCCTGGCTCGACGACCACGGCGTCCAGCGGCACCTGGCCTTCACCGAGCGCGACGCCGCCGGTTTCACCGAGACGCTCTCGTGGCTGCGGCCGGGGGAAGACGCCCTGGTTCGCGAGGAACGCACCGTACGGGCCCGTCCAGCGGCGCGTGGGTGGGTCCTGGAGTTCGGCTTCACCCTGCACAACCTGACCGGGGCGCCGCTGACGATGCGCAGCTCGGCCACGAAGGGGCGGGCGGGGGCTGGCTACGGCGGGTTCTTCTGGCGCGCGCCGGCGGGCTCGCCCGGGTTGCGCGTGTTCACGGCGGCGGCCGAGGGCGAGGAGCGGGTGCACGGCTCGCGGGCGCCGTGGCTGGCGCTGTCGTCGGAGGCGTGGACGCTGCTGTTCGCGCAGGACGCCGACCCGTGGTTCGTGCGGGTGGCCGAGTATCCGGGCGTCGGCACCGCGCTGGCCTGGGAAACCCCGCTGTCCTTCGACGCCCGGCTCGACAGGAAGGTGTCGGTCGTGGTCGTCGACGGGCGCCTGTCGCGCGAGGAGGCGGCCGAGCTGGCCACGGGCCGCTGACCCGCGGGCCCGGCGCGGTGCCACGCCGGGCCCGCGCCGTGCCGTGTCGTGCCTTCAGCGGGACCCGGGGCGCAGTTCGCCGGCCAGCCAGGTGAAGGCGTGCTCCTGCATCGGGACATCGAAGGCGTGCGGGGCGTCGAAGAACCTGCCCTCGTAGCCGCCGCCGGGGTAGCGGCGGGCGATGGCCGCGTGGGCGGTGCGCATCCCCCGCCCGGGGAACAGCTGGTCGTCGCGCGCGTACAGCGCCAGCAGCGGTCGCGGCGCTCCGGACGCGACCAGCGCGGGCCAGTCGCAGACCCGCGACAGGCCGGGGGGGAAGAGCATCCAGGTGTGCGCGGCCACGTACCCGTCGAGCAGGTCGGCGTAGGACGACGTCATCGCGGCGACCACGACCGCGCGCACGCCCGGGTCGAAGGCGCCCAGCAGGGCGGCCCGCAGGCCGCCGCCCGACAGGCCGGCGCAGCCGACAGGCCCGATGTCCGGCCTGCCGCGCAGGTACGCCGCGGCGGCCAGGTCCTCGCCCGCCACCACGCCCGCGAACGAGGTGCCGAGCAGTCTGCAGTACTTCTCCAGGACGTGCTCGTGGTGGCCCGCCGCCACGTCGTAGCGGTCGGCCTCCGACAGCCCGGCGTCCGGGGCCAGGGCCGTCACCCGGTCAGGCATGTCCGTGAGCGGGAACCGGCGGCTCCCCCACCCGGTCACGTCGTGCGCCAGCACCGCGAAGCCGCGCCTGGCCAGCTCGGAGGCGAACGCCCGGCCGCCGTACAGCTCGCCGCGCAGCCGCCGCACCTCGGGGGTGGGCGGCTCGGGACCGTCGGCGATCTTCTCCTTGCCCGCCCACTTCATGCCCGCGTGGCAGTGCAGGGCCACCACGCCGGGCAGCGCGCCCCGATGGCCGTGCGGCCTGAGCAGGTAGGCCCGGGTGCGCGGGCCGTAGCCGACGTCCCAGGACAGCTCCTCGCCGTCCAGCCCGTCCGCCGTCCAGGCGCGCTCCACCCGTACGTCTCCCGCCGTGAGGTCGAGCGTGCCGATGGCTTCGCGCGCGGCGGCGCGCAGCTCCGGCCCGGCGGGCGCGTCCGGGAACAGCCCTCGCTGCCTCCCGGCCACGTCGGCGAGCCCCGAGAACTCCCCTAGATGCCGCATCTCGTACGGATCAGGCGCCGGCGAGGCGGGTGCCGTCGGCGGTGAGGTGGACGGGGCGGCCGGTGGCGGCTGAACGGTTGGCCGCGACGCCCACCAGGACGCTGCGGATGCCGTCCCGGTAGCCCGCGGGACGGGCGAGCGGGTCGTCGCCGGGGCCGCGGAAGACGTCGTCGAGCAGCAGCCGGTCACCGCCGCCGTGGCCGCCGGCGCCCCGCTCGATCGGCACCTCCTCGGGCTCCTGCCAGTGCCGGTGCAGGATGAGCCGTTCCCAGGAGCCGGCCGCGTGCTCCTTGCTCGCCGCGCTCGGGTCGACGGCGGCGTGCGGCGGGGTCCAGGACCGTTCGCACACCTCCAGCTCGATCCGCCCTTCGGTGCCGTTGAACGCCACCCGGTACCCCTCGAACGGCGCGTGCGCGGTCAGCGAGTAGGTGAGGATCGCCCGGTTGGCGTAGCGGACGAGCACCGACATGGTGTCGTCGATCGTCACGCCGGGCGCGAACACGTCCTGGTCGCGGATGTAGCCGTCCTCGTGCTCGGCGTCCAGGTAGAGCCGCTTGAGGCGCTCGTCCTGGGAGATGTCCAGGATGTACGGGTCGCTGCCCAGACCCGGGGCGCCCTGCCCGCGTGCCGGGCGCGGCCCGCGCGGCCGGGCCTGGCCGTAGAAGCGCAGGTCGGTCTGCGCGAAGACCAGCTCGGCCGCCGAGCCGAGCCACCAGTTGACCAGGTCGAAGTGGTGGGTGGACTTGTGCACGAGCAGCCCGCCGGAGTGGGCGCGCTCGCGGTGCCAGCGGCGGAAGTAGTCGGCGCCGTGGATGGTGTCGAGCGCCCACTCGAAGTGCACCGAGGTGACGTCGCCGATGGCGCCCTCGCCGATCAGCTTCCGCACCGCCGAGTTGCGCGGCGAGTAGCGGTAGTTGAAGGTGACGACCAGCCGGCCCGGGTTGCGCTCGGCCGCCTCGGCGATGGCCGCGCAGCTCTCGGCGTCGACCGTGAGCGGCTTCTCCACGATGACGTCGAGGCCGGCGTCGAGCGCGGCGACGACGTACTCGGCGTGGGTGGCGTCGACCGTGCACACCACGACGGCGTCGGCCAGCTCCAGCATCTTGCCGTACTCCCGCGGCACGAAGCACGGCACCGGCCGGCCGATCCGTTCGGCGTAGTAGGCCATGCGCGTGGTGTTGACGTCGCACAGGCCGACGATGGTCCCGGTGTCCTGCCAGTCGCCCAGCAGCGCGTCGACGTACATCTGCGCGCGGTGCCCGAGGCCGACGAAGGCGTACCTGGTGCTCAAGTGCTCTCTCCCCGAGTCGCGGTGGGCGGCCGGGGGCGGTGCGCCCCCGGCCGGTCGCCGGCTGGTCAGCCGGCGATGGCGGCGTTCGCCTCCTCCAGGAACTTCGCCGCGGCGGCGTCCGGAGTGGCCCTGCCGAACACGACCTCCTCGCTGGCGCGCTCCAGGATGTCCTCCATCTCCAGCGCGCCCTTCGGCGGCGCCTCGATCGGGCTCAGCTCGCTCTTGACCTCGTCGATGAAGGCCAGGGTCTTCTGGTCGGCGGGCGGCAGCTTGTCCTTGACGGCGGCGAGCACCTTGGAGTTGGTGGGCAGGCCGCGGTCGCTCAGCAGGATGCCGGCCGCGTCGGGGTCGTTGACCAGGAAGTCGATGAACTTGCCCGCGGCGTCCGCCTTCTCCGTCTTGGCCGAGGCGGCGTAGAACATGGCGGGCTGCAGGAACATGCCGCTGGTCGTGGCGCCCTCCAGCTTCGGCATCCGCAGCAGCGTCATGTCCTGGCCGGACGACTTCGTCAGGGCGTTGAGCTGGTTGCTCCACCACATGCCCATGGCGCCCTCGTTGGTGCCGAGCAGCGACTGCTCGGGACCGGTGTCGCCGATCTCCTCGCTCTTGGCGGCGTCGGGCGAGCCCTTGGTCTCGATGAGCTTCTGGTGGATGGCCCACCAGGACTTCAGCGTGTCGACGGACATGCCGATCTTGGTGCCGTCGTAGAACTTCTCGCCGCGCTGGGCCGCGTAGATCTGCAGCCAGGCGGGGTTGAAGTTGTACTCGGCGCCGGTGGCGGCGCCCGTGGCCGAGATCTCCTGGGCCAGCGCGGCCCACTGGTCCCAGGTCCACGTGCTGTCGTCCGGCAGCTCCTTCTTGGCCTTCTCCAGCGCGGCCGGGTTGGCCAGCATGGAGAAGGCGTTGACGCCGGTCGGGATGGCGTACTGCTTGCCGTCGATCTGGCCGCTCGACAGGACCTGCTGGTCGAGGTCGGCGGTGGGCAGCTTGCCGGCCAGGTCCATCAGCGCGCCGCGGCCGGCGTACTCGCTGAGGCCGCGGATCTCGATGCTCAGCACGTCAGGCGCGTCGTTGGCGGCGACCTTGGTGGCGAGCTTCTCGTAGTAGCTGTCCCAGTTGGAGAAGTCGCCCTCGACGTCGATCGTCGGGTTCTTCTCCTCGAACTTCTGGATGGCCTGGTCGGTCAGCTTCTGCCGGGCGTCGCTGCCCCAGTAGCTGAAGGTGATCGTCACCTTGCCGCCGTCGCCACCGCCGCCTCCTCCTTCGCCGCCGTCGCCGCTGCCGCAGGCGGCCGCGGTCAGCATGGCCGCCGACAGCGCGGCGACCCACATCGTCTTACGAGAGCCGAGTTTCACAGCTCTACCTCCTCTTGGGGGTTACAGGGGGTGAAGAGGAACTACTTCAGGCCAGTGGTCGCCATCCCGCGGATCAGGTACTTCTGTCCCGCCAGGAAGAACCCGAAGATCGGCCCGAGCGACACGATGGACATCGCGAACATCGGACCCCAGGACGACTCGCCGCTGGAGTCCAGGAACTGCCGCAGCGCCACGGCCACCGTGAGGTTGTCGGAGTTGGTGAGGTACAGGTTCTGGCTGAAGAAGTCGTTCCACGTCCAGATGAAGGTGAAGATGCCGGTCGTCGCCAGCGCCGGCATGCACAGCGGCAGGATGACCTGCAGGAAGATCCGCCAGTAGCCCGCCCCGTCGATGGCCGCGGCCTCGTCCAGCTCCCGTGGCAGCGTCCGGATGAACTGCACCATCAGGAAGATGAAGAACGCGTCCGTGGCCAGGAACTTGGGCACCACCAGCGGCCAGATCGTGTTGATCCAGTCCATGTTGGCGAACACGATGTACTGCGGCACGACGGTCACGTGGTACGGCAGCATGATCGAGCCCAGCATGATCGCGAACCACACCTTCTTCAGGGGGAAGTTCAGCCGGGCGAAGGCGTAGGCGGCCAGCGAGCAGGCGACCAGGTTGGCCGCCACGGACAGTCCCGTGATGACGGCCGAGTTCCACAGGTAGTAGCCGAAGCTGTGCTTGAGCGCCGACCAGCCCTCGATGTAGTTGTCCATCGTGACCGCGCTCGGCCACAGGCCGGGCTCGCGGAAGATGAGGTCCTCCGGCTTCAGCGAGCTGGAGATCATCCACAGCAGCGGATAGAGCATGATCAGGCCGAAGCCGATCAGCAACGCGTGCTTGAGCAGCCGGCTGCCCCGCGGGAGCGGGCGGAACAGGAACGGCACCCGGTTACTTCGTGTCGCCATAGAAGACCCAATACTTCGACGCGAGGAAGTTCACGCCGGTCAGTCCGGCGATGAGGAGCAGGAGGACCCACGCCATGGCGGCCGCGTAGCCCATCTCGTAGCTCTTGAAGCCCTTCAGGTAGAGGTAGAGCGTGTAGAAGAGCGTGGAGTCGACCGGTCCTCCGCTGCCGCCGCTGACGATGAACGACTGCGTGAACGACTGGAAGGACTTGATCACTTCGAGTACGAGGTTGAAGAAGATGATCGGCGTGAGCAGCGGCAGCGTGATCGAGCGGAACTGGCGGAGCTTGGTGGCCCCGTCGACCGCGGCCGCCTCGTAGTAGCTCTGCGGGATCTGCCGGAGTCCGGCGAGGAAGATCACCATGGGCGCGCCGAACGTCCACACGTGCAGGAGGATCAGCGTGCCGAGGGCGGTGTCCGGGTCGGACACCCAGCCGGGCCCCTTGATGTCGAAGATCGCGAGGACGGCGTTGACCAGGCCGTCGGTGCCGAAGATCTTCCGCCACAGGATGGCGATGGCCACGCTCCCGCCCAGCAGCGAGGGCAGGTAGTAGATGGAGCGGTAGAACGACAGCCCGCGCAGCCCCCGGTCGAGCGCGAGCGCCAGCGCCAGCGCGAAGGCGAGCTGCATGGGCACCGACACGACCACGTAGATGGTGGTGACCTTGAGCGACTGGATGAACCGGGTGTCCTCGAAGAACAGCTTCGAGTAGTTGTCCCAGCCCACCCACTGGGCCTCTTCCAGCAGGCTGTAGTCGGTGAACGACAGGTACAGCGAGGCGAGGATCGGCCCCACGGTGATCAGGAACAGGCCGACGAACCACGGGGCGAGGAAGACGTACGCGGTGCGGGCCTCCCGGCGCCGGTGAACGTTCGCGTAAGTCGTCCGGCGGCGACGCCCCGGGGGGCGAGCGGCCTCCCGCGGGGCGGCGGGAGGTCGCTCCGGGGTGACAGAGATTGATTCGGACATACATCCCTCTTCCAGGCCCAGCCCGGCACGGCGGGATCGGATAGCGCATTCCTATAAGGAGGCCAAAAGTTTCGTCAACCCTTTGCAGGTGTTACAAAGCCGTTACCGATATATCGCTAACCGCATCCTGCCTGTTCAGAGGGGATATGGGGCGGGATACGCGTTCTTAACATTTTCGCTCTGACCCACCTCCACTACAACCGGTTGCACTTCACGGCGAAAGAGTCCGGGCATGCCGACAGCCGCCCTGACCTGATCGATCGGGGCGGCTATCGAGCAGAAACGGTCACCAGGAGCCGCCGAGCTCCTTCAAGGTGAAGACCCCGCCGACCCGGTCGTGCAACGGGTCGCTCAGGTCCGGCTCGCCCTGCTCGGCGATGATCTCCGCGGCGTACGACTCGGAGCTGTCGCGCGACTCGTACCCGATGGCCTCCGCCTCCTTCAGCGACCACCACCTGCGGGCGTTGTCGGAGACGCCCCACACGACGTGGAAGCCGGTCGCCGTCAGCGCGGCCTCCACCAGCCGGGCCAGGTCGTCCGGCGAGATCCAGGTGGCCAGGCCGCGGGTGTCGGCGGAGCGCTCGTTGCAGGTGCCGAGCCTGATGGCGGTCACGTGCATGCCGAACCTGTCGTGGTAGAGGCTGCCCAGCCCCTCCATCACGAGCTTGCTCACGCCGTAGTACGTGTCAGGGCGAGGGAAGGCGTAGTCGGCCAGCTCCCCGCCGGAGGGCGGCCGGGTGTGGAAGCCGGCGGCGTGGTGGCTGCTCATCAGCACCACGTGCCCGACCCCCGCCGCGCGGGCGGCCTCCATGAGCACGTAGGTGCCGTCCATGTTGGCCCGCACGATGTCGGCCCACGGATGCTCGCGGCTCTGGCCGCCGAGGTGGAGCACCGCGTCGACGTCCCGCATCGCGGCGGCCATGGCCAGCTCGTCGGTGAGGTCGGCCACGGCCAGCTCCTCGCCGGGTCCGGTTTCGAGCGGCGCCAGGTCCGACAGGCGCAGCGTCCGGCCGTCACGGGCGAGACGGGGACGGAGCAGCGTGCCGACTTTCCCTGCGGCGCCGGTCATGAGAATGCGCATTCCCCCGTTGTACACAACACTGGCGCAGATTCACATTCTTGAATATTGACCGTGATGTGTGTCACTGGTTACTTTCTTCAAGACTCGCCCACATCCACGACACTTGTCACATATGTGAACAGGAGGCGGTCTTATGTCACGTCGTCTGCTCGGGGTCGCGCTGGCCACGACCCTGGCCGTTACGCTGACAGGCTGCGGCTCCGGGGGAACAAGCTCAAGCACGGACGACGCGCTGGAGATCTGGATCAGGCAGGCGCCCGATTCGGAGTCGGCCAAGACAGCGCAGCGCCTCGCCGAGGCGTTCACCAAGGCCAGCGGAATCCAGACCAAGGTGGTCGCCCTCTTCGACGACTTCGAGACCAAGCTGCAGCAGCAGGCGGCGCAGCGCGATCTGCCCGACATCGTCATCAACGACACCGCCCAGATCGGCAACATGCAGACCCAGGGCTGGCTGACCGAGGTCGACCGGGCCTCGCTGGCGGGCGGCGACAAGGTCTCCGACCTCGCCTGGAAGGCCGCCACCGCGAGCGACGGCAAGACCTGGGCGGCGCCGTTCTCCGCGCAGGCCTTCGCCATCATCGCCCGCAAGGACTGGCGCGAGAAGGTCGGCATGGAGATCCCCCAGACCTGGGAGGACCTCGCCGCGCTGGCCACCGCCTTCACCGAGAAGGACCCCGACGGCAACGGCGAGAACGACACCGCCGGCTTCGTCATCCCGGCGAGCACCAAGCGCGGCTACGCGTCCTGGTACGCCTCCTCGTTCATCTACGGCAACGGCGGCGACTTCGTCTCCTCGTCAGGCTCCGGCACGTTCGCCTCCGCCATGAGCGACCCCAAGGCCGTCGAGGCGGTGCAGTTCCTCCAGGACCAGTTCTGCAAGACCAAGACCGTCAACCCGGGCGCGGTCAGCAACGACACCACGGTCACCCACGAGGTGTTCGAGAAGGGCCAGGGCGGTCTCTACCTGACCGGCCCGTACGTGCTCGCCCGGTTCGTGGACAGCATCGGCACCGACAAGATCGAGGTCTACCCGGTGCCCAAGGGCCCGTCGGGCGGCCCCGGCACACTGGGCGAGGGCGAGAACGTCTACCTGATGGCCGGATCGGGCAACACCGAGGGCCAGAAGAAGTTCGCCGAGTTCGCCATCTCCGCCGAAGGCCAGCGGATCGGCATGAACAAGGACGCCAACGGCGCCATCGTCCGCCTGCCGGTCAGCTCCGAGGTCGACATGGCCGCCGAGCGCCAGGACCCGCGCTGGCAGGTGTTCCAGGACGCCTACGCCGACGCCGTATACGCCCACCCGGTGCCGAACTGGGCGCCGATCCGGCAGACCTCCGCCGACTCGATCAACACGGTGTGGGCCGACTGCGCCAAGGACGTCAAGGCGGAGATGGACGCGCTCAACACCAAGCTGACCCAGGAACTGCAGAGTCAAAAGGCATCATGACCCCGACGCTGACCACGGCGCCGCCACCGCGGGCCGCCGCCCCCGGCCAGCCGCCCCGCCGGGCGCGCTGGCGGGGGCCGCTGGTCGCCTGGGCCTTCCTGGCGCCCGCCCTGCTGCTGTTCCTGTACTTCAAGTTCATCCCGATGTTCACCGGGCTGACGATGAGCCTCCAGGAGATCCGCTACATCGACAGCACCTGGGTCGGGCTGGACAACTACGCGACCATTCTCACCGACGACGCCTTCCGCTCGGCGATCTGGCACAGCCTGGTGCTGGCGCTGGGCACCACGGCCGGCTCGATCGTGTTCGGGCTGGGCCTCGCGCTCCTGATCGAGGGGCCGGCCAGGTATCTGTGGTTCGTCAGGACCGCGGCCTTCCTGCCGGTCGTGGTCACCATGGCGGCCGTCGCCGAGGTGTGGCGGATCATGTACCACCCGGGCGACACCGGCACGCTCAACATGATCCTCGGCTGGGTGGGGATCGCCCCGCAGCCCTTCCTGGCCGACGAGGACTCCTCGCTGCTGTCGATCATGGTCATGAACATCTGGCGCGGCACCCCGTACGACATGATGATCTTCCTGGCCGGGCTGGTCGGCATCGACCGCACGCTGTACGAGGCCGCGGCGGTGGACGGCGCGTCCACCTGGAGGCGGCTGCGGCACATCACGCTGCCCGCGCTGCGGCCGGTGTTCTGGATCCTGTTCACGCTCGCCGCCATCCGCGGCCTGCGCGTGTTCGTCGAGGTGTACGTGCTCACCAACGGCGGGCCGAACGGCTCGTCCGAGGTGCTGATGACGCTCATCTACAAGCTCGGCTTCCAGACCGGCGAGCTGGGCATCGCCTCGGCGGGCGGGATCGTGCTGTTCGCGGCCACGCTCGTGCTCACCGTACTGGTCCAGCTCATGCGCAGGAGGCAGGCGGCATGATGAGGTTCGACAGCGCGCTGGGGCTGGAGTCGCGGCGCGGGCCGTTCGCCACCGCGGGCAAGATCCTGCTCTACTCGGGCATGGTGGTGGTGTTCACCGGGCCGCTGCTCGGGCTGCTGATCAGCGCCTTCAACAAGACGCTCGACCCGACCTCCTTCACCTGGTGGCCGGACGAGTTCACGTTCGACAACTTCGTGCACGCCGCCGACCGCAACGTCTATCTCTATCTGTTCAACTCCTTCGTGGTGGTCGGGTTCGGGCTGCTGCTGCAGATGATCGTGAGCGTGTTCGCCGCCTACTCGCTCGCGCGCAAGAAGTTCCGCGGCATGGGCGTGGTCATGCTGATCATGCTGGCCACGATGATGATGCCCGAGGAGATCATCGCGATCCCGCTCTCCCTCGTGCTGGCCGACATGCCGCTGCTGAACGTCAACCTGATCGGCACGTACGCGGGCATGATCCTGCCGGTCGGCGCCTGGGGCTTCTCGATCCTGGTCATGACCGAGTTCATGAAGGAGGTGCCGGTCGAGCTGGAGGAGGCCGCGCGCATCGACGGGGCGGGCGAGCTGCGCACGTTCTTCACCGTCATCCTGCCGCTGTGCCGGCCCGCGCTCGGCGTGATCGGCGTCTTCGGCTTCACCATGATCTGGGACCAGTACCTGCTGCCGCTCATCGTGGCGCCCGAGTCGAGCATGTGGACGCTGCCCATCGCGCTGCGCTCGCTCCGCTCCGACGAGGAGGTGGGCATCGGCGTGCTGCTGGCGGCCACGCTGCTGGCGCTGCTGCCGTCGATCATCGCGTTCCTCGCCTTCCAGCGGCAGTTCATGCGCGGTCTGACGAGTGGGGCGGTGAAGGGGTGACCTGTGTCCATGTATCTGGACGACATCCCATATCCTGACACCCATAAGTCGCAGTCGAGATGGGACGATCATGGAGCCGCAGCTGGTCAAGTCCGCCGAGCGGACCGTACGCATCCTGGAGGCCCTCGCCGCCGCCCCGGGCACGCTGACGCTGTCGGAGGTGCAACAGCTCACCGGGTTCCCGCGCAGCAGCCTGCACGCGCTGATGCGCACGCTGGTGGAGCTCAACTGGGTGGAGACCGACGCCGCCCGGTCGGCCTTCGGCATCGGCCCGCACGCGCTGCTGACCGGGACCGCCTATCTGGACAAGGACCCGGCGCTGCCGTTCGCCCAGGCGACGCTGGAGGACCTCAGGGAGGAGACCGGGCAGACCGCCCACTTCGCCCGCAGGGACGAGGCGCACGTCCTCTATCTGGCCACCCGCGAATCCCGCGACGCCCACCACATCATCCCCCGGGTGGGCAGGCGGCTGCCCGCCCACGTGACCGCGCTCGGCCAGGTGCTGCTCGCCCAGCTCACCGACGACGAGGTCAAGGCCCTGCTCCCCGACCCGCTGCCCGGCATCACCGACCACACGATCACCGACCTGGGCAAGCTGACCGGCGAGCTCGACCAGGTCCGCACCCGGGGCTGGGCGTACGAACGCGAGCAGGGCACGTCGGGCGTGGCCTGCGTGGCCGTCACGGTCGACTACCGGATCCCGGCCACCGACGCGATCAGCTGCTCGATGCCGGCAGACCTGCCGCCCGCCCAGATCGAGCGGGTCATCGAAGCGGTGATCACACACACCCACAAGCTGGCTGCCACTCTCCGGCGAGAGGGCATCCGGTAAAAGGAGGCGCTGATGCGGCTAGAAGGCGTTCTGTTCTTCCCGGTGACCCCGTTCGGTCCCGACGGCGAGGTGGCCGGGGAGACGCTCGGCCGGCACGTCGACGCCGGGGTAACGGCGGGAGCGGGAGGGGTGTTCACCGCGTGCGGGACGGGTGAGTTCAACGCCCTCGGCCCCGGCGACTACACCACCACGGTGCGGGCGTCCGTGGCCGCCGCGGGCGGGCGGGTGCCCGTCTTCGCGGGCGCGGGCGGCACGCTCCCCGAAGCCAGGACGCTGGCCCGCACGGCCGCCGCGGAGGGCGCCGACGGGCTGCTCATCATGCCCCCGTACCTGGTCAGCGCGCCGCCGGAAGGCCTGGTCGACTACGTGCGCGACGTCGCCCTGGCGGGCGGGCTGCCCGTCATCATCTACCAGCGCAACAACGCCCGCTTCTCCCCCGCCGCCGTCGCCGAGCTGGCGCGGATGCCGGAGGTGATCGGGTTCAAGGACGGGCTGGGCGACCTCGACCTGCTCCAGCGCATCATCCTGACCGTGCGCGAGTCGGCGGGGCCGGACTTCACGTTCTTCAACGGGCTGCCGACGGCCGAGCTGACCGTGCCCGCCTACCGAGGGCTGGGGGTGAACCTCTACTCCAGCGCCGCCTTCGCGTTCGCCCCGGAGGTCGCGCTGGCCTTCTACCGGGCGATCACCTCCGGGGACGAGGAGCTGACCCGCCGCCTGCTGACGGGTTTCTACAAGCCCCTGGTGGAGCTGCGCGACCAGGTCCCGGGGTACGCGGTCTCGCTGGTCAAGGCCGGCGTACGACTGCGCGGGCTGGACGTGGGCGGGGTACGGCCGCCCCTGGTCGACCCCGCACCGGAGCACGTGGCGGAGCTGGAGAAGATCATCGCCGCCGGCATGGAGATCATTGGCGCCTGACCCGTCCCCCATCGCGGGAGGGTCATGCCCTCCCGCGGTGGGGGTAGCCGGCTCCTGACCGGCGGACACGTCGCACACCCGGGGCCGCCGGGAGGACCGAGCCTCCCTGCGACCGCGGCGCCCACCTGGGCCGCCGTTCTACCGTCCGAGTACGCCGTCCACGCGGCGGGGGATTCCCAGGGGGTTGTCGTCCTTCAGCTCGTCAGGCAGCAGCGCCTCGGGCCAGTCCTGGTAGGCCGTGGGCTCCAGCCAGCGGTCGATGGCCGTGGCGCCGACCGAGGTGGTCGCCGTGGTCGTGGCCGGCCAGGGGCCGCCGTGATGCATGGCCCAGGTGACGGCCACGCCGGTGGGCCAGCCGTTCCAGATCAGCCGCCCGGCCTTCCGGCCGAGCACGTCGACCAGCGGCTCCGCCTCACCGGCGTCGGCGGCGTGCACGGTGGCGGTGAGCGAGCCCTCCAGCCGTTCCAGCACCGGCGGCAGGTCGCCGACCTCACGGTAGGTGACCACGATCGAGGCGGGCCCGAAGCACTCCTCACCGATGCCGGGCAGCTTCTCGGCGAAGGTGTCGAGATCGGTGGTGAACACCTTGGGCGTCACCGACCAGCCGCCCTCCCCCGGCGAGCCCTCGGCCAGCAGCTCCAGCTGCCCGAGCCGGTCCAGACCGCCCAGGTAACCCTCGCGGATCCGCTCGGCCAGCATCGGCCCGCCGCTGGTGCCCTCGACGGCCTCGGCCAGCGCCTTGCGCAACTCGTCGCCCTCGGGCACGAACATCAGCCCCGGGTTGGTGCAGAACTGCCCCACCCCCTGGGTCAGCGAGGCGGCGAAGCCGGTGGCGACCTGCTGCGCGGACGCCGACGGCAGCACCACGACGGGGTTCACGCTGCCCAGCTCGCCGAAGAACGGGATCGGCACCTCGCGCTCGTCGATGAGCCGCTGGATCGCCTTGCCCCCCGCGACGGACCCGGTGAACCCCGCCGCGACCACCGCCGGGTGCCGCACCAGGTCGGCGCCGGCGTCGAGGCCGTGCACCAGACCCAGCAGGTCAGGGTACGGGAGCGCGTCGCGTACCAGCTTGGCCACCCGCTCGGAGGTGCCGGGATGACCGGGATGCGCCTTGACCACCACCGGGCAGCCGGCCGCCAGCGCGGACGCGGTGTCGCCGCCGGCCACCGAGAACGCGAAGGGGAAGTTGCTGGCCGCGAACACCGCCACCACACCGGGCAGCGGCCGCTTCACGCGCCGCACGTCCGGCCGCGGCGGCTCGGCGTGATCGATGATCGCGTCGAGGTAGCCGCCGTCCCTGATCACCCGGGCGAAGAACCTGAACTGGCCCGTGGTGCGGCCCACCTCGCCGCGCAGCCGTGCCTCGCCGAGCGCCGTCTCCTCGTCGGCGAGCCGCCACAGCTCGTCGGCGTGCGCGTCCAGCGCGTCCGCGACAGCCTCCAGCGCCACCGCGCGGTCTTCCGCCGGGGTCGCCCGCCACGCCTGGCCCGCTGCCACGGCGGCGGAGACCACCAGGTCGACCCCGGCTCGGTCGGTCTCGGCCACGCCGGCGCCCACGGGCTCACCGGTCCTGGGGTCGTATCCGTAGATCATCGAATGGCCCTTCGGAGTCTTGACACCTTCTCAGCTCGATTCTTACAGTTGCCGCATTCTGTCCACAAACCTGGCCCCTGTTCACATACATGGACGGCGATCACATGATCATCAGGCAGATCCACGTCACCCCCGTAGCCTTCAAGGATCCGCCCCTCCTGAACGCCGCCGGAGTGCACGAACCCTGGGCGCTGCGCACGATCGTCGAGCTGGTGACCGACGAGGGCCTGACCGGTCTCGGCGAGACGTACGGCGACCTGGGACACCTGTCCAAGGTACGCGAGTGCGCGCAGGCGCTGGTCGGCCTGGACGTGCACCACACCAACCAGATGTACGCGCGCGTCGCGGCCACCGTCGGCGACGCCGTCAGCGACCTGCACGGGCTGACCGGCGTGGCCACCAAGGAGAAGAGCATCGACCGGGTCTTCTCCCCGTTCGAGGTGGCCTGCCTGGACATCCGCGGCAAGGCCGCCGGGGTCCCCGTGGTCGACCTGCTCGGGGGCCGGGTCCGCGACGCCGTCCCGTACAGCGCCTATCTCTTCTACAAGTGGGCGGGTCACCCCGGCCAGGAGCCGGACAGGTTCGGCGAGGCGCTCGACCCGGCCGGGATCGTCGAGCAGGCGGCGCTGTTCATCAAGGAGCACGGCTTCACCTCGATCAAGCTCAAGGGCGGCGTCTTCCCGCCCGACGAGGAGATCGAGGCGATCAGGGCGCTGCACGAGGCGTTCCCCGGCGTGCCGCTGCGCCTGGACCCGAACGCCGCCTGGAGCATCGAAACCTCCGTCCGGGTGGGCCGGGAGCTGGAGGGCGCGCTGGAGTATCTGGAGGACCCCACGCCGGACATCCCCGGCATGGCGGAGGTCGCGGCCAGGGTGCCGATGCCGCTGGCCACCAACATGTGCGTCGTCACCCCGGAGCACCTGCCCGAGGCCATCGCCGCCGGCGCCATCGACGTGCTCCTGCTCGACCACCATTACTGGGGCGGCCTGCAGCGCTCTGCCCAGGTCGCCGCGCTCTGCGGCACCTTCGGACTCGAACTGTCGATGCACTCCAACTCCCATCTCGGCATCAGTCTCGCCGCCATGACCCACCTGGCCGCCGCCACCCCCAACCTCACCCACGCCTGCGACACGCACACCCCCTGGCAGGACGGCCAGGACGTGGTCGCGCCCGGCGCGCTGCGCTTCGAAGGCGGCGCCGTCCCGGTGCCCTCCGGCACCGGTCTGGGCGTCGAACTCGACCGCGACGCGCTGGCCGTCATGCACGAGCAGTATCGGAAGTGCGGCGTCACCGCCCGCGACGACACCACGTACATGCGGCGCTTCCAGCCCGGCTTCACCGCGAGGAGGCCGCGGTGGTGAACGTCGCCTACGTCTACCCCTGGGACGTCGTCGGGGACCCCGCCGCCGCCGAGCGCATCGCCGCACTCGGCGTGACGACCGTCGCCCTCGCCGCCTCCTACCACTCCACCCGCGCGGCCACCCCCTTCCACCCCGCGCACCGCGTCCTCGACGTCCCCCACGCCGCCTTCTACCTTCCCGTACGTCCCGAAGCCTGGGGCCGGCTCACCCCCGCCACCCCCACCTGGACCACCCCCGACGCGTACCTCCTGGCCCAGTCGGCCCTGCGCGCGGCCGGCCTGCGCGTGCACGCCTGGACCGTGCTCACCCACAACGCCCAACTCGGCACCGCCTTCCCCCACCTCGTCGTACGCAACGCCTTCGGCGACCCTTACCCGTACGCGCTCTGCCCGTCGGCCCCCGACGTCGCCGAGTACTGCGAACGACTGGTGCGCGAGGTGCTGGTGGCGGGCCGCCCCGACGGCCTCATCCTGGAGGGCTGCGGCCCCATGGGCTTCGCCCACCAGGGCGTCCACGAGAAGACCTCGGGCGCCGGCTACGACCCGGACCTGATGTCCCTCTGCTTCTGCGCCTCCTGCGCCCCCCGCTACCCCACCGACACCCGAACCCAAGTCCGCAACGCCATCGACACCGACACATCAGCCGAGGTCCGCCCCTCCCTCGACACGGACACCCGACCCCACGCCGCCGCCCTCGACACCCAAGCGCACGCCGGCACCGCCCTCCACACGCCCACCGCCCTCGACACCCAAGCGCACGTCAGCACCGCCCTCCACACGCCCACCGACACCCGAACCCACGCCCGCACCGCCGTCGGCACCCCCACCGAACCGCCGCCCCACGACGACCCGAAGAGCCTCGTGGACGCAGCCCTCGGCCCGCTCGCGGACGAGGTACGGGCTGTCCGCGTGGAGCTCTCGGCCTCCCTCCGCCACCGCCTGATCACCTCCGCCCGCGAGATCGCCCCTGACATCCCGATCACCTTGCACGCCAACCCCGACCCCTGGGCGACGGGCCCCTTCGCCGCCCTCCCCACCGGCGACCCGGGCGCCGACGTCCTGGTGGGCAACTGCTGGGGCGCCCCTGCCACGGACGCCGCCCGCCTCTCCCACCTCACCGAACTGCGCACCCCCGGCCAACGGGTCGGCGCGTACGTCCTCGCCCTCCCCCCGCGCCCCGCCCACCCGGAGACACTTGCCGAACTCCTCACCACCTACGCCAAGGCAGGCGCGTCGGAGTTCCACCTGTACCACGCAGGCTTGGCAAGCCCACAACGTCTGATCGCCATGGCCCAAGCCCTCGAACTGACCCGCCTATAGCCCGACACGCCCAGCATCCACCACACCCCGCAGCGACGACTCGCGACGCGAAGCGCCCGCACCCGTCACACCGGAGCAGAGTCCTCGTGGAGCAGGGTCGGATGTGGACCACGGTCGGATGTGAAGCGCGGCCCCACCCGAAGCAAGGCCCCATTCGGAGCAGGGTCCCATTCGGAGCAGGGTCCCACTCGGAGCAGGGTCCCACTCGGAGCGAGGTCCCGCCTGGAGGAGGCGCGACACCAAGTGGAGTCACGGGACGCAACGGAGCTGACGCCAGCCGAGACATGGCACCCAACGGAGCCGACGCCAGCCGAGACACGACACCCAGCGGAACGCGACACCCAGTGAGCACGGCGCCGCTGGGTGTCGCACCTCCACGCCCCACTGCCGCGGCATCCCCCTGGCGACCCGTGAAAGACCATCCCGGGTCTCGTCCGCCCACAGACTGCTTTGGCATCATGAGCACGTAAGCATCAGCAGGCGTCCCGACACCGGCCGCCGCACCCTGCCCATCTCCCCTGGTACGAAAGCCGACACCACCACGAACCCCCTCAAAAACGCCGAATCCGGCGGAAAGGCACGGGCGTTGGGTGACATCGAGATCGTCTACAGGAAGTACGGCGGCGCGTTGCACTGGCATCACCCCGGCACGCTCCTCGGCGAGGACGAACACGGCTCCTGGGTCGCGGTGCCCAGCGGAACCGTCGCCCGCAAAGGCGAAGGCCCGAAGGTCACCTGGCCCCACGACTCCCTGATGCTCTTCCCACGCTCATCCTGGTGGACCGCCACGTTCAACTCATCGCCCCACCGCATCGAGGTGTACGTCGACGTCACCACCGTCCCCGAATGGCGTGACGGCCAGGTCACCATGCTCGACCTGGACCTGGATGTCGTCAGGATGCGCGACGGCCGCCTCTTCCTCGACGACGAGGACGAGTTCGCCGAGCACCAGCTGGCACTCGGATACCCGAGCGAGATCATCCGCCAAGCCGAGGACACCGCACATTGGCTCCTCCAAGCAGTAGCCCATCACCACGGCCCTTTCGGCGGAGCCCACACCCGATGGCAGACCGCTGAGTTCCCAACGCATCCCGACACGCCTCCACCTCATCCCACTCGTCAAGCTCCATAGCCAACCGTCAGGAACGGACGGCATCGCGGCGGCAAGCCCCACCAAGGCCGACATGCGAAGGCCACGACCGTCACACGGAGGCCAGGCCGACATACGAAGGCCACGGCCGTCATCGAGGCACCGAGACCAGCCCGCTCTCGTATGCCACGATCACCAGCTGCGCCCGGTCACGAGCATCGAGTTTGGCCAGTAACCGAGTGATATGGGTTTTGACCGTCGCCAGACTGAGCTGCAGATGCCGAGTGATCTCCACATTGGACAGCCCGCGGGCGATCAGAGTCAGCACCTCCCGTTCCCGCTCGGTCACCCCCTCCAGCCCACGCACCTGAGGCGTCGCGGGCGTCCGCGCGAACTCCTCGATCAGCCGCCGCGTGACCGTCGGAGCCAGCAGCGCCTCTCCTCTGGCCACCACCCTGATCGCGGCGAGCAGGTCAGCCGGTGGCGTGTCCTTGAGCAGGAACCCGCTCGCCCCAGCCCGCAGCGCGTCGTACACGTACGCGTCCAGGTCGAACATGGTCACGATGAGGACCCGCGAGCCCTTCCCGATCAGTCTTGTCGCCTCGATGCCATCCATCTCGGGCATACGCACGTCCATGAGCACGACGTCGGGCCGCTCCCGCTCGGTCACGGCCACGGCCTCCACACCCGTCGACGCCTCCCCCACCACCTCCAGATCGGGCTCGGAGTCCACCAGCACCTTGAAGCTGCCCCGGAGCAGCGCCTGATCATCAGCGATCAGCACCCGGATCATGAATCACTCCCGTAGGGGAGGCTGGCCGAGACCCGGAAGCCTTGACCGATCATTCCGCCCGCCTCGAACGTCCCGCCGTACATCATGACCCGCTCCCGCATCCCGATCAGCCCGTGACCAGGCCCCCTGCCGGTCATCGTGCGATGACCGGGCCCGTCGTCGCTGACCTCGATCCGCACCGCCCGCCCGTCGTCGACCACGGACACCCGGCACCGCGCAGGCGCGGCATGCTTGACCACGTTGGTGAGCGCCTCCTGAACGATCCGGTACACGGAAAGCTCCACCCCTTCAGGCAGCCTTCCCCGCACAGGCTGAGCAGGTGCTCCCCCCTCCACAACCCCCACCTTCTCGGCGGACTGCCTGCCCGTCATGGACCTCCTCCCGAACACGGACGCCTCCTCCCCAGAAGGCATGTCCTGCGTCGACGCTCCGTCATCTCCTTCCTCCACCGCGAGACCCGCTCCACTTTCCGTTCTGGGACCTGATCCACTTGCCTCCGCAGGACCCGATTGGCCCTGCGCAGTGAAGCGTGATCCGCCCTCCGTAGGGAAACGTGATCCACCGTGCGTGGTGAAGCTTGATCCGCTCTCGTTCGTGAAACTTGCTCCATCCTGAGTAGCGAAACTCGAACCATCCCGCGTACCGAAACTCGAACCATCCCGCGTACCGAAGCTTGATCCGCTTTGCCTCGTGGAGCTTGATCCGCTTAGCGTGCTGAGGCCCGTCCCGCCCTCCGCCTGCCCGGCCGCCAGACCCGACGTCTCGCCAGCCCTCGTCTGTTGCGCCTCGCGGAACATGCTGCCCGTCGCGCTCTCCCGCATCTCCGGACCACCCTGACCTCGCGCCATGCTGACGTCGAGCTCCACGTCCACTCCAGCCTGTCGGGCCTGCTCGGCCAGACCAGTCAACCCGCGGAGCCCCGGCGCAGGACCACGGGCCGGGCTCTCCGAAGAACGCAGCACCCCCAGCAGGTGGCGCATCTCGACCAGCGCGTTCCTGCTGGCGCTCTCGATCACCCGCAGCGCGTCGTGAGCCTCCTCCGGCTTCGTGGCGAGGACGTGATTGGCCACTCCCGCCTTGACGGCGATCAGCCCCACGTTGTGCGTCACCACGTCGTGCAACTCCCGGGCGATGCGCAGCCGCTCCTCGGCCACGGCCTGCTCGGCCAGGCGCTCGGCATGGCGCATCGCGTACATCCGCCGTTCGCGCACGGCTCGGCCGACCGTCCAGGCGCCGCCGAGCGCGGCGATGCCGAACAACGCCTCGTCGACGCCCAGCAGCCATGCGGGCCCCTCGGGGTGAGGCACACCGCCCACCATCACCAGCCCGACCCCGGTCAGCAGGGCGAGCACCCCGATCGTCGAGGTGGGCAGCCAGCTGCCGCGGTCTTCCGCCACCGCCACCAGGTAGAGCGCGTAAGCCGGCGACACGTACGCGAAGCTGAACGCCCCGCTCACCACCGCCGTGACGGCCAGCGCAACCGTGAAGAGGAAGACCGGCAGCGGCCACACTCTCCTCAGTGCCAGCGGCAGCCCCAGGCCCAGCGGGATGGCCAGCCTGGCCCACGGCGGGATCCCAGCGGCGTTGACCGTCGCCGTCAGGGCGACCAACACGAAGCTCAGCGCGGCGACCAGATCCAGCGCGATCAGCTGGGAGCGCCCCAGTGGCCCGACGAAGAGGCGGTGCGACTCGTTCACGCGAACGACGGTAGCCCCCGACCCCGATTCCGCACGTCAGACCAGGGTCTGACTTTGAGGTTCGGACCGTAGTCCGATGTGACGAAGCCCCTCCGTGCCGCACCCTTTACGGCGTGATCGAACTCAAACACCTCACGAAACGCTACGGCTCGACGCTCGCCGTCGACGACCTGTCGTTCACCGCGCGCCCAGGGCACGTCACCGGCTTCCTCGGCCCCAACGGCGCAGGCAAGTCGACGACCATGCGGCTGATCCTCGGCCTCGATGCCCCCACCTCGGGCGAGGTGCTGGTCAACGGCAAGCGCTACACCACTTTCCTCACACCCATGCGCGAGGTCGGCGCCCTGCTCGACGCCGGCGCCGTCCACGGAGGCCGGAGCGCCCGCGACCATCTCCTCTGCCTGGCCCGCACCAACGGCATCGGCCCTCGGCGTGTGACCGAGCTGCTGGAGCGCGTCGGCCTCGACGGCGTCGCCCGCAAGCATGTGGGCGGCTTCTCGCTCGGCATGAAGCAGCGCCTCGGCATCGCCGCGGCACTGCTCGGCGACCCCGGTGTGCTGATCTTCGACGAGCCGGTCAACGGGCTCGATCCCGACGGCGTCCGCTGGATCCGCGACCTGATGCGCTCGCTGGCCACCCAAGGCAGGACGATCCTGCTCTCCAGCCATCTGATGAGCGAGATGGCGCTGACCGCCGACCGCATCGTCATCGTGAGCAGGGGCAAGCTGATCGCTGAGGCCACGGTCGAGGAGCTCACCGCTCGCCATCCCTCCCTGGAGGACGCCTATCTCGCGCTCACCGCGAGCAGCGCCGGACACCGGGCGGGCAGACCATGAGACACGTCCTGCCGGCCGAGTGGCTCAAGCTCCACTCCGTACGTTCGAGCCGGCTCGCCATCCTGCTGGCCCTCGGCGGGGTCCTGCTCGGTTTCGGCATAGCGCAGATGGCGGTCGGCATGTACGACAGCGCGTCTCCGGCTCAGCAGGCCAGGGCCCGCATCGCGGAGCTGGAGGAGGTCGTGCTGATCGTTCCCCAGCTCAGCCTCGGCATCCTCGGCGTGCTGGCCATGACCTCGGAGTACGCGACCGGGCTGATCAGGACCAGCTTGACCGTGGTCCCCCGGCGCTGGCCGGTGCTGACGGCCAAGGCTGCGGTCGTCGGCGTGATCGGGCTGGTGACAGGGCCGGTGGTGGTCTTCGGCACGCACCTCGTGTGCCGCTGGGTCATCGGCGATCGCTTCTCCGGCCTCTACCAGGCGCCGTTCGCCGGCAAGCTGCCGCTGCTGGTCGCCCTCAGCCTGACCGTGCCGGTGTTCGCGCTACTGGGGCTCGGCCTGGGAGCGATCCTGCGCTCCACCGCGGGCGGGATCACGCTGCTGGTAGGGCTCGTCTACGTCATCCCCATGATCGTAGGCAACCTCCCCGGACCGTGGAACGAGTGGCTCGGCTCGGTGATGATCAGCGCCCTTGCCCGCCAGATCAGTGGTGACCTGACCACCCCGGGCCTCTACGGCACCTCGCTGCCCCCGCCGATGGCAGCCGTTCTCCTGGCCTGTTACGCGGTGCTCCCCGTGCTCGCGGGCCTGTGGCTGCTGCAACGGAGAGACGCTTGACAACACAGCGTCGCCATATGCCAGCCGTGGGCAGGCCTCAGCCCGGTCCGCTCGCTGGCAGCGTAGCGATCGTCTGAAGGAGGCCTGCCAGGTGATGATCAGACTGCTGCGGCAGGAGCCCGCCACAGTGCATGGCGAGCGATTCCAGCTCATCGGCACCCGCAGCGGGAGCGCGCCGACGCAACGGCCCCATCCGCCTATCGGCATCGGAAGCAGCGGCGAGAAGCGTACACCGCGGATCACCACGCGCCATGCCCAGCCCTGGACTTCAACATTGGCACCATCGAGCAGTTCCGCCGCGCGAATGACATGCTCCGTCGGCTCCGCACCGACGCGGGACGGGACCTATCAACCCCGCGCGGACGCCGGACAGAACCCATTAACACCGTGCCGACGCGGGACAAGACCCATCGACACCGCGCAGACCCCGGACAGAACCCATCAACACCGCGCCGACCCGGACGGGACCCATCAACACCGTGCCGATACGTAACGGGGACCCATCGACGCCGCGCGGGTCCAGGGCGGGACCCGTCCGGCAGCCGGACTTCCTGCCAGGCGCACCACGACGGGGACTCGGCCGCAGCCGCACGCGCGTTCGCCGAGGTGGAGCGGACCTCATGATTGTCCACTTGCGAACCCGTACCACCCGCTGGCGGCAGCCCTGCAGAGGAGCTTGCCCGGCCACAGGCCCATCTCCTCAAGATCACCCAACGTGGCGAGACAGGACGTGAAGATCCTTATGTACTTCGATCAAGGCTGGGAACGCCTTCTCAGCACGAAGATCAACACACCCTTCGTCCCGCCGGTACGGCAGGCGGGTGTGCCTGCCGTACCGGTGCGTTGCTCAGACCTCGACCACCACAGGGATGATCATCGGGCGGCGGCGGTAGGTGTCGCTCACCCAGCGCCCCACCGTGCGGCGCACCACACGACGGATCTCCTGCATGTCGACCACCCCGTCGGCGGCCTTGTCCTGGAGAGCCCTCTCGATCTGCGGGATGAACTCCTCGAACTGCGCCGGGTCGATGCCCGAGCCGCGCGCGTGGATCTCAGGCCCGGCGGTGAGCTTGCCGGTGCTCGAGTCGACCACGACGACGACGGAGATGAACCCCTCGTCGCCCAGGATCCTGCGGTCCTTCAGCGACACGTCCGTGATCTCGCCGACCGACGAGCCGTCCACGTACACGTAACCGGCGTGCACCGCGCCGACGATCTTGGCGCGGCCGTCGACGAGGTCGACGACGACGCCGTCCTCGGCGATCACGATGTGGTCCTCGGGCACGCCGGTGAGCGAGGCCAGCTTGGCGTGTGCCCGCAGGTGCCGCCACTCTCCGTGAACCGGCATGAAGTTGGAGGGCCGGGTCAGGTTCAGCACGTAGAGCAGCTCGCCGGCCGCCGCGTGACCGGAGACGTGCACCTTGGCGTTGCCCTTGTGCACGACGCGGGCGCCCCACCGGGAGAGCCCGTTGATCACCTTGTTGACCGCGGTCTCGTTACCCGGCACCAGCGACGACGCGAGCAGGACCGTGTCGCCCTCGGTGATGCGGATGGGATGGTCGCGGTTCGCCATCCTCGACAGAGCCGCCATCGGCTCGCCCTGAGAGCCGGTGCAGATCAGCACGACGTCCTGCGGCGGCCACTGCTCGATGTCGCGGGAGTCGACGACGAGGTCCGGCGGCACGTTGAGGTAGCCCAGGTCGCGGGCGACCCCCATGTTGCGCACCATCGAGCGGCCGACGAGCGCGACCTTGCGGCCGTGCTTGGCCGCGGCGTCGATGACCTGCTGGATGCGGTGGACGTGCGAGGCGAAGCTCGCCACGATCACACGCTGTTCGGAGGTACGGATGACCTCGTCGATGACCGGGCCGATCTCCCGCTCACTGGTGACGAACCCCGGCACTTCGGCGTTCGTCGAGTCGGACATCAGCAGGTCGACGCCCTCGCTGCCGAGCCGGGCGAACCCGCCCAGGTCGGTGAGCCTGCCGTCGCTCGGCAACTGGTCCATCCGGAAGTCACCGGTGTGGAGCACGATGCCGGCGGGCGTCCTGATCGCCACCGCCAGAGCATCCGGGATGGAGTGGTTGACCGCCAGGAACTCGCAGTCGAACGGCCCCAGCGTGCGCCGCTCACCCTCCACCACCTGGTTCTTCACCGGCTGGATCCGGTGTTCGGTGAGCTTCGCCTCGATCAGCGCCAAGGTGAGCTTGGAGCCGACGAGGGGAATGTCCCGCCGCTCGCGCAGCAGGTAGGGCACCGCCCCGATGTGATCCTCGTGGGCGTGTGTCAGGACGATGGCCTCGATCTGGTCGAGCCGGTCCCTGATGTAGTCGAAGTCGGGCAGGATCAGGTCGACACCCGGCTGTTCGGGCTCGGGGAAGAGCACCCCGCAGTCGACGATCAGCAGCCGGCCGTCGTACTCGAAGACCGCCATGTTTCTGCCGATCTCACCCAGCCCGCCCAGCGCGACGATACGCAGGCCGCCTTCAGGCAGCGCCGGAGGAGGGCCGAGATCAGGATGCGGATGGCTCATGCCCGGCCCCCATGGTCAAATCGCGTTCTCAAAACTCGCAATTCCTCCCGTTTCTAGATATCTGCCAACTTCACCCCGCCGGCCACCAGGCAAGCACGCAGCTCGGCGATTTGCTTTTCCGTCGCGGGCACGAGCGGCAGGCGCACGGGCCCGACCGGCATGCCGACCATGTCCAGTGCGGCCTTCGTCATGATCGCGCCGCCCGCACTCATCATGATCCCTTCGACCACGGGCGCCACCTGGCGGTGGATCGCGCGCGCCTGCTCGACATCGCCGTTGCGATGGAGCTGGATCATGCGGGCGAGCTGGGCGCCCACCACGTGCCCGATCACGCTGACGAAACCCGCCGCGCCGAGCGAGAGCCAGGCCAGGTTGAGCAGGTCGTCGCCGGAGTAGAAGACGAGATCGGTGGCGATCATCACCTGGCTGCCGCCGAAGAGGTCGCCCTTGGCGTCCTTGACGGCGACGATGCGGTCGTGCTGAGCCAGCCTGATCAGCGTCGTCGTCTTGATCGGCACCCCACTGCGCCCCGGGATGTCATAGAGCATGACCGGGAGTTCCGTGGCGTCGGCCACGGCGGTGAAGTGCCGGTACAAACCCTCCTGGGGAGGCTTGCTGTAGTAAGGGGTCACCACGAGGAGGCCGTGAGCGCCTTCGCGCGCGGCCTGCCGCGCGAGCTCGACGCTGTGGCGGGTGTCATTGGTGCCGGCCCCGGCCACCACGGTCGCCCGGTCGCCGACGGCCTCGAGGACCGTGCTGAGCAGGCGGGCCTTCTCCTCGTCGGAGGTGGTGGGGGATTCGCCGGTCGTCCCGCTGACGATCAGGCCGTCGTTGTGCTGCTCGTCCACCAGATAGGTGGCGAGCCGCCGCGCCGCCTGGTAGTCGACCGCGCCATCAGACGTGAACGGCGTGACCATGGCGGTCAGCATGAGGCCGAAGGGCGCGTCGGAGGTTCCTGTTGGCGATGCCATAGTGCGAACGCTACCTGGATTCCGAAATCCATTGGACGCCGCCACCCCGTTTTGCCTGCCTGGAGCCGCCTTTTGTCACCCCGTCCTCCGGCATTCCCGTGCACACCCAGCCTCTGCGGCCTCACCGTCAACGCCTACTTACCCGCGGCGCGGCGTCTCCAGCCACCCGGGAGCCGGGGATCGGTCGCGGTCACAGGCGAGGTCAACGATCGGACCGTGCTGGTTGACCCAATCGGCAGTCGGCCAAGACATCCAGCTAGAGATCATTCGCGCCAGCACCATTCACCCCAGGCCCGGGCGGGCGGCTTCGCACGGCCCACCGGCTGGCAAACTCACCCGGACAAGAGGTGGCCCGGAGGGCCACATAGGAAGAGGCCGCCGATATGTGCTCGGGGGTACACACATCGACGACCTCTACCGGAGAATCGGCACCCCTTACACCGGCGTTACAGGGTTTCTCCGATAATTTTCCGCTATCGCAAAGTTGGGGCTCCAGCAGTCATCGATGACGGTCGGTTACCTGCCGAATACGGCAACATGGGGCAACGCCTCACACGAACCTCCAGGGATGGACTAGTGGCCACCTCAGATCCGGTCTACTTGCGTGTCGTCGAAGACATCCGGCGACAGATCCATGACGGCACCCTTCCTCCCGGCGCGCTCATCCCGTCACGGGCCCAGCTGACCCGCAAGTACCAGGTCGGCGAGACCGCCGCCCGCCACGCTCTCCGCGTTCTGGCCAGCGAGGGGCTCATCATCGGCCGCATCGGTTCCGGCCACTATGTGAGAGAACGATCCGAGCTCACCCCACTGCACCGGTGGCGGTTCCTTGATCGCCCCACCCCTTTCGCGGCGGACCTGCAGTCGCAGGGCTGGCGGGTGACCTGGGACTGGCACAGCGAGCCGGCAGAAGCAGGCCCCGACCTCGCCAGACGGCTGCGGGTCGACGAATCGACGACCGTGACGCGCACCCACTACGTCTTCCGCGGCGACGGCCGGCCGCTGCAACTGGCGACGGCGTACGAGCCACTGGAGTTCGCGCCCCACTCGGAGGAGGAGCGGCGCAGCCTGGTCGCGAGGATGTACGCGCACGGCGTGAAGATCACCGAAGTCGTGGAAAGCATCCACACCCGCGCGCCTCGTCCCAGCGAGAGCGAGGCCCTCGACCTGCCGGTCGGCGTGCACGTCCTCCACGTCGAACGCACCCACTGGGCCGGCGACCGTCCGGTGGAGACCAGCGACATCATCCTGCCGGGCGACCGGTTCCGCATGGTCTACAGCATGCCCGTCTGACGCCGGACCCGGAGTCGCCACAAGCTCCGGGGGGCCTCCTCAGTCATCGTCCCTTCGCCCCCGGGACCTGGTGACTTCGTCGTACGACCCATGGCCGGCGTCCTCGAAGAGACGCGTGAGAAGGAACCGGCCCCAGGACCGTCCCGGACGGCGTGACTGACGAACCGTGACCGGCGTCCTCGCGGAGACGCGTGAGGAGCCGGCCCCAGAACCCTCCCCGACGACGTGACCTCGGCCGTCGTCGGCCAGACGCCTGACGCCGGCCTGCCAAGCGGCAGAACAACCCGTCCATCTCGCCTTCTGCAGGTGCGATGGGGGCCTTTCGGGCATCGGGATGAGCCGTGTAAGCGCAGGTCAAAGGTTGTCGGTAGGCGTTGATACAACCGTTCCCGGAGGTGGGGCATGCGGGTCAAAGATCTGCCGAGGCGCGAACGGCCACGGGAGCGGCTGATGGAGAGCGGGGCGGCGGCGCTGGCCGATCGGGAGTTGCTGGCGGTGCTGCTCGGGTCCGGGTTCCGGGGGGCGAGCGCGATGGATCTGGCCGCGCGGGTGATCGCGCACTGCGGAGACCTGGACGCTCTGGTCCGGTCGGAGCCGCATCGGCTGCTCGCCGTGCCGGGGGTGGGGCCGGCCAAGGCGGCGCGCGTGGCGGCGGCGTTCCATCTGATCCGGCGTGCGGACGCGGAGCCGGAGCGGGCCAGGGTCACCTGCACGGCGGATCTGGCGGCGGTGGCCGCGCCCCTGCTGCGCGGGCACGCGCACGAGCGGCTGGTGGTGGTCGTGTGCGACGTCCGCGGCGCGGTGCTGCGCCGGACGGTGATGACCGAGGGCGGCACGGACCATACGACGGTCCCGGTCCGTGAGATCGTCGCAGCGGTGCTCAGGTCCGGCGGTGCGCTGTTCGGGTTGGCGCACAACCACCCGAGCGGGTCGCTGGATCCCAGCGAAGCCGACGTGGTGGCGACGCGCCGCCTCGCGGAAGCCGCCGAGACGGTGGGCCTGCGGTTCCTCGATCACCTCATCGTCACGGACTCCGCTTGGCGGCGCGTCCACGTATGAGGCGACATTCGGTTGCGTCCCCACACATTTACCACGGGAAATTCCGCGCACAACGGAGACCAGTCGCTCGCGACCCTAAACCGCATGATCCCTATGAAAGCGCGGAAGCCCAGCCGGGCCAGGGAAAGGCATGGCATCCTCATTCTCGCGGGACGGCCGTTTGGACGTCATCGGCCTTCACCCGTGCGTGGTTCCGTGTCCCCCGGAGGGCGCGGGGCCATGTTCACCGCTGCCGGGCATTCTCACTGCGGTCGAAGGCAATCCGTATCGTGGACGAGAGTGCCGGACGGGCATGTCACCCGGCAGCGAGCCAATCTGTCGGCCGATCACCAGGGTGACCGGCCGGCAGGGCTCAACCCGCGCGGTTTCTGTCCGGTGTCGCGCGGGGCTCCGGTCCCCTCCTCTGGTTCTCGGCGCCGGGTGGCAGCCCGGCGCCGAGAACCGCCACATGTAGGAGGCAGCGCGCCCGATGAAGGAGCAGCGCGCCCGCGCGCTCAACGAGGAGAGCTCGGCGTACACGCCTCGCGCCGACGGGGTTCCCCTCACCGCTCAACGAGCAGATCGATCTGTTCTTCGCCGTGGCCCTTGAGTTGGACCCGGCAGGTGCAAGGAGCTGGGATGACACCTGCCGGGAGTTCGAGGTCAGCGGGCTTCGCCGCGCAGCAGCTCTCCCCAGAGGGTGTCGATGACCGCCGCGGTGGACCACCGCGACTCCTCCACCACCAGCCGCCCGTTCAGCCTGCTGATCCGCCTGATGAACCGCAGCCCTCCCGCCTGACACAACTCGTAGACGATGGGCCGGCAGTCGCACGTGTAGTCGCGTACCCTCACTCGCTCGGTGCGCGGCACGGCGGGAAGCCAGTCGATCGAGCCGTAGCCACCCACCACCTGGTAGACGTGCTTGCCCACGCAGTCGACACGCGCCTCGCGAGATTGAGGATCCACCATGTCGGCACTATACGTCTAGTTGTCTCCTTCAGGGAGAGGGACATTTTATTTGGCCTTACTGGGTGGAGCGTTATGTCAGGCCTCGTCCGCCTTCGCCTATCTTTCTGTACGTGCTCGACTATGATGGAGACACCCATCTCTACCTGCAGATCGCGGAGATCCTCCGGCAGCGGGTCTCCGGTCTGACCTCCGGCCATCCGGTGCCGAGCGAGGCCGACATCCAGCACGAGTTCGGCGTCGCCCGTACCACCGCCCGGCGGGCCATCCACATCCTCCGCGAGGAAGGCCTCATCTACACGGTCCAGGGCGAGGGCACATTCGTCGGCGCCCCGGACGAAGCACCACGCAAGCCGCGCAAGGCACCGCTGTACCGCCAGATCGCCGGCGATCTCGTCGACCAGATCAAAGCCGGCCGGTACGCTCCCCGGCGCCCGATCCCGGCTGAGACCACGCTGCTCCAGCAGTACGAGTGCGCCCGCGAGACCGTACGCAGAGCCATGGCGCTCCTGCGCGAGCAGGGATGGATCTACACAGTCCCGCAACGGGGCAGCTACGTGTCCCCTCGGGATTCCTGGCCCGAACACTGATTCGACTGGTCGTATCGGTCCGCCTAGACTTGACGGGTGCTCGATCGTGAGGGCCCTGTCCCCCTATACGCGCAGGTGGCTGACATCATCGAGGCCCGCATCCGCAGCGGGGAGCTTCGCGACGGCGATCCGGTGCCCAGCGAGGCCGCCATGGAAACCGGCTTCGCGATTGCCAGGACCACCGCACGCCGAGTGGCCAGGGAACTGCGCGATCGCGGGCTGGCCTACACGGTGCAGGGCGAAGGCACCTTCGTCGGCCCTCCCGACGTCCCTCGGCAGCGCAGGACCGTTCCCATCTCCCGGCAGATCGCGGCGGACATCGCCGAACGCATCTGTAACGGAGAGCTCCGGCCGAACCGCTCGATCCCCAGTGAGAAGTGGCTGATGAGGCATTACGGCGTGGCGAAAGTGACGGCCCGAGCGGTTGCCGCTCACCTCCGCGAGCAGGGGTGGGTCTTCACGGTGCCCTACCGCGGGACCTACGTCTCGCCCGAGGAGCGCTGGCCCACCACGCGGAATGACAGGCAGACCACCGTGGTCGAGTCGTCCACCTCGTAGCCTTCCTCGCGCCAGTAGTCACGATGCGCCTCGCGCCAGTGGCCGATGTCCCGGAAGCCCTCGCCCTCCGCCTGGGCGAACTCCCAGGGCACCTCGGCGAACGGCATCAGCCGCACCTCGGTCACCTCCAGGGTGGCCACCTGGTCCCCGGAGTCACCGACGAGCGCGAGCCGCTCCCCCACGTGCTCCAGTTCCTCGCACTCACGCTCGTAGTCGAGCTCCAGCAGCCCGGCCGTCGCGCGTTTGGCGCCGGCCAGCACCAGGTCGGTCAGCGTGGTGCGCATCTCGCCGGGCAGGCCGAGTTCGACGACGCGCAGGCCGTTCTTCCGTCCCCACATGACCCCGCCCCACATGAACCCAGCCGCGTGAACCCAGCCGCATGAACAAGCCACAACGGACCGGTCAGAATACCGGGATGATGTCCTGCGGGTCGATGATGTCCACCGCCACACCTTCCAGGTCGAGCTCGGGGATCGCGGGGAAGGCGATGCCCCAGCGTTCGACGATGGCGCGGATCCTCGCCATGGCCACCCGCCAGTTCTCCGCCTGTTCCTCGTACGTGAGCAGGCCCAGGCCGGCGTCGCGGGCGTGGTCCATGAGCACGCGGTGGTTGGCCAGGAAGTAGGGCGGCAGCTCCCAGAAGCCCTCCGGCGGCTCCCAGAGGATCATCGACAGGAACACGAACCCGGCGCGCAGCTGGCGGGTGATGAGGCCGCGGGTCTGGTCGTCGAGCCCGGGCCACTCGTTCTCCAGGATCGTCATGCAGATCTGGAGGTGACGCGACTCGTCGCGCCCGATGCGCTTGAACATCTCGTCGAACACGGGATGCCGCGTGCCCGACGCCATGCCGCGGAACAACGTGGAGGCGGCCATCTCGCCCATCATGAAGCTGGTGAAGAGCACCGGGAGCGAGTATCGGCCGACGGCCGAGCTGTAGCCGGTCCAGTAGCGCCCGCCGTTGTGGTAGAGCCAGCCGATGTTGTTGTGGGCGGCTCTCTCCAGGTCGTCGGCCGGTTCCCAGTCGAGCGGGCCGCCGGGCCAGAGGCGGGCGATGGTGCGCTGGCAGCACTCCTCGTGGTTCATCTCGTCACGGGTGATCGAGAAGAAGCACTTCCTGACCGGGTCCTCCTCGTGCTTCTCGAACGCCTGGATGGTGGCCCGGGCGAACACGGCCGGGCCCGAGGCGTCGAAGTTGGCGAGCACGGCGAACCAGTACATGATGCCGAGCCGCTGCGCACGGGTGAAGTCGGCCGGGTCGAGGTCGTCCCACGGAAGGTCGGCAGGGTTCCAGACCAGGCGCTTGGACTTCTCGTATATCGCCGCGAGCTTCTCGGTCTCGACCCGCCATTCCATCGGGTAGATGTTGGGTTGCGGGATCTCCGGCGCCGGCCAGAAGCCGCCTTCGGGGATTGTGAGGTCCGCCATGTGTGACACCTCCTCCCCCATCCTGCGGCGCGGTGTCACGGCTTTCAAGTACGGGCGCGCTGGGTGATGGCCACGCACACGAGCACCGCCAGTGCCGCCGCCACGGTGGCCGCCCCGTACCTCTCGCCCATCAGGAACCACGCCCACACCAGCGTCAGCAGCGGCTGGGTCAGCTGCGTCTGACCGGCGCGGGCGATGCCGCCCCTGGCCAGGCCCGCGTACCAAGGGAAGAAGCCGAGGAACATGGAGATCAGCCCCACGTACGCGAAGCCCGCGAGGGCGGCGGGCGTGGGCGCGACCGGCGTGACGGCGGCCAGGACGGCGCTGACGGGAACGGTGATCGGGAGTGACAGGACCAGCGCGTACGAGATGACCTGCCAGCCGGGCGTGTGCCTGGCGAGCCGCCCGCCTTCGGTGTAGCCGACGGCCGCCGACAGCAGGGCGCCGACCAGGAGGAGGTCTGCCCAGGCGGCCGTGGTCTCGCCGCGGGTCAGGGTGAAGGCGGTGATGGCGAGCGCCCCCGCCACGCAGGCCGCCCAGAACACCGGCCGGGGCCGTTCGCCGGCCCGCAGGACGGCGCAGACGGCGGTCGCGGCGGGGAGCAGCCCGATGACGACGGCGGCGTGCGCGGTGCTCGCGCCGAGGTCCAGGGCCAGGCCGCTGAAGACGGGGAAGCCGAAGACCACGCCGAGGGAGATGAGCCCGTACGCGCGCCAGTGCGGGCGCGGCGGCAGCAGGGGCAACCGGGCGGCTTTGAGGCACACGAGCGCCACGATCCCGGCGATGGCGGCACGGCCGATCGCGACGAGCCAGGGGTCGAAGCCCTCCATGGCGTAGACGGTGGCGGGGAAGGACCCGGAGAAGGCGAGCACGCCCAGAAAGGCGAGCCAGGTGCCCCCGCCCCGGGCCGCGCGGCCCGGGATCGCTATTCCCTCGGGGACAGTAGCGCTATTCTTACCTCTCATGGAGAACGATAGCAGTATCGCGCAGATCGCCGCGATGCTGCGGGACGAGATCACCCGGCTCCGGCCGGGCGATCGGCTGCCGTCCAGCCGGGAGATCATGCGGCGGCACGCGGTGAGCCCCGTGACGGTGTCGCGGGCGCTGGGGCAGCTCGCCGCCGAGGGAAAAGTGATCACGAAACCGGGCAGCGGGGCGTTCGTGGCACCGCGGCGGGAGCCGGTACGGGACGCCGCCGACCTCTCGTGGCAGACGGTGGCGCTCGGCGACCGGGTGGTGGACGACGACCCCATGACGGCGCTGCTCGCCCGCGCCCCCGAGGGGGTGGTGCCGCTGACCGGCGGCTATCTGCCCCCGGGGCTGCGGCCCGACAAGCAGCTCGCGGCGGCGGCCACCCGGGCGATGCGCAGGCCGGGCGTCTGGGGGATGCCGCCGCTGAACGGGGTGGACGAGCTGCGCCGGTGGTTCGCGTCCCAGGCGGGGGGTGACGTGACGGCCGCGGACGCTCTGATCGTCAGCGGCGGGCAGGCGGCGCTCAGCCACGCCTTCCGCGCCCTGGCCGCGCCGGGGACCCAGGTGCTGGTGGAGACCCCGACCTACCCGGGTGCGCTGGCCGCGGCCAAGGCGGCCGGGCTGCGCGCCACGGCGGTGCCGGTGGACCGTGACGGCGTGCGGCCCGACCTGCTGGCGGAGGCGTTCGCGGTGACGGGGGCGCGGGTGTTCCTGTGCCAGCCGACGCTGCAGAACCCCACCGGCGCCACCCTCACCCTCGAACGCCGCCGCCAGGTGCTGGAGGTGGCCAGGGCGGCCGGCGCGTTCGTGATCGAGGACGACTACGCCCGGTGGCTGACCCGGCAGGCGCCGCCGTCCCTGGTCTCCATGGACACGCACGGGACCGTGGTGCACATCCACTCGCTCACCAAGATCCTCTCGCCGAGCATGCGGCTGGCGGCGATGGTCGCGCGCGGCCCGGCGGCCCACCGGCTGCGGGCCGGCCAGCTCGTGGAGTCGTTCTTCCCCGCGCGGCCGTTGCAGGAGGCGGCGCTGGAGTTCGTCGGGTCACCGGCCTGGCGGCGGCACCTGGCCTCGGTGCACGCCGAGATCGCCACCCGCCGCGACGCGCTCGCCGCGGCGCTGGCCGCCTGGATGCCGTGGGCGGAGCCGTACGTGCTGCCGATCGGGGGGATGCACCTGTGGCTGCGGCTGCCCGCGCAGACCGACGAGCGGGCGCTGGTGGAGGCGGCCAAGCGGGACGGGGTGCTGGTGAGCGCGGGCCGGATGTACTTCCCGGCGGAGCCGCCCGGCCCGCACCTCCGGGTGACGCACATCGCGGCGGCCAACGTGGCGGAGCTGGCCGAGGGCGTCCGGCGGCTCGCCGGCGCGCTGCCGCCCGCCTGACGGCCGGGCGGAATCGGCGGGATGCCGTCGAGGACATAGAAGATCACGAAGCGAGTAGAGTGTTCTCATGGTGGCGTCGGCCGAGTTGGTGCGCGATTTCGTGAACACCTACGACGTCGAGGCCGACGCCGACGACCTGGGCACCCCCTCCGAGCTCGCCCTGTGGCTGCGGGAGCGGGCGCTCGCCGGTCCGGGTGACCGGGCCGGCGACGACGATCTCGCGCTGGCGGTGGCGCTGCGGGAAGGACTCAGGGAGGCGCTGCGGCGCGGCCCTGAGCCGGTGGAGCTGCCGCTGCTGCCGTTACGGGTGACCGTGGGCCGGCGGCCGGAGCTGGCGCCGATCGGCGGCGGGGTGACGGCCGGGCTGGCCGTGATCGCGGCGGGGGTGATCGGCGGTTCCTGGGACCGGCTGAAGGTGTGCGCCGAGGAGACGTGTCAGTGGGCGTTCATCGACTCCTCCCGGAACCGTTCCCGATCATGGTGTTCCATGCGGGTCTGCGGTAACCGCACTAAAACGCGGGCATACCGGGCGAGGAAGCAGGGTTCGCGTCCTCGCCCAGGGTCAAACACCGATACGGTGTAACTCGTGCCTTGTGGCATGAACAGCAGGCGAAGGAGCGGGCCGAGATGGCAGACGTAGGCGTCCGGGCGGCCCGGCGCGAGGATGTGCTCCAGGTGGCGAATGTGCAGGTGCGCGCCTGGCGCTACGGCTACCGGGAGTTCCTGCCCGAGGGTCCACTCGAGCAGATGACAGGCCCGGCGGCCGAGAAGATGTGGTTGCGCCAGTGGGACGAGGCGATCGCCGCCCCGCCCACGTCCCGGCACCGCGTGCTGGTGGCGGTGGAGACCATCCTCGACACGGAGGGCTTCCCCGCGCTGGGTGTGGGGGGCGCCAACATGCCGATGACACCGCGCGGCGGCGAACGGGTGGTGGGCCTGGCCTCCCACTCCCCCGCCGAGGACCCGGACCTCGACCCCACCGAGGTGGCCGAGATGCTGACGCTGCTGGTCGACCCCGACTTCGTGCGGCGCGGCCACGGCAGCCGCCTGCTCAACGCCACCGTCGACTATCTTCGTGAGGACGGCTACCGGCAGATCGCCACCTGGGTGTTCGCCGACAACTACCCGGTGCTCGGTTTCCTGGAGTCGGCGGGCTGGGGCGAAGACATGGCCGAGCGGGTGCTCGACATGGGGCGCCCGATCCGCATGGTCAGGCTCACCACCGACATCAGCTAGAGGTCTCTCCCGAATGGCATCTCCTGCTCAATGGCTCGCGGGAGCCCGTCCTCGCACGCTGCCCAACGCGATCGTGCCGGTCATGGCCGGCACCGGCGTGGCGATCGGCGAGGGCGGCTTCAGCTGGTGGCGCGCGGTGCTGGCGCTGCTCGTGGCGCTGCTGCTGCAGATCGGCGTCAACTACGCCAACGACTACAGCGACGGCATCCGCGGCACCGACGACCAGCGGGTCGGGCCGATGCGGCTGGTGGGCTCGCGGGCGGCCACCCCGCGCCAGGTGCTGACGGCGGCGCTGGGCTGTTTCGCCGCCGCGGCGGTGCTCGGGCTGGTCCTGGTCGTGGTCACGCGGGCGTGGTGGGTGCTGCTGGTGGGCGCCGCCGCGATCGCCGCCGCCTGGTTCTACACCGGCGGCAGTCGCCCGTACGGCTACCGCGCGCTGGGCGAGGCGGCCGTGTTCGTGTTCTTCGGCGTGGTGCCGGTGGTCGGCACCGCGTTCGTGCAGACCGAGCAGCTGTCGTGGGCGGCGCTGGCGGCGTCGGTCCCGGTCGGGCTCCTGTCGTGCTCGATGCTGGTGGTCAACAACCTGCGCGACGTCGGCACCGACGGGGAGTCGGGCAAGCGGACGCTGGCGGTCGTGCTGGGCGCGCCGCGCACCCGTACGCTCTACGCGGCCTGTCTGGTCGTGCCGTTCGCGGTCGCGCTGGCGATGGTCCCGCTCGCGCCCGCGGCGGCGCTCGCGGTGCTCGCGGCGCCGCTGGCGATCTCACCGGTCCGTACGGTCCTCGCCGGCGCGGTGGGCCCCGCGCTGATCGGAGCCCTGCAGCAGACCGGCAAGCTGCAGATGGCGTACGGGGCGCTCCTGACGATCGGTCTGGCCGTCTCTCTCTGACCTTCGGACGTTACGCTTTCTCCATCAGGGGCAGCCCATGACAAGCACGAGTAAATACCGCAATTTGTGGGATTGACTACTCTGCCGGGCTGCCGGGGGCTAGGTTCCTCATGACTGGTCCGGAGGCTTCGCAGACCCGAGGAAAAGGCGTTGGACCCGCTGAGCACCCTCACCATGACCGCAGAGTTCGAGCAGCCGCTACGCGAGATCCTCACGGTCACGACCCGTGCCATACCCGGCGAAACGCTGACCAGCGTCGCCCTGCTCGGGGACGGCGGCCCCTACACCGTGGCGTTCTCCGAGCCCGGCGCGGTGGCCCTGGACACCCTGCAGTTCAGCATCGGCGCGGGCCCGTGCCTGGACGCGATCAAGAGCGGCGAGGCCGTCTGGTCCGACGACCTGGTGTCCGAACCGCGCTGGACCGGCCCGGCGGCGAGCTCGCCGCCCACGGCGTGCGAAGCGCGTACGCGCAGCCGCTGGCCTTCGACGGCCACGTCCAGGGCACGATCAACCTCTACTCGGAGCGGGCCGGCGGCTTCCCCGCCGAGACCCGGACGGCCGTCACCGTGACGGCAGGGCAGGCCGAGGTGCTGTTCCAGGCCGTGCTGCGGGCGGCCCGGCTGAACGAGGTCATCACCCAGCTCCGCGAGGCCCTCACCACACGGGCGATCATCGACCAGGCGCTCGGCATCGTCATGGCCCGCCGGCAGTGCACCGCCCCCGCCGCCTTCGACATCCTGCGCCGCAGCTCCCAGCGGCGCAACGTGAAGGTGCACCAGGTGGCCGCGGACATCGTGGAGGCGGTCACCGGCCAGCCTCCGCTTCCACCCCACTTCGGCGACCCGCCTGTCACCCGGAACCCCGGCACGCCCCGGCAGCCGCCCGTCTCCCGCTGATCGACCCGGTGGAGTCGTGAGGGCGCCCCTCAGCTGAGGAGAAGCCCCATGACCACCCGCGGAGCCACCTCGATGCCCAGCTCGCGCTCCCGCCGCACCAGCTCGCGCAGCTCCGGCCCCCACGACGGCTCGGGCCAGACCTTGAATCCGTGGCGCTCGTACCACGGCGCGTTCCACGGCACGTCCCTGAACGTCGTCAGCGTCACCGCCGGCGCACCGGAGGCGCGGGCGTGATCCAGCATCGCCTCGACCAGCCGCCCGCCGATGCCCTGCCGCATCCGGTCGGGATGGACGGCGAGCTGCTCCAGGTGGAGGTTGCCGTCGACCCGGGCGAGGAGCGCGAAGCCGGCCGGCGGGTCGCCCTCGACCAGCACCGAGGACGGGTCGCGCACTTCCTCGATCATCGTCGTGCCGGGCGGGAACGTGATGCCCACCTGCTCGAACAGCCCGTCGGCGGCGACCTCCACCGCGACCAGGCCGGGAAGATCGCCGGCGTCAGCCCATCGCACCATGCCGACACGGTCTCACGTGTGCCGGGGCCGGCGCCTCCGGATATTAGGGTTGATGATCGTAGGCTCGGCTGTGCGGCGCCGGGACCCTCTCCTCGACCGTGCCCGCCGACCTCGCCCGAGGTGGTGGGCACGGCCCGTTTCTCAGAGGTCGAGCAGGCGCTCCAGGCCCACGGTCAGCCCGGGAAGCTCCCCGACCCGCCGCACCCCGAGCAGCACGCCGGGGGTGAAGGCGGCGCGGTTCATCGTGTCGTGACGGATGGTGAGGGTCTCGCCGCCGCCGCCGAGCAGCACTTCCTGGTGGGCGATGAGCCCCGACAGCCGGACGGCGTGGACGCGGACGCCGTCGACGTCGGCGCCGCGCGCCCCGTCGAGCTCGGAGCTGGTGGCGTCGGGCATCGGCCCCACTCCGGCCTCGGCGCGGGCCTGGGCCACCAGCTCGGCGGTGCGCCGGGCGGTGCCCGAAGGGGCGTCGGCCTTGTTGGGGTGGTGGAGCTCGACGATCTCGACGGACTCGAAGTGGCGGGCGGCCCGCTGGGCGAAGTGCATCATGAGCACGGCCGCGATGCCGAAGTTGGGGGCGATCAGGCAGTTGGTGCCCGGTGAGCTCGCCAGCCAGCCCCGCACGGTGTCGAGCCGCTCGGCGTCGAACCCGGTGGTGCCGACCACGGGGTGGATGCCGTGCGCGATCGCCCACTCCAGGTTGTCCATCACCACGCCGGGATGGGTGAAGTCGACGACCACCTCGGCGCCTTCGAGGCCCTCGATCGGGTCGTCCTTGTCGACGGCGGCCACCAGCTCCAGATCGGACGCCGCCTCGACCGCCTTGCACACCTCGACGCCCACGCGGCCGCGGGCGCCGAGCACACCTACCTTGATCACAGGGTCAACCCTATACCCGGAGGGTCAGGTGATGGCGTGGGAGAAGTCCTTGTCACCGTACGGGCCGATCACGGCGAGCGTGAGCGGCCGGTTGAGCACGTCCGCGGCGATCTCGGAGAGCTCCCTGGCGGTTACCGCCTCGATGCGGGCCAGCACCTCGTCGACCGACAGCAGCTCGTCGTACACCAGCTCGTTCTTGCCGATGCGGGACATGCGCGAGCCGGTGTCTTCCAGGCCGAGCACGAGACCGCCGCGCATCTGGCCCTTGCCCCGGACGATCTCCTCCTCGGTCAGGCCGTCGGCCACGACCCTGGACACCTCGTCCCGGCAGATCTTGAGCACGTCGTCGATCTTGGAGGGCAGGCAGCCGACGTAGATGCCGAACTGGCCCGTGTCGGCGTAGGCGGAGGTGTAGCTGTAGACGGAGTAGGCCAGGCCGCGCTTCTCCCTGATCTCCTGGAAGAGCCGCGACGACATGCCGCCGCCGAGCGCGGCGTTGAGCACGCCGAGCGCGAACCGCCGCTCGTCGGTGCGGGCGATGCCGGTCGTGCCGAGCACCAGGTTGGCCTGTTCGGTCGGCCGGTCGAGCAGGCGCACGCCGGAGCGGGACTCCGCGCCGGGGCCGCTGGTGCGCGGCGGGGCCGAGGCGGCGGGGCCCGCGAGGACGCCCGCCCGCTCGTACGCCCGCGCCACCAGCTCCACGACCTCCTCGTGGCGGATGTTCCCCGCCACGGAGACGACGGTGCGCGGCGGCTGGTAGTAGCGGCGGTAGTACTCGGCGATCCGGTCGCGTCCGAGGGTGTTGATGGACTCGACCGTGCCGAGGATCGGCCGGCCTATCGGCGAGTCGCCGTAGAGCGCCGCGGCGAACTGCTCGTGCACCACGTCGGACGGGTCGTCGTCATGCATGGCGATCTCCTCCAGGATCACGCCACGCTCGGACTCGACGTCCTCGGGGTCCACGAGCGAGCTGGTCACCACGTCGGCGAGGACGTCCACCGCGATCGGCAGGTCCTCGTCGAGCACCCGCGCGTAGTAGCAGGTGTACTCCTTGGCGGTGAACGCGTTGATCTCGCCGCCGATGCCCTCGATGGACGCCGAGATCTCCATGGCGTCCCTCGTGGGCGTGCCCTTGAACAGCAGGTGTTCGAGGAAGTGGGTGGCCCCCATGTGCTCGGGGGCCTCGTCACGCGAGCCGATGCCGACCCACATGCCGACCGCGACACTGCGCACGGTCGGCATGGTCTCGGTCACCACGCGCAGCCCGCCGGGGAGGGTGGTGCGCTTGACCACCCCGGCCCCGTCGCGGCCGGCGTGCAGCGTGGTGGTGGTCACGCGACCTCCCTGGCCGGCCCCGTCACCTTGGCGCCGGTGCTGATTGTCACCGTCACGAGTTGCGGTCGTCGCCCTCGGAGCCGGCGCCGCGGGCGCGGACCCGGGTGCGGGTGCGGCGCGGGCGGTCGGCCTTGTCGCCGCCGTCGGACGCCGCGTCCTCGGGCTGGCCGGAGTCGCCCCTGGCCTCCTTCTCGGCGGCCTCCTTCTCGATGACCTCGACGGGCACCAGCGACAGCTTGCCCCGCTGGTCGATCTCGGCGATCTCCACCTGGACCTTCTCGCCGACGCTCATGACGTCCTCGACGTTCTCGATGCGCTTGCCGCCGTGCAGCTTGCGGATCTGGGAGACGTGCAGCAGGCCGTCCTTGCCGGGCATGAGCGAGACGAACGCGCCGAAGGCGGCGATCTTCACGACCGTGCCCAGGTAGCGCTCGCCGACCTCCGGCATGTGCGGGTTGGCGATCGCGTTGATCGCCGACCGCGCGGCCTCGGCCGACGGGCCGTCGGTGGCGCCGATGTAGATCGTGCCGTCGTCCTCGATGGTGATCTCGGCGCCGGTGTCGTCCTGGATCTGGTTGATCATCTTGCCCTTCGGGCCGATGACCTCGCCGATCTTGTCGACCGGGACCTTGATGGTGATGATGCGCGGCGCCGTCGGGTTCATCTCCGCCGGGGAGTCGATGGCCTCCTGCATCACCTCCAGGATCGCCAGCCTGGCGCCCTTGGCCTGCTTGAGCGCGCCGGCCAGGACCGAGGCGGGGATGCCGTCGAGCTTCGTGTCGAGCTGCAGGGCGGTGATGACGTCCCTGGTGCCGGCGACCTTGAAGTCCATGTCGCCCATGGCGTCCTCGGCGCCGAGGATGTCGGTCAGGGTGACGTAGGTGTCGCCCTCGCCGATGAGGCCCATCGCGATGCCCGCGACCATCTCCTTGAGCGGCACACCGGCGTCGAGCAGCGCCATCGTGGAGGCGCAGACCGAGCCCATCGAGGTCGAGCCGTTGGAGCCGAGCGCCTCGGAGACCTGGCGGATCGCGTAGGGGAACTCCTCGCGCGACGGCAGGACCGGGATCAGCGCCCGCTCGGCGAGCGCGCCGTGGCCGATCTCGCGGCGCTTGGGCGAGCCCACCCGGCCGGTCTCACCGGTGGAGTAGGGCGGGAAGTTGTAGTTGTGCATGTAGCGCTTGGTCCGCTCGGGATTGAGCGTGTCGATGACCTGCTCCATGCGCAGCATGTTGAGCGTGGTGATGCCCATGATCTGGGTCTCGCCGCGCTCGAACAGGGCCGAGCCGTGCACCCGGGGCACCACGTGGACCTCGGCCGACAGGGCGCGGATGTCCTTGGTGCCGCGGCCGTCGATGCGCGTGCCCTCCTTGATGACGCGCTCGCGCATGAGCTTCTTCATCAACGAGCGGAAGGCGGCGGAGATCTCCTTCTCGCGACCCTCGAACTCGGGCAGCAGCTTCTCCGCGGCCAGCGCCTTGACCCTGTCGAGCTCGTTCTCGCGCTCCTGCTTGGCGGCGATGGTGAGCGCGGCGGCGAGCTCGTTCTTCACCGCGGACTCCACGGCGGCCAGGACGTCGTCCTGGTAGTCGAGGAACAGCGGATACTCGGCGGTCTCCTTGGCGGCGACCTGCGCGATCCGGCCCTGCGCCTCGCACAGCACCTTGATGAACGGCTTGGCGGCCTCCAGGCCCTCGGCCACGGTCTCCTCGGTGGGCGCGACCGCGCCCTCGGCGACCAGCTTGAGCGTGTCGCGGGTGGACTCGGCCTCCACCATCATGATGGCGACGTCGCCGTCGGCGAGCACCCGCCCGGCCACGACCATGTCGAACGTGGCCCGCTCCAGCTCGAGGTGGGTCGGGAAGGCCACCCACTGACCCTCGATGAGGGCGACGCGGACGCCGCCGATCGGGCCGGAGAACGGCAGGCCGGCGAGCTGGGTCGACAGCGAGGCGGCGTTGATCGCCACCACGTCGTAGAGGTGCTCGGGGTTGAGCGCCAGGATGGTGGCGACCACCTGGATCTCGTTGCGCAGGCCCTTGACGAACGACGGGCGCAGCGGCCGGTCGATCAGCCGGCAGGTGAGGATGGCGTCCTCGGACGGACGGCCCTCACGGCGGAAGAACGAGCCGGGGATGCGGCCCGCGGCGTACATGCGCTCCTCGACGTCCACGGTGAGCGGGAAGAAGTCGAGGTTCTCCCTCGGCTGCTTGGACGCGGTGGTCGCGGACAGCACCATCGTGTCGTTGTCGAGATAGGCGACGGCACTGCCGGCCGCCTGCCGCGCGAGGCGTCCGGTCTCGAACCGGATCGTGCGTGTGCCGAACGAGCCGTTGTCGATGACGGCTTCAGCGGTGTGGACACCCTCCACGGGGGACCTCCTTGGTCAGTCGGTCTCCCGCGCCCTTTTCACCGGCACCCTCGTGCTTGACGGGAATGCGCCTCCCCACCGTCGTGTCCGGTGAAAGGCTGTGGCGGACTTCCCGTCAGTAGGTGCAGCGCCGGTCTTCGATCGAAGCGCCCGGTCTGGTTACCGGAAGCCACTACCGAGGACCGGCCCGCAGGCGTCGCGGGTCGCGTGGTGCTGAGCGGACGCGGGGGCTCTCAGTGTCTCGGATATTCAGTTGTACGTCAGGCGGGCGGCTCTCGGCCGCAGGACTCGCCGGACCCATATGAGAAGGGAGCGGCGAGTCCGCCGCTCCCTTTCCATGCTATCGGCGCAGGCCGAGCCGCTCGATCAGCGCACGGTAACGCGCGATGTCGACCTTCTGCAGGTACTTCAGCAGACGGCGACGGCGGCCCACGAGGAGCAGCAGACCCCGACGGCTGTGGTGGTCGTGCTTGTGGGTCTTGAGGTGCTCGGTCAGCTCGCTGATGCGCTTGCTCAGCAGCGCGATCTGCACCTCGGGCGACCCGGTGTCACCATCGGTCGTCGCGTACTCGGCGATGATGGACTTCTTGGCAGCGGTGTCGAGAGACACGGCTCTCCTTTGAGCTACGGGCACGCGCGGATGCGAATGTGCGAACGACCGTGCGTGCCTACAGTCGCCGCAGGAAGGCCTTAGGGCAGCGCGCGGCGCCGCCGTCACAGAGCCGACATGTAAGGTTACCACCACGGAGCGGATGCCGCGCTCAAGCTCTCTAGACGTACTGGGCCGCGTACTCTCCAGTGGGCTCGATGGGCTGGATGACGTCGATGAGCACCCCGTTGGGGTCGGCCACGATGAAGTGCCGCTGGCCGAAGTCCTCGCTGCGCAGCGGCAGCTCGGCCCTCAGCCCCGCGCCCGTGACGAGCCGCTCCCACTCGGCGTCCGCGTCGCCGACCTCGAAGTTGAGCAGCAGCCCCGCCGCCCTGTTGCGGTACGCCTCGGGCAGCGTGGGGTGCGCGTGGTCGAGCAGGGCCAGCTCGTACGCGCCGCGCCTGAGGCTGACGTACCAGTCGGCTTCGAAGGTGACCTCGAACCCGAACAACCCCACGTAGAAGTCACGCGATTCGGCCACCTTGTCGGTGCAGATCACCGGATAGAAGCTGGTGAGCTCCATGATGCCTCCATTTCACATACCAACGGTATGTCAAGGTACGCTAGTTCGCATACCGTCGGTATGTCAACTGGAGGCGCACGATGACGAGGACCCGAGCCGAACAACGCGAGGAGACCAGGCGCACGCTCGTGGCGGTGGGCAGGCGGCTCTTCGCGGGCAGGGGCTACGCCGCGGTGGGACTGGCCGAGATCGTGCGCGAGGCGGGAGTGACCAAGGGCGCGCTCTACCACCACTTCGACGGCAAGGCGGCGCTGTTCCGCGCCGTGCTGGAGGAGGTGCAGCAGGAGGTGGGGGCCAGGGTGGCGGCCGAGGCCGACGCCGAACCCGACCCGTGGGATCAGCTCAAGGCGGGGTGCGCCGCGTTCGTGCGGGCCGCCGCCCACCCGGACGTGCAGCGGATCATGCTCATCGACGGCCCCGCCGTGCTCGGCTGGAACGAGTGGCGGGCGATGGACGAGGCCGCCTCCGCCCGCCACCTGGCCGAGGCGCTGACGGCGCTCGCCGCGTCGGGCACGATCACGGCCCGGCCGGTCGCCCCGCTCACCCGCCTGCTGTCGGGGGCGATGAACGAGGCGGTGCTGTGGCTGGCCCAGTCGGAGGCCGGCCCCGGCGACCTGGACGACACGCTGGCCGCGCTGTCGGGGCTGCTGGAGGGGCTGCGGATCAGGACGTGAGGCGGCGGGCCTGGTCGACGTCGGCGTGGATCTGGTCGACGAGCTCCTCGATCGAGTCGAACCGGGTGTTGCCCCGCAGCCTGGCGGCGAAGTCGACCGCCACGTGCACCCCGTACAGCTCCAGGTCGTCGCGGTCGAGCGCGTACGCCTCGACCGTGCGCGGCACCCCCTCGAACGTCGGGTTGGTGCCGACCGAGATCGCGGCCGGCCAGCGCTCCCCCTCGTAGAGCGCGGGCAGGTTGGCCACCGGCACGCATTCCAGCCAGCCCGCGTAGACCCCGTCGGCGGGGATCGCGGTCTGCGGCGGCGACTCGACGTTGGCGGTCGGGAAGCCGAGTTGCCGCCCCCGCTGGTAGCCGCGCACCACCACGCCCTCGACCCGGTGCGGCCTGCCGAGGTCGGCGGCGGCGCCGGCGACGTCGCCCGCCACCAGCCGCTCGCGGATCAGCGTCGAGGAGACGCCCTGGACCAGCGGCACCCCCTCGGCCGTGAAGTCGTACTTCTCGCCCAGCGCGCGCAGCGTCTCGACGTCACCCGCGGCCTGGTGGCCGAACGTGAAGTCCGCCCCCACCACGACCGCCCCCGCCCGCAGCCGGTCGGCGAGCACGCCCTGCGCGAACTCCGCCGGGCTCAGCTCGGCCGTCTCCAGCGTGAAAGGCAGCACGACCACCTCGTCCACGCCCAGCTCGCGCAGCAGCTCGGACCTGCGCTTGGCGCTGACCAGGCGCAGCGGCCGGTAGCCGGGCCGCACGACCTCCTCGGGCGGCGGCTCGAAGGTCAGCGCGACCGTGCGCAGGCCACGCTCGCGGGCGACCTCGACAGCCCGCCGGACCACCTGCCGATGGCCGCGATGCACGCCGTCGAACACGCCGATCGTGACGACTGACCTCTCCGATTCACGCACACCCGGCCCCATTCGCTCATCCCAGGATCAACCCTCCAAGCCTGCCATGCGCGGGCCCGTACCTCGCAACCGAGGGCGGTACGATCCGCTGCATGCCTCGATACGCGCTGCTGATCCTGCCTGCCTTCAACCGGGTCTACGCCGACAGCGCGCCCCGCCTCACCCGCGCCGAGCTGGACGTCTTCGCCGAGCGCGGGCTGGCGGCCGGCGTGCGGGCCATCGAGGAGACCCGCATCGGCGGGCTGCCCTACGTCACGTTCGAGACGGCGGAGCCGCTCTCCGGCCCGGACGTGGCGCTGCTGTCCAACCTGTCGTCGGTCTACGCATTGTTCGGGGTGGAGGGCGAGCTGCTGCGTCCGGTGGAGCTCGACCCGCTCGACCGGCTGAGCAGCGACCTGATCACGATCCAGAAGTACGCCGGCAAGACCAACGAGCACTTCACCAAGCTGCTGCTCAACGTCACCGTGCTGGCCTCCGACTTCCCGCTCGGCGGCGCGCTCTCCGTCTTCGACCCGCTGTGCGGCCGCGGCACCACCCTCAACCAGGCGCTCATGTACGGCTACGACGCCTACGGGCTCGACCACGACGGCAAGGACTTCGAGGCCTACTCCGGCTTCCTGCGCACCTGGCTGAAGAACAAGCGGCTCAAGCACACCGCCGAGACCGTGCCGGTGCGCCGGCAGCGGGCGCTGGCCGGGCGGCGGCTGGACGTGGTGTTCGGCACCACCAAGGAGGCCTACAAGGCGGGCGACACCCAGAAGGTCACCGTGGTCAACGCCGACACCCTGCGCGCCCGGGAGTTCTTCAAGCCCGGCTCGTTCCACGCCGTCGTCACCGACGCCCCCTACGGGGTGCAGCACGGCAGCAAGGGCGGCGGCGGGCTGTCGCGCAGCCCGCTGGAGCTGCTGGAGCAGGCCACGCCGGTCTGGGCCGAGCTGCTGAGGCCCGGCGGCGCTCTGGGCGTCTCCTGGAACACCTACGGGGGCGGCCGGGACGAGCTGGCCGCCATCCTCACCGATGCCGGCCTCGACGTGGTCGCCTACCCCGACTTCGAACACTGGGTCGACCAGGCGATCGTGCGCGACATCATGGTGGCGCGCAAGCCCGCCTAGTGAGTTGGTGGTGAGTCTCGTGGTCGCCACTTGGGTTGCTTTCCGTAACTCGGTGGTGACTTCGGACCGGACTGCAGGTGTGCCCAAGGAGTGGCAGACAGCAGATTGGCACCGCTGGAGCTGACCGCGCACGAACAGACGACCTTGCAGGGCTGGGCGTCACGACGGTCGACAGCACAAGGGCCGGCGTTACGGGCGCGGATCGTGCTGGAGTGCGCGCGGGGCGGATCCAACCTCGCCGTCGCGGCGCGCCTGGGAATCGCTCGTGGCACGGTGACCAAGTGGCGGGCCCGGTTCCTGGCCGCCCGCCTGGACGGACTGAGCGATGAGCCCCGGCCCGGGGTGCCCCGCACCATCACCGACGCCCAGGTCGAGCAAGTGGTAGTGATGACGCTGGAGAACGCCCCGAAGGGCGAGACACACTGGTCCAAACGGCAACTGGCCGCACGGATCGGCATCTCGCCGAACAGCGTCGCCAGGATCTGGAAGGCCTTCGGGCTACAACCCTGGAAGACCGAAACATTCAAGATCTCGCCCGACCCGCTCCTGATCGACAAGATCCGCGATGTCGTCGGCCTCTACCTGGCTCAGCCGGCCAACGCGGTGGTGTTCAGCGTGGACGAGAAACCCCAGATCCAAGCCTTGCAGCGCAGCGCTCCCGTGCTGCCGATGATGCCCGGCGTGCCCGAGCGGCGCAGCTTCGACTACGTCCGGCACGGCACCGTCGACCTCTTCGCAGCCCTCGACATCGCCACCGGCACAGTGGTGGGCAAGGTCACCGCCCTGCACACCGCCGACGACTTCCGGGACTTCCTGGCCGACCTCGACGCCATCGTCCCCACCGGCCTGGACGTCCACGTCATCTGCGACAACCTCTCAGCTCACAAGGCACCGGCGGTGCAGCGGTGGATCGTCGCTCATCCCCGCTTCACCCTGCACTTCACTCCCACCTACTCGGCCTGGCTCAATCAGGTGGAGCGGTGGTTCGCCGAGCTTCAGCGCCGCTGCCTGGAGCGCGGGGAGTTCTGCTCGGTCGAGCAGCTCACCACCGCGCTGCAGGACTGGATCGCCGTATGGAATGACAACGCCCGGCCGTTCGTCTGGAAGAAGACCGCCGATCAGATCATCGACCGCATCTGCCACTACTGCTCACGTATTTCTGGACCAGCTCACTAGGCGGAGACGAAGACCGCCAGCGGCTTGGCCATCCGGCCCTGCTCCTCCACCAGCGCCAGCAGCTCGCCGTCGGGGCCGAACATGCCGATCGGGCCCTTGCCCAGACCGGCCGCGGGCAGCCGCCCGCCGTGCATGACCACCCTGGCCTCCTCCAGGCTCACGTCCCTGCGCGGGAACGCCGCCGCCACCGCCTCGCCGATCGGCAGGATCTCGCACTTCTCGGCGAGCTGGTCGAGAGTCCTGGCCTGGTCGAGCCCGTACGGGCCGACGCGGGTGCGGCGCAGCGCCGTCAGGTGCCCGCCGACGCCGAGCGCGCCGCCGAGGTCGCGGGCCAGCGCCCTGATGTAGGTGCCGGACGAACAGCGCACGGTGGCGTCGACGTCGACCACGTCCGGCTGCCGGCGGACCTCGGTGACCGCGAACTCGTGCACGGTCACCGGCCGGGCGGCCAGCTCGACCCCCTCGCCGGCGCGGGCCAGCTTGTAGGCCCGCTTGCCGTCGACCTTGATGGCGCTGACCTGGGGTGGGATCTGCATGATCTCACCGGTGAGCGCGGCCACGCCCGCCCGGATCGCCTCCTCGGCCACGTCCGCGGCCGAAGCGGTCGCGGTGACCTCGCCCTCGGCGTCGTCGGTGTTCGTGCCCACACCCAGCCGGATCGTGGCCTCGTACACCTTCTCGGTCAGCGCCAGGTGACCGAGCAGCCTGGTCGCCTTCTCCACGCCGACCACGAGCACGCCGGTCGCCATCGGGTCGAGCGTGCCGGCGTGCCCGACCCGGCGGGTGCCCGCCAGGCGGCGCAGCCTGGCCACCACGTCGTGGGACGTCCAACCGGCGGGTTTGTCGACGATGATCAAGCCGCTTTCGGCCATCACGCCTCTCTCAGCAGGGCCCTGAACTTCGCCATCGTGGCCTCGGGGCTGTCGTACGAGGTGAAACCGGCCGCGTTGTGGTGGCCGCCGCCGCCCAGCGCGGCGCACACGTGCGCCACGTCGATGCGGCCCTTGGAACGGGTCGACACCTGCCAGGCGCCCTGGTCGTCCTCCTTGAGCACCGCCGCCACGTCGGCCTCGTCGGTGCGCCGCACCACGTCGATGATGCCTTCGAGCTCGGTGTACGGGAGCCCGTACGCGGCCCGGTCCACCCGCGTCACATAGGTCCACACCAGGCCGTCGTCGAGCGTCACCCGGCCGAGCGCCGCGGCCAGCACCTTGAGATAGCCGAACGGGGCGCGGTCCCACAGCTCCCTGGCGATCTCGTCGGTGTGCAGGCCGGTGGCCACCAGCCGGGCCGCCATCTGGTGTGCGGCCGGGCTGGTCGAGGAGTGGCGGAACGAGCCGGTGTCGGTGACCAGCCCCGCGTACAGGCAGGTGGCGATGTCGCGGTCGAGCGAGCCGCCGAGCCGGTAGATGAGCTGCTCGGCGAGCATCGCGGTGGCCGCCGCCCGGGCGTCGATGAGGTCGACGGTGCCGAAACCCTCGTTGGACGGGTGGTGGTCGACCACGATGAGCGTGCGGGCCCGGCGGACGCTGCCCTCCAGCAGCCCCAGCCGGGCGATCGACGGCGAGTCGAAGGTGATCATGAGGTCGGGCTCGGCCGGGTAGCGGTCGGGGGGCACCAGCATGTCCTGCCCCGGCAGGAAGCGGAGCAGGCGCGGCACGGTGAAGTCGTGGTCACCGAAGGAGGCGGCCACCCGCTTGCCCATCGAGCGCAGCACGAACCCGACGGCGAGCATCGAGCCGAGCGCGTCGCCGTCCGGCGAGATGTGGCAGGCCAGCGCGACCTCGTCGGCCTCGGAGATGAGACCGACCGCCCGTTCCCAGGCGTCCTCGGACACCGTGACGGAACCGCTCCTGGCCGGACGGCCCGGTCTGTCGCGCACGTCGGGGGTCACAGCGCCGAAGGCCCGTCCTGCTCGTCCTCTTCCGGCTTGCGGTAGGGGTCGGACTCGCCGGCGTAGGAGGCGCTCTGCGCCCGCTTCGCCACCTCGGCGTCACGCGCGCGCGCCGCCGAGATCAGGTCGTCGAGCTGGCGGGCGCTGTCGGGCAGCGGGTCGTGCTTGAACGTCAGCGTCGGGGTGAAGCGCACACCTGTCTGACGGCCCACCTCGGACCTGATGACGCCCTTGGCGCTCTCCAGGGCGGCCGCGCTGTCGGCGCGCTCGGCGTCGGAGCCGAACACTGTGTAGAAGACCGTCGCCTCGCGCAGGTCGGCGGTGATCCGCGTGTCCGTCACGGTGACGAAGCCCAGACGCGGGTCCTTGATCCGGCGCTCCAGCATCTCGGCGACGATCTGCTGGATGCGGTCGGCGAGCTTGCGTGCTCGTGCTGCATCCACCATGTTCGCTCCCCCTCACGCACGACGAGCGGTCGTGCTTTCGTTCAGTCATCGTCGTTGTAGAGCCGCTGCCTGGCGGACAGGAGCTCGATCTCGGGGCGGAAGGCCACCAGCCGCTCGCAGGCGTCCATCACCTCTTTGCAGTTACCCGCGGAGGCGGAGATCACCGCGACGCCGACCTCGGCCCGCCTGTGCAGGTCGAGATGGCCGACCTCGGCCACGGCCACGGCGGGAAAGCGCCGGTGCAGCTCGGCGACCAGGGGACGCACGACGGATCGCTTCTGCTTCAGCGAGTGCACGTCGCCGAGCAGGATGTCCAGGGTCAGGGCACCCACATACATCGTTGGCAACCGCCGCTTGCACTGGTGTCGAGCGCACGCCGGGCCGGTGCGGCGGAGACCGGCCCGGACGCGCGGAAGGCGCCCGGCGGATGGCCCGCCGGGCGCCCGGCCACGGATCAGGCCCGCGGCTTCTCCCGCATCTCGAACGTCTCGATGACGTCGTCGATCCTGATGTCGTTGTAGCCGACGCCGATGCCGCACTCGAAGCCCTCACGGACCTCGGTCGCGTCATCCTTGAACCGGCGCAGCGACGAGACGGTCAGGTTGTCCGCGATGACGACGCCGTCGCGGATCAGCCTGGCCTTGCTGTTGCGGGTGATCACGCCCGAACGGACCAGCGAACCGGCGACGTTGCCGATCTTCGGCACCTTGAAGACCTCGCGGACCTCCGCCGTGCCCATCTGGACCTCTTCGAACTCGGGCTTGAGCATGCCCTTGAGCGCCGCCTCGATCTCCTCGATCGCCTGGTAGATGATCGAGTAGTAGCGGATGTCGACGCCCTCGCGCTCGGCCAGGTCGCGCGCCCGAGGCTCGGGGCGCACGTTGAAGCCGATGATGACCGCGTTGTCGTCGGCGACGGCGAGGTTGACGTCGTACTCGGTGATCGCACCGACGGCGCGGTGCAGGACACGGAGCCTGACCTCGTCGCCGACGTCGATCTTGAGCAGCGCGTCTTCCAGCGCCTCCACCGAACCGGACACGTCACCCTTGATGATGAGCTTGAGCTCGTCGACGCGGCCCTTCTCGAGGTCGCTGAACAGCTCCTCGAGGGTGAGGCGGCGGCTCGACTTCGCCATGTCGGCGCTGCGCTTGCGCGCCGCGCGCTGCTGGGCGATCTGCCGGGCCATCCGGTCGTCGGTGACCACGATGAAGTTGTCACCCGCGCTCGGCACCGCCGTCAGACCCATCACCAGGACGGGACGCGACGGGGTGGCCTCCTCCACCGGCTCGCCGGTGTCGTCGAGCATCGCCCGGACGCGGCCGTAGGCCTCGCCACAGACGATCGAGTCGCCGACGCGGAGCGTGCCGCGCTGGACCAGGACCGTCGCCACCGGGCCGCGGCCCTTGTCGAGGTAGGCCTCGATCGCGATGCCCTGAGCGTCCATCGTCGGGTTGGCGCGCAGGTCGAGCTCGGCGTCCGCGGTCAGCAGGATGGCCTCGAGGAGGTTCTCGATGCCCTGACCCTTGAGCGCGGAGATGTCGACGAACAGCGTCGAGCCGCCGTACTCCTCGGCCACCAGGCCGTACTCGGTGAGCTGGGCCCTGACCTTGCTCGGGTCGGCGCCCTCCTTGTCGACCTTGTTGACCGCGACCACGATCGGCACGTCGGCCGCCTGGGCGTGGTTGAGCGCCTCGATCGTCTGCGGCTTGACACCGTCGTCGGCCGCGACCACCAGCACCGCGATGTCCGTGGACTTCGCGCCTCGGGCACGCATGGCGGTGAACGCCTCGTGACCCGGGGTGTCGATGAAGGTGACCTTGCGCTCCTGGCCTTCGTGCTCGGTGGTGACCTGGTAGGCGCCGATGTGCTGGGTGATGCCACCCGCCTCGCGCGCCGCCGTGTTGGTCTTGCGGATGGCGTCGAGCAGCTTGGTCTTACCGTGGTCGACGTGACCCATGACGGTCACGACCGGCGGCCGCGCGGCCAGGTCGGCCTCGTCGCCCTCGTTCTCGCCGAACTCGATGTCGAAGGCCTCGAGAAGCTCGCGGTCCTCCTCCTCGGGGCTGACGACCTGGATGTTGTAGTCCAGCTCGGCGCCGAGCAGCTGCAGCGTCTCCTCGTTGACCGACTGCGTGGCCGTCACCATCTCGCCGAGGTGCAGCATGATCTGCACCAGCGAGGCGGGGTTGGCCCCGATGCGGTCGGCGAAGTCGGACAGCGAGGCGCCGCGCGGCAGCCGGATCGTCGCGCCGTTGCCGCGAGCGACCTGCACGCCGCCGATCGCCGGCGCCGACATGTTGTCGAACTCCTGGCGCCTCTGGCGCTTGGACTTGCGGCCACGGGCCGGACGGCCACCGGGACGCCCGAAGGCGCCCGCCGTGCCGCCACCGCGACCACGGCCACCACCGCCGGGACGGCCGGCGAAACCGCCGCCGCCACCGGGACCACCGGTGCCCGTGCGCTGACCGCCGCCACCCGGGCGACCGGCGAAACCGCCGCCGCCACCGGGACGACCGCCACCGCCACCCGGACGGCCACCGCCACCCGGACGGCCGCCACCGCCGCCGCCGGGACCACCGGGACGGCCACCGCCGCCACCGGGGCCGGACGGACGGCCCTGCGGCATCATCATCGGGTTGGGACGCGGGCCACCGGGACGCGGGCCACCCGCACCAGGACCGGGACGCGGGCCACCGGCGCCGGGACCCGGACGCGGACCGGCCGCACCGGGCGGGCCGGGACGCGGACCGGGCTTGGGCCTGTCGCCGCCGCGACCCTGCGGCGGGCGCGGAGCGGCGCCGTCACGCGGCGGACCGTCGCGACGGTCGCGCGGGCCCGCGCCCGCACCGTCACGGTTGCCACC
>NZ_BAABFD010000013.1:0-294952 GCF_039540635.1 Nonomuraea ferruginea | reverse complement strand
GAAAGGGTGTCGTCCCTCTCACCTGACCGTCCACCTGGACTTTACGTGTCCGTCTACCTGGAGATTTCATGGCCGCCAGCCTGGATCAGGCTGGCCGCCCACCTGGAGAAATTCCTGACCGTCCACACTCATCGCATCCGAACTGGTGACGAACGCGGTGGTTCACGGCGGCGGCCCCTGGGTGAGGATGAGCCTGATCGCGGTGGAGGAGAGGGAGAGGCGCTACTGGCGGTTGAGCGTCGTGGATTCCGGCGTATCGGGGGGTGTTCCGCTGCCCTCGATGCCTGGCCCCGAGGAGACGAGAGGTAGGGGCCTGTGGGTTGTGGACGACCTCACCAACGGATGCTGGGGCACCGACCGCACGCAAGTAGGCGAACGAGTCGTGTGGGCCCTCATACCGCGCTGACCCTTCACATCTAGGTCAAGACCCGGCTGCGACGCCATGCTCGACCTCAGTCCGTGGGTTGACGTGTCGTCCAAGCTCCGTCCGCATGACTGTGGACAGCTCGACATTGTCCCCAGAACCCCGTTCGGCCCGTTGGCGGGCATGCCGCGCGGATGATCCTGGGCCTCCCCGATCACGAGGAGGCCGACCATGAAGTCACGTACCCGTCTGATAGGGCTCGCTCTCGCCGGTGGGCTCGTCTCCGTGCCCGTCCCCGCCCACGCCGCCGCTCTGTGTCCCGCGCCGGGCAGCGGCTTCTTCGACCACCCGTCCCTGTGCCGTCTCTCTCTGCCCGAGGTGAGCGGCTTGGGCGAGGCGGAGCGCGCCACGAAGCCGGACAGGGCCACCAGACCGGACACCGGCTCCAAGCCGGACACGGTCACCAGGCGCCTCAAGGGCGAGGTCGCGGCGGCCGCCGCCCTGGCGCGGATCGGCACCCCGTTCTCCTGGGGCGGCGGGTCCCGCTCCGGCCCCACCAGGGGCATCGGCAGGGGAGCCGCCACCGTCGGCTTCGACTGCAGCGGCCTGACCATGTACGCATGGGGAAGGGCAGGGGTCCGGCTCGGTCACTACACCGGCACCCAGTTCCGGCAGGGCCGTCGCGTCCCCCTGTCCCGGCTCCGCTCGGGCGACCTGGTCTTCTTCGGCGGCGGGACGGGCGACCCCTCCCACGTCGGCCTCTACCTCCGGGCGGGTCTCATGGTCCACGCCCCCAAGACCGGCGACGTGGTCAAGATCGTCCGGTTCCTCCGCTCGCCCTACTTCGGGTCGGTCTACCGTGGCGCGGTGCGTCCGGGCTGACCGGCACACGCCTCGACCAGCGCCTTCACCACGGGCGCGAGCACCTCCCGATCCTCGGGCCGGCCGGGCTCGTACTCGGTGATCCCGAGCCCGGCCACCTCGAACCGCTCGCCCAGAGCCGTCACCATGCGCACGAGTTCCTCCGGCAGGAACCCGCCCGGCACCGGGCTTCCCACGCTCCCGAACACCTCCGGCTCCAGCACATCGAGGTCGACATGCACGTAGACCACCGGGTCGCGGTCCTTCCCGGTATCCATGTCGTGCGCAAGCGGGCCGCTCGCGTCCCCCGGACCGGACGCGGGGAACCGGCCGGAGGAGCCGGCGCCCGGCAGACCCGCGGCCGTCACCGCCTGCACGAGCGCGTCCGGGTCGGCGGTCCTCACGTGCCCGACCCCGGCCTCGGCCGCGAACGCGGCCTCGCCGGGGTCAAGATCCCGAACCCCGGCCAGCACCACCCGCCGGGGATCGACGCCGGGGTCGGCGGTCAGCCCTCGCGGCCCCTCGTCCACCAGCGCCCGCAGCACCATCCCGTGGAACGCCCCCGAAGGCGAGGACTCGGGAGTGTTCAGATCCCCGTGCGCGTCGAACCAGACCACGACCAGCCGATCTCCGTACGCGCGCCGCGCCGCCGCCACCGGCTCCAGCTCCACCCCGCAGTCGCCGCCCACGGTCACCACGAAACCGCCGCCGCTCCCCGCCTGCGCCTCCCGCGCCCGCGACGCGGTCACCACGAGACCGTCGCCTACCGCCGACAGCGCCTCCCGCACGCGCGACGCGGTCACCACGAGGTCGTCGTCCGCCTCGACCCGCACCCGCCTGTCCGCCGGCACCATCTCGCCCAGCAGTCGGGCTCCTTCCACCAGCCGCTCCGCCGTCGCCGCCCCGGACCCACGCCACTGCGGCACCTCGATGACCGTCACTCCACCCACGACGCATTCCTTCCATGAAGTCGCCGTCGATCAGATCGGGCGGCGACCGGCCTCCACTCCAGGATTCACGGCGGGCGGTCGTCGCGGCCACCGGGTATCCGCAGGAGTTGCGGCGGCAATCCTGGATACGTAATATCCAGGATTGTGAAGATGAGCGAGGGCGTGGAGTGGGCGCTGCACACGTGCCTCAACCTGACGTGGATCGAGGACGGCCGCCCCGTCCCGGCCGCGGTCCTGGCCGACTACTTCAAGCTGCCTCCGGCGTACCTCAACAAGCAGTTGCAGGCGCTGGCGAGGGCGGGGATCGTGTCGTCGGTCTCCGGCCCGCGTGGCGGGTTCCAACTCGCCCGCGACCCTCGGAAGATCACTGTGCTGGACGTGGTGGTGGCGATCGAGGGGCCGGAGGACGCGTTCCAGTGCGCCCAGATCCTGCGCGACGCCCCCGACGGCGAGCCGGGGATCGACTACCGGGAAACCTGTGTGATCTCCCAGGTCATGCGGAAGGCGGAGCTGCTCTGGCGGGCGGAGCTGGCCGCGCGCACTCTCGCCGATGTGAAGGCCACGGTCGAGTCGCGGTTCCCCGGCGCGCCGAACGAGACCCGCCAGGGATTGCGAAGCCGGCGAGCTTGAATCCGCGCCCGCGAAAGGGAGGGGCTCCTCTCCCGAAGCGGCTTTCTTTGGAGAAAATCCTAGATGTTTCCTATCCAGTTAGAGGAAAAGGTGCAAGGGTGGTCAGCGGTTTCGGCGGTGACGCTGGGGATCTTCGTGTTGATGACCTCGGAGCTGCTTCCCGTGGGCCTGCTCACACCGATCGGCGAGGCACTGGACGTCTCGCCGGGCACGGCCGGGTTGATGGTCACCGTCCCGGGGCTCGTCGCCGGGCTGGCCGCCCCGCTGCTCACGGCGCGGGCCGGAACGGTGGACCGGAAGGTCATGCTGGCCGGGCTGATCGGGCTCATGGCGGTGGCGAACCTGGTCTGCGCACTCGCCCCGCACTTCGCCGTCGTGCTGGTGGCACGGCTCGTCGTCGGGGTGAGCGTCGGAGGCTTCTGGGCCATCGCGGGCGGGCTCGCGGTCCGCTTGGTGCCGCCCGGACAGGTCGCCGCCGCGACCGCCGTGATCTTCGGCGGCGTCTCCACCGCGTCCGTGCTCGGCGTCCCGGCCGGGACGCTGATCGGTGAGCTGACCGGCTGGCGCGGCGGCTTCGCCGGCGTCGCGATCCTGGGGCTGGTGGCGCTGGCCGCTCTGCTGCTTCTGGTGCCTCGCCTGCCGGCGCAGCGCACGATCGGCCTGCCCGACCTGCCCGCCCTGCTGCGCGCGAACACGGGTGTCCGGATCGGCGTGATCGTCACCGCCCTGCTGATCACCGGGCACTTCGCCGCCTACACCTTCGCCCGCCCTCTGCTGCACGACCTCGCCGGGATCGACGACGGCTGGATCGGCGCGTTGCTGATGGCGTACGGGCTGGCGGGCGTCGTCGGCAACTTCCTCGCCGGCCACCGGGTGCGCGCGCACCTGCGCGGCACGCTCATCCTGATCGCCGCCGTCCTGTCCGCGGCCACTGCTCTGTTCGCGCTGACCGGGGGCCCGTTCGCGGGCACCGTCCTGCTCGTCGTCTGGGGACTGGCCTACGGCGGGGTGTCGGTGACACTGCAGACCTGGATGCTCAAGGCCGCGCCCGAGATGACCGAATCGGCGTCGTCGCTGTTCGTGGCGGCCTTCAACCTGTCCATCGCCTTCGGCGCCGTGCTCGGCGGGTTCACCGCTGACGGGGTCGCCGTCGCCGGTGTCCTGTGGGTGACCTCCGGGCTGGCCCTGGCCGCCGCGCTCATCGTCGGCGTCAATCGGACGCGGCACATCCAGAAAGGAACACGATCATGAAACCCACCATCATCAACCCCAGCACGCTGCACGACCCCACCGGTTTCGGTTACAGCCACATCGCACGAGCCTCCGGGGACCTCGTCCTCATCGCCGGGCAGTACGCCTCCGGGCCCGACGGTCACGTGACCTCCGGCGACTTCGCCGAGCAGGTCAGGCAGTCGTTCGCGAACCTCGGCACCGCGCTCGCCGCGGCCGGCTCGGACTACGGCCACGTCGTCCAGATCCGGACGTACATCGTCGGCCACGACGCGGGCAAGCTGGACATCCTCTTGGAGGCCGTACGGGAGATCTGGGGCGACCTGCCGCCCACGCAGTCGCTGATCGGAGTGGCCGCGCTCGCCCTGCCCGACATGCTGTTCGAGGTGGACGCCGTGGCGGTCACCGGCTGAACACCGTCCCGTCGGTGCGCGCCCCGCGTCCGGTACGCGGAGTGTGCGGGCGCGGATACGATCGAGTGTCCTCGACCCTCGGAGCGACGGAAGTGGCAGAAGATCTGATGAGCTCGGTGACCGTACGGGTGCCCGCGAAGGTGAACGTGCAGCTCTCCGTCGGCCCGCTGCGGGAGGACGGCTTCCATGACCTGGTCAACGTCTTCCACGCCGTGTCGATCTTCGACGAGGTGGTGGCCAGGGAGGCCCGCTCGATCACGGTCTCGGTGACCGGCGGCTGGGCGGCCGAGGTGCCGCTGCACGACGGCAACCTGGCGGTCCGCGCGGCCCGTGCGCTGGCCGCGCGGGCGGGCCTCGATCGGGGCGCCGAGCTCGTCATCCACAAGACGATCCCGGTGGCGGGCGGCATGGCGGGCGGCAGCGCCGACGCGGCCGCCGCGCTGGTCGCCTGCGACGAGCTGTGGGGGCTCGGCCTGCCCCGCGAGGAGCTGATGGAGATCGGCGCCGAGCTGGGCAGCGACGTGCCGTTCTCGCTGATGGGCGGCACCGCGCTCGGCACGGGGCGCGGCGAGCGCCTGGCCCCGCTGCCCGTCGGCGGCCCCTTCCACTGGGTGTTCGCGGTCGCCGACACCGGGCTCAGCACCGCCCACGTCTACAAGGAGTGCGACCGCCTCAGGGAGGGCGCGCCCGTCCCCGAGCCCCGGCCCGACCCGGCGCTCCTGGCCGCGCTGCGCGACGGCGACGCCGCCGAGCTGGGCCGCCGCCTCGCCAACGACCTGGAGCCGGCCGCGCTCGCGCTCCACCCGCCGCTGGCCGACACCCTGCGCGCCGGTCGCGACGCGGGAGCCCTGGGCGCGATCGTCTCCGGCTCCGGCGCGACCTGCGCCTTCCTCGCCGGTGACGCCGCGCACGCCGCGGAGCTGGCCCGCGCGCTCGCCACCACCCCGGGCACCCGCGCCGCCGTCGTCGCCGAAGGCCCCGCCCCGGGCGCCACCCTCGTCTGACCCGCGCTCGCGAACTCACCGGGTGGCGGCCCGACGTCCGTCCCGCGCCGGGTGGTGTGCTCGTCGCGAGCCGATACCCTGGGGATGCGATGAATCTGGTCAATCTCGAGTCGGTCTCCCACGCCTACGGGCCCAAGCCGCTGCTCTCCGACGTCTCCCTCGGCATCGAGGACGGCGAGCGCATCGGCGTGGTGGGCCGCAACGGCGGCGGCAAGACGACCCTGCTCCGCGTGATCGAGGGCGGCGTGAGCCCCGACAGCGGCCGCGTCACCCACACCCGCGGCCTGCGCGTCGGCTTCCTCTCCCAGCAGGATCCGCTCGACCCCGGCATGACCGTGCGCGACCTCGTCCTGGGCGACATGGCCGAGCACGAATGGGCCGGCGACCAGCGCGTCCGCGAGATCCTCGGCAACCTGATCGGCGACCTCGACCTCGACTCCAAGGCGGGCGACCTGTCCGGCGGCGAGCGCAGGCGCACCGCGCTGGCGCAACTGCTCATCGTCGAGCACGACCTGATCATGCTCGACGAGCCCACCAACCACCTCGACATCGAGGCCATCGCCTGGCTGGCCGGCCACCTGTCCGGCCGCAGGAGCGCGCTGGTCGTGGTGACGCACGACCGCTGGTTCCTCGACGCCGTCTCCACCCGCACCTGGGAGGTCGTCGACGGCCGCGTCGAGCGCTACGAGGGCGGTTACGCCGCCTACGTGCTGGCCAAGGCCGAGCGGGCGCGTGTCGCCCAGGCCGCCGAGGAACGCCGCCAGAACCTCATGCGCAAGGAGATCGCCTGGCTGCGCCGCGGCCCGCCCGCCCGCACGTCCAAGCCCAAGTTCCGGGTGGACGCGGCCCAGGCGCTGATCGCGAACGAGCCGCCGCCGCGCGAGACCGTCGAGCTGCTGAAGTTCGCCAGCGCCCGGCTCGGCAAGACCGTCTACGACCTCGAAGACGTCACCCTCCACGCGGGCGGCCCCGGCGCCGGCCCGAAGGTGCTCGACCGCTGCACGTGGCAGTTCGGCCCGGGCGACCGGGTCGGGCTGATCGGCGTCAACGGCTCCGGCAAGTCGTCGGTCCTGCGCCTGCTCGCCGGCACCGTCGCCCCCGACTCCGGCCGCGTCGTCGAAGGCCGGACGGTCCGCCTCGCCCACCTGTCGCAGGAGCTGGCGGAGCTCGACCCCACCCGGCGGGTGCTGGAGACGGTCGAGGAGATCCGCAAGTACGTCCAGGTCGGCAAGAAGGAGTGGACCGCCTCCCAGCTGCTGGAGCGCCTCGGCTTCAAGGGCGAGGCGCAGTGGAAGGTGGTCGGCGACCTGTCCGGCGGCGAGCGGCGCCGCCTGCAACTGCTCAGGCTCCTCATGGACGACCCCAACGTGCTGCTGCTCGACGAGCCCACCAACGACCTCGACATCGAGACGCTCAACGAGCTCGAAGACCTGCTCGACGGCTGGCCCGGCACGCTGATCCTGGTCTCCCACGACCGCTACTTCCTGGAGCGGGTGACCGACCGCAGCGTGGCCCTGCTCGGCGACGGCAGGCTGTCGCTCCTGCCCGGTGGGGTGGACGAGTACCTGGAGCGGCGCGCCGCCGGCACCGCGCAGACGGCCCGGGTGGCGGCCCAGCCGGAGGCCCGGCCCGAGCCGTCCGCCCCCGCGGCGCCCCAGGGGCTGTCGGCCAAGGAGGAGCGGGAGCTGCGCAAGGAGCTCAACCGCCTGGAGCGGCAGCTCGACAAGCTGGCCGGCCAGGAGGCCAAGCTGCACGCCGAGATGGCCGGCGCGGCCGGCGACTACGAGAAGCTCGGCGACCTCGACGCGCGGCTCCGCGACCTGCTGGCCCAGAAGGAGACCGTCGAGGCCGAGTGGCTGGAGACCGCCGACCGCCTCGGTGACTAGCCGCCAGGGAGCGCGGCGGCGATCCCGTCGAGCAGGCGGTCCAGGCCGTACGCGAAGCGCTCGTCCGGGTCGGCGAGCTCACGCCCGCTCTCGGCGACCACCCGGGCGAACAACGGGTGGTCGCCGCTCTTGAGCAGCGTCTCCAGATAGGGGGCCTGGCGCGCCATCCACTGCTGCACGTCCAGGCCGGTGCGCCGCCGGGCCTCCAGCTCGCCCATCTCCGCGGCCACGTACCCGTTGACGTAGGCGAACACCGACCCCACCAGGGCGAGCATGACGTCGATGCTCAGGCCCATCCCGTCGACCACGGACAGGGCGCGCTCGAAGGTCCGCACGCCGTTGGGGCCGCTGGACTGCCGGGTGGCGGTCACCCGGGCCATCCACGGGTGCCGGTGCATCGTCCGGCGGCCCTGGATGGCCAGGGCGCGCAGGTCGGCCCGCCAGTCGCCGCTGGGGACGTCAGGCGGGAGGAACTCCGCCGAGACGGCGTCGACCATCAGGTCGATCACATCGTCCTTGCCCGAGACGTACCGGTAGAGCGACATCGTGCCGGAGCCGATCTCCGCGGCGAGGCGGCGCATCGAGATCGCGTCGAGCCCTTCGGCGTCGGCGACCCGCAGCGCGGCCTCGGTGAGCTGAGCCCGGCTGAAGGCGGGCCGGGGCCCGCGAGCGGGCCGGTCGGGCCGCATCCAGACGTTTTCCATATTGCGTACACCGTACCGGGCTGGAAAACTAGGTACACCGTACCCGGTTGTCCTCCGAAGGAGCATGCATGGCCGCCGCCCCCGACTTTCGTGCGCCGTCCCCGGACGACCTGTTCGAGTTCCCCGCGCTGTGGCAGGGGTGGGTGACCAAGCCGGTGCTGCTCGCCGTACTCGGCGCGCTGGCGGTGTGCGCGTTCGCCTGGGCGGCCTACTCCCGGCCCAAGCTGGTGCCGCGCGGGGCGCAGAACGTGGGCGAGTACGTCTACCTGTTCGTGCGCGACCAGATAGCCAGGCCGTTTTTAGGCCGGGACGCCGACCGCTGGATGCCGCTGCTGCTCAGCCTCTTCCTGCTGATCCTGGTCTGGAACCTGCTGGCGGTCGTCCCGCTGCTCCAGTTCCCCGTGACCGCGCGGGCGTCGTTCCCGTGGGTGCTGGCGATCGCCGTCTACCTGGTCAAGCTGTATGTGGCCTTCACCCGGCACGGGGTGTTCCGTTACCTCAAGGGCATGATGTTCCCGCCGGGGCTGCCCAGGGCCCTGGCGATCGTCCTGTACGCGCCGCTGGAGCTGGTCTACTTCTTCGTGACCGCGCCGTTCACGCATGCCGTGCGGCTGCTCGCGAACATGTTCGCCGGGCACACGCTGCTGGCGTTCTTCAGCGCCGTCGGGTTCTGGTTCCTGATCGAGCGGCCGACTCTGCCAGGTTTCGCCGTGGGCGTGCTCGGGGTGGCCATGACGATCGTGCTGACGGCGTTCGAGATCTTCATCCAGTTCCTGCAGGCCTACCTGTTCACCATGCTCGCCGCCATGTACGTCGGCTCGTCGCTGCGGCCCGAGCACTGACCTCCGCGATCAGGTGTCGAAGGGCGCCAGCATCGTGCGCAGCAGCCCGGCCAGGGCGTGTTGCTGGTCCGCTTCCAGGCTGCTGAGCAGCGTGTGCTCGCGCCTGATCAGGTCGGTGAAGGCGGCGTCGACGCGGGCCAGCCCGGCGTCGGTCAGGGAGACCAGGACGCCGCGGCGGTCCTCGGGGTCGGGACGGCGCCGTACGAGGCCCGCCTGGGCGAGGCGGTCTATGCGGTTGGTCATGGTGCCGGAGGTGACCAGGGTGGCGCGCAGCAGCGCGCCGGGGCTCAGCTCGTAGGGCTGTCCGGCCCGCCGCAGCGCGGTGAGCACGTCGAACTCCCAGGGCTCCAGCCCGTGCTCGGCGAACGCCGCGCGCCTGGCCCGGTCGAGGTGCTTGGCCAGGCGGGAGATCCGCGAGAGCACCTGCAGCGGCTCGACGTCGAGGTCGGGCCGCTCCGCCCGCCACGCCGCGACGAGCCGGTCGACCTCGTCCTGCGCTTCCGTCATGGCCCCGAGTGTACTGTCTTGACATCGAGATAAATAGCTCGATATCAATTATCTCTATGTCAAGAGATATGTGGGACCCTGACACGTACGCCCGCTACGGCGACGAACGGTCGCGGCCGTTCTTCGATCTCGTGGCCAGAGTACGGGCCGAGAGCCCGGCATATGTGGTGGACGCCGGATGCGGCAGCGGCGAGCTGACCACCGAGCTGGCCCGGCGCTGGCCCGGGGCGGAGGTGCTGGGCTTCGACTCCTCGCCTGCCATGATCGCCAAGGCGCGGGAGCTGGGCGGCGGGGTCTCCTTCGCCGTCGCCGACGTGGCCACCTGGCACCCTGACAGGCCGGTCGACGTGATCGTCTCCAACGCCGCCCTCCAGTGGGTGCCCGAGCACCGCGTCGTCGTCGAGCGGTGGGTGGACGCGCTGAGCCCCGGAGGCTGGCTGGCCTTCCAGGTGCCGGGCAACTACGACGCCCCGAGCCACGCCGCCATCCGCGAGCTGTGCGCGTCCCCCGGCTGGGTGGACCGGCTCGGCGACCTCGATCGGGGCAGGCCCGTCGGCGACGCGGTCGAGTACCTGGACCTGCTGAGCGGCTTCGGCTGCCGGGTGGACGCCTGGGAGACCACGTACGTGCACGTGCTGGAGGGGGAGGACCCGGTGCTCGGCTGGGTCTCCGGCACCGCGCTGCGGCCCGTGCTCGACCGGCTGGACGACCGCGAGCGCGCGCGGTTCACGGCCGAGCTGGCCGAACGGCTGGCGCGGGCCTACCCGGCAGGGTCGTACGGGACGCCGTTCCCGTTCCGCCGGATCTTCGTGGTGGCGCAGAAATGATCACTGGCCTGCACCACGTCCTGCTCGCCGCGCCGCCCGGCAGCGAACCCGAGCTGAGGGCGTTCTACGCCGGGATCCTCGGCCTGCGTGAGGTGCCGAAGCCGCCGGAGCTGGCCAAGCGGGGCGGCGTCTGGTTCCGCGGCCCCGGATTGGAGGTCCATCTCGGGATAGAGGAGGACTTCCGCCCGCCGCGCAAGGCGCACCCGGCGTTCCTGGTGGACGATCTGGACGCGCTCGTGGCCCAGCTCCCCGGCGCGGTGCCCGACGACCTGTTCCCCGGCTTCCGGAGGGTGTACGTCGAAGATCCCGTAGGGAACAGGATCGAGCTGCTTCAGGCCATGTGACGAGCCTGCGTAGAGTGGCATTATTGTCCGAAATCCGACCTTTTTGTGAGGTGTCGTGGGCATCGAGATCGAGGACAAGTTCGACGTCACCGCCGATTACCAGCTGCCTGACCTGAGCGGCCTGGCCGAGGTCGTCGGCCCGAAGAGCTTCCAACTCGTCGCCCTCTACTACGACACCCCCGACCTGCGGCTGGCCAGGCGCGGCGTCACTCTCAGACGCAGGCGCGGCGGCGCCGACCCCGGCTGGCACCTGAAGCTGCCCAAGGCCAAAGGGGTACGGCAGGAGATCGCGATCCCGCTGACCCGCAGCACCAAGGTCGTCCCGGCCGAGCTGGCCGAGCTGGTGCGCGCCTACACCCGGGGCGCCGAGCTGGGCGTGGTGGCCGAGCTCGACACCCGCAGGAGCGTCACCCTGCTCAAGGACGGCGACCGCAAGCTGGTGGAGATCGCCGACGACCGGGTCAAGGGCACGGTGTACGGCACGGACCCGCCGGCGGTGATGCGCTGGCGCGAGGTCGAGGCGGAGCTGCTGGAGGGCGACGAGAAGCTGCTGGCCAAGACCGGCAAGCGGCTCAGGAAGGCGGGCGCCACGCCGTCGCCGGCCACCAGCAAGCTGGCCAAGCTCCTCGACCCGCCGCCCGCCCCCCACGCCGGCCTCGAACCGGGAACCGCGGGCCACACCGTCATGGCCTATCTGTCCGGCCAGGTGACGGCCCTCCTCTCCCAGGACCCCCGGGTGCGCCGCGAGGAGGAGGACGCGGTGCACCAGATGCGCGTCGCCGCCCGCAGGCTCCGCAGCGCGCTCAAGGCGTTCAAACCCGTCGTCAGGAACACCAGCGAGATCCAGGACGAGCTGCGCTGGCTCGGCGGCGTGCTGGGCGAGGTCCGCGACCTGGAGGTGATCAGGGCCAGGTTCGCCCGCGAGCTGGCCGGGCTCCCGCCCGAGCTGGTCGTCGGCCCCGTCCGGGCCCGGCTCGGCGACGACCTGCTCAGGCGCGAGCGGGAAGGCTACGACACGATCAGGGAGACGCTCGGCGGCGAGCGCTACTACGCCCTGCTCGACGCCCTCGACGCGCTGGTGTCCGAGCCCGAGCTGGGCAAGGCCGCGGCCGACCCGGCCGAGACGCGGCTCGCCGACGTCGCCGCAGCCAACTGGAACCGGGTGACGAAGGCGTACGAGACCGCCCAGGCCATCGACGACCCCGAGCAGCGCGAGATCGCCATGCACGACGTGCGCAAGGCGGCCAAGCGCGCCCGCTACACCGCCGAGGCGCTGCGCGACACGCTTGGCAAGCGCATGGGGACGCTTGCCAAGCTGGCCGAGGACGTGCAGGAGGTGCTCGGCGCCCACCAGGACGGGGTCGTCGCCCAGGAGACGCTGGCCGAGGAGGCGGGGGCCGCGCGCAGGGCGGGCGAGGACACCTTCACCTACGGCGTCCTGGCCGGGCTGGAGCGAGCCGCCGCCGACCGGGCGCACGAGGACTTCCCCCGCGTCTGGTCGGAGACCATGGCCGGCGTCGAGAAGGTGCTATAGCCCGTACCGCTCCGCGCAGACCACCCGCTCGCCCACCCGGTGCAGCACCGCGAACGCGCCCTTGCGCAGGCGCACGTCCCTGCCGCTGAGCGCGGCGATGAGAGGGGGCAGCACCTTGCCGTGGCTGCACACGGCCGCGCGCTCCGTCAGCTCGCCGACCAGGGCGGTGGTCTTGCGCGGGTCCTGCCCCTCCTCGCTGAGCAGCGGCTCCAGCCGCAGGTGCGAGCTGTACGGCGCGAGCGTCTGGACGCACCTGAGACTGGGCGAGCTGAGCAGGACGGCGGGCCGGTACGCGGGCAGCACGGTGGCCAGCGCCGCCGCCTGGGCCAGCCCCTCGGCGTCGAGCGGGCGCAGCGAGTCCGCGCCCTGCCAGGTCTGGCGCGACCCGGCGGAGGCGTGCCGTACCAGCACCAGCGGGACGGTGGCGAGCGGCGCGGCCGACAGCGCGCGCAGCAGGCCCGCGTCCCACTCGTAGGTCAGCAGCTCGCGGGCCTGGTCCACGGGGAGCCAGCGCAGCTCGTCGACCTCGTCGCCGGCGACGAACGGGCCCTCCTCCGCCACCCGGCCCGCCCAGTAGTCCACCCGCTTGAGCCGGGTCCCGTGCGGGTAGTGCACGGGCGGCAGGGCGCGGTCGAGCGCCACGGTCAGCCCGGTCTCCTCGCGCACCTCGCGCAGCGCGGCGGCGATCACGTGCTCGCCGGACTTCAGCTTCCCTTTCGGGAAGGTCCAGTCGTCGTAGCGAGGGCGGTGGACGAGGGCGACCTCGGGGCGGCTCTCCTCGCCGCGCCAGATCACGGCTCCGGCGGCGCGGAGCGGGTCAGTCGTCAACGCTCCTCCAGCGGCGCATCCCGATCAGGCGGCTCTGCAGGTCCTCGCCCGGGTGGCGGACCCAGTTCCCGTCGCCGTTCAGCCACCAGGTGTTCGTCGTGTCGGCCATCACCCGGTCCATCAGGTCCACGAGGTACGCCTTGTGCTGCTGCGCGGTCACCTTGACCAGGGCCTCCACCCGGCGGTCCAGGTTGCGGCGCATCAGGTCGGCGCTGCCGATCCACACCTCCGGCCGCCTGCCCAGGCCGAACTCGTACACCCGGGAGTGCTCCAGGAACCGGCCCAGCACCGACCGCACCCGGATGGTCTCCGACAGGCCCGGGATGCCGGGGCGCAGCGTGCACACGCCGCGCACCCACAGGTCGATCGGCACGCCGGCGCGCGAGGCGCGGTAGAGCGCGTCGATGATCGGCTCGTCCACCAGCGAGTTCGTCTTGATCCTGATCCGCGCGGGGCGGCCCGCCCGCTGGTGGGCGATCTCCCGCTCGATCCTGGCCAGCAGCCCGCCGCGCAGCGAGTGCGGGGCGACCAGCAGCCGCCGGTAGGCCGAGTGGTGGGAGTAGCCGGTCAGGTGGATGAACAGGTCCGTGACGTCCTCGCCGACCAGCGGGTCCGCGGTGAGCAGGCCGAAGTCCTCGTACTGCCTGGCCGTCTTGGGGTTGTAGTTGCCGGTGCCGATGTGGCAGTAGCGGCGCAGCTCGCCCGACGGCTCCTGCCGCACCACCAGCGCCAGCTTGCAGTGGGTCTTGAGCCCCACCACGCCGTAGACCACGTGGCAGCCGGCCCGCTCCAGCTTGCGCGCCCAGGAGATGTTCGCGTGCTCGTCGAACCTGGCCTTGATCTCCACGACCACCACGACCTGCTTGCCGGCCTCGGCCGCGTCGATGAGCGCGTCCACGATCGGGGACTCGCCGCTGGTGCGATAGAGGGTCTGCTTGATCGCCAGCACGCGCGGGTCGGCGGAGGCCGCCTCGATGAAGCGCTGCACGCTGGTGGCGAACGAGTCGTACGGGTGGTGCAGCAGCACGTCGCGCTCACGCAGCACCGCGAAGACGTCATCGGCGGCGCCGATCGCCTCGGCCGGCACGAAAGGGCGGTAGGCGAGCTCACCGCGGTCCAGGTCCGCGATCACGTTCAGGCCGGTCATGTCCAGCGGCCCGGGGATCCGGTAGATCTCGTGCGGATCGAGCTCCAGCTCCTCCACCAGCAGGTCGAGGACCTCCTGGGAGATCGTGTCCTCGACCTCCAGCCGCACCGGCGGCCCGAACCTGCGGCGGCGCAGCTCCTTCTCCAGCGCCTGCATGAGGTTCTCGGTGACGTCCTCGTCGACCTCCAGGTCCTCGTTCCTGGTCACCCGGAAGACGTGGTGCTGGACGATCTCCATGCCCTTGAACAGCTGCCCCAGGTGGGCCGCGATCACGTCCTCCAGCGGCACGAACCGGTTCGGGGACGGCTGGACCAGCCGCGGCAGCTGCGAGGGCACCTTGACCCTGGCGAACACGGTGTGGTCGTTCGACGGGTTCCGCACCACGACGGCCAGGTTGAGGCTCAGACCCGAGATGTACGGGAACGGATGCGCGGGATCGACGGCCAGCGGCGTCAGCACCGGCCTGATCCGCTCCCTGAAGAGCTTGCGCAGCTCCGTGCGCTCCTCGCGGCCCAGCTCGTCCCAGCGGACGATCTCGATGCCCTCGGCGGCGAGCCGCGGGCGGATCTGCTCGTGGAAGGCGGCGGCGTGCCGTTTGGCGAGCGCGTCGGCCACGGTGGCGATCCTGGCCAGCTCCTCGCTCGGCTTGAGCCCGCTCTTGGTGCGCAGCAGCAGGCCGGTGGCCATGCGGCGCTTCAGGCCCGCGACCCGTACGCGGAAGAACTCGTCCAGGTTGCTGGCGAAGATGGACAGGAAGCGGACCCGCTCCAGCAGCGGCAGCGACGGGTCCTCGGCCAGCTCCAGGACCCGTTCGTTGAACTGCAGCCAGCTCTCCTCGCGGTTGAGGAACCGCTCTTGCGGAAGGGGCAGGTCGTGGTCGGGCGGGAGTGGCTCAACGGACATATCTGAAATATGCCCACTTAGGTTGAACGGGACGTTAACTCTCCCGCAACGACTTATTCGGGTGGTTCGCCCTGCCCCAGCCGGGCGGCGCGCTCGGCCAGCCGGGCCTCGCGCTGGCGCAGCCGCTCCTCGCGCTCGCGGGCCTTCTCGGCCTCCTTGAGGACCTTCTCGCGCTCCTTCTCGGCCTCCTTGAGCTGGCGCTCGCGCTCCTTGAGCTCGCGGAGCCTGGCCTTCTCCGCCTCGCGCAGCTCGCGCTGGCGGGCCTTCTCGGCCTCCTTCAGCTCCTTCTCGCGCGCCTTCTCCAGCTCGCGCAGCTCCTTGTCGCCGGCGCGCGGCTTGGCCGGCACCTGCTGGCGGGTGGTCGCGGAGAGCGCCGGCTGCGGGTTCAGCCCGGTCAGACCGTTCCAGGCCAGGTTGACCAGGTGGGCCGCGACCTCCTCGCGGGCCGGCTTGCGCGCGTCGAGCCACCACTGGCCGGTCAGCGCCACCATGCCGACGAGCATCTGCGCGTACATCGGCGCCAGCTTCGGCTCGTAGCCGCGCTCCGCGAACTCGTCGGCCAGCACGTCCTCCACCTGGCTGGCGATCTCGCTGATCAGGCTGGCGAACGTGCCGGTGCCGGAGGCCGCGTGGGAGTCGCGGACCAGGATGCGGAAGCCCTCGCTGCTCTCCTCGATGTAGCGCAGCAGCGCCAGGGCGGCGCGCTCCAGCTTGACGAGGGCGTGGCTGGCGGAGAGCGCCTCGGTGATCATGCTCAGGAGCTTCTGCATCTCCCGGTCGACGACCACGGCGTAGACGCCTTCCTTGCCGCCGAAGTGCTCGTAGACCACCGGCTTGGAAACCTGCGCCGTCGCGGCGATCTCCTCTATCGAGGTCCCGTCGAACCCCTTCTCGGCGAACAGCGTGCGACTGATCAGGATCAGTTGCTCTCTGCGCTCTCTACCGGTCATGCGCCTGCGCGAACGGGATTCGGTCACGGTTCCCATAATGGCGGTGACAGGCGGATCACCGGCCACCGCCGTCGAAATATCAGACAATCCGCTTCGCCGCCAGCCTCTCCGGCGACGGCCAGCGGACGTCGTGGGCCCAGCCGAGCTTCTCGAAGAGCCGGATGATGGCCGCGCTGATGTCGATCTGGCCCTTCAGCGCGCCGTGCCTGGCGCAGGTCGGGTCGGAGTGGTGCAGGTTGTGCCAGGACTCGCCGAAGGACGGGATGGCCAGCCACCAGACGTTGCGCGACTTGTCGCGGACCTGGAACTCCTCCTCGCCGAACACGTGGCAGATCGAGTTGATCGACCAGGTGACGTGGTGCAGCAGGCCGATGCGGACCAGCGTGCCCCAGAAGAAGGCGGTCAGCGCGCCCTGCCAGGACCAGGTGACCAGGCCGCCGATGACGGCGGGCAGCACGATCGAGGTGAGGGCCAGCGCGCCGAACCACCGGTGCAGCCTCATCACGTCCGGGTCCTTGACCAGGTCGGGGGCGTACTTCTCGCGGTTGGTGCGCTCGGCGTCGAACAGCCAGCCCATGTGGGCGTAGAGCAGGCCCTTGGACATCGACCTGAAGCCGGGCCCGAAGCGCCAGGGGGAGTGCGGGTCGCCCTCCTTGTCGGAGAACTTGTGGTGCTTGCGGTGCGTCGCCACCCAGTCGAGCACGGACATCTCCAGCGAGAGGCTGCCGGCGACGCCCAGAGCGATCTTGAGCGGCCGCTTGGCCTTGAAGGAGCCGTGCGTGAAGTAGCGGTGCAGCCCGACGGTCACGCCGAGCCCGGAGACCACGTAGAAGACGCCGGCGATGGCGATGTCGGTCCAGCCGAGACCCCATCCCCAGGCGAAGGGGACCGCCGCCGCGATCGCGACCAGGGGGAGCCCGACGACGAGCGCGAAGGTCACGAGTTCGGCTCTGGTGCGTGGCTCTGGTTCGAAGTCGGGCTTCGGGCCGGGTGTCGAGCGCTCGGCAAGAACGGTCATGGGCAACCTCTCTGGATCTTTCCGGGACTAATGTCCTTCCTACGTCACCGTAACCTACGCAAACGTAAGTTAGGAAGACCTCAATGTGCCGGACTGCCCCGGCGTGTAGCCGGTATTCGGGGCGCGGACCCGGGCGCGGGGTCGGTATCGTAGGAATGTGTCGGGCGCCTGGCGTCTGACCGGTCCCGGATCGTCTAATCGGCAGGACAAGTGGTTTTGGTCCACTTTGTAGGGGTTCGAATCCTCTTCCGGGAGCTTTACCGCCGCTCCCCCCATAGGGGCGCCACATGGCGGGCAGGTATTCTCACGGTGTCGGGAGGGTGGCGGTGCGGTAGCCGCGCCTTTGCCCTGATCAATCAATCCACAGGGAGCCTCAGTCCGTGAGTGTGCCGCGCCCGGCAACAGTCATCGTCCTCGCCGCGGGCGAGGGCACCCGGATGAAGAGCCAGACCCCGAAGGTCCTGCACGAGCTGTGCGGCCGAGCCCTGGTCGACCACATGCTCGCCGCCGCCCGTGACCTCGGCCCCGAGCGGCTCGTCGTCGTCATCGGCCACGCGCTCGAACGCGTCGGCGGCCACCTCGCCCGCACCAGCCCCGACGCCCGCGCCGTCGTCCAGCGCGAGCAGCGCGGCACCGGCCACGCCGTCCGCACCGTCCTGGAGGAGGTCGGCACGATCTCCGGCACGGTCCTGGTCACGTACGGGGACGTCCCGCTGCTCCGCGCCGAGACCATGGCCGAGCTGCTGGAGCGGCACGAGTCCGACGGCAACGCGGTCACCGTGCTCACCGCCGAGGTCCCCGACCCGACCGGCTACGGCCGCATCGTGCGCGACGCGGACGGCGCCGTCATGGAGATCGTCGAGGAGAAGGACGCGAGCGCGGAGCAGCGCGCGATCAGGGAGATGAACTCCGGCATCTACGCCTTCGACGGCGAGCTGCTGGCCGATGCCGTCAAGCGGGTCTCCACCGACAACGCCCAGGGCGAGGAGTACCTCACCGACGTGCTGGCGATCCTGCGCGGCGACGGCCACCGCGTGGGCGCCTGCACCGTCGCCGACCACACCGAGGTCGAGGGCGTCAACGACCGCGTCCAGCTCGCCTTCGCCCGCAAGGTGCTCAACCGGCGGCTGCTGGAGCGCCACATGCGCGCCGGCGTCACCGTCGTCGACCCCGACACCACCTGGGTCGACGTGGACGTCGTGATCGAGCCCGACGCCGTCATCCACCCCGGCACCCAGCTCCACGGCCGCACCGTCGTCGAGGCCGGCGCCGAGGTCGGCCCCGCGACCACGCTGACCGCCACCCGGGTCGGCGCCGGCGCCGTCGTGCGCAACGCCGTCGCCGACCAGGCCGAGATCGGCCCGGAGGCCAGCGTCGGCCCCTACTGCTACCTGCGCCCCGGCACGGTCCTCGGCCGCAGGTCCAAGGCCGGCACCTTCGTCGAGATGAAGAACTCCAAGGTCGGCGAGGGGTCCAAGGTGCCACACCTGACCTACGCCGGCGACGCCGACATCGGCGACGGCGCCAACATCGGCGCGGCCGTGGTCTTCGTCAACTACGACGGCGTCGAGAAACACCGCACCACGGTCGGCGACGGCGCCTTCGTGGGATGCGACACCATGCTCGTCGCCCCGGTGACGATCGGCGACGGCGCCTACACGGCGGCCGGCTCGGTCATCGACGGCGACGTGCCACCCGGGGCGATCGGGGTGGCGAGAGCGCGTCAGCGCAACATCGAGAAATGGGTCTTGCGCAGGCGCGCGGGCACGAAGTCGGCAGCGGCCGCCGAGCGGGCGCTGGCCGAGCAGCAACAGCGGGAGAATGGCTCATGACCAGCATCAAGCAGCCCGGAGAGAAGAACCTCATGCTCTTCTCCGGGCGAGCGCACCCGGCGCTGGCCGAGGAGATCGCCGAACACGTCGGCGTCTCCCTCACCCCCACCAAACTGACCGACTTCGCCAACGGCGAGATCTACGCCCGCTACCTCGAATCCGTACGAGGCTGCGACGCCTTCGTGATCCAGGCTCACACCGAGCCGATCAACCAGTGGATCATGGAGCAGCTCATCATGGTCGACGCGCTCAAGCGGGCCTCCGCGAAGCGCATCACCGTGGTCATGCCGTTCTTCGGCTACGCCAGGCAGGACAAGAAGGGCCGCGGCCGCGAGCCCATCACCGCCCGGCTGATGGCCGACCTGTTCAAGACCGCCGGCGCCGACCGGCTCATGTCGATCGACCTGCACACCTCGCAGATACAGGGCTTCTTCGACGGCCCGGTCGACCACCTGTTCGCCATGCCGGTGCTGGAGAGCCACCTGAAGAACCGGCTCGACCTGGCCAACACCACCGTGGTCTCGCCCGACACCGGCCGGGTGCGGCTCTCGGAGCGCTGGGCCGACACGCTCGGCACCCCGCTGGCCTTCATCCACAAGCGCCGCGACCTCGACGTGGCCAACTCGGTGAAGGTCAACGAGGTCGTCGGCAAGGTGCGCGGCCGCACCTGCGTGCTGATCGACGACATGATCGACACCGCCGGCACCATCTGCAAGGCCTCCGACGCCCTCTACGAGCAGGGCGCCACCAACGTGATCGTCGCCGCGACCCACGCGGTCTTCTCCGACCCCGCGGTCGACCGGCTGAAGAACTCCCGCATCTCCGAGGTCATCGTCACCAACACACTGCCCCTGCCGCAGGAGAAGCAGTTCGACAAGCTGACCGTCCTGTCGATCGCGCCGCTCATCGCCCGCGCCATCACCGAGATCTTCACCGACGGCTCGGTGACCAGCCTGTTCGAGGGCGACTCCTAGCCACCGGCGGCGGGCCCGGCAGCCGACGCTGACGGAGCCCGCCGCGCGACGCTATAGACTGACCAGGTTGCGCTCGTAACGCCTTCCGCTAGGGCGGGTGAGGGGGAGCGCAGTAATCCGATCGCTGCATCCCTAGGAGATGTCGTGTCTGAAGTCCGTATCGCCGCCGAGCCGCGCACCGTGTTCGGCAAGGGCGCCGCCCGCAAGATCCGCCGTGACAACAAGGTGCCCGCCGTCCTCTACGGGCACGGCATCGAGCCCAAGCACCTCACGCTGCCCGGCCACGAGGTCCTCCTCGCGCTGCGCACCGCCAACGTGCTGATCCGCCTGGAGGGCGACGGCGTCAACGAGCTGGCGCTGCCCAAGGGCGTCCAGCGCGACCCGATCAAGGGCTTCGTCGAGCACGTCGACCTGCTCCTGGTCAAGCGCGGCGAGAAGGTCACCGTCGAGATCCCGGTCAACACGGTCGGCGTCGTCAACCCCGAGGGCCTGCTCGACCTGCAGTTCACCACGCTGTCGGTCGAGGCCGAGGCCACCAACATCCCGACCGGCGTCGAGGTCGACGTCGAGGGCATGGAGGTCGGCGCCTCCATCACCGCCGCCCAGATCCAGCTCCCGGAGGGCGCCTCGCTCAAGGAGGCCGACCCGGAGACCGTGATCGTCCAGGTGATCGCCAAGCCGACCGAGGCCCCGGCCGAGGAAGAGGGCACCGTGGTCGAGGAAGCGGCGACCGCCGAGGCCGCCGCCGAGTGACGTCCGGTGACGGGGCAGCGGGCCGTGCGCCCGCTGCCCCGTCCCGTTCTGAGAGGAACACATGGACCGCTGGCTGATCGTCGGGCTCGGCAACCCCGGTCCCGGCTACGCGGGCAACAGGCACAACGCGGGCTTCATGGTGCTCGACGAGCTGGCCGCCCGGGCGGGCGGGCGGTTCAAGGCGCACAAGAGCCGGGCCGAGGCGCTGGAGACGCGGGCCGCCGTCCTGGCCAAGCCGCTGACGTACATGAACCTTTCCGGCGGGCCGGTCAAGGCGCTCGCCGACTTCTACAAGATCGGGCCCGACCGGCTCATCGTGGTGCACGACGAGCTCGACGTGCCGTACGGCGCGCTCCGCGCCAAGCTGGGCGGCGGCGACAACGGCCACAACGGGCTCAAGTCCATCACCAAGAGCCTCGGCACCCGCGACTACCTGCGGGTCCGGTTCGGCATCGGGCGCCCGCCCGGCCGCATGGACCCCGCCGCCTTCGTGCTGAAGGACTTCGCCACCGCCGAGCGCAAGGACCTGCCCTTCCTCGTCGACCGGGCGGCCGACGTGGCCGAGTCGCTGATGGAACGCGGGCTCGAAGCCACCCAGAACGACTTCCACCGGTCAGATCTCAAGATTTCCGGCCCTCCTCGCTGATCCCCGCATAGAGACGTTCGCGGGCGGCGCCCCTCACCCACCGCTACGATCTGGTGACTGTGTGTCAACTATCGGTCACGGGGAGGGCGCGTGCGTGAGGGATCTCGTGGCGAAGGGCTGGCCGTCGTCGAAGCCGGCCCTTCCCTCGCCTGGCCTGCGGGGCCCAGGCGGCCCACCTGGGTGCGCGGCTACCAGATCCGCGCCATGGCCGCCGACCTGCTCGCCGCCTGCCTCGCCGCCACCGCCGCCTTCTGCTGCAGGTTCGGCGACGTCACCGCCTACGCGCTGCCGTACCTCCTGCTCAGCGCGGTGCTGCCGGCGGTGTGGGTGTGCGCGGTCGCGCTCAACAGGGCGTACGAGCCGCGCATGATCGGCATCGGCTCCGAGGAGTTCCAGAGAATCGTGCGATGCGGCGTCGGGCTCACCGCGGCCCTCGCCGTCGGCTCGTACCTCACCAAGGCCGACGTCGCCCGCGGCTACGTGGTGCTCGCGCTGCCGCTGGTCACCCTGCTGACGCTCGGGTTCCGGTACGCGCTGCGCCGGAGTCTGCACCGGCGCAGGGCCGGAGGCGCCTGCATGCGCAGGGTCCTGGCCGTGGGCCACGGGCCGTCGATCGACGAGCTGGTGCGGTTGTTCCGGCTGGAGCGCCACCACGGGCTGGACGTGGTGGCGGCCTGCCTGCCCGACGGCGCGTCGCCCAGTGGCGTGACCCAGGTGCCCGTGGCCGGCCACTTCAGCGACGTGCCGCTCGTCGTCGACCAGGTGCAGGCCGACACCGTGGCCGTGCTCGCCTGCCCCGAGATGGACGGCGTGGCGCTGCGCCGGCTGGCCTGGCGGCTGGAGGCGACCCACACGGAGCTGGTGGTGGCCCCGGCGCTGATGGACGTCGCCGGGCCGCGCACCACGATCAGGCCCGCGGCCGGGCTGCCGCTGCTGCACGTCGAGCACCCCCAACTGGCCGGCGCCCGCCAGCTCGTCAAGAACGTGTTCGACCGCCTGGTGGCCGCCTCGCTGCTGGTGCTGCTTTCCCCGCTGCTGGCCGCGCTGGCGATCGCGGTGCGCGCGACCAGCCCGGGGCGGGCGCTGTTCCGCCAGACGCGGGTGGGGCGCGACGGCCGGCTCTTCACCATCCTGAAGTTCCGCACCATGCGGCGCGGGTCGGAGCGGCAGAAGCTCACGCTGGTCAGCGACGGCGACGGCCCGCTGTTCAAGGTCCGCCACGACCCCCGGGTGACCCCGCTCGGCGTCTACCTGCGCCGCTACTCGCTCGACGAGCTGCCCCAGCTCATCAACGTGCTGCTCGGCCACATGTCGCTGGTCGGGCCGCGTCCGCCGCTGCCCGAGGAGGTGGCGCGCTACGGTGACGACGTGCGCAGGAGGCTGCTCGTCCGCCCGGGGCTGACCGGGCTCTGGCAGGTGAAGGGCCGGTCCGACCTGTCCTGGGAGGAATCCGTCCGACTGGACCTGCGTTACGTGGAGAACTGGTCGCTCACGCTCGATCTCCAGATCCTGTGGAAGACTTGGTCGGCCGTCGCACGTGGGCAAGGAGCATATTGATGACGAATCGCGACGACCACACCGTCGCAGCCGATCTGGCGACCGAGGCGGGAGCTCTCCTGCTGGCGGTCCGCGAGCGCGAGGGGTTCGGCGACCCCGGCGCGCTGCGCGCGAAGGGCGACAGGGCCGCCCACGAGTTCCTGATGGAGGCGCTGGCCCGGCTCAGGCCCGACGACAGCGTCCTGTCGGAGGAGGCCACCCGTGAGGAGCGGCTCGACCCGCGCAGGCTGAGCGCCGACCGGGTGTGGATCGTCGACCCGCTCGACGGCACCCGCGAGTTCTCCGAGGAGGGCCGCGCCGACTGGGCCGTGCACGTCGCGCTGTGGGAGCGGGGCCGGCTGGCGGCCGGCGCCGTCGCCCTGCCCGCCCAGGGCCGCACGCTGACCACGGCCGAGCCGCCCAAGCTGCCCGCCGCCCCCGAGGGCCGCTTCCGCATCGCGGTGAGCCGCACCCGCCCGCCGGAGTTCGTGCGGCGGCTGGCCGACCACGTCGGCGCCGACCTGGTGCCCATCGGATCGGCGGGCGCGAAGATCTCCGCCGTGCTGACCGGAGAGGTCGAGGCCTACGTGCACGCCGGCGGCCAGTACGAGTGGGACTCCGCCGCGCCGGTGGCCGTCGCACTCGCCGCCGGGGCGCACGCCAGCCGCATCGACGGCACGCCCCCGGTCTATAACCAAGCCGACCCCTCACTACCCGATATCCTGGTTTCCCTACCCGACTTGGCGCGATCACTGCTCGCCGGGATCCGGGACCTGCACCGCTGAACCGCCGGAGGAAGACCCTCATGCTCCAGCGCGACTACACCACGTCGCAGCTCGACGTACTCGAAGCCGAGGCCATGCACATCATGCGCGAGGTGGCGGCCGAATTCGAGCGACCCTGTCTGCTCTTCTCCGGCGGTAAAGACTCGATCGTCATGCTACGCATCGCCGAGAAGGCGTTCTGGCCCGCGCCCATCCCGTTCCCGTTGATGCACGTCGACACGGGCCACAACTTCGAGGAAGTGATCGAGTTCCGCGACCGGCGGGCCGCCGAGCTCGGCGCCCGCCTCGTCGTGGCGAGCGTCCAGGACGCCATCGACAGCGGGCGGGTCACCGAGGACACCGGCAGGCGGGCCTCCCGCAACCGGATCCAGACCGTCCCCCTGCTCGACGCCATCGAGGAGCACGAGTTCGACGCCGTCTTCGGCGGCGCCCGGCGCGACGAGGAGAAGGCCAGGGCCAAGGAGCGGGTGTTCTCCTTCCGCGACGACTTCGGTCAGTGGGACCCGAAGAGTCAGCGCCCCGAGCTGTGGAACCTCTACAACGCCCGCATCCGCAGGGGCGAGCACATCCGGGTCTTCCCGCTGTCCAACTGGACCGAGCTCGACGTCTGGGACTACATCCGGCGTGAGGGCATCGAGATCCCCTCCATCTACTTCGCCCACACGCGCAAGGTCTTCGAGCGCGACGGCATGCTGCTGCCCGACAGCGACGTGGTCCAGCGCGGCGACGACGAGCCGCTCTTCGAGGCCGTCGTACGCTACCGCACCGTAGGCGACATGACCTGCACGGGCGCCGTGCAGTCGAAGGCCGCCACGGTCGAGGAGATCATCGAGGAGATCGCGGTCACCCGGATCACCGAGCGCGGGGCCACCAGGGCCGACGACCGCGCCTCGGAGGCCGCCATGGAGGACCGCAAGCGGGAGGGCTACTTCTAATGGACATTCTTCGCTTTGCCACTGCGGGGAGCGTCGACGACGGCAAGTCCACCCTGATCGGGCGACTCCTGTTCGACTCCAAGGCGATCTTCGAGGACCAGCTCGAAGCCGTCGAGCGCACCTCCCGCGACCGCGGCACCGAATACACCGACCTGTCGCTGCTCACCGACGGCCTGCGCGCCGAGCGGGAGCAGGGCATCACCATCGACGTGGCCTACCGTTACTTCGCGACGCCGCGCCGCAAGTTCATCATCGCCGACACCCCGGGTCACATCCAGTACACCCGCAACATGGTGACCGGCGCCTCCACCGCCGACCTGGCGATCATCCTGATCGACGCCCGCAAGGGCCTGCTGGAGCAGTCGCGCCGCCACGCCTTCCTGGCCTCGCTGCTGCGGGTGCCCCACCTGGTCCTCGCGGTCAACAAGATGGACCTCGTCGGCTACTCCGAGGACCGCTTCGAGGAGATCCGCGAGGAGTTCACCGCCTTCGCCTCGAAGCTCAACGTGGGCGACCTGACGTTCATCCCCATCTCGGCGCTGCACGGCGACAACGTGGTGTCCCGCTCCGAGAACATGCCCTGGTACCAGGGCTCCTCGCTGCTCCACCACCTGGAGAACGTGCACATCGCCTCCGACCGCAACCTGGTCGACGTGCGCTTCCCGGTGCAGTACGTGATCCGTCCGCAGAAGGCCACCGACCACGCCTTCCATGACTACCGCGGCTACGCCGGCCAGGTGGCCGGCGGCGTGCTCAAGCCCGGCGACGAGGTCGTCCACCTGCCGTCCGGGCTCACCACCCGGATCGCCGCCATCGACACCTTCGACGGGCCGGTGGAGGAGGCGTTCCCGCCCATGTCGGTGACGCTGCGCTTCGAGGACGACCTCGACATCTCGCGCGGCGACATGATCGCCCGGCCCAACAACCAGCCACAGGTCGCCCAGGACCTGGAGGCGATGATCTGCTGGATGGGCGACGGGGCGAAGCTGGCGCCGCGCTCCAAGTTCGCCATCAAGCACACCACCCGCACCGCCCGCGCGCTGGTGCGCGACCTGCAGTACCGCCTCGACGTCAACACGCTCCACCGTGACGAGGAGGCCACCTCGCTGGGTCTCAACGAGATCGGCCGCGTCACGCTGCGGGTCACCCAGCCGCTGTTCGTCGACGACTACGGGCGCAACCGCCTCACCGGCGGCTTCATCCTGATCGACGAGTCCACCAACGGCACGGTCGGCGCCGGCATGATCATCGACTCCCGCTGACCTTCACGTCGCGCCGACACGGCGGCCCGGGCCTTCCGCCGAAGGCCCGGGCTTTCTGTCGCGGTGGGTAGATCCTTTTTACGTTTCGCGATCGCACGATTACTCTCCGCGCTAGAGTCTCCACGTTCCGTGTCCGCGAGGTGGAGCTCCGTCCGTGACCCCACGTGTGATCTTCCTGGGCGGCCTCGGCCGCAGTGGCACCACCCTGCTCGAACGCCTGCTCGGCGAGCTGCCCGGGGTGGCGCCGCTCGGTGAGGTGGTGCACCTGTGGGAGCGGGGTGTGCTGGCCGGTGAGCCGTGCGGATGCGGGAGGGCGTTCCCGGCCTGCCCGTTCTGGCGGCAGGTGGGGGAGAAGGCCTTCGGGGGGTGGACTCCCGGGCTGGCCGGGCGGGTGATGGCGCTGCGCCGCCGGGTCGACCGCACGCGCCGGCTCGGCCGCGCCCACGCCGACCTCCCCGAGTACGTCCGGGCCTACCGCCTGCTCTACGAGGCCGCGGCCGGCGTCGCGGGAGCCGGTCTGGTGGTCGACTCCAGCAAGCATGCCTCGCTCGCGTACTGCCTGCTCGAAGGCGGGCTGGACCCGCACATCGTCCAGGTCGTGCGCGAGCCGCGCGCCGTCGCCCACTCCTGGGGCAGGACTGTCGAGCGCCCGGAGAACGGCAGGCCGATGACCCGCTGGGGTCCCGTGCGCACCGCCGTCCACTGGACGGCCCAGAACCTCGCCCTGGAGCTGCTCGCCCGCCGTGGCGCCCGCGTCACCCGGATCCGCTACGAGGACCTGGTGGCGGCGCCCGGCGACACGCTCGGGGCGCTGGCCGGCGAGCTGGGGCTGCCGCCGTCCCGGCTGCCCTTCCTGCACGGCACCACCGCCCACCTGACCACCGCCCACACGGCGTCCGGCAACCCGATGCGGTTCGGGGCGGGGCCGATCGAGCTCTCCCGCGACGACACCTGGCGCCACGGGCTGCCGCGCCGCCGCCAGAGCCTGGTCGCCGCCCTCACCTGGCCGCTCAGAGCCCGCTACGGGTACGGGAGCGCGACATGACCCGGCAGACCGGTTCTTCGAGGGGTCCGTCGGTCGGTGTCGTGATCTGCACCCGGGGCGACCGGAGTGAGTGGTTGCGGGAGGCCGTCCGGGGGGTGCTGGCGCAGGACTACGCGGGGGCGTGCGACGTGGTGGTGGTCGCGGACGGGGTCGACGTCCGCGTGGTGGAGGACCAGGTGGCGGGGCTGCCGGTGCGCGTCCTGCCCAACCGGCTCAGCCCCGGGCTGCCCGGGGCGCGCAACACCGGGATCGCCGCGTGCGGCAGCGACCTGGTCGCGTTCTGCGACGACGACGACGTGTGGCTGCCGGGCAAGCTGACCGCCCAGGTGGCGGCGATGGACGCCGGGGCGTGGTTCGCGAGCTGCGGGATCGAGGTCGAGTACGGCGGGCGGGTGGTGCCCAGGCAGGCCGGGACCGAGACGGTGACGGCGGCCGACCTGGTGAGGTCGCGGATGGTCATGGTGCACTCCTCGACGTTCCTCTTCCGGCGCGGGGTGATCTGGGTGGACGAGAGCGCGCCCGGCGGCCAGAACGAGGACTGGGACCTCGCCCTGCGCGCCGCCAAGAGCCGCCCCATCGCCTGCGCCGACCGGCCGCTGGTCCGCGTCCGCTGGGGCGGCTCCCACTACGCCTCCCGCTGGTCCGACCGGATCGCCGGGCTGGAGTGGATGCTGGCCCGCCATCCCGAGCTGACCGGCGACTCCCGCGGCGCCGCCCGGGTCTACGGCCAGTTGGCCTTCGCTCACGCCGCGCTGCGCCGCCGCCGCGCCGCCGCCCGCTGGGCCGCCCGCACCTGGGCCGCCCGCCCCACCGAACCCCGCGCCCTGCTGGCCCTGGCCGTCGCCGCCGGTCTCCTGCCGGCCTCCGCGGTCCTCTCCCTCCTTCACCAGCGAGGACGTGGCATTTGACCGCCCAGACCCGGTCCCGTACGCCGGAGACCCTGAAGACTCGCGTCCACGGAGCGGCGGCACCTCGTGCCCCGAGGGTGGTCGTCGGCGGGGTGGGGATCGACCCCGTCGGCGAGGACGAGGTCGTGGCGTGGGTGGCCGGCGAGCTGGCGGCGGGGCGCGGAGGGCGGATCGTGACGCCCAACGTGGACATCTGCCGGGCCGTGCGACGGGATCCGGGGCTCGCCGAGCTCGTGGCGGGGGCCGACGTGGTGGTGGCCGACGGGATGCCGCTGGTGTGGGCGGCCCGGCTGCGGGGGACGCCGCTGCCGGGGCGGGTGACGGGAGCGGATCTGATCTGGTCGTTGAGCGCGATGGCGGCGCGCGCCGGCTGGCCGGTCTATCTGCTGGGCGGGCCGCCGGGAGTGGCCGAGGCGGCGGCCGGGGAACTGGCGCGGCGCTGTCCCGGCCTGGAGGTGCGCGGGGTGGACGCGCCGCCGTACGGGTTCGACCGGACGGCGGAGGGACGGGAGCGGGTGCGGCGGAAGGTCGTGGCGGCGCGGCCGGCGATCGTGTTCGCCGGCTTCGGGTTCCCCCGGCAGGACCTGCTCATCGCCGAGCTGCGGCGCGACCTGCCCGAGGCGTGGTTCCTGGGGTGCGGGGCGGCCATCGGGTTCGCGGCCGGGACGGTGTCGCGCGCGCCCGCCTGGATGCGCCGCCGAGGGCTGGAGTGGCTGCACCGGCTCATGACCGAGCCCCGGCGGCTGGCCAGGCGCTACCTGGTGGACGACCTGCCCTTCGCCGCGCGCCTGCTCATCACGAGCGCGCTGCGCCGCTGCCTGCCGCGCGGACGGCGCGCGTAGCGGCTGCGGCGACTCAAGCTCGGACGGTGGTCGTCTCCGGGCCGGTCAGCTCCCGGACACGGGCGATCTCCGCCTCGGTGAGGCCGCGGGAGCCGGATCGGGCGGCGAGGCGGGAGTCCATGGGACGGTACGCCGTGCGCGAGAGACCCGACCAGGCGAAGCCGCCGGCGGGCGGGCCGCCGCCGGTGCACGCCTGGACGATCCGGCGTTCGGCGGCGGGGCTCCAGCGCAGGCCGGCGTACCCGTACAGGTCGCGGAAGCCCGGCACCGGGTCGGCGGCCAGGTCGTCGTAGGAGGTCACCAGGATGCCGGGGACGCGTGACAGGATCGTGCGCGTCACCCGCCACAGCGCAGCCGCCTTGGCCACCCGGTCCTGCGAGCCGACCAGGGCGCGCAGGCGCAGCACCTCGGGGTGGTCGCGGACGAGCAGCGGTTGTTCGAGCAGCTCGTGGAAGTAGATCGTCCAGCCGAGCCGCTGCCAGCTCGCCACGAACGCCACCGGGTCGCGGACCAGGGCGATCACCCGGCACCCCAGCCGCTCGGCGAACCAGGCCGACGACAGCACCGCGAACGGGTCGTCCAGCAGCGCCCGCCGCCCCGTCAGCTGTCCGAGGGTGAACGCGGCACCGTACCGGACCATGCGCGCCAGATCGTACGGCGTGCGGTTGACCCGGAGTTCGGCGGCCCAGCCGTAGCGCAGGGCCACGGTGGCGCGGAAGGCGGGCAGCCAGGCGGCGGAGTTGTCGTCGCAGATGTACTGGAAGCGGTGCGAGACCCGGGCGCGCAGGACTCCGGGGCAGCGGCCGGGCGGGTGCTGCGGGTTGAGCGGCTCGTTCACGTAGACCAGCTCACCGCCGGCCGCCAGCATTTTGCCCGTCCAGCTCGTCCCGCTCCTGGGCAGCCCGGTGACCAGCACGGGCGGGCCGCTCACGCCGCCGCCCAGGTGCGCGGGCGGAGCGCGGCCAGGCTGTGGCGGCCGAACGGGCGCAGGCCGTAGCGGTGGTGGAGCTGCCAGAGCGGCAGCGCGTTCTTGACCAGCACGCCGCCCGCCCAGCCGATCGCCGCCCCCAGCGCGCCGTGAGAGGGGATCAGCGCCAGGTCCAGCGCGAGTGTGCAGGTGACGGCGGCGGTGAGGTTGAGCAGGCTGGCGGTGGTGTGGCCGGCCGCGGTGAGCACCACGTCGACCATGCCGCACCCCGTCGCCGCCATCATCGTGGCCGCCAGCACCAGCGCCACCGGCACCGCCGAGGCGTAGCCGGGACCGAAGACGCGCAGCAGCCACGGCGCCAGCACGGCGTACCCGAGCCAGATCGGCCAGGTCGCCAGCACCAGCCACATGGTCGTCACCTGGTAGAGCTCCCTGACCCTGGACAGGTCGCCGTCGGCCAGCGCCTTCACCAGGCGGGGCTGGGCAGCCTGGGCGAGGCCCTGGCCGGCGAGCTGGCCGACGACCTTGAATCGGGTGGCGGCGGTGTAGACGGCGGCCTGGACCGGGCCGCCGAGCGCGGCCACGATCACGATGTCGAGCCGCTGGAACACCGCCTGGATCGCGCCCGCCGCCGACCGGGGCGCGGTGTGCCGCCACAGGTCGCGTGCCGTTCCCGGCAGGTAGGGGGTGCGCGGCGCCCGGCCGCGCAGGGCGAGCGCCGCCAGCGCCACGACGGGCAGGTACGGGAGCGCCCAGGCGAGGGGGAGCGAGGCGCCGGAGAGCCCGGCCAGGGCCGCGGCTGCGACCAGGGCGAGCTGGGAGAGCGGCAGCAGCACCCCGTCCAGCAGCACCGTCGGGCGCATCGAGCCGAAGCCCCGGCAGGCGGCGAGCAGCACGTCGGCCACGGCGATGGCGGGCGGCACGAGCGCGAGCACGCCGAGCACCGGCCACAGCAGGAGGCCGGTGGCGGTCGCGACGACCGCCACCGGCACCAACGCCGCCCTGACATATCCCGAAACGCCGTGATATCCGTAGGTCTCGGCGCGGGCGATGAAGAACACCAGCCCGTTCCCCGCGTCCAGCTTCGCCACCCCGGCCACCATCAGCGCCAGCGCGATCGAGGTGAAGAACGCCCCGGCGACCTCCACCGGATAGGCCCTGGTCACCACCACGACCAGGAGGAACTGCGCCAGCGCCCCCACCGCCGCCCCGGTGACCCCGGCCAGCCCGCCCCGGGCGACCCGTCTCAGCGCCGCCACGACGGCTCACCGCCCAGCCAGCGGACCAACCTCCGGTCGTGCTCCTCGAACCCGTCCATGAGCTCCCGCCGCAGCGAGTCGGGCAGCTGCTTGGGCCGCGGCCGCCAGTTGTGCCGGGAGAAGCCCGGGTAACCGAACCGCGCCACGCCGAGGAAACGCAGCAGCCGGTCGTAGACGGGCTCGGGCTCGGCGAAGAACCGGTGGCTGTCGATCACCATGATCCGCTCCCGCCCGAACAGCGGCTCCAGCCGTTCGAGCTGGTCGGCGTAGCGGCCGCGGGCCAGGTAGGCGAGGTGGCGGTGGGCGTGGTGCACGGCGTGCGGGCCGGTCCGCAGCAGCTCCTCGGCCCCGGCCACCCGCTCCTCCTCCAGCTCCAGCGCCCGCTCGAAGCTCTCCTCGGTCTCGAACCCGCGGGCCAGTTCGTGCGCGTGCGCCGAGCAGGCCCGCTCGACCGGGTCGCGCACCAGCACGATCAGCTTCACCCCTGGCAGATCGGCGGCGATGCGCTCGGCCGCCAGCGGGTGGAACAGGTAGTAGGGCGACGACTCGAACGCCTGCGGAAGCCCGCCGAACCGGCGGGTGAGCAGCGCCGTGCCGACCTTCAGCGGGAAGTGCGCCCGGTACCACTGCAGCCCGCGCCAGTAGTCGGTGTCGAAGTAGTGCACGCCCTTGCGCAGCACCGGCTTGTAGAGCAGCGGATGCTGCGCGAGCGCCCGGTACATCGAGGTCGTGCCGCACCGCTGGGCGCCCATGATGAGGAACGACGGCAGGATCCGCGCGGCGGAGGTCATCCGCCCGGTGGTCCTGGACACGGACAGCGCCGTCTGCTTCGCGGTCTTCACAGCAGGGCCTCCTGATAGTCGACGAGGGGGTTCAGCCAGTCGCCCGGCGGGCCGAGCGGCTCGTGGCCGTCGGCGGCGTGCCGGTCGGCCAGCGCGATCAGGTAGCGCAGCGCCGTCTGCCTGGCCTGCGCCGCCGACAGCCCGAGCGGGGCCAGCGTCCGCCCCGACCGGGCCAGGCAGGCACGCGCCGCCGTGGCCGGGTCCATGCGCCGCAGCGCCCGCTGGAAGAGGTGGTGCAGGGCGTCGAACCCGTACGGGACGCCGGTCTCGTACCGTTCCCAGTCCCACACGAGCAGCCGCCCGTCACCGGAGGGCGCGAGGTTCCACGGTGAGAGGTCGCCGTGCCAGGCGTGCCCGCCGGCGTCGCCGGTGGCCGCGATCTCCTCGACCGCGCGGGTCAGCAGCGAGGCGGTCACCCGCCCCCGGCGCACCGGCAGCGGCGACAGCGCCAGCACGGTGAGACCGTGCCAGCTCCCGTGGTGGAGCACCGAGGGCACGACGACGGTCTTCAGCGCCCGGCCGGCGAGCCGGTCCAGCGCGGCGGCCTCGTTGGCGACCAGGGCGCGGCTCCGCGCGGTGTCGCCGATCTTCACGTACGCGATCCGCTCGCCCTCGCGGTACGCCTCCAGCACCGGCTTGCGGTTGGCCCGGCGCGCGGGCCGTACGTGCACCACGGTCTCCACCGGGGCGCCGAACACCTCGCCCAGGTGCTCGGCGATCGACCCGTGCGTGGGCAGCGCGAGCGGCCGGCCCGGATGCCACCAGCGGCGCGGCGCCAGCCGGCGCGGCAGCCGGGCGTGCGGCAGCAGGGTGTAGGCGCGCTGCCCGCCGGGGCCGGGGTAGAGCAGGTCGATCGTGCCGGCCAGGTAGATCAGCCGGATCCGGGCGTCGTTCATGAGGTGTTCCTCCACAGCAGCGCGAACGAGATCGCGTAGAGGCTCAGCGGCGTGACCAGGCCGTCGTAGACGAGCATGTAGAAGAGGACCAGGCACATCACCAGCACCCCGGCCAGCCCGATCGGCGAGCGGTCGGCCCAGTGGCGGCGGATCGCCCCGGCGAAGAACGCCACGTAGAGCACCGCCCCGGTGAGCCCCTGCGAGATCAGCAGCAGCCAGAGCTGACCGTCGCTGCCCAGCGGCGGGTGGCCGCAGCCGGGGCACCACGAGGTCTTCCCGGTGGTGATCGAACGATGGCTGCCCATGGCGCGCCGGGTGTTGCCGTAGCCGATGACGGGGGAGTGGCCCGTCGCCGCGACGGTGGCCGAGACGGTGAAGGCCCGGATGTCGTTGGAGTGCGGGCTGTCCAGTCGCTTCGCCACCAGGGGAGCGAGCGGGCTGAGCACGAACGCCAGCGCCGCGGCGGCCGTCACCGCGCAGAGCGCCATCCGGGTCCGGCCCCCCACCCGCAGAGCGAGATAGAACACGGCCAGCCCGAGCGCGATCCACAGCCCCCGGTTGAGCGAGTACACGATCGGCACGGCCGCCACCGCCACCAGCGCCACGGCCAGCATCCGGCGGCGGCGCGAACCGTACACCCACCAGCCGACCACGAACCAGATGAGCAGCACCGACAGGTTGCCGCCCCAGGCGTTCGCCCACTCGAAGGGCGCCTCCGGCCTGGGAAGCGCGTGACCGAGCACCTTCTGCGTCTGCCCGGCGGTCGGATGGACGAGGTTCTGCACGAACGGGTGCTCGGAGATCCAGTCGGGCAGCACCAGCTCCAGCGGGGAGGTGAAGGAGAGGCCGGGCACGAACACGCCGAGCAGCCCGCCCGCCACCGCCGTGAGGAACAGCACGCCGAGCATCCGCACCAGCCGCAGCTGCGGCAGCTCCCGCTCGGTGAGGTTGCCCAGGTAGACCACCAGGATCAGGGCCGCCACGTACAGCGCCAGGCGCATCCCGTAGCCGATCAGCCGGCCCGCGCCCAACTCGCCATAGGTGCCGGGCGGCATCTCGTCCAGCATCAGGCCGCTCAGCAGGTAGCCGGCGATCAGCAGCACCCACAGCCCGAACCCGGGCGGCACCCTGACCGGCCTGCGCCGCCACAGGATGACCGCCATGGGCACGGCCAGCACGACCACCGACAGCCCGCCGAACCCCAGCGCCCACCAGAGCGGGTAGCCGAGCAGCAGCGCCGCGACGGGCCATGCGGGTCCTCTCACGTCGCCGAGCCGGGGGGCCGCCGCATCGGGTGCATGGGCGCGGTGGTCCTGGCGCCGATGCCCGTCTCGATCTCGCCGCTGGCGACGAGCTTGCCGAGCGAGGTGTGCTGGCCGCGCGGCGCCCGGACAGGCTCGGGCGTCAGGTCCGTCGTGGTGACCGCGCCGATGATGGGCACGCTCTGCCTGCTGAGCAGCCGTACGACGGAGGCCACGTCGGAGGCGTCGGCCCCGTCGAGGCCGATCAGCAGGAGCGCCGCGTCCGCTCTGGCCAGGTCGCCCACGTCGGTGCCGTCGAGCACGGCCAGCGGCACGTTCGCGGCCAGCGGCACGGCCACCGGCGTGCCGCCGAGCGCCGGGGGGACCGCCTTGACCAGCAGCCGCTTGCCGGGGCACGAGGCGAGCACGGCCGAAGACAGCTCGTGCAGCGCGCCGTGGTCGAGCGGGCGGGTCACGTCGGCCAGCACGGGCAGCCCGGTCAGCCGTTCGACGTCGGCCGCCGTGCGCAGTCGGGTGTCGAGCCGGTCGCGCGCCTGCGCGGCGGCCGCCCCGATCAGCAGCCCGGCCATGAGGCCCGACCCGAGGTGCAGCGGCAGGCTGGGCGAGCTGGGGTCCTGGGGAGGGGTGGCGGCGCTGATGACCTCTCCGGGCGTCACCGTGACCGTCTTGAGCGCGTCGTACTTCTGGGTCAGCACGGCGACCTGCCGGGAGAGCACGGTCTGCCGGAGCGCCGCGCGGGTGTGCTCGGGACCTCCTCTGGGCAGCGCGGGGAGCTCGCCTATGACCGTGGACAGGGCGGCGTTCGCCTGCCGCAGCTTGACGGCCACGAGCTGCTGCTGCGCCGCGATCTCCGCGCGCGCGCTGTCGGCGCGGTGTTCCAGGTAGGCCTGCGCGTACGCCCGTGACTGCAGCGCGGCGTCGCCGGGCTCGGCGGCGGTGACCGAGATCGTCAGCACCGACGAGTTGGGCGGGACGGACACCTCGACGGGTTCGAGGTCGGCGGTGCCCGCCTGCGCGGCGGCCCTGGTGGCGACCACGGCCGACTGGGCGATCTGCGCCTCGGTGTCGAGGTTGAGCTGCTCGCGCTGCCGGCTGGTCACCTGGTTGCCGGGCTCCGGGACGCCCACCGAGGTGACCAGCACGTAGGTGGTGGCCGTGTAGGCGGGCGGGGTGACGCGCATGATCGCCAGCCCCACGGTGCCGCCCGCGAGGAAGCATCCCAGGAACAGCAGCCAGCGCCGGCGGAGCAGGGCGAGATGGTCTCCCAGTTCGGCGCCGGAACGGTGAACCGGACGGTCCGGCGGCAGGCTCATGAGGCGAGTCTCCCTGAAGTGTGTGCGGATAGTCGCTTACTGACGACTCTGCGTCACGCGCCGTGGTGTGCGCCCACTATAGGGGCGTGGGTTATCGGTCACGCGAGATCCGCAAGATTTTCTCTCGTACGGGCGCGGAATCGTACCTTTATAAAGCGATTTTTCGGCGTTTGTCGGGGCGGTCGGCGGGTGGGTTGAGCTGGGAGGAGTTCGGCTCTGGCTGAAGTTCCGGGAATGGCGTGGCAAGGTTCAGGTTTGATAGGGCGGGGGTCCTGGGAAAAAGGGGGCGACGATTGTGGCTCGACGGGTATTTCCGTATAGAGCAGCTTTCTCCGGATTGGCGGTGGGGCTGGCCGCCGTGCTCGCCGCCTGCTCGGCGGGGCCGGGCGGCGCCGTTCAGAAACCCGCCCGCGCCGGGAACCCCCCGCTCGTCGCCGACTCGCCCGACTGCGCGGTCACCGGCCGGCTGATCCCGTCATGCGGCGCCTGGTGGGGCATCGCCCCGGAGATCTTCACCGGGCTCGACGTGGTGGAGGCGGTGGCGAGCGCCGAGCGGCGGATGGCCGCGCCCGCCGACATCGTGCACGTCTACCACCGGGGCAAGGAGCTGTTCCCGAACGAGAAGGAGATCCGGCTCGCCCGCGATCCCGAGCACCCGCGGCTGCTGCTGATCAACTGGAAGCCGTCGCTCACCCACACCTGGGCCGAGGTCGCCGGCGGCGCCGTCGACGACCGGATCGACCGGCTGGCCGACCACCTCAGGCGGACGTTCCCCGAGCGGTTCTTCCTCACCATCCACCACGAGCCGGAGAACGACGTCGGCTCGGCGGCGGGCTCCGGCATGCGGGCCAAGGACTACGCGGCGATGTTCCGTCACGTGGTGCTCCGGCTGCGCCACAAGGGCGTCAAGAACGCGGTCACCGTCATGACCTACATGGGCGCCCCCAACTGGGCGGTCAAGCCGTGGTTCGAGGAGCTCTACCCGGGTGACGACGTGGTCGACTGGGTGGCCATGGACCCCTACGCCGACCACCGGGTGCAGGACTTCGGCTCCCTGGTGAACAAGACGCGCGCCGACTTCGACGAGTGGCCCGGCTTCTACCGGTGGATGCAGTGGCGCTTCCCCGGCAAACCGGTCATGATCGCCGAGTGGGGGGTGTTCGAGCGGCCCGACGACCCGGCCTTCAAGCGGGCGTTCTTCGAGTCGGTGCGCCACCAGATCCGCCGCTACCCGCAGATCAAGGCCATGGTCTACTTCGACTCGCCGCACGCGCCGCGGGGCGACACCAGGTTCGACACCGCCGAGACGGCCGGCAAGGCGTTCACCGAGCTCGCGAGAGATCCGCACTTCCGCGCGACGCGCGTGCCGCGGCCCTGACCCGCAGGCGCCAGCCGACCACGATCACCACGGTGGCGACCGCCAGGGCGGCCAGCGTGATCATGTTGTCCACGTTCAGCAGCTTGAGCGCCGAGGCCAGCAGCACGATCGCCAGCATCGCCCTGATCAGGCCGCCCGGCGCGCGGGACGAGATCCGCGCGCCGAGATAGACGCCCGGGATCGAGCCGATCAGCAGCGAGACGGTCAGGTCGAACTGGAAGTCACCGAAGAGCAGGTGGCCGAGCGCGGCCGAGACGACCAGCGGCACGGCCTGGACGAGGTCGGTGCCGACGAGCTGGTTGGCCTTGAGCGCCGGGTAGAGGGCCATGAGCGCCACGATGATCAGCGAACCGGAGCCCACGGAGGAGACTCCCACGATCAATCCGCCTACCATACCGACCAGTACGGTCGGGATGGGGCGCACGCGGATCTCGTTCGCGCCCGCCGTGCCTCCCCTGTCGCCCATCAGCGTCTTGGCGGCCAGCCCCGCGACGGCCAGCAGCAGCGCCACCCCGAGCGCGTACTTGACCCCGTCGCCCACCGCCCACGCCCGCGCCAGGAACACCCCGCAGAACGCCGTCGGCACCGACCCCGCGCACAGCCACCAGACCAGCCGCAGGTTGACGGTGCCGTGACGGAGGTGGACGAAGCTGCCCACCGGCTTCATCACGGCCGAGGCCACCAGGTCGCTGGAGACCGCGGCCAGCGGCGGCACGTTGAAGAACAGCATCATCATCGGCGTCATGAGCGCGCCGCCGCCCATGCCGGTGAGCCCCACCACGATCGCCACCAGGAAGGACCCGACGATCAGCGGAAAGTCGATCATCGCACCCACCCTCCGGCGCGCAGCGTGCCCAGCACCCGCTCGACCGCGGCCTCGACCGAGACGTGCGTGGTGTCGACGACCAGCTCGGCGTCGTCGGGTTCCTCGTAGGGATCGGAGATGCCGGTGAACTCGGGGATCAGCCCGGCCCGAGCCTTGGCGTACAGGCCCTTGCGGTCGCGCCGCTCGCACTCCTCCAGCGGCGTGGCCACGTGCACGAGCAGGAAGTCGGCGCCGACCGACTCCACCATCTCCCGCACCTCGGCCCGGGTCGCCGCGTACGGGGCGATCGGGGCGCAGATGGCCAGGCCGCCGTGGCGGGCGGCCTCGGCGGCCACGAACCCGATGCGGCGGATGTTGAGGTCACGGTCCTCCTTCGAGAACGACAGCCCTTTCGACAGCAGCCGCCGCACCACGTCGCCGTCGAGGTAGGTGACGGTCCGGGTGCCCAGCTCCAGCAGGGCGTCGCGGAGCCCGCGGGCGATCGTCGACTTGCCCGACCCGGACAGGCCGGTGAAGAACACCACCAGCCCGCGCCGGTGCGGCGGGCCGGGGATGCGCACCGGCTCGGGCCCCGCCAGGTGCTCGGCCGCGCCGTAGGCGGACGCGACGTGCTCGCGCAGCTCCAGGTCGATCTCGGGCTCCTCGCGCGGCGCCAGCGGCACCGGGACGACGAGCGTGCCCGCCGGCAGCCGGTCCCTGGCCCGCAGCGCCGCCCTGACCACGCCGGGGCCGTCCTCACCGTACGAGAGAGGCAGCAGCACGATCACCGCGTCGAGTTCCTTGGCGGTGGCCGCCACCTCGTCCAGGTCGTCCAGCGGGCCGCGCATCGTGACGGCCAGCGCGGGGCGCCCGCCCAGCTCGTCGCGTACCTGGGCGGGGGTGCGGTGCAGGCGGGCGAACGGGCCGTGCTCGGGCGCGCCCAGCCCCTTGACCGGCCCGGCGGCCAGTCCGTCGGGCCCGTGCTCGGTCACGGTGAGCGTGGCCAGCGGGACGCCCTCGGGGTCGAGCAGCGTCACCTCGCCGCCCGCGCCCTCGGGCAGGTGGAGCGTCACCGGCGCGGGCCAGGGGGTGCCGTCGGCGAGGGTGCCGCGCTCGTGCACCGCGTGCACGTCGTCATGGCCCAGGAACCCGGTCAGCGGCTGGAACGCCCCCGACAGCAGCAGTTCGAGATCGGCCAGCTCGCGCGGCTCCGGAGTCCACTCCACGGTGATTGATCCCAACTATCCCGACTGCAATGGTAGGCAACCCTACCCGCTGGCGCCGGGGAGATACTAGATGAGACGGGCGAAGTGGTAGTGCGGCTTCCTGATCACCATGGTGATCTCGTCGTGGCTGGCGGGATAGCGGCCGCGCGTGAGCTGCGCCGTCACCGCCACCGCCGCGGACCCCACCCGGCCCATCGCCGGCCCGCTCGTCGCCCGCTCCTCGTCCGTGACCATCAGGCCCCGGGCGAGACAGTACGCGTGCATCCCGTCGGCCGAAGCCAGCGTCCCGTACCTGGCCGGCAGCGGCCCCGGGGTGCCCTCCGCGACCAGCCGCCGCCACAGCAGCCGCCGCACCCACGACGGGGTCAGCCGGTCGAGCAGCCCGTAGGCCGACTCGCGGTCACGCATCCGCAGCAGCACCAGCCCGCCCGGCCGCAACGCGTGCAGCAGCCGGTCGAACACCAGCTCCGCATGCTGGATCCGCTCCAGGAGGAACGACAACTGGATCACGTCGTACGAGCGCGGCGGCAACGGCGCCGACCGCAGATCGCCCAGCGACCACGTCACCAGGTCGGCCCGCTCCTCCACCACCCGCCGGATCTCCGGCAGGTCCTCGTCGACCCCGGACACCCGGGTCTCGATCCGGTCCAGCACCAGCGGCTCGTCGTGCGCGCACCCGGCGACCAGCACGTCCAGCCGCCGGCCGAGCTGCCCCGCCCACTGCTCGCGGATCCGCTGACTGAACAGACCCCCACCCCGGGCCACCGCCCGTACCTCAGACATGTGACCCACAGTAATCACATGAACGCCAATAGTGGCGCATCTTCAGGAGTCAGAGGCGGGATCTAGGGGGTCCAGGCCGGATCCCTGCCGGTGACGCCGAGCAGGCGGTCGAGCGGCGAGGCGTCGTCCGGCACCGCGACCGCCGGCCCGAAGACGCCGCCCTGCCTGCCCTTCTCCGCCATCTGCTCGGTGAAGCTCAGCGCCCGCGCGACCGTCTCGGGGTCGGGGGCGTACTCCTGGCCGGTGGCCCTGGCCAGGTCCCAGCCGTGCGCCACCATGTCGACGAGATACATGTGGGCCAGCGAGGTCATCGGCATGCCCATGCCCGGGCTGACGCCCTCCCACGCCTCCGGCCGCGACCAGGCGGCGAGCGTGCGCTCCGCCCGCTCGGGGAAGTCGCCCGCGTACGGCCCCTGCTCGGCGGGCGCCTCCTGGCGAGCCAGCGACGCGAACATCTCCGCCACCCATTCGAGGTGGTTGACCAGATCCTTCACGTCGTACTTCTCGCACGGGGTCGGGAGCCCGAGCTGCTCCTGCCGCACCGCCCGGACCAGGCTCGCGGTCTGTTCGGTGGCACGCGTCATCAGCGGCATCATGTCTTCCATGGCAGCGATGATGCCGGACCGGCCCGCCGCGGGGCTTGTAAAAACACGACTGCGAGGCTGGGTCGACCCGTACGCCGGGCTCGCCGCCTTCGACTTCGCCCGGCACCTGCCGTCCCCCGCGCTCGCTCCCTACGTCGACCACTTCTGGGTCGTCACCTGGACCGACCTCGCCGAACCGTACGAGCAGCGCATCGTCTCCCACCCGACGGTGAACATGACGATCACCCACGACTTCCACCGGATCGCCGGGGTGATCAGGGGCGGGTTCTCGTACACCATGCGGGGCAGCGGCCGCGTCCTCGGCATCCGCTTCGCCCCCGGCGGCTTCCGGCCGTTCCTCGGCGGTCCCGTGCACCGGCTGACCGGCCGCTTCCACGAGATCGGCGAGATGTACGGCGCCGCGGGCTCGTCGATGGTGGAGCGCGTCCTGGCCGAACCTCGTATTCCGGGCGCCATCGCGATCGTCGAGACGTTCCTGCTGGGCCTGCGGCCGGAGCGGGACCCGCTCGCCGAAGAGGTGGCGGCGCTGGTCGTGATGGCGGAGAACGACGTCACCGTGACCAGGGTCGACCAACTGGCTGCCCGATCGGGGCGATCGGTGCGCTCGCTGCAGCGGCTGTTCAGGGACTACGTCGGCATCGGCCCCAAGTGGGTGATCCGCCGTTTCCGGCTGCACGAAGCGGCGGAGCGCGTCTACCAGGGCCTCGACCTCGCCACCCTGGCCGCCGAACTCGGCTACACCGACCAGGCCCACCTGACCCGCGACTTCACCGCCGTGGTGGGCATGCCTCCAGCCGCCTACGCCCGACTCGGCCCGGCGCGCTGACGCGGTTCTCGCTCGAAGGCTTTCCGAACGCTTTGCAGGCGCCGGACGCTCACCCAACGGCATGGCCCTCGCAACCCAGGCGCTCCGCGCCGATCGTCTCGGACTGTGCTCAGCGGGGAGCCGAGCTCCCCGCCCCCCTCGCCGGGGGCCTCCCGGCCCCCTGGACCCCCGTGTGTGAGGTGGATTGTGTTTCCAGATGATCGTGAGGCTGTGCCGCCGGGGCGAGACCTGTGGGCCGTCGATCGCCTGCTTCGGCCACCGCGGGCCTCGCAGGCCGGCGGGCTACGGTCTGTTCGCTCTCAAAGGTCCAGGTATCAATTCCTCGCCCTTGAGGAGATGGATCCGCCCACGGTGCGGACGGGTTGTCGATCATGAGGATGGCGGAGATGCGGCACTCGATCACGGTCCCGGAGTCGTTCCGGGCCTTGGGCCGTTGGCAGCTTGAGGGAGAAGCCGGGAGGCGATGGTTGTCCGCGCTTCGCCGTATCGTCGCCGAACACTGCGCCCGCTGGGGTCTGGTGATCGATGGTCGTCCGATGCACGGGTACAACGGCCTGGCGGTGCCCGTCAGGCGCGGTGACGAACCGCTGGTGCTCAAGGTCGGCTGGCCTGACCGCTCGGTCGTGGAACAGGGCGAGGGCCTGCGGCTGTGGGGCGGGCGGGGGACCGTACTGCTGGTCGACGCCGACCTGGACAGCGGCGCGCTCTTGCTGGAGCGGCTCGACTCCGGCAGGTCTCTGCAGGATGTGCCGCTGGAGGAGCTCCTCTCATCGGGCGGCTCCTGCGCCGGCTCGCCGTGCCCGCCTCCTGCGGGTTCCGTTCCACCTGGGGCGCCGCCGCCGCACTCCATGACGGGTTGCGCGGCCGGTGGGACCAGGCCGGGCGGCCCTTCCCCGTACGCGTGCTCGACGTCGAACTGGTGTGATCCCGGGCCTCGCCCGCGGGTGCTAGCGTCCCCGGGCGTGGTGGAAAGGGATGGGTCCCCAGCGGAGGACGACCGGGTGTACGTCGGCAACGCCGGCGTGGACGGGCCGCTGGACGGCGGGTGGCTGCTCGGTCATTTCAAGCCCCCGAGCGACGTGCGGCACAGCGAGGCCGTCGAGATCAAGTGGGGCCTGCACAAGCCCGGCGACGAGCGCGCCCGATGGGTCACCGGCGAGAACCGCACCGCCCTGCTCATCCTGATCAGCGGCCGGTTCCGCGTCGAGCTCCCGGGGCGCAGCGTGCTGCTGGCCGAGCGGGGCGACTACGTGGTGTGGGGCGAGGGCGTCGACCACTCGTGGCTGGCGGAGGAGGAGTCGGTGGTCCTCACCGTCAGATGGCCCAGCGTGCCCGGTCACAGGGTCACTTGAGAGCTTTCGGGAACGATGTCGATCGTCGCCCGGGGCCGGGAGTCACACGGCAAGGGAGGTGAGGAGCTCGGCTCCCCACCGGACACAGGCCCGTGGGGTTGGACGGGGCGCAGGCGCGAGCAGGGGGCGGGTGGGAAGTAGGCTGGATGTCATCACCCCCGCGCTCCGCTTGGCCGGGGGTAGTCGTGTTGCCATCGTGGGGCTAACTGATGAGTCTTTCCGGACTACTTGACCTTGTCGTCGCCGACCCCGAGCTGACCGCCGCCCTCGACAGGGGCGGTGACGTCGCGCTGGTGGCGCCCGCCGCGCTGCGGCCGTTCGGCGTGGCCGCGCTGGCCGGGCACGATCAGCGCACCGTGCTGGCCGTCACCGCGACGGGGCGGGAGGCGGAGGATCTGGCGGCGGCGCTGAGCAGCCTCATCGACCCCGGGTCCGTGGCGGTGTTCCCGGCGTGGGAGACGCTCCCGCACGAGCGGCTGTCGCCGCGGTCCGACACGGTGGGGCAGCGGCTGGCGGTGCTGCGGCGGCTGGCGCACCCGGTGAAGGGCGACAGCGCGGCGGGCCCGCTGAATGTGGTCGTGGCGCCCATCAGGGCGCTGCTGCAGCCGATCGTCAAAGGGCTGGGCGAGCTGGAGCCGATCCGGCTGAGGGCGGGCGACGACGCCGACCTGGACGAGGTGGTGACGCGCCTGGTGGAGAACGGCTACCACCGGGTCGACATGGTGGAGCGGCGCGGCGAGGTCGCGGTGCGCGGCGGGCTGCTGGACGTGTTCCCGCCGACGGAGGAGCACCCGCTGCGGCTGGAGTTCTGGGGCGACACGGTCGAGGAGATCCGCTGGTTCAAGGTGGCCGACCAGCGCTCGCTGGAGGCGGCGGAGGAGGGGCTGTTCGCGCCGCCGTGCCGGGAGCTGCTGCTGACCGCGGAGGTGCGGGAGCGGGCGCGGGAGCTGGCAGAGCGCTATCCGGCGCTGGCCGAGGTGCTCGACCAGCTCGCGGAGGGCACGCCGGTGGAGGGCATGGAGGCGTTCGCGCCCGCGCTCGCCGGTGAGATGGACCTGCTGGTCGACCATCTGCCGGTGAGGTCGGCGGTGTTCGTATGCGACCCGGAGCGGATCAGGAGCCGGGCCGAGGAGCTCGTGCGCACGTCGCAGGAGTTCCTGGAGGCGTCCTGGATCAACGCGGCGGCGGGGGGAGAGGCGCCGATCGACCTGGACGCGGCGGCGTTCCGCACGCTCGACGAGATCCGCGGCCACGCCGAGGCGCTGGGGCAGCCGTGGTGGACGATGGCGCCGTTCGGCGGCGGCGTGGAGCTGGCCGCGCACGATTCGGAGGCCTACCGCGGCGACACCCGCAAGGCGCTCGACGACATCAAGGGCTGGCTGGCCGAGGACAAGGCGGTCGTGCTCATCAGCGAGGGCCACGGGTCCGCCGAGCGCATGGTGGAGCTGCTCAAGGGCGTAGACGTGCCGGCCCGCCTGCAGCGGTTCGTCGACAAGGCGCCGGAGCCGAAGGTGGTGCACGTCACCACCGGGCTGCTGGAGCACGGGTTCGTCACCCCGGGCCTGGCCGTGCTCACCCATCTCGACCTGGTGGGCCAGAAGGCGTCCACGAAGGACATGCGCCGCCTGCCGTCGCGCCGCCGCAACATGGTCGACCCGCTGCAGCTCAAGGTGGGCGACCACGTGGTGCACGAGCAGCACGGCGTGGGCCGCTACATCGAGATGGTGCGCCGCACGGTCCAGGGCGCCACGCGCGAGTACTTGGTGATCGAGTACGCCAAGGGCGACCGGCTGTACGTGCCGACCGACCAGCTCGACGAGGTCACCCGCTACGTCGGCGGCGAGTCGCCGACGCTCAACCGGATGGGCGGCGCCGACTGGGCCAAGGCCAAGTCGCGGGCGAAGAAGGCGGTCAAGGAGATCGCCGGCGAGCTGATCCGGCTCTACTCGGCCCGCATGGCCTCGCCCGGCCACCCGTTCGCGCAGGACTCGCCGTGGCAGCGCGAGATGGAGGACGCGTTCCCGTACGCGGAGACCGCGGACCAGCTGGAGGCCATCGACGAGGTCAAGCGCGACATGGAGCGCGGCGTCCCGATGGACCGGCTGATCTGCGGCGACGTCGGCTACGGCAAGACCGAGATCGCGGTGCGCGCGGTGTTCAAGGCCGTGCAGGACGGCAAGCAGGTGGCGGTGCTGGTGCCGACGACGCTGCTGGTGCAGCAGCACATGTCGACGTTCACCGAGCGGTTCTCCAGCTTCCCCGTCACCATCAAGCCGATCTCCCGCTTCCAGAACGACGCCGAGGTCAAGGGCACGCTCGACGGGCTGCGCTCCGGTGCGGTCGACGTGGTGATCGGCACCCACCGGCTGCTCAGCCCTGAGGTCAGGTTCAAGGACCTCGGGCTGATCATCATCGACGAGGAGCAGCGGTTCGGCGTCGAGCACAAGGAGGCCATGAAGCACCTGCGCACGCAGGTGGACGTGCTGGCCATGTCGGCGACGCCGATCCCGCGCACGCTGGAGATGGGCCTGACCGGCATCCGCGAGATGTCGACCATCCTCACCCCGCCGGAGGAACGCCACCCGATTCTCACGTTCGTGGGCCCGTACGAGGAGAAGCAGATCGGGGCGGCGATCCGGCGCGAGCTGATGCGCGACGGCCAGGTGTTCTTCGTGCACAACCGGGTGGCGTCGATCAACCGGGTGGCCGCGCGGCTGCGCGAGCTGGTGCCGGAGGCGCGGATCGCGGTGGCGCACGGGCAGATGAACGAGCACCAGCTTGAGAAGATCATGGTCGGGTTCTGGGAGCGCGAGTACGACCTGCTGGTCTCGACCACGATCGTGGAGTCCGGGCTGGACGTGCCCAACGCCAACACGCTCATCGTGGACCGGGCGGACAACTACGGCCTGTCGCAGCTCCACCAGTTGCGCGGGCGGGTCGGGCGGGGCCGGGAGCGCGGTTACGCCTACTTCCTCTACCCGCCGGAGAAGCCGCTGACCGAGACCGCCCACGAGCGGCTGGCCACGATCGCCCAGCACACCGAGATGGGCGCGGGCATGTACGTGGCGATGAAGGACCTGGAGATCCGCGGCGCCGGCAACGTGCTGGGCGCCGAGCAGTCGGGCTTCATCGCGGGCGTGGGCTTCGACCTGTACGTCCGGCTGATGGCCGAGGCGGTGCAGGAGCAGAAGGCCAAGCTCGAAGGCGTGGCGGCGGCCCCCGAGCAGCACGACGTCAAGGTCGAGCTGCCGATCAACGCGCACATCCCGCACGACTACGTCACCTCGGAGCGGCTGCGGCTGGAGGCCTACAAGCGGATCGCGGCCATCGCCGAGCCCGCGCACATCGACGAGGTGCGCGACGAGCTGACCGACCGCTACGGCAAGCCGCCGGTCGAGGTGGAGAACCTCCTGGAGGTCGCCGCGTTCCGGCTCAGGGCGCGCAAGGCCGGGCTGACGGACGTCACGCTGCAGGGGCAGTACATCAAGTTCGGCCCGGCGCGGCTGCGGGAGTCGCAGCAGATCCGGCTCGACCGGCTGTACAAGAAGTCGGTCTACAAGCAGGCCGCGGAGACGCTGCTGGTGCCGGTGCCCAAGACGAAGCCGCTGGGTGGGCAGCCGTTGCGCGACATGGATCTGCTCAAATGGTGCGGCGACCTGGTCGAGGCGATGTTCCTCGAACTCGCGCCGGTAAGCTGACTGGGGTTTTTGTCGGAAAGGGACACACGTGAAGTCGATACGAGTGGCTGTGGCCGCCGCGGCAGCCGGGGTGAGCTTCCTCGGCCTGGCCGCCTGCTCTACCCCTGTCGAGGCCGGAGCGGCGGCGATCGTCGGTGATCAGCGCATCTCCTCCAGCGACCTGAACGCGAACGTGAAGAGCTACCAGGCCGCGCTGGAGAGGGCGAACATCGGGCCCGACCAGCTCACGGCGCCCGTCGCGCAGTTCGTCCTCTTCAGCATGACCAACCAGCTCCGCTACCAGCAGCTGGCCGACAAGCACGGCGTCACGGTCAGCGAGACGGAGATCGACACCGCGCTCAAGGATCCGGGCGAGTTCCAGGATCCGCAGATGAACCTGCTGTCCAAGGGCGTCTCGCCGGCTGACGCGCGCGACTACGTCAAGGCCGAGGTGGGCATCCGCAAGGTCATGGACAAGTTCGGCGGCGCGGGCAACCAGCAGGCCGCCGCCAAGGTGCAGCAGGAGTTCAACTCGATCAAGACGGTCTTCAGCCCCCGTTACGGCACCCTCCAGCAGGGTCAGGGCTTCGTCGACCCGGGCCGCTTCGGCAAGCCGGCCCAGACCGCGCAGCAGCCGCAGGGCTGACATGCCGCTCGTCGTCGTCACCACCTCGCCGCGCGTCGCGCCTGGGCTGCTCAGCCACCAGGCGTGGCAGGCGTTCCGGTCCGGCCCGGTGCTGACGGGCTCGCCGGACCATCCGCAGCTGCCGTACCTCGCCGAGGCGGGGGTGGAGGTCGCGGTCGTCACTCCCGACCCGGCAGGGCTGGTCGCGCGGGCGGCGGGGGAGACGGTGGTGTGGCTCGCCGCCGACGGCGACGAGGACTTCATGCGCGCTCTCGGCCACGCCGCGATCGCGCTCGACGACCCGCCGCTGATCGAGGTGGTGCCCGGCTCGTACGACCTGCCGGGCGCGCGCGTGCTCGATCTCGTACGGGTGATGGACCGGCTGCGCACCGAGTGCCCGTGGGACCGCAAGCAGACGCACGAGTCGCTGGTGCCCTACCTGCTCGAAGAGGCTTACGAGGTGCTGGAGACGATCGAGGAGGGCGACCACGACGCGCTCCGCGAGGAGCTCGGCGACCTGCTGCTCCAGGTGGTCTTCCACGCCCGCGTGGCGGAGGGCTTCGACGTCGACGACGTGGCCGACGGCATCGTCGGCAAGCTGGTGCGGCGCCACCCCCACGTGTTCGGCTCGGTCAAGGCGGAGAGCGCCGACGAGGTGAACGACAACTGGGAGGCGATCAAGGCCGCCGAGCGGGCTTCCCGGGGCGACGAGTCGCTGCTCGACGGGGTGCCGATGGGCCAGCCGGCGCTGTCGCTGGCGGCCCAGCTGCTGCGCCGCGCCGAGCGGTCGGGCGTGCCTGACGGCCTGTCCGCGGCGGTCGGCCAAGGGGTCGCCCGCGAGCTGTTCGACCTGGTGAAGCGGGCGCGCTCGGCGGGCGTCGACCCGGAGGCGGAGCTGCGGGCCGCGGCGCGGACGTATCGCGACCGGGTGCGCGCGTGGGAGTCGCGCCGGTCGTGATGCCCTCTACCGATAGGCTCTGAACGCATATTGCCTATCGATTCAGGAGCGCATCCCGTGGCTACCATCGAGGTCGTTTACGCTCGCGAGATCCTCGACTCCAGGGGCAACCCGACGGTCGAGGTCGACGTGGTCCTCGACGACGGCAGCACCGGCCGGGCGGCGGTGCCCAGCGGCGCGTCCACCGGCCAGTTCGAGGCCGTCGAGCTGCGTGACGGCGACGACCGCTACGGCGGCAAGGGCGTACGCAAGGCCGTGCTGGCCGTGACCGACGAGATCTTCGACGAGATCCACGGCATCGAGGCCGAGGACCAGCGCATCGTCGACCAGATCATGATCGATCTGGACCGTACGCCCAACAAGGCCAAGCTGGGCGCCAACGCGATCCTGGGCGTCTCGCTGGCCGTGGCCAAGGCCGCCGCCGACAGCGCCGAGCTGCCGCTCTTCCGCTACCTCGGCGGCCCCAACGCCCACGTGCTGCCGGTGCCGATGATGAACATCCTCAACGGCGGCGCGCACGCCGACACCAACGTCGACATCCAGGAGTTCATGATCGCGCCGATCGGCGCCGAGTCGTTCGGCGAGGCCGTGCGCATGGGCACCGAGGTCTACCACGCGCTCAAGAAGGTGCTGCAGGAGAAGGGCTACGCCACCGGTCTCGGCGACGAGGGCGGGTTCGCGCCCAACCTGCCGTCCAACCGCGACGCGCTCGACCTGATCCTGGTGGCCATCGAGCGGGCCGGCTTCACCCCCGGCGCCGACGTGGCGCTGGCGCTCGACGTGGCCGCCACCGAGTTCCACAAGGACGGCGTCTACACCATCGACGGCAAGGGCCTGTCCGCCCAGGAGCTGATCGCCTTCTACGCCGACCTGGTCGACAACTACCCGCTGGTGTCCATCGAGGACCCGCTCGACGAGGAGGACTGGGAGGGCTGGAAGGCCATCACCGAGGCACTCGGCGACCGGGTCCAGCTCGTCGGCGACGACCTGTTCGTGACCAACCCCGAGCGGCTGGCGCGCGGCATCGGGTCGGGCACCGCCAACGCCCTGCTGGTCAAGGTCAACCAGATCGGCACGCTGACCGAGACGTTCGACGCGGTCGACCTGGCCCACCGCAGCGGCTACCGGTGCATGATGAGCCACCGCTCCGGCGAGACCGAGGACACCACGATCGCCGACCTGGCGGTGGCGACCAACTGCGGCCAGATCAAGACGGGCGCCCCGGCCCGCTCCGACCGGGTGGCCAAGTACAACCAGCTGCTGCGCATCGAGGAGATCCTCGACGACGCCGCCCGTTACGCGGGTCGCGCGGCCTTTCCGCGTTTCCAGCAGTAATTTCGGGTAGCTGCCCGCGGCGGTCCGATGGCGCCGCGGGCGGTTCGTACGGGGAGGTGGATGCCGGAGGTGGCGAAGAAACCGCAGTTGACGGGGCGGGCCGCGATCCTCGCGGTGGTGGTCTGCGCGATCGCCATGAGCCTGGCGTACCCCGTCCGCACCTACATCGCCCAGCGGCGCGACATCGCCGAGCTCCGCGAGGAGAAGGCCAAGGTGGAGGCCGAGCGGCAGCGGCTGCTGGCCGAGAGCCGCCAGGTCGGCGACCCCAACTGGGTCAGGCGCACGGCCAAGGAGCGCCTCCACTACTGCGGCCAGGGCGAGAGGTGCTTCGTGGTGATGGACCCCGACCCGGGCAAGGGGCAGGCGGCGGCCCAGCGGCCGGCGCAGCAGCCGCCGTGGTACCAGACGCTGTGGGAGTCGGTCCAGGCGGCCGACGACGGCACGGGCCGGCGCGCGACCGAGCAGTCGCCCGGCCAATCGGCAGGGCAACCGACCGGACAGCCGGCAGAGCAGGCCACCGAGCAGCCGGAGAAGCAGCCGGAGAAGCAGCCGGAGAAGCAGCCGGAGAAGCAGCCGGAGAAGCAGCCGGAGAAGCAGCCGGAGAAGCAGAAGGAGAGCGTTGGACAGTAAGGACGCCGAGGCCGTCGAGAAGCAGCTCGGGCGGCCGCCCCGGTCGCTGCGCCGGGTGGCGCACCGCTGCCCGTGCGGCAACCCCGACGTGGTGGAGACCGCGCCCAGGCTGGCCGACGGCAGCCCGTTCCCCACGCTCTACTACCTGACCTGCCCGAAGGCGGCCTCGGCCATCGGCACGCTGGAGGGCTCGGGGCTGATGCGCGAGATGCAGGACAGGCTGGCCGGCGACCCGGAGCTGGCGTCCGCCTACCAGGCCGCGCACGACGCCTACCTGGCCAGGCGCGACGAGGTCGCCGCGGAGGAAGGGCTGGAGCCGCTGGCGCCCGGCATGCAGAGCGCCGGCGGCATGCCGCTGCGGGTCAAGTGCCTGCACGCGCTCGTCGCGCACGAGCTCGCGGCGCCGGGGAGCAACCCGTTCGGCAGGGAGGCGCTGGAGGCCCTCCCCGAGTGGTGGAGTGACGGACCATGCGTGTAGCCGCCATCGACTGCGGCACCAACTCGGTGCGCCTGCTCGTGGCCGACGCCGGCGAGGCCGCGCTGGCCGACGTCGAGCGCCGGATGGAGATCGTACGACTGGGCCAGGGCGTCGACCGGACCGGGCGGCTGGCTCCGGAGGCGCTGGAGCGCACGTTCGGCGCGATGCGCGCCTACCGCAAGCTGATCGACCAGCACGGCGCGAGCGCCACCCGCGTGGTCGCGACCAGCGCGACCCGCGACGCGGCGAACCGTCAGGAGTTCACCGACGGGGTGCGCGAGATCTTCGGCGTGGAGCCGGAGGTGATCTCGGGGTCCGAGGAGGCCGAGCTGTCGTTCACCGGCGCCACCAGGGGGCTGGTGCGGCTGTCGCCGGAGACCGAGGTGCCGCAGGGGCCGCTGCCGCCTTACCTGGTGGTCGACATCGGGGGCGGCTCGACGGAGTTCGTGGTGGGTTCGGAGCACGCCGAGTCGGCGATCTCGGTCGACATCGGCTGCGTGCGGCTGACCGAGCGTCACCTGCGCGACGCCGGTGACCCGCCGTCCGCGGCGGCGCTGGAGGCGGTGGTGGCCGACGTGGAGGCCGCGCTCGCCCGCGTCGAGGACGAGGTTCCGGTACGCGACGCGCGCACGCTCGTGGGGCTGGCCGGTTCGGTGACGACGGTGGCGGGCGTCGCGCTCGACCTGCCCGCCTACCTGCCGGAGCGGATCCACCATGCGCGTCTCTCCAGCGAGCAGGTGCACGACGTGACCCGGCGGCTGCTGGCGATGACCCACGACGAGCGGGCGGCGCTGCCGGTGATGCACCCGGGCCGGGTGGACGTCATCGTGGCGGGGGCGCTCATCCTCGACCGGATCGTCCGGAGGTTCGGATTCGAGCAGGTCGTCGTGAGCGAACACGACATCCTTGACGGAATTGCCTGGTCTCTCGTCCGTTAAGTCGCCAAATCTACACATATAACCGGCGTGTTCGTATTGAATGCGCAATGCCCTTGTGCTTTAGTGATCGTTGCAGTAACGGGGGCTTTGCCATATGGCCGGGCAGAGATGAATGTCGGCGTGGCAACCGTCTCCGTGTGCGTTCTTACTCTCACGGAATGGAGTCACTCTCCTATGAAGTCCTCTGCCTTAGTACGGAAGGTGGCCGCGATCGCGTCCACCGCCGTGCTGGCCGGTCTGGTCGCCGGTCTGGCTGCTTCCCCCGCGCAGGCTGCCGCCAAGCCGCGGGTCAAGCCGAAGGTGTCGGTCTCGACGCCGAAGGCCTCCGATCGCGACTACCAGGGGTCGTGCCCGGCGAACATCACGTTCTCGGCCACGGTCAAGGTCAAGCTCAACGGCAAGACCACGGTCGCCTACCGCTGGCTCCACGGCGACGGCTCCAAGAGCAAGGTCAAGACCGTCAAGGTCTCGGCCAAGGGCACCAAGTCGATCAAGCTCTCGGAGAAGGCCACCTTCAAGGGCGACGTCAAGGGCTGGCAGCGCCTCGAGGTCCTGAGCCCGCGCAAGGTCGTCTCCAAGAAGGGCTACTTCTCGGTCGACTGCGTGCAGGCCAAGGACGTCACGCGCACCCACCTCGACAAGCGGGTGTCGGCGAAGGCATGGGCGAGCCCGTCCACGTACGTGGGCTACTGCAACCCCGGCTCGAAGATCGACTTCGTCGGCCGGATCAGCGTGGAGCGCCCGTCCTGGGTCCGCTACCGCTGGGTGGTCAACGGCAAGACCGTCGACTACGGCAAGGTCAAGGTCCGGGACTCGCGTAAGGTCGGCGTCGGCTTCTCGCCGCGCCACAGCCACAGCGGCTCGGCGGTGCTCGAGGTCCTCAGCCCGGACCGTGCGGTCTCCAACCGTGCCTACTACAAGGTCCACTGCAAGGACTACACCCCGGCGCCCGCTCCGCGGGTGAAGGTCGACGCCTCCAACCTGGTGACGGCGACCAACCACGACGGGTGCAAGGTGAGCGCGCACGCCAGGGTCAGCGCCAGCGGCTCCGACCGCGTCCGCTGGGTGTGGTCGGTGAACGGCAGCACCGTCGACTCGGGCTCCACCACCTTCCACCGGGGCGGCGCGAAGACCGTCACCCTGTCCGACACCGCGCTCTCGGGTGCGGCGAAGAACGGCGGCACCGTCCGCCTGTCGGTGTTCGGCTCCAACGACCGCGACAGCATTTCGCAGTCGTACGCCGCCTGCCAGGCTCCGAAGCCCTCGGTCTCCGTCTCCAGCGTCTCGGTGGCCGGTCAGCGCAACGAGATGTGCGCCGACAACCGGGGCCCCGGGGTCGACTTCAAGGCGACCCTGACCAGCACCGGCCCGGCGACCGTCCAGTACTACTGGGTGGTCGACGGCAAGCGTGACCACAACACGCTCGAGCGCCAGGTCAACGGCAGCCTCGACGTGACGTGGGGCGTCGGCGGCACGCGTGGCGCCTCGGTGACCGCGGGCTCTGTCGAGCTCGTCGTCGTCAGCCCCAACGCGACCTCCTCCGGCACGTCGCAGTTCAGCGCGACCTGCCCGCCCAAGGAGGCCCCGCAGACTGAGAAGCCTGCCTGATCAGTCGAGCTGAACCGGGCGGTGTCCACGTGACGCCGCCCGGTTCTTCGTTGTCCGGCCTGGTTCGTGGCGGTCCCGGACATCCGGCACCATCGATGTCATGAGCTTCGTACCTCCCGGCACCGGGTGGCCGGACGACCCGGCCACCGCCGACACCCCGGTCGCCCGAGACCCCGGCGGCGTGCGCCGCCTCGCGGAGAGCAGCGCCACGCTGGCGGAGCTCACCGCCAGGCAGTCGGTCTGCCGGGCCTGCCCGCGCCTGGTCGCCTGGCGCGAGGAGGTCGCCGAGGTCAAGCGGCGGGCCTTCGCGGACGAGACCTACTGGGGGCGCCCCGTCCCCGGGTGGGGCGACGAACGTCCGCGCGTGCTCATCGTCGGGCTGGCCCCCGCCGCGCACGGCGGCAACAGGACCGGCCGGATCTTCACCGGCGACCGCAGCGGCGACTGGCTGTTCGCTTCGCTCCACCGCACCGGCCTGGCCGCGAAGCCGACCAGCACGCACGCCGGCGACGGGCAGGAGCTGATCGGCGCCAGGGTGGCGGCCTCGGTCCGCTGCGCGCCCCCCGCCAACAAGCCGCTGCCCGAGGAGAAGGCCGCCTGCTTCCCGTGGCTGGCCCGTGAGCTCGCGCTGGTGGCGCCGGACGTCCGGGTCGTGGTCGCGCTCGGCGGCTACGCCTGGCAGGCCATGTGGCCCGCGCTCAAGGAGGCCGGCTACGCCCTGCCGCGCAGCCGCCCGCCGTTCGGCCACGGCGTCGAGCTGGCGGTCTCGTACGGGGACGCGCCCGTCACGCTGCTCGGCTGCTACCACCCGAGCCAGCAGAACACGTTCACCGGCAGGGTCACCGCCGAGATGCTCGACGCGGTCTTCATACGGGCGGGCGAGCTGTCGGTGTGACGCATCCCATCACGCGGAGATTGGCGTCCGGGGAGAGGCGGACGTAGGCTTGTGAATGCTTTCACAAGCACTCCACGAGGGATGGGGCTTCAGGATGAACAAGCACATCTTGATCGTCGGCGGTGGGTACGTCGGCCTCTACACGGCACTGCGCCTGCAGCGCGGCCTGCGCCGGGAGCTGCGCGACGGCTCCGTCAGCATCACGATCATCGATCCCCAGTCCTACATGACCTACCAGCCGTTCCTGCCGGAGGCCGCGGCGGGCAACCTCTCGCCCCGGCACATGGTGGCCCCGCTCCGGCGGGTGCTGCCCAAGGTGCGGATACTCAACGGACGGGTGACCAAGGTCAACCACGCGGCCAGGACCGTCACCTTCCAGCCGCCCGAGGGCGACGCGCGCGACCTCGCCTACGACGTGGTCGTCATGGCGGCGGGCTCGATCTCCCGTACGCTGCCGATCCCCGGGCTCACCGACATCGGCATCGGATTCAAGACCGTCGGCGAGGCCATCGCGCTCCGCAACAGGGTGCTCCACCTGCTCGACGTGGCCGAGTCGACCGACGACCCCGAGGTGCGCCGCAGGGCGCTGACCTTCGTGGTCGTGGGCGCGGGCTTCGCCGGCGTGGAGGCGCTGGCCGAGCTGGAGGACATGGCCAAGGACTCCACCCGCTACTACCGCAACATCAAGCCGTCGGACGTCCGCTGGGTGCTCGTCGAGGCGACGAACCGGGTGCTGCCCGAGGTCGGCCCCGAAATGGGCAAGTGGACGCTGGAGCAGCTGCGCGAGCGCGGCATCGACGTCCGGCTGGAGACCCGGCTGGAGTCCTGCGCGGGCGGCCACGTGGTGCTGTCGGACGGCACCGAGTTCGACGCCGAGACGCTCGTGTGGACGGCCGGCGTCAAGCCCAGCCCGGTCGTCAGCTCCAGCGACCTGCCGCTCGACGAGCGCGGCCGGATCAGGACCCTGGCCACCCTCGCCGTCGAGGACACCCCCGGCGCCTTCGCGGCGGGCGACCTGGCGGCGGTGCCCGACCTGACGAACCCGGGCGAGTTCTGCGCGCCCAACGCCCAGCACGCGGTCCGCCAGGCCAAGGTGCTCGGCGACAACATCGTCCGCTACCTCCGCGGGCAGGAACTGGCCGAATACAGCCACAAGTACGTCGGATCGGTCGCCGGTCTGGGCCTGCATCAGGGCGTGGCCAACGTCTATGGCATCAAGCTTCGCGGATTCCCTGCATGGTTCATGCACCGCACTTACCATCTGTCGCGGGTGCCGACGCTGAACCGCAAGGTCCGCGTCGTCGTCGACTGGACCCTGGCCCTGTTCTTCAAGCGGGAGACCATCTCCCTGGGTGAGATGGAACACCCGCGCGAGGGCTTCAGGGCGGCGGTCGCGACGATGCGCCGCTGAGCCCGGATCGGCGACGCGCCCCGGTGAGCGCCGGGGCGTGCCGGCGCCCACCGGCCGATCGGAGGGGGATCGCGGGTGGGGCTGTCAGCGGTGACCGTGCTGGGCGTGGACCGGCCGGGAGTGATCGCCGCGGTCACCGGGGCGCTGGCCGGGTGCGGGGCCAACATCCAGGACTCCACGATGACGTTGCTGGGCGGGCACGTCGCCATGATGCTGCTGGTCAACGGCGAGCTGAGCGCCGACGAGCTGACCAAGCACCTCACGGCGCCGGACCTGGTGGTGACCGCCGCCGCCGTCGCGGCCCGCCGCGACTTCCGCCGCCGGGAGAACGGCCTCGGCTACGTGCTCACCGTGCACGGTCCCGACCGGCCGGGCATCATCTCCGGGATCAGCACCGTGCTCGCCGCCGACGGCGGCAACATCACCGGGATGAGCACCCGGCTCACCGGCCGCCTGTACGTGCTCATCGCCGACGTCGAGCTGCCGGAGAAGGTGGACGTGGCCGACCTGATGCGGCGGCTGGCCGCCGTCGGAGCCGGGCTCGACTCCGAGATCACCTTCCGCCCCGTCGAACCCGATCTGCTGTGACGGGCTCCGGGGCGCCCGGGGCGCAGACTTCCGGCGTGACGGGGACGGCGCGGCCGGTGCTGCCCGCCCCTCATCCCGTCCTCTCATCGCCGGCCGAGGAGGTCGACCCCACCGCGCCGGCGGTCGTGTCCGCCGCGGCCGATCTCCTCGCCACCCTCCGCCGCGAGCCCGCCACCGGGCTGTCGGCGCCGCAGATCGGCCTGAGCTGGCGCCTGATCGCCTTCGACGCCCGCAGCCACCCCCGGACCCGGTCCTGGGCGGGAGAGCTCGTGGTGGTCAATCCTCGCCTCGCGGAGGCCGCCCGCTGGGACTCCGGGCGCGAGGGCTGCGCCTCCGTCGCGGACCTCACCGCCGATGTCCGGCGGGCCACACATATCACCGTACGTGGGCGTTTGCCAGGAAGCGGAGAGCCCGTCACCATCGAAGCTGACGCATTCGAAGCCAGGTGTATTCAGCACCAACTGGACCATCTGGACGGCATACTCTTCCTGGACAGAGTGTCCGGAGCCCTATCACTTCACCGCAGACTTCACAGATGTGGCGGGTGATGCGAAGTTGTGCCCACCGGAAGCATGGTCCGTTTCGTATGATTGCGGCGCCCCCGTAGCCCAATGGCAGAGGCAAACCCCTTAAAAGGGTTGCGGTGCGGGTTCGAATCCCGCCGGGGGCACCGGCTCTCTACCACGGGAAATGCAGCGAATTTCGGCTTTACCTCGTCGGGAACTTCCGGAGCGTCACGTACGTTGACCTCCCTGCTGAAGTCTCGAAGCTACATAGATCTGAGCGCTAGTTGACCTAGGTGCCGCCCGGTCCCATAGGCTCGGCGCAGGAGGCAGCGATGCAGAGCAAGAACCCCGTATTCAGTAGGTCACAGTCGGCAGGCTGGGGCAGCCAGGCGACCCCGACCCCACAGCAGTTGCAGAACATGTACGACTCTCCGTCGTACGCCCCCCCGGCGCAGCCCGCCTACCGCACGATGACCATCGACGACGTGGTGGTCCGCGGCTTCATGACGCTGGGCACGCTCGTCGTGGCGGCGGCCGCCTCGTGGTATCTCGACGTCCCCCTGGCCGTGGCCATCGGCTCCGCCATCGTGGCCCTGGTCCTCGGCCTGATCGCCTCGTTCACGATGAGCACCAACCCGGCGCTCATCCTGGGCTACGCCGCCTTCCAGGGCGTCTTCCTCGGCGCCGTGAGCAGTGTGTTCGACTCGCAGATCAACGGCATCGTGGTCCAGGCGGTGCTCGCCACCGCCATGGCGTTCGCCGGCACACTCGCCGTCTACACGCTGCGTATCATCCGCGTCACCCCCAAGCTGGTCAAGTACGTCGTCGCGGCGGCGGTCGCGGCGCTCGGCCTGATCCTGGTCAACCTGATCGCCGGCTTCTTCGTCGAGGGCGGCCTGGGCCTGCGTGACGGCGGCCCGCTGGCCATCGTCTTCAGCGTCGCGATGATCCTGCTCGGCTGCTTCTTCCTGCTCCTCGACTTCGACTCGGTCGAGCAGGGCGTCAAGCAGGGCGCCCCGGAGAAGTTCGCCTGGCAGTGCGCCTTCGGCCTCACGCTGAGCCTGGTGTGGATCTACATCGAGATGCTCCGCCTCATCAGCTACTTCACCAGTAGCGACTGACACCGTCAGCACCAGAGGGCCTCGCCGTTCGGCGGGGCCCTCTCTTTGTGCGACCGGAAATCCACCTGCCGTAACAAAAGGATCGCGAACTGGGGTCTTGCCTTTCCGCAAGTGGTGTTGCAGTGTCAAGCAAAGGACCTTAATCCGTGGAGGTGCCCATGTCCTTGAACCACTCACCGGAGACGCAGACGAAGCTGATCGCCAGAGTCCCTGCCATCACGGGACGCGAACTCCCAGAGTGGTTCCAAGCCATCGACAACGGCCCGTCTTTCCTGAGGTGCGCCGAGCGGGCCAACTGGCTCGCCGACGAGCACGGGCTGACCCACGGCTACGCCGCCGCGATCGTTCACGAGCACGAGCGGTTCCGCCGTAACCGCATGGGCTTCATCTAGAGCCCCCACCGCCTACCCTGCGCCCGTGCCGCGGCACGGGCGCAGGCATGCCCCCTCGGGACATCACGACGGGATCACGACGGCACGGCGACCTCCTCCACGACGCCGCGCCGTACGATGATCTGCTCATGGATCTGCAGACAGCGCGAGAGTTCCTCGCCCGCAACCACAGGGCCGTCCTGCTGACCCGGCACGCCGACGGACGGCCGCAGATGTCACCGGTCGTCGTCGGCGTCGACGCCGAGGGCCGCATCGTCGTCAGCTCCAGGGAGACGGCGGTCAAGACCCGCAACGCGCGCAGGGACCCCCACGTGGCCATCTGCGCCTTCACCGACGCCTTCTACGGCCAGTGGATCCAGGTCGAGGGCACCGCGGAGATCATCTCCTTGCCCGAGGCCATGGACCACCTGGTGTCCTACTACCGTGACATCTCCGGCGAGCACCCCGACTGGGACGACTACCGCGCGGCCATGGTGCGCGAACGGCGGGTGGTCCTCCGCATCACGCCGGAGCGGGCCGGGCCCGACTTCCACGGCTGAGCCCGGCCCCCACTCGCGGTCGTCAGCTCAGGCGCTCAAGGAGCAGCGCCATGCCCTGGCCGCCGCCCACGCACATGGTCTCCAGGCCGATCGTCTTGTCGTGGTGCTGGAGGCTGTTGATCAGCGTCGAGGTGATGCGGGCGCCCGTCATGCCGAACGGGTGCCCGACCGCGATCGCGCCGCCGTTCACGTTGAGGCGGTCGACGTCGATGCCGAGCTCGCGGTAGGACGGGATGACCTGGGCGGCGAACGCCTCGTTGATCTCCACCAGGTCGACGTCCTCGATCGCCATGCCGGCCCTGGCGAGGGCCTGCTTGCTGGCCTCCACCGGGCCCAGGCCCATGATCTCCGGCGACAGGCCGGAGACGCCCGTCGAGACGATCCTGGCCAGCGGGGTGATGCCGAGCTCCGCGGCCTTCGTGTCGCTCATCACGACCACCGCGGCCGCGCCGTCGTTGAGCGCGCAGCAGTTGCCCGCCGTGATCGTGCCGTCCGGACGGAAGACCGGCTGCAGGGTCGAGACCTTCTCGTAGGTGGTGCCGGCGCGCGGGCCGTCGTCCTTGCTGACCACGGTGCCGTCGGGCAGCGTCAGCGGCGTGATGTCCTTCTGCCAGAACCCGTCGGCCAGCGCCTTCTCCGCGAGGTTCTGCGACCGCACGCCGAACTCGTCCTGCTCCTGGCGGCTGACGGACTTGAGCTGGGCGACGTTCTCGGCCGTCTGGCCCATCGCGATGTAGACGTCGGGCACCTGGTCGTCCTCGCGCGGGTCATGCCAGGTCTTGCCGCCGGCGGCGTACGACTTGGTCCGCTCACCGGCCTCGCCGAAGATCGGGTTCATGGTGTCGGGCAGGGAGTCGGAGTTGCCCTTGGCGAACCGGGAGACCGCCTCCACCCCGGCGGAGACGAACACGTCGCCCTCACCGGCCTTGATCGCGTGGAAGGCCATCCGGGTGGTCTGGAGCGACGACGAGCAGTAGCGGGTGACGGTGGTGCCGGGCACGTCGTCCAGGCCCAGCATCACCGCGACCACGCGGCCCATGTTGTAGCCCTGCTCCCCGCCGGGCAGGCCGCAGCCCAGCATGATGTCGTCGATGGAGTGCGGGTCGAGCTGGGGCACCTTGGCCAGGGCCGCCTGGATCATCTGAACGGTCATGTCGTCGGGGCGCATATCCTTCAGCGACCCCTTGAAGGCCCGCCCGATGGGCGAGCGGGCGGTGGCTACGATGACGGCCTCGGGCATGGCCCCTCCTTTGTCGGCACAGTATTAGAACTATATTCCAATACCATTTCCCCGACATCAGGGCCCCTGCCTTATCGCGTGATCGGGACGTAAGGCGCCCAGGAAGGTCAGCCGTACATCCCCGGAGTGGGCGCGGTGCCGTCGTGGACGGCGTGCATGGCGCCCTTCTCGTCGCGCCACAGCCGCCAGCCCTGCTGGCTGCCGGTGAACCAGGACGGCGGGGCGGACGCGTCGGCGATCCGCTTGCCCGACGCCAGGTCGAACTCGCACACGGCGGCGATGGAGTAGAAGCCGGGCGCCTGCCCGCGCAGGGGCAGCGGCTTGGGGTCGGTCACGCAGAAGGACCACCCGCGCTGGTCCTCGACGGCCACCGGCTTCCCGCTGACCAGGTCGAACGCGGTGCCCTTGTGGCCGTGCTTGAGGAAGCCGAGCTTGTCCATGTGGTTGGGGAACGCCAGCCACCAGCCCGAGCCCGGCACGTCGGCGGCCGTGATCTGGCCGATGACGCGCCCGTTGCCGGCGTCGAGCCTGGCGAACCCGCCGTAGGCGCCGCGCTGGTCGACCGGCCGCACCACGGGGGCGTAGCCGGGGCTGCCGCTGGGGTAGACGCGCACCACCGAGGGCCGCATCCAGTTGATCGTGCCGTCGCTGATCTTCACCGAGAACAGCCCGAACGCCGAGGTCTTCTTCGTCTGCGGGTTGGTGTAGGGGGCGACGTAGCCGATCAGGTCGTCGCCGCTGGCGCCGAACGCCCAGCCGCCCGACAGGTCGATGCCCGGCCCGAGCGCCTGCTCGATCGGCTGCTGCCACCGCAGCTTGCCGGTCTTGAGCTCGTACGACTCGAGCGTCGGGTTGGCGGCCAGCCGGAGCATCACGACCTGCTGGGAGTCGGACCACTCGACCTCGGCGATGCCGGGCAGCTTCCACAGCTGCTTGCCGGTGGCCGGGTCGAGGACCACCACGCGGGCCGAGGACAGCGCGGTGTGCTCGGACATGCACAGGTAGGGCCCGCAGCGCTGCGGGCCGAACGTGGAGTGGACCGGGCGGGTCCACTTCTGCTCGCCGGTGCGGGCGTCGCGGACGATGAGCGTCGCCTTCCAGCGGCCCTTCTTCGCCGGGTCGAGGGCCGCGACGATCGCCTGGCCGCCCGTCGTCTCGACGATGGCGGGGGCGGAGACGCCCATGCCGGGGAGGCGGCCCGCCATGGTCGCGGGGTGGGCCCAGAGCTTCTTGCCGTCGGACAGGCCGAGGGCGACGGTCTCCAGCGTGCCGTCGGACTTCATGGAGGTGGTGGTCACCACCCCGCCGGCCGTGGCCATCCGGCTGACCGCGTTGACGGCGGGGTTGTGCCAGGTCGGGAAGTCGGCGGTGGCGGCGTCGCTGCCGGAGCAGCCGGCCAGGGCCAGGGTGCCGGCGAGGGCGAGAGCGGAAGGCCGGAGCACGGGCAAATCCCTCCAAAGGGACACCGAGTGACGGCTCCGGCTCGGAGAGTGACCGGATCTAGGCGTCGTTGAGCTGCCCCCCGAGCCGACGGCGGCGGAACAACGTCGCCCACCTGCCGTGGGTGCCGGTCGTCCGCCCGTCGACCTGGGTTGCCGAAACCTCGGTGCCGGGCTCCTCCGCGGCCGTCGCCGCCGCGATGTAGATCGGTTGCAGTCCTTCGCCGGGCTCGGGTCGCGGCTCGGGCCACAACCCCAGCGCGGCGCATACAGAAGGTAGCACCGCGTAAGCAGCCTGTGCATAACCTCGGTCAGATGGATGGAAACGATCCGGTCCGAACATCTCGCCCGGATTTGCGTGGAATTCCTTGCCCAGGAGACCGGCGAACGCCACCGTACGCCCGCCCGCCTCGACCACCGCGACCGTCTGCGCGGCGGCGATCTGGCGGCTCCAGCGGCGCGCCACCCAGCGCAGCGGCTGCGCGATCGGCCGGACCGTGCCCAGGTCGGGACAGGTGCCGACGATCACCTCGGCGCCCGACTCGCGCAACCGCCGCACCGCCTTGATCAGGTGGCGGACGGCGGTGGCCGGCGGCGTCTTGGTGATGACGTCGTTCGCGCCCACGAAGATCACGGCGACGTCGGGCCGCATCGGCAGCACCGCGTCCACCTGCTCGCCCAGCTCGGCGGAGGGAGCCCCGGACTTGCCGACGACCCGCAGCTCCACCGGCCGCTCGGCGACGGCCGCGAGCCCGCAGGCGATCAGGACGCCGGGCGTCTTGCCCGGATCGGTCATGCCCAGCCCGACGGAGGTGGAGTCGCCGAGCATGGCCATCTTGAGCGGCGGGCCCGGATAGTCGCCGTAGACGCCGTCGGACGACGGGCCGTACAGGCCGTGCGGGGTGCCGATCGTGCGGCGGGCCAGCAGGCCCTCGGCGATCAGCAACGCGTACGCGGTCGCGCCGAGAGCCGTGAGCCCGCCGCCCCCGAGCGCCGCCGCGGCCGCGATCCTGCGCGCGGCCCGCGCCGCGCCCGCTGCCCACACCACGTGCGTTTTCCCCTCCACCCCAGCTCGGCGGTAGCGTTTGGTTGAAACTAGCTGAGTGCCCGCCACCCTCACGGGTTCCCGGCCACGAATCGGCTGACCAAGCTTCGGCAAAGAAGGTGAACACCTCAGTGCGCGTACATGATTCCCTGGTCGAGCTCATAGGCAACACGCCGCTCGTCCGCCTGCACAAGGTCTCGTCGGGGCTGCCCGCTCAGGTGCTCGCCAAGGTCGAGTACTTCAACCCGGGCGGCTCGGTGAAGGACCGCATCGCGGTCCGCATGATCGAGGCCGCCGAGGCCTCCGGCGCACTCCGGCCCGGAGGCGTCATCGTCGAGCCGACGTCCGGCAACACCGGCGTGGGCCTGGCCATCGTGGCCCAGCAGAAGGGCTACCGGTGCCTGTTCGTGGTGCCCGACAAGGTGGCCCACGACAAGATCGCGGTACTGCGCGCGTACGGGGCCGAGGTGGTGGTCTGCCCGACCGCGGTCGCGCCCGACCACCCCGAGTCCTACTACTCGGTGTCCGACCGGCTGGCCGCGGAGATCCCGAACGCCTGGAAGCCTGACCAGTACTCCAACGTCGACAACCCGGAGTCCCACTACCACTCCACCGGCCCCGAGATCTGGGAGCAGACCGAGGGCCGGATCACCCACTTCGTGGCCGGCATCGGCACCGGCGGCACGATCAGCGGCACCGGCCGCTACCTCAAGGAGATCTCCGGCGGCCGGGTCAAGATCATCGGAGCCGACCCCGAGGGTTCGGTCTACTCGGGCGGCTCCGGCAGGCCCTATCTGGTGGAGGGCGTGGGCGAGGACATCTGGCCCGACACCTACGACACCGGCATCTGCGACGAGATCATCGCGGTGTCCGACAAGGACTCGTTCAACATGACCCGCAGGCTCGCCCGCGAGGAAGGGCTGCTCGTCGGCGGCTCGTGCGGGATGGCCGTGGTGGCGGCGCTCCAGGTGGCGGCCAAGGCCGCGCCGGACGACGTGATCGTGGTGCTGCTGCCCGACGGCGGCCGCGGCTACCTGTCCAAGATCTTCAACGACGACTGGATGGCCGACTACGGCTTCCTCACCACCTCCTCGGAGGAGGAGCTGGTGGGCGACGTGCTGGCCCGCAAGGGCGAGGGGCTGCCCAAGTTCGTGCACGCCCACCCGCACGAGTCGGTCGGCACCGCGATCTCCATCATGCGCGAATACTCGGTCTCCCAGCTCCCGGTCATGAAGGAGGAGCCGCCGGTCATGGCGGCCGAGGTGGTCGGCTCCATCGTGGAGCGCGACCTGCTGGAGGCGCTCTACCGCGGCAAGCTCTCCTCCGACGACCCGATCGCCGACCACATGTCGTCGCCGCTGCCCATGATCGGCAGTGGCGAGCCGGTGTCGCGGGCGGTCGAGGCGCTGGAGAAGGCCGACGCCGCGGTGGTGCTGGAGGAGGGCAAGCCCGCCGGGCTCCTCACCCGGCAGGACCTGCTCGCCTTCCTGGCCAACCACTAGTCACCGGGGAACCCGCTCACGGAGCTGAGCGGGTTCCCTTCACTCCGGCTTCCTGATCGACTCGACCACGGCGGTGATGCCCTCGTGGCCGTGTCCCTCGGCGTCGGCGCGGGCGAACAGCCTGTGCAGGGCCTCCGGCACCGTGGTCTCCAGCCCGGCGGCGCGCAGCGTCTCCACCACGTGGCCCATGCCGACGGCCTGCATGTGCAGGCTGTTCTCGTCGCCCGGATAGACGCCCGACTCCAGCTCCTCGCTCAGGATCCTGATGTAGCCCATGGGGCCGTCGGCGGCCAGCTCGCCGTGGAGCCCCTGGGCGAGGGGCGCGAACGCCGTCGGCCGCACCCCCGCCGTCCCCACCAGCGCGGCCGCGTACATGAAGCTCGTCAGCGACGACCAGAACATCAGCAGCTGGGCCTGGTAGTACATCATCGCCAGCCCTGGGTCCTCGCCCACGTACGTCACCTCGGACAGCGCCTCCAGGGTGCCCGCGTACCGGTCGAGCGCCTCCTTCGGCCCGCTGTAGAACGTGTACGCGCCAGGTTGGCCGATCCCGGGCGGCGGCACCATGATGCCCGCCGTGACCAGCGTGCCGCCCCGCTCCGCCACCCACCCGGCCGCCTCCCGTAGCTCGTCGGGGGTGCCGGAGCTCAGGTTGACCAGCGTCTTCCCGTCCAGCCTCGCCTCGCCGAGACTCTCGTACATCGCCTGGTAGGCGGTCTGGCTGATCACCAGCAACTCGCCCGTCGCGGGTCCGGCCGCCCGCGTGGCGCCCTTGGCCACCAGCGGGTCCGCCTTGCTCGCGGTACGGTTCCACACGGTCACCTCGTGGCCCGCCGCCAGGAACGTCTCGGCCATGGCCGATCCCATCGGCCCCAGGCCGATCACTGTCACCTCACTCATGGGTCCAGACTGTTGCGGGCCCCTTCGGAAATCCTTACGGCCTGCCACGGGTTGACCATGACGTGGTGCGCATCGGAGTGCTGGGGCCGCTGGAGGCGTGGTCGGACGCCGGCGCGCCGCTGCGGGTGCCCGATCGCAAGGTACGCGTGCTGCTGGCGGCCCTGGTGGCGCGCGGGGGCGGCCCGGTTCCGGCGGACCGCCTGATCGACGACCTGTGGGGCGACCGGCCGCCGCGCGACCCCGCAGGCACCCTCCAGGCCCGCGTCTCCCAGCTGCGCCGTGCCCTGGGCTCGCCGTCGCTGGTGCGCCACGGCCCTTCCGGGTACCGCCTCGACGGGGTGACGGTGGACGCGGCCCTCTTCCGTACCCTGCTCACCTCTCGCGTCCCCGCCTCTCCCGGGGGAGGGGCGCCGGAGCGCGCCGCGGTCGTCGAGGAGGCCCTCGCGCTGTGGCGCGGGCCCGCGTACGCCGACTTCGCCGACGAGGGCTTCGCCGCCGCGGAGATCGCCCGCCTCGGCGAGCAGCGGTTGACGGCGATGGAGGAGCTGTCGGAGATCCGGCTGACCCTCGGCGAGCCCGTCGACCTGGGCGCCCTGGTGGCGGAGCAGCCGCTGCGCGAGCGCCTCACCGCCCTCCACATGCGGGCCCTGTACCGGGACGGCCGCCAGAGCGAGGCCCTGGCGGCCTTCGCCGCCCTGCGCGCCCGGCTCGCCGAGGAACTGGGCGTCGACCCCGCCCCCGAGGTGAGGGACCTGCACCAGGCCATCCTCCGCCAGGACCCGTCCCTCCCGACCCGCCGCACCACCCCGTCTCATGCCGCCCTGCTCCAACCCGGCTCGTCTCAGGTCGGCGCTTCTCGTACGGTGGACGGTTCTCCGGGCGCGCGCACCAATCTGCCCGCACCCGTCACTGATCTGATCGGCCGGGACGGTGACGTGGCCGAGGTGCGCGCCCTGCTCGGGGAGAGGCGGCTGGTGACGCTCGCCGGGCCCGGCGGGGTGGGCAAGACCCGGCTGGCCGTGGCGGCGGCGGGCGGGCTGACCTCGCCGGAGGTGTACCCCGGCGGCGTGTGGCTGGTCGAGCTGATCGGCGCGGGGGACGTGGCCGAGGCGATCGCGGGAGCGCTCGGGGTGCGGGACGACGCGTCAGGGCCGCTGCTGCCCCGGCTGGCGCGCGTGCTGGCGGCCCGGCGCACGCTGCTGGTCGTCGACAACTGCGAGCACCTGGTCGAGCAGGCGGCCGAGGTGGTCTCCGCGCTGCTCAAGGCCGCGCCCGGACTGGACGTGCTGGTCACCGGGCAGGAGCCGCTCGGCGTCACGGGCGAGCACGTCAGGGTGGTGGCGCCCCTTTCCGGGGACGCGGCGGTGCGCCTGTTCACCGATCGCGCGGGGATCGAGCCCGGTCCGGCCGTGGCCGCCATCTGCGAGCGGCTCGACGGCATCCCGCTGGCGCTGGAGCTGGCGGCCACCCGGGTACGGGCGCTCGGCGTCGAGGCACTGGCCGCCCGGCTCGACGACCGGTTCCGGCTGCTGAACTCCGGCATGCGGGACGCGCCCGCCCGGCAGCGGACGCTCCGGGCGATGATCGACTGGAGCTGGGAGCTGCTGTCCGGGCCCGAGCGGATCGTGCTGCGGCGGCTGGCCGCGCACGCCGACGGGTGCACGCTGGAGGCGGCCGAGGAGGTCTGCGCGGAGCCCGGCGTGGACGTGGTGGACGTGCTGGTACGGCTGGTCCAGCGGTCCCTGGTCACCCCGGGACCGCGTTACCGGCTGCTGGAGTCGGTGTCGGCGTACTGCGTGGAGCGGTTGCGGGAGGCGGGCGAGGACGACCTGATCAGGGAACGGCACGCGCGCCACTACACCCGGCTCGCCGAGCGGGCCGAGCTGCGCGGGCGGCGGCAACGCGAGTGGCTGGCCCGGTTGGACCAGGAGAGCGCCAACTTCCGGCGCGCCCTCGCCGGGCCGGACCCGCTGCCACTGGTGAACGCCCTCGCCTGGTACTGGTTCCTGCGGGGCAGGCTGGGCGAGGCCCGCCGCTCCCTGGCGGCGGCCCTCGCGTCCACCGGCCCGGAGGCGGCCGTGGGCAGGCAGGAGCGGGCGCGGGCGGCCGTGTGGCTGGCCGGGGTGACGATGGCGACCGGGGAGACCGCGACGCCCGTCCCGTACGAGGATCTGGACCTGGAGGGCCGGGCGCTGGCCGGTTGGTTCCTCAGCCACGTGCGGTGGGCGTACGGGGACCTCGCCGCGCACGAGGAGGCGGCGGGGCGGGCGCTGCGGGCGTACGAGGAGCTGGGCGACCGGTGGGGCGTGGCCGCGGTGCTGGCACTCAGGTCCAAGCTGGCCGAGCGGCGCGGTGACCTGCCGGGGATGCGCCGCGACGCCGAGCGCAGCCTGGCGATCTTCCGCGAACTCGGTGACGGGTGGGGGCAGATCGAGGCGATGGACAGCCTCGACCGGCTGGCCGAGAAGCGCGGCGACTACGCCGAGGCCGAGCGGCTGCGGCACGAGGAGCTGAAGCTGGCCGAGGAACTGGGCTCCGAGGTCTCGTTCAGGCTGTCGGCCGTCGGGCGGATCGCGCTGCTGGCCGGGGACCACGCCCGCGCCGACGACTACCACGAGCGGGCCCGCCGCCTGGCCGTCGAGCAGTCGTACAAGTCGGCGGAGGAGCATGCCGAGCTGGGCCTGGCCATGAGCGCCCGGCGGCAGGGGCGGTACGAGCGTGCCGAGGAACTGCTGGTGCGATGGCTGGGCTGGCTGCGCGAGGTAGGGGGCACGCCGGGCCTGGCGTTCTTCCTGGCGGAGCTCGGCTTCGCCGCCGAGCAGCGGGGCGACGCGGAGACGGCCCTGGCCCTGCACCGGGAGGGGTACGACGCCGCCCTCGGCGAGCCCAGGGCCGAGGCGCTCGCTCTGGAAGGGCTGGCGGGAGCGTACTCGCTGGCGGGCGACCCCGGCCGCGCCGCGACGCTCCTGGGCCGTGCGGCGGCGCTCCGTGAGGCCGTGGGCACCCCGCTCGCCCACGGCGAGCGCCACGACGTCGACCGGATCACGGCCAGAACCCTCGCGGCCCTGGGCGAGGAGCGGTTCCACCAGGCGTACGGGTCAGGCTCCTGACCAGGAGAGCGGGAACTCGGCGGTGACCTGCCAGGCGCCTTCGGGGGTGGGGCCGGCGTGCAGGCGGCCGCCGAGGGCTTCGACGCGTTCGGCCATGCCCACCAGGCCGAAGCCGCCGCCCAGGCGGGCCAGGCGGGGATTGGCGGCCGAGCCGTGGTTGCGTACGCGCAGCACCACCGCCGTGTCGTGGCGCCGCAGGTCGGCCTCGACCCACGCGGTCTGCTGGGCGTGCTTGCGGATGTTGGTGAGCGCCTCCTGGAGCACCCGGTGCAGGGTGGTGAGGACCTCGGGCGGCAGAGTCCGGTCGTCGATCCCGGAGCCGATCTCGAACGCCACCTTGGGCCCCTCCGTCGAGAACCGCTCGGTGAGCAGCCGCAGGTCCGCCAGTGAGCTGCCGGGCGTGCGGGCCGCCTCCTCGGCGCGGAGCACGGTCACCATCCGGCGCATGGAGGTCAGCGCGTCGCCGCCCGCCGCGGCGATGGCGTCCAGCGCGGGCAGGACCGCCTCCGGCCTGGTCGTGGCGACGGTGCGCGCCGCCTGGGCCTGGACGACGATGCCGGTGATGTGGTGGGCCACCAGGTCATGCAGTTCCCTGGCCAGCTCCAGCCGTTCGGCGCGCCGTACGGAGTGCACGGCCTCCTTGCGGCGCTCCTGCTGGAAGCGGAGGTAGCCGCCGACGCCCGCGATCGTCGACCAGCCGGCGAACAGCATGAACGAGTAGGCGAGCGATTCCATGGTGGACGCCCGGCCGATGGACTCGGCCATGAGCACGATCAGCCCGGCGACGGCGAGCATCGCCGCGTCCCTGACCGGCTCGACGTGGCGGAGCACGCCCAGCATCAGGATGAGCAGCGCGCCCGTCTCCGCCGCCCCCGGCACGCCGGAGGTCCCGGTCACCCCCATGAGCACCGACACGGCGAACGACAGGCACAGCATGATCCCGTACGTCTCGACGCGGTGGCGGCGGCGGAGGATCACGGCGGCGATGCCCGCGTTGCCGGCGACGAACACCAGCCACTGCAGGCCGCCGCCGAGGCCGCCGGCGGCGACCGCGAGGTCGGCCAGGAGCATCAGGCCCAGCCAGCCGAGCATGGCGATCTCACTCAGCCGGCGGACCCAGTACACGACGCGTTTGGAGTCCCCCACGCCCTTGAGAGTAAGTCGCAAGTCGGATAAGTCGTATCAGTCATTCGGCTGACCCCCCACCGCGCGGACCGGCACTTCAGCCGAGGCGCCGCAGCCCTCCGTTGCCCGATTCTGGATATGTCCGAGAAGGGGGCAAGAAATGGTGACGATCGGATTCGTTCTGCTGGGTGCCGGGCTCCTCGTCGGGGTGCTGCTGGCGCTGACCGACCCCGTGCTGCTCTCCCGCATCAACGGCGAGCCCGCCCAGGGGGCGAGCGGCCGTTACATCGACCAGGACCGCGTGGTGCCGCTGCCGCGCCGCGAGACCCGCCTGGCGGAGGAGCACACGGCGGCCTGAGAGACGGGCTCGCGCCTTCGCAGGGGCCGCGAGCGTCCATGGCGCCGTCGGGGAACGGCGCCGGGGCCCGGCCCGCGATCCGCAGGGGACCGGATCGCGGGCCGGGTCCGTTACCGTGGCGGTATGACCAATGGTTTCGAAACTTTGGCGATCCACGCAGGTCAGGACCCGGACCCCGTGACCGGCGCGGTGGTGCCGCCCATATACGCCACGTCCACCTACAAGCAGGACGGCGTGGGCGGCCTGCGCAACGGCTACGAATACAGCCGCTCGGCCAACCCCACCAGGACCGCGCTGGAGGAGGCGCTGGCCGCGGTGGAGGGCGGGACGCGCGGGCTGGCGTTCGCCTCCGGCCTGGCCGCCGAGGACGCGCTGCTCCGCGCGGTGTGCCGGCCGCAGGACCACGTGATCATCCCGAACGACGCGTACGGCGGCACCTACCGGCTGTTCTCGAAGGTCTACGAGCGCTGGGACCTGCACTTCGACCCGGTGCCGCTCGGCGACCTCGACGCGGTGGCGGCGGCGATGACCCAGAAGACGAAGGTCGTCTGGGTGGAGACGCCGACCAACCCGCTGCTCGGCGTCAACGACATCGCGGCGCTGGCCCAGCTCGCCCACGACAACGGCGCGCTGCTGGTCGTCGACAACACCTTCGCCTCGCCGTACCTCCAGCAGCCGCTCGCGCTCGGCGCCGACGTGGTCGTGCACTCCACGACGAAGTACATCGGCGGCCACTCCGACGTGATCGGCGGCGCGCTGGTGGCCGCCGACCGGGAGCTGGGCGAGGAGCTGGCCTACCACCAGAACGCGATGGGCGCGGTGGCCGGGCCGTTCGACGCGTGGCTGACGCTGCGCGGGCTCAAGACGCTCGGCGTGCGCATGGACCGTCACTGCGACAACGCCGAGCGGGTCGTCGACCTGCTGCTGGCGCACCCGAAGGTGACCGAGGTGCTCTACCCGGGGCTCGCCGAGCACCCCGGCCACGAGACCGCGGCCAAGCAGATGCGGCGCTTCGGCGGCATGGTGTCGTTCAGGGTGGCCGGCGGCGCGCAGGAGGCCGTCGACGTGTGCGGCCGCACCGAGCTGTTCACGCTGGGCGAGTCGCTCGGCGGGGTCGAGTCGCTCATCGAGCACCCGGGCAGGATGACGCACGCCTCGGCGGCCGGCTCCCCGCTGGAGGTGCCGGACGACCTGGTGCGCCTGTCGGTGGGCATCGAGACGGTCGACGACCTGCTCGCCGACCTCACCCGGGCCCTCGCCTGATCACTCAGGCACGATCATCAGGACCAGGATCACCAGCCAGATCAGCGCCAGCAGGCCGCCGATCGCGGCGATCCGGCCGTTCTGGACCTGCGCGTCGTCACCGGTGTCCTCGCTGGCGAGGGCCTTCGTGGCGGCGCGCAGGTCACGGTCGATGAGGAACAGCAGCACGATCCCGACGATGAACAGCGTCATCGAGGCGCTCATGTACCACCGGCCGAGCACACCGCCGCCCATGACGATGCCGAGGACCAGGCCGAACACGAACACGCCCAGCGACGCGAAACCGTAGATCCGGGTCGTGCGCTCGATGTTGCGCAGCACGGGCACGTTCTTGCCCCTGATGGCACGCGGCGCGGCCATGAGGGCCGCGGTCAGCGGGCCGAGGGTGAAGATCGCGAACCCGACGTGCAGCAGAAGAAACAGGGTCGACATGCGGGAGAGACTAGTCCCCGACGATCTCGAAGGGAGACTCGACACTCTCTTTGCCCTCGGGGGAGCTGCGCATGATCAACTCCATGGCTGTGACGGCGACGACCATCAGCACGATCAAAACAATCATGGCGAACATAGGTGCTCCCTCCTTCCCCGTAAACGAAGCGAATATCGCCCGTAATGACTAGATGCGCGGGCGACGGCATCCGTTCATCGCGGGTAGGGTTATTGACCGCTGCTTTTTCCTTACTCTTAGGGCACAAGGGGGTGCCGTCCGTGGCCATCAGGCATGTCGAGCCGTACTCGGACGAGTGGCTTCACCAGCCGAGCCGCTACGTGAGCCGGGTCGTCGAGGAGCTCGGGGCCGAGGCCGGCGGATGGTGGGAAGGCCCGTGCGAGCCGCGCGAGGCGACGATCCGCCTCGCCGACGGCGCCGCGCTGGTGTGGGACGAGGAGAGCGGGTGGCGGCTGGGCCGTCTCGTCGCGGGAGAGGCCGGCGGCCGCACCGAGCTGACCGGCGTCCGCTACCTCGGCAACGGGCTGGTGCCCCGGCCGGAGCGGGTGCCGGAGGCGCTCCGCGACGCCCGCGCCGGCCTCGGCTCCAGCACCGCCTGGCGCCCCTGCTACCGCTCCCACCGCAACTGCCGCGACGGCTTCGACGTGGCGCTCGACTACTACACCGCTAGCGCCAGCGCGCCCGGCGCACTCTCAGGAAGTCGCTGACCACATACTCGCCCAGCCGGTCGGCGCTGGGGGAGAAGACGCGTCCGCCGTTGCGGCGGGCCACCTCGTCGACGAAGTCCTTGAGCCGGTCGTCGCCCGCCAGCATGAACACGTTGATCGTGGCCCGGCGGCGGGTCATCTTGTCGACCTCGGCCAGAGTCAGCTCCAGCGTCTCCGGCGACGGCGGCCACTCGAAGGCGGAGTGGCCGTTGCGCAGCAGGTGGGCGGTCGGCTCGCCGTCGGTGACCACGAGCACCACCGGCTCGAAGTCGGGGTGGCGGTCCAGGTGGCGGCCGGCGATCAGCAGCGCGTGGTGCAGGTTCGTGCCCTGGACCATGTCCCAGTCGAGGCCCGCCAGCTCGTCCGGCTGCAGCACCCTCGCGTAGTTGGAGAAGCCGATGATCTGCACGGCGTCCTGCGGGAACTTGGACGACACCAGCGCCTGAAGGGCCAGCGCCGTCTGCTTGGCCGCGGCCCAGGTGCCGCGCAGCGCCATCGAGTACGACAGGTCGACCAGCAGGCAGACGGCCGCGGCGGTGCGCCGCTCGGTCTCGGCCACCTCGAAGTCGTCCACCGACAGCCGGACGGACGGGCCGTCGCCGGTGGTGCGCAGGCCGCCCGCGCGCACGCCGTTGACCAGGGTCCGCACCACGTCGAGCGGCTGCTCGTCGCCGAACCGCCAGGGCCGTGACGAGCCGGTCAGCTCGCCGGCCGAGCCGGCGTCGTGCTGGTCGTGGTCGCCGCGCCGGCCGGCGTCGAGCGAGGAGAACACCCGGCGCAGCGCGGTCTCGCCGAGCCGCCGCACCGCCTTGGGGGTCAGCTCCAGCTTGCCGCGGCGGCGCAGGAGATAGCCCTGCTCCTCCAGCTCGCGTTCGATGCGCTTGAGCGCCTCCAGGTCGTCCACCGCGGAGCGGCCCAGGGCGCGGCGGACCGCGGTCTCGTCGATGTCGTCCAGCCGCGCGCCCGGGTAGTCCTGGCGCAGCGCCGACTCCAGCCGGCTCAGGTCGGCCAGCTCCTCCAGGGCGGTGACGGCGTCGCCCATGCCCAGCGGCTCGTCGCCGGTCATCCGCTCGCTGGAGTCCCACGCCAGGTCGGGGCGGCGGGCGTGCAGCGCCTCGCCGAGGCGGCGCATCTGCTCGGACAGGCCGGCCTGGTCGAGGGTCTGGTTGATCAGGTTGCCGAGCTCCTCGCGCTGGCGCGGGGTCATGGAGGCGAGCATGCGCTGGGTGGCCGCGGCGCGGCGGGCAAGGACGTCGACCAGCTCGCCGAGGTCGCGCGGCTTCTCCGGGAACATGTCGCCGTACTTGGCCATGAAGGCGTCGAAGTCCGCCTGGGTGTGCTCGCCCCTGGCGTCCTTGTCCAGCATGTCGTTCAGGTCCGTCATCATCTGCCGGACCCGCTCCATCGCCTCCGGGTCCGGGTTGGCCAGCGCGTCGCGCATCCCCCTGAACTGGCTGTCGAGCACCTCACGCCGCAGCAGGTCGCGCAGCTCCTCGAAGGTCCGCCGGGCCGCCTCCGAGCGCCATTCGTACGAGCTCAGCTGCTGGATGGCGCTGGCCGTGTCTTCCGGCAGCGAGTCGAGCTCGGCCTCACGCATCCTGGCGTCGTCGGCCGGGTCGGGGAACAGCTCGGCCCGCTCCTGGCCGACGGCCTTGTCGAGCAGCGCCCTGGCCCGTTCGAGCGTGCCGTCGAGCCGGCCGCCCTCGCGAAGCTCGCGCCGCCGCCGCCGCACCTCGCGCAGCATGTCGTCCAGGCCGCGGCGGTCGCGGGCCCCGGGCAGGCCGCGCTTGAGCAGGTCGCGCAGCGCGTGCACCGGGGTCGAGCCGGACAGGATGGCGTCACCCATCTCGTCCAGCGCCGCCCGCACGTCGTAGGGCGGAGCGAGGGGATCCGGGCCGTCGTGGTACTCGCCGTAGCGGTAGGCCATCACGAACCCACGCTAACCCGAGCCGGGATGCCCGTCATGTCCGGTAGACCGTGACCCCGTCGAGGTCGTCCTTCGACAGCCGGCGCATCAGGTAGAGGCCCTCCAGCGTGAACTCCAGGGCGGCGGCCGCGTGACCGGGCGACTCGTCGCCGGCGCCCATGCCCAGCCTGGACATGATCTTGGCCAGCCCCTGGACCGGGCCGATGCGGCGGAGCAGCTCTCCGGCCGGCACCAGCTCGCCCGACTCCACCTGGTTGCCCTCGGCGAACTTGTCGGTCAGCGGCGACAGGTCCATGCCCCCCAGCCGGCTCCTGAACGTCTCGGCGACGGCCCGGCGCAGCAGGTGGGCGAGGATCTCGGTCTCCCTGCCCTCCTCGCTGACCTCGAACTCCACCTTGCCGCGCAGGCTGTGGACGCCGGGCCCGAGGTCGCACACCCGCGCCACCGGCTGCTCCTCGCCGGCCAGCGCGGCCCGGCGCACGGCCGAGGCGGCGGCGGTCTCGGCGGCCGCGATCGAGAACCGGGCCGACACGCCCGACCGGGCGTCGACGGCGGTGGACTCGCGCACCAGGCGGGTGAAGCGGGCGATGGCCTCGACGAGGTGCTCGGGCACGTCCGCCCCGATGTCGGGCACGGACTCCTGGCGGATGAGCGTCAGCTCGTCCTCGACCGACGTCGGGTAGTGGGTGCGGATCTCGGCGCCGAAGCGGTCCTTCAGCGGGGTGATGATCCGGCCCCTGTTGGTGTAGTCCTCGGGGTTGGCGCTGGCGATGAGCAGGATGTCGAGCGGCAGCCGCAGGTTGTAGCCGCGGACCTGGATGTCGCGCTCCTCCAGCACGTTGAGCAGCGACACCTGGATGCGCTCGGCCAGGTCGGGCAGCTCGTTGACGGAGAACACGCCGCGGTTGGTGCGCGGCACCAGGCCGTAGTGGACGGTCTCCGGGTCGCCGAGCCGCCGGCCCTCCGCGATCTTGATCGGGTCGATGTCGCCGATCAGGTCGCCGACCGAGGTGTCGGGCGTGGCGAGCTTCTCGCCGTAGCGCTCGTCGCGGTGCTTCCACGCCACGGGCAGCTCGTCGCCCAGCTCGGCGGCCAGGGCCTGGCAGCGTCCGCAGACCGGAGCGTACGGATGGTCGTTGATCTCGCAGCCCTCGACGACGGGCGTCCACTCGTCGAGGAGGCCGGCGACGGTGCGGATGAGCCGGGTCTTGCCCTGGCCGCGCTCACCGAGCAGGACCAGATCGTGACCGGCGAGCAGCGCCCGTTCGAGATGAGGCAGGACAGTGTCGTCGAAGCCCACGATGCCGGGAAAGCGGGGCTCGCCCGCCCGGAGCTTGGCCAGCAGGTTTTCGCGGACCTCGGCTTTTACGGTGCGATGAACGTGGCCGCTCTCTCGCAACTCGCGCAGAATACGAGGCTGATGCACGGGATCGAGACTACGTCCCCCGGACGCGATGCGGCAGGGAGTTTCGCATCTGGTGGAGATATCAGGATCTCGGCTATTCCGTCACGGTTCGTATGCGTGCTCGGTCCGTTAGTGGGGAGAATCGGGCCTAGGGTACTTGGACCAGCAGAGGGAGGCGAGACGCGTGGCAGTGATGACAAGCCGCTTCGCCGACGGCCTCGCCGTGGACTCCGACCTGGTGGGAGCCGCGGAGAGGGCCGTGAACCAGGCCCTGTCGCGACTCAGCGGCCAGGCTGACCTGGTCTGCTTCTTCGTGTGCGGCGACGACCCCGACGACGTGGCCAGAGCGGGCGAGCGCGCGATGCGGATGGCGCCCGACGCGCATGTGATCGGCTGCAGCGCCACCGGCGTGATCGGCGGCGACACCGGGGTGGAGCTGACGCCCTCCGTGAGCGCCTGGGCGGCCACCCTGGAAGGGGCCGAGCTGACCACGTTCGCGCTGGAGACGCTCACGGCCGAGGACCGGTTCGTGGTGGTCGGGCTGCCCGAGCGCAGCCCCGACGACCACGTGGCGATCCTGCTGGCCGACCCGTACTCGTTCCCGGCCGACGCCTTCGTCGAGCGCTCCATGGACGTGCTCGGCGACCTGCCGCTGGTCGGCGGGCTGGCCAACGGGGTGCAGGGGCGCGGCTCCGTGCGGCTGTTCGCCGACGGCGAGATGTACACCGAGGGCGCCATCGGCGTCCTGATCAGCGGGTCCGTCAACGTGACCACCGTGGTCAGCCAGGGCTGCCGGCCGATCGGGCCCAACATGGTCGTCACCCGCGCCGAGGAGAACCTGCTGCTGGAGCTGGCCGGGCAGCCCGCGCTGTCCCGGCTGGAGGACATCGTCACCGACCTGGACGAGGACGACCGCGAGCTGGTCGCCGCCGGGCTGCAGATCGGGCTCGCCATGGACGAGTACGCCGAGCGCCACGAGCGCGGCGACTTCCTGATCCGCGGCGTGATCGGCATCGACCCGGAGCGCGAGGCGGTGGCCATCGGCGACATCGTGGAGATCGGCCGTACGGTGCGCTTCCAGGTGCGCGACGCGGCCACCGCCGACGAGGACCTGTACGACATGCTCGACGCGCACCGGCAGGAGCTGGGCAGGGTCGACGGGGCGCTGCTGTTCTCGTGCAACGGGCGCGGGTCGGCGATGTTCGGCACCGCCGACCACGACCCGCTGGCGCTGCGCGACACGCTGGGGCCGATCGGCGTGGCGGGCTTCTTCGCGGCCGGCGAGGTCGGGCCGGTGGGCGGGCACAACCACGTGCACGGGTTCACGGCGTCGGTCCTGGTGTTCTCCTCGGCGGGCGGAGAGTGATCCTGGCGGTCGACGTCGGCGGGACCAAGCTGGCGGCCGCCCGGGTGTCCCCCGAGGGGGCGATCGTGGAGACCAGGCGTGCGGCGACCCCGCAGGACGCGGACGCCGAGACGCTCTGGCGGGCCCTGCGCGAGGTGATCGGCCCGCTCTCCGACGGGGTCGCGGGCGTGGGCGTCGGCTGCGGCGGGCCGATGGAGTGGCCGTCCGGCGTGGTCTCACCTCTCAACATCCCCGGCTGGCGGGGCTTCCCGTTGCGTGCCCGGCTCTCCGGGCTGTTCCCCGGGGTTCCGGTACGGGTCCACAACGACGCCATCTGCCTGGCGGTGGCCGAACACTGGCGCGGCGCCGGGCGGGGCGTGGCGGACATGCTGGGCATGGTGGTCTCGACCGGCGTCGGCGGCGGGCTCGTCCTCGGTGGACGGCTGGTCGACGGCGGCACCGGCAACGCTGGGCACATCGGGCACGTGGTGGTGGACCCGGACGGCGGGCCGCCGTGCGGCTGCGGCGGCCACGGCTGCCTGGAAGCGGTCGCGCGCGGCCCCGCCCTGACCGCCTGGGCGCTCGGCCGCGGCTGGACCCCGGGCGATCCCGCGGCTCAGGGTGACTACCAGGAGGAGCGGGCCGTCACCGCGCGGACGCTGGCGGCGGACGCGCGGGCGGGCGACGAGGTGGCCGTGGCCGCCATGAGCAGGGCGGGCCGGGCGCTCGGGATCGCCATCGCCTCCGCCACCCACCTGTGCGACCTGGACCTGGTCACCATCGGCGGCGGCCTGTCACAGGCCGGGGAGCCGCTGTTCGGCCCGCTGGAGGAGGCACTGCGGGAGCACGCCCGGATGGCGTTCGCCCGCCGCCTGCGGGTGGTGCCCGCGTCGCTCGGCCAGGACGCGGGCCTGATCGGCGCCGCCGCCCTGATCCTCGCGAGCGACACGTACTGAGGGTTCGCCCGGTCACCGCTCGCGCTGCCGCCTTCAGCGACATGTACTGACGGTTTGCCCGGTCAGCGCTCGCGCTGCCACCCTGGTCGGATGCCCGCCGCTCTGCTGATCACCGGGACCGTGGGGGCCGGCAAGACGTCGGTCGCGGACGCGGCCGGTGATCTTCTCGCCGCCGCCGGGATCCCGCACGCGGTCATCGACCTCGACTGGCTCCGCCGGTCCTGGCCCGCCCCGGCGGACGACCCGTTCCTTCTCGAACTCACCCTGCGCAACCTGCGCGACGTCGCGCGCAACCACCTGGAGGCCGGAGCGCGACGGCTCGTGCTGGCCGGCGTCGTCGAGTCGCGGGACGAGCGCCGGCGCCACCAGGAGGCCGTCGGCGTAAACCTCACGGTGTGCCGGTTGCGGGTCCCGATCCCCGTCGTCCACCAGCGGCTCGCGCGACGCCACGAGGGTGACGGGGCGGGGCTGCGCTGGCATCTCGACCGCTCCGGCGCGCTCGATGACATCCTCGTGGCGGCCCGGGTCGAGGACGTGGTGGTGGACGCGGGAGAGCGCTCGGTGACCAGCGCGGCCGCGGCCGTCATGAAGGCCGTCGGCTGGTGCTGAGCGCGGCGGCGGCGGTCGCCGTGCCGACGCTGATCGGCACCGCGAGCGCGGCCTGCGCGGTGAGCGAGAACACCGCATAGGCCGGGCTACGCGGTGAGCGAGAACACCGACGGCACCGATCCACGAGCTGCGGGACGCGGGCAAGCCCGTCGAGTGGTCAGGCCGCCGGGCGGCGGGGCTGGAAGAGCCAGGCGTCGAAAAGGGAGTCGAGCTGCTTGCCGGACAGCCGCTCGGCCAGCGCCGTGAACTCCTCCGTCGTCACGCTGCCGTGCTCGTGCTCCGCCGTCCAGGTCTTGAGCAGCCGGAAGAACGTGTCGTCGCCGATCTTCTCGCGCAGGGCGTGCAGCGTCATCGCGCCGCGGAGGTAGACGGACTCGTTGAACAGGTCGTCGGGCCGGGCGTCGCCCGGTGGGTAGGACCAGATCGGGTCGCCCGCCGGCCGGTCGTGGCCGGCCCGGAAGCGCTCGTCGGCCGTGTCGCCGCCGGTGTGCTCGGTCCACAGCCACTCGGCGTAGGTGGCGAACCCCTCGTTGAGCCAGAGGTCCTCCCAGCGCTCGATGCTGAGGCTGTTGCCGAACCACTGGTGGGCCAGCTCGTGCGCGATGATCGACTGGTCGGGCCTGAAACCGCCGTACATGGGCTTGGTCTGGTTCTCCAGCGCGTAGCCCGCCGAGAAGTCGTCGACCACGCCGCCGGTGGACGAGAACGGGTAGGGGCCGAAGACCGTCACCCAGTGGTCGGTGATCTGGCCCGACCTCGTGTAGAGGTCGCCGAGCTCGCCGGCGAAGCGCGGGTCGACCGCCGCCAGGTTGCGGATGCCGCCCGGGGTTCTGCCCTCGCGGAGCTGGAACTCGCCCATGGTGGCCGTGGCCAGGTAGGTGACCATCGGGTGGGACTCGCGCCAGCTGAACGTGGTGCCGCCGCCGGCGGCCGGCTCGCGGCTCACCAGCTCGCCGTTGGCCAGCACGGTCACCCCGGCGGGCACCGTGATCTCGAAGTCGAAGGTCGCCTTGTCGGCCGGGTGGTCGTTGGCCGGGAACCAGGTCCTGGCGCCGTTGGGCTCGCACGCGACGAACGCGCCGTCCCCGGTCGGGATGAACCCGTAGGAGCCGAGATTGGACGAGCCGCGCACCGGCTGCGGCACCCCGGAGTAGGTCACCTTCACCGCGAAGGCGGCCCCGCGCGCCAGCGGCCGGGCGGGAGTGACGGACAGCTCGTCGCCCTCGCGGGAGAACGTGGCGGCGGCGCCGTCGACGGACACCCCGCTCACCTCGAACCCGCGCAGGTCGAGGTTGAAGCGCGACAGCGACTGGGTGGCCGTCGCCCGGATCGTCGCCTCGCCGTCGAGGTGCTTGCTCTCCGGCACGTAGCCGATCTTCAGCGCGTAGTGGGCGACGTCGTAGCCGCCGTTGCCGTCGAGCGGGAAGTCGGGGTCGCCGATGCCGGGCGCGCCCCGCGTCGCCCCGGCCGGCGCGGCGGTCCGCGGGGAGCCCGAGTCGGCACCGGTCGCCCCTTCGGACGGCCGGTCCGTCGCGCCGCACGCCAGCAGGCTCAGCGTGGCCAGCAGCGCGGCGGCCCGCTGTGTCATCGACCCCATGAGCGGGAGCGCCCCCTTCCGATCAGTGATCAGAAGAGTACGCTCGGTCAACCTCTGATCGCCACCCGCTCACGGGAACCCGGTTCAGAGGTTGCCCCTGCGCTCCTGCTCACGCTCGATCGCCTCGAACAGGGCCTTGAAGTTGCCCTTGCCGAAACCCAGCGAGCCGTGGCGCTCGATGAGCTCGAAGAACACCGTGGGCCGGTCCTGCACCGGCTTGGTGAAGATCTGCAGCAGATAGCCGTCCTCGTCCCGGTCGACCAGGATCTTGCGCTTCTTCAGCTCCTCGATGGGCGCGCGCACGGTGCCGATGCGGGCGCGCAGCTCGGGGTCCTCGTAGTACGAGTCAGGCGTGTCGAGGAACTCGACCCCGGCCGCCCGCATGTGGTCGACCGTGGTGAGGATGTCGTTGGTCGCCAGCGCGACGTGCTGGACGCCCGGCCCGCCGTAGAACTCCAGATACTCGTCGATCTGCGACTTCTTGCGGCTGACGGCCGGCTCGTTGAGGGGGAACTTGACCTTGCGCGAGCCGTCGGCCACGACCTTCGACATCAGCGCCGAGTATTCAGTGGCGATGTCGTCGCCGACGAACTCGGCCATGTTCGTGAAGCCCATCACCTCGCGGTAGAACGCCACCCACTCGTCCATCTTGCCGAGCTCCACGTTGCCGACGCAGTGGTCGACGGCCTGGAACAGCCGCCCCGACTTGGTGGCGGGCGGGGCCACGAGGGGCCGCGCGGGCGCGTAACCAGGCAGGTAGGGGCCGGTGTAGTTGGACCGGTCGACCAGCGTGTGGCGGGTCTGGCCGTACGTGGCGATGGCGGCGACCACCACCTTGCCGTGCTCGTCCTCCAGCACGTGCGGCTCGGCCAGCCCGCGGGCGCCGTGGGAGACGGCGTGCCGGTAGGCGGCCTCCACGTCGGGCACGTCGAGCGCGAGGTCGATCACCCCGTCGCCGTGCTCGGCCACGTGTCCGGCCAGGTCCGTGCCCGGCCGGAGGGAGGCACGGAACTCGAAGGTGGCGCCGCCGGAGCTGAGCACGTAGGCGGCCTCGTCGCGGCTGCCGTTCTCCGGCCCGCGGTAGGCCACCAGCCTCATGCCGAACGCGGTCGAGTAGTAGTGGGCGGACTGCTTGGCGTTGCCGACAGCGAAGACCACGGCGTGCATGCCGTTCACCGGAAAGACATCACTCATACCGACAACTCTCGATATACCTGGACGAGTTGCGCAAGAGTTGCTTGAATGAGTGGACAATCTGCCTAGCTGCCCGGCCCGTACCGCGGAGAATCTGTACATCATGACGATCGACGAACTGGACGCCCGGCTTATCGCGCTGCTGAGCGCGGAGCCGAGGCTCGGCGTGCTGGAGTGCTCGCGCCGGCTCGGCGTGGCCAGGGGGACCGTCCAGGCGCGGCTGGACCGGCTCATGTCCAGGGGGGTCATCACGGGGTTCGGGCCGGATGTCTCGGCCGTGGCGCTCGGCTACGACGTGACCGCGTTCGTGCTGCTGGAGATCCGGCAGGTGTCCGGCCACGACCCGGTGGCGCACCGGCTGGCGCACATCCCCGAGGTGCTGGAGGTCCACACGGTCACCGGCGGGAGCGACCTCATGTGCCGGGTGGTGGCGCGGACCAACGCCGATCTCCAGCGCGTCATCGACGAGATCGTCGAGGTCCGGGGCGTGCTCAGGACCTCCTCGATCGTCGCCCTGGACACTCCCGTTCCCTACCGGGTGCTGCCGTTGGTCGCCGATGTCCCACGCCGGGCGATGCGCGAGCCGTAGCATCACCCGAAGGGACGAGGCACCGTTATCGAGCGCTTACCCTTGACGTTCGCCCAGATGACGGGGGGTCGGGGAGGCGTGACCGGGTGGTGAAGACGGCGATGCGAAAACGGCGAGTGCTCCGTTGGCTGCTGATCGTGGTCGCGGCGGGGGTCCTGGTGCTGGCGGCGCTGTTCGGCGTCGCGTGGGCGCTGACGCCCATCCCCGACAGCACGCAGGAGGACGCGACGGCCCAGGGTTCGGTCATCTACTACCGCGACGGCAAGACCGTCATCGCCCGGCAGGGCATCGACCGCAGGAACGTCGAGCTGGCCAAGGTGCCCCGGCACGTGCGCGACGCCGTCATCGCCGCCGAGAACCGCTCCTTCTACGAAGACAGCGGCGTCTCGGTCAAGGGCACCGCGCGAGCCCTGTGGTCCACCGTCACCGGGCAGCAGCTCCAGGGCGGCTCCACCATCACCCAGCAGCTCGTGCGCAACTACTACAGCGGCCTGAGCCAGGAACGCTCGGTGGTCCGCAAGGCCAAAGAGATCATGATCTCGATCAAGGTCGACCAGTCCCAGTCCAAGGACTGGGTGCTGGAGCAGTACCTCAACACGATCTACTTCGGCCGGGGCGCCAACGGCGTGCAGGCAGCCGCCCAGGCGTACTTCGGCAAGGGCGTCGACGATCTCGACGTGGCCCAGGGCGCCTACCTGGCCTCGGTGATCCAGCAGCCGTCCCGGTTCGCCGACCCGGAGGGCGCCGACCTCGACGCGGCGAAGGCCCGCTGGCAGTCGGTGATCAGGGCCATGACCGAGACCGGCGCGCTCGGCGCCGACGAGGCGGCCGCGCAGCGCTTCCCCGAGCTCAAGGAGCCGAAGAAGCCGTTCCAGCTCAAGGGCCAGGCTCAATACATGCTCCAGCAGGTCACCGACGAGCTCAACCGGCGCGGCTACAGCGACGAGGACATCAACGGCGGCGGGCTGAAGATCGTCACCACGTTCGACAAGAAGCTCATGGAGGCGGCCGAGCGGGCGGTGAAGGGCACGCTGCCGCAGGCCACGCCGAAGAAGGTGCGCACCGGGCTGGCGGCCGTCGCCCCCGACACGGGCGAGGTGGTCGCCTTCTACGGCGGCAACCCCGACAAGTCCCAGTACGACAACGCGTTCTCGGCCAAGGTCATGGCCGGGTCCACCTTCAAGCCCTACACGCTGGCGGCGGCGCTGGACAACGGGCTGAGCCTGTCGACCAGGGTCGACGGCAACTCGCCGATGCGCGTGGCGGCCGACCCCGACCATCCCATCCCCAACGACGGCGGCCGCTCCTACGGCCAGATCGACCTGGTGAGCGCCATCCGCAACTCGGTCAACACCGCGTTCGTGGACCTGGCCCAGAAGGTCGGGCCGCGCAAGGTGGCCGCCACCGCCGAGGCCATGGGCATCCCGGCCGAGCAGCTCGAACAGCACGTGGACGCCGCCTCGTTCCCGCTCGGCGTGGCCTCGGTCAGCGCCGTGCAGAACGCCGCCGGCTTCGGCACCCTCGCCAACGCCGGCGTCCACATGGAGACCCACGTGATCAAGTCGGTCACCGACGCCGACGGGGTGAAGGACGTCGTCAAGCCCGCCGCCTCCCAGGCGATCGGCAAGGGGGCCGCCGCCGACGCCGTCTACGCCATGCGGCAGGTCGTCGAGTACGGCACCGGCACCGCCGCCCGCCTCTACGACCGTCCCGTGGCGGGCAAGACGGGCACCACCGACGACTCCAAGGCCGTGTGGTTCAACGGGTTCACGCCGCAGCTCGCGACCGCCGTCAACATGTTCCGCGACGACAACGAGACCGTGGACATCCCCGGCTACGGGGTGCAGTTCGGCGGCCAGCTGCCCGCCCAGGTGTGGCGGGCGTTCATGGCCGAGGCCATGGACGGCGAGCCGGTCGAGCAGTTCCCCGAGCCGCAGGGCGTGGGCCACGCGCCCGGCTACGACCAGCCGCGCGACCAGGATCGCGGCTGGCGCGACGACACGCGGTCCCGCGAGCCGGAGCAGTGGGACGAGGGGCCCACGGCCGAGCCGACCCAGCCGCCGTTCACGGACGAGGAGCCGCCCGCCGACCTGGAACCTGAGGACGACGCCCGCCGGTCCGAGACGTTCGACCAGGACTTCGGGCCGCCGTCCGTCGAGGAGTCCGTCCCCGAGCCGACGGCCGCCACCGACGGCGACGGCGGCCCGCGGTTCGACTGAGACCCGCCCTCACCGGCTCAGCTGGGCGCGCAGCTCCTCCGCGGTCGTCACCGGCAGCTCACAGGTGAACCCCCGGCACACGTACGCCGCCGGCGCCCCGCCGATGAGGTCGCGCCCCAGCAGCAGCGGCACGGCGTCGTCCGGGCCGGGCCCGGGAGCGACCACCAGGCCGGGGGAGCCGGACAGGTAGGCCTCGCGGTGCAGGGCACGGGTGCGCGGATCGCCGGGCGGGCCCACGACCGCCACCTCGACGGGCCCGTCGAGCGCCGCCCTGGCCACCGCCAGCCCCCATCCGGCGAACCTGGCGTGCTTCCCGGCCAGCACCGACACCGTGCCGAGCGCGGCGTGCGCCGCCTCCCGGTGGCGGGCGGACCCGGTCAGCGCCGCGTACGACAGCAGCGCCCCAGCGGCCGCGTACTGGCCGGAGGGCGTGGCGTTGTCCGTGGGGTCCTGCGGGCGCTGGAACAGCCGCTCGGCGTCGTCGGCGGTGTCGTAGAACCCGCCGGTGCCGTCGGCGAACCGGTCGAGCACGGTGTCGAGGAGCGTGCCCGCCAGCCGGAACCAGCGCGTCTCTCCGGTCACCCCGTAGAGCGCGATGAGCCCTTCGGCCAGGTTGGCGTAGTCCTCCAGCACGCCGGCGTTGCGCCCCGCCCGCCCGTCACGCGAGGTGCGCAGCAGCCTGCCGCCGTCGACGTGCACCTCGTCCAGCAGCACCGCCGCGGCCGTGGCCGCCTCCACCAGATCGGGCCGGTCGAACACCACGCCGGTCTCGGCCAGGGCCGCGATGGTCAGTCCGGTCCAGCTCGCCACCACCTTGTCGTCGCGTTCCGGACGTACCCGCAGCTCCCGCGCGGCGAGCAGCCGCTCGCGCACCCGCGCCAGCCGCTCGGGGTCGTCGGGCTCCTCCGGGAGCTGCAGCACCGACGTGCCGTGCTCGAACGTGCCGGTCACCTGGAAGACCCGCACCGCCCAGTCGCCGTCGTCGGGCCCCAGCACCTCGCGCAGCTGCTCGGGAGTCCAGACGTAGAACCTGCCCTCCTCGCCCTCGCTGTCGGCGTCCAGCGCGGAGGCGAAGCCGCCCTCGGGGGTGCGCAGCTCGCGCAGCAGCCAGCCGGCGGTCTCCAGCGCGACCCGGCGGGCCAGCGGCTCGCCCGTCGCGGTCCACCAGTGGGTGTAGACCCGCAGCAGCAGCGCGTTGTCGTAGAGCATCTTCTCGAAGTGCGGCACCACCCAGCCGGCGTCCACGCTGTAGCGGGCGAACCCGCCCGCGAGCTGGTCGTAGATGCCGCCGCGGGCCATCGCCTCCAGGGTCCTGCCGGACATCTCGCGCTCGCCCGAGCGCAGCAGGAACTCCAGCACCATCGACGGCGGGAACTTCGGCGCCCCGCCGAACCCGCCGCGCACCGGGTCGAACGACTCGCGCAGGTTGGCGAGAGCCTGCTCCAGCGTCTCGGCCGTGGGCAGCGGGCCGTTGGGCAGGGCGGTGCCGGAGTTGAGCACCTCCACCACCTTCGCGCCCTGCTTCAGCACGTTGTCGCGGTCGGTGGTCCAGGCGTTGTGCAGCCCCGTCAGCAGCCGCTGGAACTGCGGGCGGGGGAAGTAGGTGCCGCAGTAGAACGGGTGGCCTTCCGGGGTGGCGAACACCGTCATCGGCCAGCCGCCCTGCTGGGTCATCGCCTGGGTGGCGCTCATGTAGACGGCGTCGATGTCGGGCCGCTCCTCGCGGTCGACCTTGACGTTGACGAAGTGCTCGTTCATCAGCCGGGCGGTCGCGGGGTCCTCGAAGCTCTCGTGAGCCATGACGTGACACCAGTGGCAGGACGAGTAGCCCACGCTGACCAGCAGGGGCACGTCGCGCCGCTTGGCCTCCCGCATCGCCTCCTCGCCCCAGGGCCACCAGTGGACCGGATTCCCCGCGTGCTGAAGGAGGTAGGGAGACGTCTCACTACCGAGCCTGTTCATGAGTTCAGGCTCTCACACGGTCCTCCGGGCGCGGGTCAGCGGACCTTCGCCGCGGCCTGCGGGCTGACGCGGACGACCCCGGCCAGGTTGCGGGTGCTGACCGGGACGATCTTCACCACGTCGCCGGTGCGCGGGGCGTGCAGCATCTTGCCGTCGCCCCAGTAGATCGCCACGTGGGAGATGTAGCCGGGATTGGTCGGGTCGTGCCGCCAGAACAGCAGGTCGCCCGGGTGCGCCTGCGAGAGCGGCACCTGCGGGCCGGTGACCCACTGCTGGTGCGTCACCCGCGGCATCCTGATGCCGGCCTGGGCGAAGGCCCACTGCACGAGCCCGGAGCAGTCGAAGCTGTCAGGCCCTTCGGCGCCCCACACGTACGGCCTGCCCAGCTTGGAGGCGGCGGCCCGCAGCGCCACGGTGAGCTGGTCTCCGGTCATGAACGCCCCGGTGGGCCAGTCGCGGGCCTTGACCTGCGGCTGCGGCCGCACGGGGTTGACCAGGGCCGCCTGGGTGCCCTTGGGCAGCAGCTTGAGCACCCGGTCGCGGAGCCTCGCCGAGTCGGCCTTGGGCGCGCTGATGATCAGCGCGTTGTCTCGGGGCAGCCCGAGCTCGCGGCCGGTGTCCTTGGACACGACCGCGTCCACCGCGCCGAAGCCGGTGGTGGCGTAGGCGCCGATGCGCAGCGGCCCGGACGGGCCGTTGATCTTGCGGTGCAGGCTGAGGCCGCCGTCGTTGCCGAGCACGAACGAGACCGCGACGTCACCCGCGGCCACGTTGTTCCACAACGGGTCGGAGGTGGCCGTCACCTTCGGCGTGTAGGCGCGGAAGGTGGACGGCTCGACGGCCAGCGTCTGCACCCGCTTCCCGTCGAGCATGACGCTGGCCGCGTCGGCCAGCTCCATGGCGCGGATCCCGGACAGGCGGGCGATCTTCTGTAACTGCTTCTGGCTGAACGGCTTGCGCGTGACCACGAACACGTGCGGCTTGTGGAGCTTGCCGACCGGCGCCACCGGCCGCACGGTGTGGGCGTCGGCCATCAGGCTCTGCTGGGGCGTCTGGCGGGCACGTACGGGCTCGGCGGCGGCCGGTTCGTCGGCGGCCTCGCGGTTCTCCGTGAGCAGCAGCACGTCGGCCGTGAGGACCGCGACCAGCGTCACCACGATGAACGGGATCAGACGGCGGTGGTCACGGCGTCTGCGGGACCTCAGCAGGAAGCCGAGGTCCTGACGGATGCCGGAGCCACCGCGCGTGAGATCCGCCGGGCCTGGGTGGGCCCGGCGGTGCCGTTCGGGGTGCATCAGTTGCCGATGTAGGGCACGGCCTCGAGGATCTCGACGGTGTTCTGGCGGCCGTTGGGCAGGCTGTAGGTCGCCTTGTCACCGATCCTCTTGCCGTTGATCGCGGCGCCGAGCGGTGACTTGGGGGAGTAGACGTCGATCGGCGCGCCGCTCTCCTCACGCGAGGCGAGCAGGAAGGTGACCTCGTCGTCGTCGCCGACGAACCGGATGGTCACGGTCATGCCCGGCTCGACTATGCCGTCGGCCGCGGGCGGCTTGCCGGCGCGCGCGTTGTCGAGGATCTGGCGCAGATGGAAGATCCGCGCCTCCATCTTGCCCTGCTCGTCCTTGGCGGCGTGGTAGCCGCCGTTCTCGCGCAGGTCGCCCTCTTCCCGGGCGGCCTCGATCTTCTTGGCGATATCGACGCGCCCGGGCCCCGAGAGATATTCGTACTCGGCCTTCAGGCGGTCGTACGCCTCCTGCGTCAGCCATGTGACGTTCTCATCGCGAGAGTCGGCCACGGGTTCTCCTTGCTTGCCTAGGGGGCCCTGAGATCACTGAAGGTTACGTACGGTTGAATTGCGAAAGGCTAACAAGTCAGTCGCACGAACGCTTCCCCAAATGTCTCACTATACGAGATTGCAGTACTGGATGTGGACGGAAGTCGCCTCGGCGCTGGTGCCCAGGCGTTCCTTGACCTGCTTCGTACCCTCACCAGGCCGGATTCTTACTTCTTTGCTGCCCACTTCCACGTGGTGGACGTCCATCGCACGGATGCGGCACACCGCCTCGCGGTCGTCGGGCTTGCTCACCGTGAACGCGATCTCGGCCTCTGACGGCCCCCGCACGTGGAATGAGACTACCTGGGCGATCGCCCCGTTGGCGCTGCCGTTCATCGACCACATGACGTAGCCCCAGCCTCCGGCGATGATGGCCACGAGCACGCCGATGACGACGTGCACGACGATCCGGCCGCCTCGCTCGGGACGGTCCGGGAAGTCGTCGGGTGTGCCGAGAACTGGGCCGTTCCCGGCATCTCTGGTGGCCATGGTGGAATCTCCCTGCACTCCCTCGGCGTTATCCGAGACAATTGTCGCCCGCGGGGGTCATGCCCTCGCGACCGCCCAGCAGAAACTAGCCTCTGTGGGCGACTGATCGGTCCATGTGTCTGAGGAGACGTCGAGCCCGTGAGTGCACCGCTGAGGTTGATGGCCGTCCATGCCCACCCCGACGACGAGTCGAGCAAGGGCGCCGCGACGATGGCGCGCTATGTCCGCGAAGGCGTTGACGTCTTGGTTTGTACCCTCACGGGTGGTGAACGCGGCTCCGTGCTCAACCCCAAGATGGACCGGCCCGAGATCGTGGCCGACATCGCCCGGGTGCGCAAGGCCGAGATGGACCGGGCGCGCGAGATCCTCGGCGTGCGGCAGCGGTTCATGGGCTTCGTGGACTCGGGGCTGCCGGAGAGCGAGGAGGAGGAGCTGCCCGAGGGCTGCTTCGGGCTGCAGAAGCTCGAAGTCGCGGCGGCCCCGCTGGTGGCGGCCGTGCGGGAGTTCAGGCCGCACGTGATCCTCACCTACGACGACGACGGCGGCTACCCGCACCCCGACCACATCATGACCAACAGGGTGTCGGTGGAGGCGTTCGAGGCGGCCGGCGACCCCGACCGCTACCCCGGCACCGGCGACCCGTGGCAGCCGCTCAAGCTCTACTACCACATGGGCTTCCACCGGGCCCGGTTCGAGGCGCTGCACGAGGCCATGCAGGAGCGCGACATGGGTTCCCCGTACGGCGACTGGATCGCCCGCTGGGAGGACCGCCCCGCCAAGTGGGAGGTCACGACCCGGGTGCCCTGCGGCGACTACTTCCAGATCCGCGACGAGGCGCTCATGGCGCACGCCACCCAGGTCGACCCCGACGGCTGGTGGTTCGTCTGCCCGCGCGAGCTGCAGCAGGAGATCTGGCCGACGGAGGACTACCACCTGGCCCGCTCGCTCGTCGACACCGGTCTGCCCGAGGACGACCTGTTCTCCGGCATCCACGCCGAGGAGACGTCCCCGGCCTGCCACTGATCCGGAGGTCCGGGCACGACCCCCGGGTGGCAGACTGGAAGGGTGATGGTTCTAGCAGCAGGTGAAGTCAGCCCGGGCCTGCTCGGCTTCGTCGTGGTAGCCCTTCTCGGGTTCGCTCTCTACTTCCTGGTCAAGTCCATGAACAAGCAGATGGGCAAGATCGAGGTGCCCCACGAGCGTGACCTCGAGGACGAGGAGCGCGAGCTCGAGAAGAAGGCCGAGTAGATGTCCGAAGAGGTCGTCGACAACCCGGGGAAGAGCCGCTTCGAGATCCGCGTGGACGGGAAGGTCGCCGGGTTCGCCGACTACCTGCTGCTGCCCACCAAGGTCGTCTTCACCCACACCGAGGTGCTGCCCGAGTACGGCGGGCAGGGGCTCGCGGGCCGGCTGGTCGCGCACGCGCTCGACCTCACCCGCGACACCGGCCTGAAGGTCGTGCCCCGGTGCGAGTACGTCGCCGGCTACATCGAGCGCAACCCCGCCTACAAGGACCTGCTCGATCCCTCAGTCACCGGCTGACCAGGCGCGCTCCAGCGCCTTGGGCAGGCCCCACCAGCCGAGCGGCGTGAGCACGTCGTCCTCGTCCACGATGCCGAGCTGGGCCCAGAGCGCGACCACCGGCCTGAAGAGGCTCTCGGTCGAGGCCAGGTCGTCGGAGTCCTGCTCGTCGGCGTCGATGTCCTCCGACTCGGCGATCAGGCGGGCGATGCGTTCCGGCGAGGCGAGCGCGCCGGGCCCCATCCGGGCCAGCGCCGTCACGGCGGCGAGCCAGTCGGCGTGCTGGATGGCGCAGATGTGGGCCATCATCTCGTCCTCCAGGCTGACCTCGCCGTTCAGGTCGGCGAACTCCTCCAGCAGGTCGCCCTCCTCCGGCAGGTCCGAGACCGGCCCGGCGACGCCGGCGGCCACGGTCAGCCACAGCTCCACGTCGTCGTCAGGCATCGGCTCGCCCTCGAAGCCCGCGCAGGCCCGCAGCACGTTGCCCGGATAGCCCGCGACCGCCAGCAGCTCGCGCAGGCGGGTGACGGCGCGGTCGAGCTCGGCGATCGGCAGCTCGGGCTGCTTGACCAGCTCGCCCAGGATGCGCCGCAGCTCCGACAGCGCGAACTCCTCCTCCTCGTCCCAGGCCGCGAACAGCTCCTCGTCCTGCTCGTCGCTCACCGAGAACCCCGGCACCCGCCCGTCGGGCAGCGGCGTGGCCAGCCAGCTCTCCTGAAGCTCCTCGTACGCCCTGCGGGCTTGAAGATCGCCGGACGCGAGCGCGTCCGGGTCGATCTCGCCCGCGCGCACCCGCTCCTCCAGGTGGGCCACGAGCCGGTCGTGCATCTCGTGGGCTATCGGCCCGCGTTCGTTCTCCTCCGGCCAGACGAAGTAGCTCGGCGTCATCAGGATGGGTTCGGTGCCCGTCGACTCGACCCAGCGCTGCACGTCACCCACCGTGGCCGCGCCGGACTCGATGGCGGCGAGCGTGGTCCTGGCCGACTCCCAGAACGGGCGGGACAGCGGGTTGCCCGCGGCCATCATGGCCCTGCGCAGGTCGGGCAGCGCCACCAGCGCCACGCCCGAGGGCACGGCCAGCAGCGCCCTGGCCAGATCTCTGCGGGTCAGCGCGGCGGCCGGGCGGCCCGCGTGGCGGCTGACGAATTCCAGGTCCACGCTCCGTAAACTACGCCCCCACCCCCGGCCCCCGCACCTGCCAGGACCGTGTGGGGAAAGGGTGCTTTTTCCTCGCAACTGTGTAATGGTGATTACATGGCAAGCGACGATGTCACCGCGCAGGTGCGCGGATGGTTCGCCGGGCGGCTCCCCGAGGGCTGGTTCACCGGCGCGCCCGAGATCATCAGGGACCGCGAGGAGATCGCGGTTCTCGGCACGCTGCCCGACCCGCCCAGCGAGATGGACGAGGGCGAGCGGGCCGCGCTCATCGACGGCCTGATCGGGCGCTTCCGCGAGGAGACCAGGGAGCGGCGCGTCGAGATCGCCAAGGAGGCCGAGCGGAGGTTCCGCCAGAAGGTCTCCTGGGGCGTCACCTGTGGCGGCCGGGCTGTGATGTTCACCACACTGTCCGTGCCCGTCATGACCAGGCTGCGGCAGCCGGAGCGTCAGGTTCTCGACACGCTGGTGGCCGCCGGCGTGGCGCGCAGCCGCAGCGACGCCCTCGCCTGGTGCGTCCGGCTCGTCGGCCAGAACGCCGACACCTGGCTGGCCGAACTGCGCGACGCGCTGCAACATGTCGACCGGGTGCGGTCCGAAGGGCCCGACGTGAATTCCCGGAGAATGGACTAAACCATTTGCGGAATTGGTTTAGACCAGCCGCATTGGTATATACCAGTGGGCTGGCGAGTTCTTTTTAAACCCTGTCGCGATGGGTAGGGTCCCCCAGTCGTCAAGGCCGCTGCCTGCGGCGACGCCCGAGGCCAAGAGGTCTACGCCAATTGGCTTCCGGGTGTCCTCGTCGTTAATGATGAGCGAGCCCTGAGAGAGTGGAGGAGCCGCTGTCGTGTCTGTAACCGTGGAAGTTCCCGCCCCGACCAGCAACGTCGAATTGGTCACCTGGGTCAATCAGATAGCCGCGCTTACCCAACCGGACCGGATCGAATGGTGTGACGGTTCGGAGGAGGAGTGGACGCGCCTGACCAACCTCCTCGTCGACCAGGGCACGTTCACGCGTCTCGCGAAGCGGCCCAACAGCTTCTACGCCGCCTCCGATCCGAGCGACGTCGCCCGGGTGGAGGACCGTACCTTCATCTGCTCGGAGCGCGAGCAGGACGCCGGCCCGACGAACAACTGGATCGCGCCCGCCGAGATGCGCGAGACCTTCGGCAAGCTCTTCAAGGGCTGCATGCGCGGCCGCACCATGTACGTGGTGCCGTTCTGCATGGGGCCGCTCGGCGGAGAGATCTCCCAGGTCGGCGTCGAGATCACCGACTCGCCGTACGTCGCGGTGTCCATGCGGATCATGACCCGCATGGGCGACAGGGCGCTGCGGCTCATCGAGGAGCGCGACCATGAGCACAGCAGCTTCGTCAAGGCCGTGCACAGCGTCGGCGCGCCGCTGGAGCCGGGCCAGGAGGACGTGCCCTGGCCGTGCAGCACGACCAAGTACATCAGCCACTTCCCGGAGACCCGCGAGATCTGGTCGTACGGGTCCGGCTACGGCGGCAACGCGCTGCTCGGCAAGAAGTGCTACGCGCTGCGGATCGCCAGCGTCATGGCCCGTGACCAGGGCTGGCTGGCCGAGCACATGCTCATCCTCAAGCTGACCCCGCCGTCGGGCGAGGTCCGCTACATCGCCGCCGCCTTCCCGAGCGCCTGCGGCAAGACCAACCTGGCCATGCTCCAGCCCACCATTCCCGGCTGGAAGGTGGAGACCATCGGCGACGACATCGCCTGGATGCGCTTCGGCGACGACGGGCGGCTGTACGCCATCAACCCGGAGGCCGGGTTCTTCGGCGTCGCGCCCGGCACCGGCGAGGTCACCAACGCCAACGCGATCAGGACGCTCTGGGGCAACAGCATCTTCACCAACGTCGCGCTGACCGACGACGGCGACGTGTGGTGGGAAGGGCTGACCGAGGAGCCGCCCGCTCACCTGACCGACTGGAAGGGCCGGTCCTGGACGCCGGACAGCGGCGAGCCCGCGGCCCATCCGAACGCCCGCTTCACCACCCCGGCCTCCCAGTGCCCGACCATCGCACCGGAATGGCAGGACCCCAAGGGCGTGCCGATCTCGGCGATCCTGTTCGGCGGGCGCCGCGCCACCGCGGTGCCGCTGGTCACCGAATCGCTGAGCTGGCAGCACGGCGTCTTCCTCGGAGCCAACGTCGCCTCCGAGAAGACCGCCGCCGCCGAAGGCAAGGTCGGCGAGCTGCGCCACGACCCGTTCGCCATGCTGCCGTTCTGCGGCTACAACATGGGCGACTACTTCGGCCACTGGCTGAAGCTGGGCCGGCGCGAGGACGTCGTGCTGCCGCGCATCTACTACGTCAACTGGTTCCGCAAGGACGCCGACGGCAGGTTCATCTGGCCCGGCTTCGGCGAGAACAGCCGCGTGCTCAAGTGGATCGTCGACCGGCTCAACGGCGAGGCGAAGGCCGTCCCGACGCCGATCGGGCTGGTGCCCGAGACGCTCGACACCGACGGGCTCGACCTGTCCGAGGAGGACCTGCGCACGCTGCTCGGCGTCGACCGCGAGGTCTGGCGCGAGGAGGCCGCGCTGATCCCGGCCCACTTCGAGAAGTTCGGCGCCCAGCTGCCCAAGGAGCTGTGGGAGGAGCACCAGGCGCTGCTCGACCGCCTCGGCTGATCGATCATCGCGGCGCCGGTCGTCCCCGTGACGGCCGGCGCCGTCGCGTTTCCGCCTCGCCGGGAACTCCTCCCGACCGGTGGTCCGTCTATCCGGTACACGGGAGGTTCTTTATGGGGGCTTTACACTTCGTGCTGGCACTCGCCGGATGTGCGGTGATGTGCGGGGGAGTCTGGCTGACGGTCAAGTCCATCCGGCTCGACGCCCGCCGCGCCGGGCCCGGCCCCGCTCCGTCCGCCGACCTGGACGCGTACGAGCTGGCCTTCCTGGCCGGCGGGCCGTCGCGGGTCGCCGAGACCGCCGCCGCCGTCCTCATCACCGCCGAGGCGCTGCGCCTCGACAGGAGAGGCGACCTGCACGCCGTGGCGGGGGCCGCGGAGCCCGCCGCCGACGTCGAGCGCGCCCTGTTCACCGCCGTACGGGCCCGCCCCGGCGGCATGGACGCGGGCCGCGCCCTGCGGACCGTCGCCCGGGGGTCCGAGGTGGCCGGGCTGCGGCGGCGGCTCGTGAGCACGGGGCTGGTGCACCGGCCGTCCGGCATCGGCCCGGTACGCGCCAAGCTCGCTCTCCTGCTGGCCGTCCCCGTACTGGCCTGGGGCATGGCGGCGGCGGGGGCCGTCGCGTCCGTGCTCGCGCCCGACGGGTTCACCGGCCTGAGCACGCTCGCCATGGCGGCGACCGGCGTCGTCGGCTTCACCCGCCACGCCGGCGAGCGCCGCGCCCTGCGCGACGCGCCCACGTGGGCGGGCCGCCAGGTGCTGGAGCGGTACGGGCGAGAGACGCTGACGGCTTCCCAGGAGCGGCTCGGCCCCGCGATCCCGGTGGCGCTGCACGGTCTGGACGGGCGGGACGAGCCGCGGTTCACTGAGCTGGCCAGGTCGTCCCGGCGGCAGAAGGCGCCCGTGTCGAGCGGCGCCGCCGCGTGCGGCTCCCACGGCGACTCCGGCGGCGGGGACGGCGGCGGGTCGGGCTGCGGAGGAGGTGGCTGCGGTGGCGGCGGCTGAGCTGCCCAGGCTCGGGCTGGGGATCGGCTGGCGGGCCGAGATCGACCTGACCGTCGAGCGGCTGCCCGGGGTGGAGTTCGTCGAGGTGGTCGCCGAGCACATCCGGCCGGCCCGGCTGCCCGAGTCGCTGCGGGTGCTGCGCGGGCGCGGCGTGCCCGTGGTGCCCCACGGCGTCGGACTCGGCGTCGGCGGCGCCGAACCGCCTTCCCCCGCCCGGCTGTCCCACCTGGCGGAGTGCGCCCTGGCGCTGGACTCGCCGCTGGTCAGCGAGCATCTGGCGTTCGTCAGGGCGGGCGGTGTCGAGGCCGGTCACCTGCTGCCGGTGCCGCGCACCCGGGAGGCGCTCGACGTCGTCACCGAGAACGTGCGCCGCGCCCAGGACGCCCTTCCGGTGCCGCTCGCCCTGGAGAACGTGGCGGCCCTGTTCGGCTGGCCCGACGACGAGCTGACCGACGCCGAGTTCCTGGCCGAGCTGGTCGAGCGCACCGGCGTGCTGCTGCTCGTCGACGTGGCCAACCTCTACACCAACCAGGTCAACCTCGGCCTGTCCGCCGTCGAGGCGCTGGACCGGCTGCCGCTCTCGCGGCTCGCCTACGTCCACGTCGCGGGCGGCGAGGAGCACGGCGGGCTCTGGCACGACACCCACACCGCCACGGTGCCCGAGGCGATCCTGGACGTCCTGGCCGAACTCTGCGCCCGCGCCGCCCCGCCGGGCGTCCTGCTGGAATGGGACGACGCCTACCCGAGCGACGCCGCGCTCGCGGCCGAGCTGTCCCGCGTCGCCGCCGCCATGACGAGGATCCCCTCGTGAACGAGGAGCCGCGGCGGAGGCTGGCGGAGCGGCAGGGGCGGGTGGTGGCCGCCCTGGTGGCCGGGGGCGAGGTGCCGGAAGGGTTCGACGCCGAACGGATGCGGGTGCAGGCCTGGAGCCTGGTCGCCAAGCGGAGGAGCGTGGTGGCGAGGCTGCGTCCGGACGCCGCGGCGGCTGCCGGGGACGACCTGGCGGCGCTGTTCGCCGCCTACGCGGCGGAGCGGGCCGAGCCGCCGTCCGGCTACCGGGCGGACGCCGACGACTTCGCCGCCTGGCTCCGGCGGCGGGCGAGGACACGGCCCGCCGGTAGCAGACTCTGGTGGTCACGGCTGCTGCGTCGCTGACTTCCCGGCGAGACCATGGCATCAGAGCGCGACCCGCTCTCGATTCTCTCGGTGGAGGCCGTCATGGCGTTCATGATCGCGTTGACTCTCGCCGTGGTCGTCGGCGCTCTTCTCGGCATGTCCGTCTCCGGCATCGCGTCGCAGGCGGAGGAGGCGTACCGGCGCATGCGCGGCGGCGCGCGGGACAGGCGGGGGCGCGGGCTCGGCACGTACGAGCTGGCCTTTCTGGCGGGCGGGCCGTTGCGGGTGGTGAACACCGGCCTGGCCGCGCTGCTCGGCACCGGGCGGCTGCGCCTTTCCAGGGGCGGGGTGCTGCACCGGGTGGCCGGGGCTGATCCGGGGGAGTACGACGTCGAACGGGCCCTGCTCGACGCCGTCGACCGGCACGGCGGGCGGCTCGGGGTGCCCGAGGCGCGGCGCGAGGTCTCCGCGGGCCGGGAGGTGGAGGCGGTGCGGCACCGGCTCCAGGGGATGGCGCTGCTGGCCGGGGACGACCAGTTGGCCCAGGTACGCACGCTGCTCCGTCGGCTGCGCCGCTGGTCGTGGGTGACGATGGGGGTGGCGGTCGCCTCGGCGCTCGCGGGCGTGCCGGTCGCCCAGCTGTCGGGCGAGGTGGCCTTCGTGCTGTTCGGCGCGGCGGGTGTCTTCGTCGTGATGGGGGCGCGGGGGGTGCGGCTGCACCGGCGCAAGCGGGCGGTGATGGACAATCTGCTCACCTACGCGGGACGTGAGCGGCTCCTGGAGGCGCGGGACGCCTACGCGGTACGTGAAGGGCGGCTGGAGGCGCGGGACGCCTACGCGGAGGGCGGTGGCCGGATCCTCGCCTTCGCGCCCGTCGCGGTGTTCGGGCTGGAGCACCTGGACGACGCGCGCGTCGTGGCGGAGCTCAAGCGGGTGCAGGACGGGTCCGCGGGTTGCGGGGCGGGCGCCTGCGGCGGTGGCACCGGCGAGGACAGGACCGTGTTCGGCCTCGGCACCGACCCGGCGGGCGACGGCGGCGGCGACTTCGGGTCGGGAGGCGACGGCGGAGGCTCCGGTTGCGGAGGCGGCGGGTGCGGGGGATGCGGCGGGTGACTCTTGCCGGGGGCGGTGCAGAGATCCTAGGTTTTCCCTGTGATCGTGGACGCGCACCAGCACTTCTGGAACCTCGAGACCGTCGAGTACCCCTGGCTGACCCCCGCCTCCGGCGTGCTCTACCGCACCTACGCCCCCGAGGACCTGATCCCTGAGCTGCGCGCCACCGGGGTGGATCGGACGGTGCTCGTGCAGGCCGCCGACTCCCGCGCCGAGACGGACGCGATGCTCGCGCACGCCGACACGCACCCGTTCATCGCCGGAGTCGTCGGATGGATCGACCTGACCGACCCGGGCGAGGCGGCGAAGGCCCTCGACCGCTACCGGCCGCACCCGAAGTTCGTCGGCGTCCGCCACCTGATCCACGACGAGCCCGACCCCGACTGGCTGGTCCGCGACGGGGTGCTGGAGTCGCTGGGGCTGCTGGCCGCGGCCGGGCTCGCGTTCGACGTGGTGTCGCTGCTGCCCAGGCACCTGGATCACGTGGTCACGGTGGCCGGGCGCCATCCTGGGCTGAAGCTGGTCGTCGACCACCTGTCGAAGCCGCGGATCAGGGACCGCGAGTGGGAGCCGTGGGCCACGAAGATCGCCGCCGCGGCCGCGTACCCGAATGTCTTCGCCAAGGTGTCGGGCCTGGTCACCGAGGCCGACCACGAGCGGTGGTCGGTGGAGGACCTGCGGCCGTACGTGGAGCACGCGGTCGCGTGTTTCGGGCCTGAGCGGCTGATGTTCGGCAGCGACTGGCCGGTCGCCCTGCTGGCGGCCGACTACCGGACAGTCCTGGAGGCGGCCCGCGCGCTGCTCGGCGGCGCCGGCGCCGAGCAGGTCTTCGGCGCGACCGCCGCCCGCGTCTATGGCCTTGACCAGGAGATTCACCCGCCTTCGTGAGGGAAGGGAACCGGCGTGGTGGGACTACGCTGCGCCGACGGCTCCTTTCTCTCCGTGACACCGGTGCTCTGCAACGACAGCGCGGGCATGCCGTACGAGGTCACGCTGGAGCTGTGCCACGACGGCGTCCCGTACGGGACCGTCGGCGAGCGGTGCGCGTGGCGGCTCGCGCGCCTGGCGCGCGGCGTGGAGGCGGCCCGGCGCGACCACGGGCAGGCCGGTCGGTGGCCGGATCCCGACGACCGCTTCCCGCCGGAAGAGGGCGGGGCCGAACTCTTCTCGTTCCGGTACCGCAGCAGGTGGGGCGGCGTCGCCGGCGGCGAGCTGCGCTGTCAGCTGCGCACGATCCCCCTCTGGACACCCCGGCCTGAGCAGCGCGGCGAGTGGCGGCTGACCCGCAGGGCCTTCGTGGAGGCGTGGGGCGTGGGCGGCCTGGGCACGCGGGCGATCCTCACCTCCGGTGAGCTGGCGGGGTTCGTGCGTGCTCTGGTGGACGAGGCCGAGGGCTGCCTGGGCAATACGGACCCGGGCAAGGTCCGCGTTCAGGGCACGGGCACGGGCGAAACACGGTGATAATGGCCTGTCGGGTCTTCCGACCTGTACATGGCAGCGCTGGGGAGGGACTCCGTGAGCCTGCGCGACCTGGTCTACCGGCTGTACGAGCGCCGGCTGGAGGCCAAGCTGTCCAAGGACAGCATCCCCCGGCACGTCGGGGTGATCATCGATGGCAACCGCCGCTGGGCGCGTGCCATGGGCATGACCGATGTCGCCAAAGGGCATCGCAAGGGCGCCGACAAGATCTCCGAGCTGCTCACGTGGTGCCGCGAGACCGGGGTCGAGGTCGTCACCGTCTGGATGCTGTCCAACGACAATCTCAACCGGCCGCCCAACGAGCTGGAGCCGCTGCTGCGCATCATCGAGGACGTCGTCCAGGAGCTGGTCGGCCAGGGCTGGCGGATCAGCCCTGTGGGGGCGCTGGACCTGCTGCCGGACCGCACGGCCAATGTCCTGAAGAACGCAAAAGAAGTGACATCGCACCGTCCCGGCCTGATTGTGAACGTTGCAGTTGGGTATGGAGGAAGGCGTGAGATTGCCGATGCGGTGCGCTCACTCCTGCAGGAGCAAGCGAGCAGGGGCGCGAGCATCGAGGACCTCGTGGAGGGTCTCGATGTCGAACACATCGCTGAGCATCTCTACACTCGCGGCCAGCCCGACCCGGACCTCCTCATCCGGACCTCGGGCGAGCAGCGCCTGTCGGGCTTCATGTTGTGGCAGAGCGCTCACTCTGAGTTCTACTTCCACGAGGCCTACTGGCCGGATTTCCGCAGGGTGGACTTCCTGCGAGCCCTGCGGGATTACGCCGCGAGACACCGGCGTTACGGTTCATAACGGGACATCCCGGCACTTGGGACGTAACGTTGGAAGTGTCCGGTCAAAGGCCGGACATTCCGGAAAGGGCCCGCCTTTGCGCCGATTCGAGCCGAGGGGGCCGGAATCCGGCGCCGGCGGCACGTCGCGGTCGGGGGCACGGGTCCGGTCCGAATCCCGCCTCGTCTGCAGGGTGCCCGTCCGCACGGGCGCCCGGGGGAGAACGTGTGGCAGTGTCCTCGAGCAACCCTACGACCAGTCCCGCCAAGCGCACCTACGTGCTGGACACCTCGGTCCTGCTGGCCGACCCGGCGGCGATGACCCGCTTCGCGGAGCACGATGTCGTCCTGCCGATCGTCGTCATCACGGAGCTTGAGGGGAAGCGGCATCACCCGGAGCTGGGCTACTTCGCGAGAAAGGCCCTGCGTTACCTGGATGAGCTGCGGGTCGAGCACGGCCGGCTGGACGAGCCGATGCCCACAGGGGAAGGCACGATCAGGGTCGAGCTCAACCACAGCGATCCGTCCATCCTGCCCGTCGGCTTCCGCCTGGGCGACAACGACACCCGCATCCTCACCGTGGCCCGCTCGCTGGCCGCCGAGGGCCAGGACGTCGTGCTCGTCTCCAAGGACCTGCCGATGCGGGTCAAGGCGGCCTCGATCGGCCTGGCGGCCGAGGAGTACCGCGCCGGGCTGGTCATCGAGTCCGGCTGGACGGGGATGGCCGAGATGCAGGTGACGGCGGAGGACGTCGAGTCGCTCTTCGACTCCGGCACCGCCGACCTTGAGGAGGCCAGAGAACTGCCGACCCACACCGGCCTGCGGCTGCTGTCGGCCAACGGCTCGGCGCTCGGCAGGGTCCAGCCCGACAAGTCGGTGCGGCTGGTGCGCGGCGACCGCGAGGTGTTCGGCCTGCACGGCCGCTCCGCCGAGCAGCGCATCGCGCTGGAGCTGCTGATGGACCCGGAGATCGGCATCGTGTCGCTCGGCGGCCGGGCCGGCACCGGCAAGTCGGCGCTCGCCCTCTGCGCTGGCCTGGAGGCCGTCCTGGAGCGCCGCCAGCACCGCAAGGTGGTCGTCTTCCGCCCGCTGTACGCGGTCGGCGGCCAGGAGCTGGGCTACCTGCCGGGCACCGAGGGCGAGAAGATGGGCCCCTGGGCGCAGGCGGTCTTCGACACGCTGAGCGCCGTCACCTCGCCCGAGGTGATCGAGGAGGTGCTCGACCGCGGCATGCTGGAGGTGCTGCCGCTCACGCACATCCGCGGGCGTTCGCTGCACGACGCGTTCGTGATCGTGGACGAGGCCCAGTCGCTGGAGCGCGGGGTGCTGCTGACCGTGCTCAGCCGCATCGGCGCCAACTCCCGTGTGGTGCTCACGCACGACATCGCCCAGCGCGACAACCTGCGCGTCGGGCGGCACGACGGCGTGGTGGCGGTGGTGGAGAAGCTCAAGGGCCACCCGCTGTTCGCGCACGTCACGCTGACCAGGTCGGAGCGCTCGCCGATCGCGGCGCTGGTGACGGAGATGCTGGAGGACATCACCATCTAGTCGTCCGGCGGGCTCACCGGAGCTCGCCGCACGTGAGACCGCTCTCCGTCACCGGAGGGCGGTCTCCGAACTTCTGCACGATCTTCACGCCCTCGATGGCCGTGTCCTGCTGGGCCGTGCAGACGATCTGGGCCATCGCCGTCTTGCTCAGCGTGCCGTCGCCCCTCACGTACACGGTCAGGGTGGAGGTCCTGGGCAGCTTGACCTCGTCGCGCTGGATGGGGTTGAGGGAGTCCTCGATGCCGTCGAAGACGAACCCGTGCAGGGCGGTGTCCAGCTTGCCCAGCGGCTGCGTGGAGGCGGCGAACAGCGCGCGCAGGAGGCTCTCCACCGAGGCCGAGCTCACGTCGGCGGGCTCCATGGTCAGCTCGCCGTCCTTGAGCAGGTAGATGGTCTTGGACGGGGGCGGGACCTCTATGACGGGCGCCGCGGCCCGCTCGATCACGTCGGTGGGCGGGATGCCGCAGGCGGCGACGCCGACCACCAGCGCCGCCGCGCCCAGGAGCTCGCGTGCCGCCCTCATGCGTGCGGGAGCCAGACCGTGAACAGGGTGCCGGGGTTCTGCGCGCGTACGGAGATCGTGCCGCCGTGCAGGTGCACGTTGGCGCGCGCGATGGACAGGCCCAGGCCGCTGCCCTGGCTGCGGCTGCGGCCCGCGCCCGCCTTGAAGAAGCGGTCGAAGACGTGCGGCATCGCCTCGGGAGGGATGCCCTTGCCGTGGTCGCGCACCTTCACCTCCAGGCCGTTCTCCGTGCCCCTGGCGTTGACCAGCACCGGCGGGGCGCCGTGCTTGAGCGCGTTGCCGACCAGGTTGGCCACGATGACGTCGAACCTGCTCGGATCCAGGTTGACGACGAGGCTGCGGGAGGCGTTGACCCGCACCTGCTCGGTCCAGCCGCGCACCTCCAGGCAGTCCTGGATCGTGTCGGCCACGTTCACCGGCTCCAGGCTGAGCGTCGCGGTGCCGGCGTCGAAGCGGCTCACCTCGATGAGGTGCTCGACCAGCTCGCGCAGCCGCTCGATCTCGTGCAGCACCAGCCGTACGGCCTCCGCCGGGGCGTCGGGCAGCCGGTTCGCCTCCTCGTACAGCATGTCGGCCACGGCGGTCATCGCGGTGAGCGGGGTGCGCAGCTCGTGCGAGACGTCGGCGACGAACCGGCGCGACATGGCCTCCAGCGAGCGCAGCTCCGACACGCTGAGCTCCAGCGCGGCGGCGGCGTCGTTGAACCGGGCGGTCAGCTCGGCCAGCTCGTCCTGGCCGTGCACGGGCAGGCGGGTGTCCAGGCGGCCCTGGCCGAGCGCCTGCGCGGCCGCGCTGAGCCGCCCGACGGGCCGCAGCACCTGCCGCGCCGACGCCAGCGCCACCACCAGGGCGATGAGCACGATGGCCCCGCCGCCCTGGGCCATCGTGGTGCGCAGGGTGACGAGCTGGCTCTGCTCGTCGCGCATCGGGAAGAAGACGAACGCGCGCAGGCCGGTGGCCTCGGGCTCCTGGCCGTTGTCGCGGTAGACGGCGGAGCCGACGATGAGCCACAGCTCGTTGCGCACCACCTTGCGCTGGGTGACGACGAACCGCTTGGCCCGGCCGTGCAGCTCGTTGGGCACGTCGTTCAGCGTCATCGGGCCGTCGGAGTGGAGCAGGTCGCCGTACTCGATGACGACGCTGCGCCCCGGCCCGTCGAGCGCGTCCGCGAGGTCGGCCAGCTCGCTCATGCCGGGCGCGGCCTCGCCCTGCCTGAGCCTGCCGATGGGGAACGTTATCCGGTTGAGCTCCCTGGTGACGAGGTCGATGGCGGTGTCCTCGGCGCGCTTCACCAGCGCGGACTTGGCCAGCTCGAACCCGATGGTGGCCACCAGGACGGAGGCGGTGATGGCGACCAGGGTGAAGGTGAAGACGAGCCGGGCGCGGAACCCGGTGGGGAACCTGATCACGAGCCGGTCACGGAGGGCTGAACCGGTAGCCGAAGCCGCGCACGGTGTGGATGAACACCGGCTCGGCGGGCCTCGGCTCGATCTTGGCCCGGACCCGCTGCACGCACGCGTCGACCAGCCGGGAGTCGGCGACGTGCGTGTGGTCCCAGACCGAGCGCAGCAGGTAGCGCCGGTTGAGCACCTGCCCGGGGTGGCGCACCAGCTCCAGCAGCAGGCGCAGCTCGGTGGGCGTCAGGTGGATCTCCTTGCCGGCCAGCGTCACCTTGAGCGCGCCCCGGTCGATGACCAGGTCGCCGAAGGTGATGCGGTCGGAGGCGGCGGACTCGGCCCTGCGCAGGATGGCCCTGATGCGGGCGTCCAGGACGCGCGGCTCGACCGGCTTGACCACGTAGTCGTCGGCGCCCGCCTCCAGGCCGACCACGATGTCCAGGTCGTCGCCGCGCGCGGTGAGCAGGATCACGGGGAGCTGGTCGAGTTTGCGGATGCGCCGGCACACCTCGACGCCGTCGATCCCGGGCAGCATGACGTCCAGGATGGCGATCTCGGGACGGCGCGCCCTGATGTGGTCGAGAGCCTCCTCGCCCGTGGTGTACGAGGTGACGGAGTGCCCTTGGCGGGACAGCGCGAGTTCGAGCGCCGTGCGCACCGAGGGATCGTCTTCGACGAGGAGAATGCCAGCCACGGCCACATTATTGTGCTATGTCGGGTATGCCCGCGTTCTGTAACTAAACTGTGACGTGCCGCGCATGCCATGAACAACTGGCTGACCGACCCTGAATACCGGCCTTCCCTCCGGAATCGGGTGCCCGGAGGGCAGGCCGCCCTGTGTGACCAAAATCACACAGGGGAGAAAGTCGGGCCTACCTGCTGGTTGGCCAAGGGAGTGCCAAGCGAATTGACCGATTCGGTTGCGGAGCACCCCCCAAGTCAGGGCAAGCTCATGGACCGTGAGTCCAGGTCCGACTTTGAGCGAACGTCCCACGCGCCAGGCCGCCCGGGCGGCGCGCAAGCGTTCGCGGCTGAGCCCCAAGCGGGTGATGATCATCGGCCTGTCCGCCGTGGTCGTGTTCGGCGGCGGCGGTTTCGTCGTCCACCGCGCCATCGAGAACGCCAACAGGCCACCGGTCGAGGGGCCCACGCTGGAGGAGTTCGCCCGCATCGCCAGCGGCGACCTGTCGGGCGCCGACCCCAAGACCGACCAGCTCAAGGCCGCCGCCGTGCAGGCGCACAAGGCCGACAGGCTGAAGCAGTCGCGCCAGGGCAACGACCCGCTCGACACCATCATCATCAAGAAGAAGGCGCCCGGCGGCGACGGCTTCCCGCCCGCCAACTTCCCGCCCGGCAGCACCCCCTCACCCGGCTCCAACAAGGCCGTCGCCAAGGAGATGCTCGGCTCGTTCGGCTTCGGCACCGACCAGTGGGGCTGCCTGGAGAGCCTCTGGCAGAAGGAGAGCGGCTGGAACGAGCGGGCGATGAACCGCTACTCCGGCGCCTACGGCATCCCGCAGTCGCTGCCCGGCACCAAGATGGCCAGCGCCGGCGCCGACTGGCAGACCAACCCCGCCACCCAGATCAAGTGGGGTCTCGGTTACATCAAGGGCCGCTACGGCACTCCCTGTGGAGCCTGGGGGCACTCCCAGGCCAGGGGATGGTATTAACAAGGCATCTTTCCCCCTGTAATCGGCAAGCCGTCACGCCCGTCCGGGAAGGACCCCGCACGCTGGCCGCATGGGTGTGAAGGTCAGTGTGATCGTCAATGTCCACAATCCGGGTGACTCAGCCGATCCGTGCATCCGGTCGACGCTGGAACAGACCCTCCCAGCGGACGCGTACGAAGTGATCTTCGTGGACGACGGGTCCACGGACGGGATAGCCGAGCGGCTCGACACCATCGCCGCGGTCCGCAGGAACGTGCGCGTGCTGCACCTGCCGCACACGGGCTCCCCCATGCGCGGCCGGAACGTCGGCGTGGCCGCCGCCAAGGGCGACTACGTCTTCATGCTCGGCCAGCAGGACCGGCTGGCGCGCGACGGCCTGGAACGCATGCACGAGCGGGCCGTGGAGGCCGACGCCGACGTGCTCGTGGGGCGTCTGGTGCGCGACGGCGGGCCGCCCATGACCGCCTTCGACCGCAACAAGCCCCGCGCCGACATCCTCCGCGACCGCCTGCTCACCCTGCTCACCCCGCACAAGCTCTACCGCCGCGCCTTCCTGGAGGAGCACGAGCTCGGCTTCGCCGTGCCCGGCGGGGTCATCGCCGAGCAGGCGTTCGTGGTCCGCGCCTACCTGCGCGCCAAGATCATCGCGGTGCTCGCCGACCAGGTCTGCTGCCACCTGGGCGCGCGCGAGGTCGCCGCCGAGGAGCCGCGCACCGCCGTGCGCGAGCTCCGGTCCCTGCTCGGCGACATCGACGGGTACGTGGGCGAGGGCCGCCAGCGTGACCGGATGTACGCGTACTGGTTCCGCTCGGCGGTGCTGCGGCCGTTCCTGACGACCGCGTTCGCCGGTTCCTCGATCGACCGGGGCGCCTACTTCCGCATGGTCCAGGAGCTCGTCGAAGAGCGCTTCCCCGAGCGCCTCGACCGCTACCTGCCCGTCCAGCTCAGGGCCGTGGCCGCGCTCATCAGGGCCGGACGGCTGGACCAGCTCGTCCTGCTGGCCAACTCCGGGCGGCGGGCCGGGCTGCGCGCCGACCTGACCGAGGTCCGCTGGGACGCGCACGTGCTGGCGCTCGGGCTGAGCGTGGAGGTGCTGAGCGGCGAGGGCAGGCCCGAGCGGTTCCTGACGGACGGCGACCGGCTGTTCTGGAAGCCGCCGCGTGCCGTCGACGCCAGGCTGCTGCCGGAGAGCGTCACCGACGTCACCGGCGCCGTCGAGCGCGCCCGCATCGAGGTGTACGTGCGCCACGCCGAGACCGGTGACGTGCACTTCCTACCCGTCGCGTACCAGGTGGACAAGGTCCAGGACGGGCGCAGGCACGCCCGCGTGCGCATCCTCGGCGAGGCCAGGGTGGACGTGACGACGGCCGCGCACGGCGAGCCGCTCAGGCCCGGCCAGTGGGAGGTGCACGTGCGCATGTTCGGCGGCGCCCACCAGGCCAGGAGCCGGGTGCGGCGGCCGGACGGGCCGCTCAACTGCCTCGGCGTGCTCGCCCAGCGGCCCAGGACGCGGCTGGTGGTGCCGTGCTGGACGGACACGGGGGAGCTGGGGCTGGCCGTCGAGCCGCGCTCGTTCACCGAGTCGATCGCGCTGGTCTCGCCCGGCGTGAACGTCAAGCTGCTCGGCGAGCATCTGTGGGTGGTGCTGCCCGTGCCGTACGTGCCGCCGAGCGGCGGGCCGCCGCTGGAGCTGGTGCTGCGCACGGGCGGGCGGCGCGAGCGCGAGCTGTCGGCTCCCGCGCTGGTGGAGGCGGGCGTGCCCGGCAGGCTGGCCGGCCAGCTTGTGGCCAAGGTGCCGATCAAGCGGCGGATGCCCGGCAGGGACAACCTGGGGCCCGGCGTCTGGCTGGCGTCGCTGCGCGGCGCCGAGGAGGAGCTCGGGCTGCGGTTCGCGGTGGAGCTGCGGCACGGCAGGGCGGTGGTGCGGCCCGCCACGGCCGTCACCCCGGAACGGCGCTTCCCGCTGGCCCGCGACACCGCCTGGCTGCGGCTGGCCCGCCGCCTGCCCGGCGCGCGCCGGCTCATCCGGCTGGCGCGCGCGGGCAAGCACCGCTACCTCAGGGACTGAGAGCGGTCAGGATCGGGCCTCCCTCAGGTGTCCGGCCAGCAGGCGGACGAACGCCTCCGGGTGCTCCAGATGCGGGCTGTGGCCGCAGTCGGCCAGCACCGCCTCCCGGTAACGGCCGTAGCGGTCCAGGACGGCCCTGGTCTGCGTGACCATCGGCTGGGCCGGGGTGCCGGGCGAGCCGGGCACCAGGCCCAGCGCGCCCAGGTGGGCGAGGTCGTACATCGAGGTGTCGGAGACGATCTGGTCGTCGGCGCCCCTGATCCACAGGATCGGCGGCTTCGGGTCGATCTCGTGCAGGTCGTCCAGCCGGAAGCGGGTCGGGGCCATCGCGTTGAGCACGCCCGTCTTGCCGGGCGCGACGTGCGGCCAGGCTTCCGAGGTGGCCGCGTCGCCGGGGTAGTTGCCCTCGCCGGTGCGGGTGGTGAGCATGGCGCGGACGTAGAAGTCCTCATCGGGGACCGGGTTCTTGACGTACGTGGCGCGGAAGACCGAGCGCGGCGAGGTCATCGCCTCGTCCGACAGGTCACCCGCCGCCAGCCTGGCCACGAAGTCGGGGTTCACGCCGCCCGCCCCCGAGCCGGCGCCGTCGGGGTGGGTGAGCCGGCCGCCGGCGCCCTCGGTGCCGCCGAACCCGTACGGCGAGACCGGGTTGACCAGGGTGACGCTCCGGACGGCGGCCGGGCGGTCGCGCAGCAGGCTGAGCACCACGCCGCCGCCCATGCTCCAGCCCACCAGGTGCACCGGGGCCAGGTCCAGCGCCTCGACCAGCTCGGCCAGGTCGTCGGAGAAGTCGCGCGCGCCGCGGGTGGCGTCGACCGGGAGGGAGTCGGTCTCGCCGAACCCGCGCAAATCCACCGCGAGCGGCCGGAAGCCGCCGGGCAGCGCGGCCATGGTGTCGCGCCAGAACGCGCCGGAGGAGACGTTGCCGTGCACGAACAGCACCGGCTCGCCGGTCCTGCCGTCGACGGTCCTGACGTGCTGGGTGAGCCTCGGCGTGGTGACCTTCACGCGCGTATCCTCTCGGCCAGGTCGCGTCCCTGCGTCTCCTTGGCGGCGTAGACCGCGACCAGCGTGATGACCGCCGCGGCCGCCAGATAGATGGAGATCGGCAGGCTGCTGCCGAAGTCGCGGAGCAGCGCCACCGCGATCACCGGCGCCAGCGCACCGGCCACGATCGCCGACAGCTGGGCGCCGATCGAGACTCCTGTGTACCTCATCCTGGTCCCGAACAGCTCGGAGAAGAAGGCCGCCTGCGGGCCGTACATCATGCCGTGGAACAGCAGACCCACCGTGACCGCGAGCGTGATCGCCAGGAAGTTGCCGGTGTCGATCAGCGGGAAGAACGCGAAGATCCACACCCCGACGCCGGCCGCCCCGGCGAGGTAGGTCGGGCGGCGGCCGATCCGGTCCGACAGCGCGCCCCACATCGGAATCGTGACGAAGTGGATGGCCGAGGCGAGCAGCACCGCGTTGAGCACGGTCGAGTTCGACACCCCGGTGCTCTTCGCGTAGGTGATGACGAAGACGGTGAGCAGGTAGAAGGAGATGTTCTCCGCCATCCGCGCGCCGATCGCGATGACGACGTCCTTGGAGTGGTGCCGCAGCACGCCGACGATCGGCGGCGCCTTCTCCGGCTCGGCCCGCTGGAAGACCGGCGACTCGGTGATCGTCAGCCGGATCCAGAGCCCGACCAGCACCAGCACGCCCGACAGCAGGAACGGGATCCGCCAGCCCCAGGCGAGGAACTGCTCCTCCGGCTGCCAGGCGGCGAGCGCGGCCAGCACGCCGGTCGCCAGCAGGTTGCCGCCGGGCGCGCCCGCCTGCGGCCAGGACGCCCAGAAGCCGCGGCGCCTGGCGTCCCCGTGCTCGGAGACGATCAGCACCGCGCCGCCCCACTCGCCGCCCAGCGCGAAGCCCTGCACCAGGCGGAGCGTCGTGAGCAGCAGCGGCGCCGCCGCGCCGATCGCGGCGTGCGTGGGCAGGAGGCCCATGAGGAACGTCGCGCCGCCCATCATCAGCAGGCTGACGACGAGCAGCGTCTTGCGGCCGAACCGGTCGCCGTAGTGGCCGAACACCAGCCCGCCGAGCGGGCGGGCGACGAAGCCGACGGCGTAGGTGAGGAACGCCAGCAGCGTCCCGGTGAGCGGATCGGACTCGGGGAAGAACAGCTTGTTGAACACGAGTGCGGCTGCCGAGCCGTACAGGAAGAAGTCGTACCACTCGATGGTGGTGCCGATCAGACTCGCGCCGACGATCTTCTTGATGGATGTGGTGGCCATGCCGTCACGCTAGGGAGTGACCGGCGTCACTCATATGGGCTGAGAACCCACACTGTCGCCGGTGCCTGTGTGGCCGAGCCGGTGCAGGCGGAGGGCGAGCTGGATCTCCAGCGCCCGGTCCGGCTCCTGCCAGCCGTCGCCGAGCAGCTTGCCGATGCGGTCCAGCCGCTGGGTGACGGTGTTCACGTGGATGTGCATGGTCTCGGCCGTGCGCGAGGGGGAGCCTCCGGCGGCGAAGTACGCCGCGAGCGTGGCGGCCAGCGCGGTGCCGCGGCGCGTGTCGTACTCGATCACCGGGCCGAGCGCGGACGTGACGAAGCCGGGCACGTCGCGGCCCTCGCCGATGAGCAGCCCGACGAACCCCAGCTCGGCGGTGCTCGCGCCGTCGCCCGCCCGGCCGAGCGCGACCAGCGCGTCCGCGCAGCGCCGCGCCTCGCGGTAGGCGCCCGCGACGTCTCCGGCCCGGGCCGCGCCGGCCGTCGCGGGGGCGTGCAGCGAGACGCTCAGCTCCGCGGCCACGCGCCGGGCGAGCGGGCCCGCGTCCGTGCCGGGCAGCAGCAGCACCACCTCGTCGCCGCGCCCCGCGGCCAGCCCGTGCCGGAGCGCCGCCTCCGCCGACGCCCAGAACGCGGCCCGCTCACGCTGCCCGTCGTGCCGGGCCACGACCACGACGTGCGGCGCCGACAGGTCGACGCCCAGCCGCAGGGCGCGGTCGCGCAGGCCGGGCGAGCCGGGCCGGGAGATCAGGTCGTCCAGCAGCTCGCCCCGTACGCGCCCCTCGGCCTCCGCCACGCTCCTGCGGAACAGCAGCAGCAGCGCGCACACCAGCGCGGCCCGCTCCAGGATGCGCTCGTCGGCGTCGTCGCTGCGCAGCACCAGCGTGCAGAGCGGCGCGCCGCCGACGTCCACCGACGCGATGCGCAGGTCGCCCCTGCGCACGGTACGGCCGAGCGCGCGCGAGGCCTGGGCCGCCTCGAACACGCCGGTGTCGAGCCCGGCCGCGTCGCCCGCGAGCGGCCTGCCCAGGTCGTCCAGCACGGCCAGCTCGCCGCCGAGCACGTCCGTCACCACGGCGGCCACGTCCTCGATGCCGCCGCCGCGCAGCACCAGCGAGGTCATCCGGTCGTGCGCCGTCGCCGCCCGCTCCACCGCCTCGGCGTGCTCCCTGGCGACGCGGTGCGCCTGCGACAGCTCCTCCAGCGCGTTCCTGGTCTCCTGCAGCAGCCGGGCGTTGTCGATCGCCACCGCGGCGTGCGCCGCCAGGCTGCCCAGCAGCGAGACCTCCTCCTGGTGGAACGGCCGGGCGCTGCGGTTGGCCGCGAACAGCACGCCGATCACCCGCTGGCCCAGCCGCAGCGGCACCCCCAGGATCGCGACCAGGCCCTCCTCGGTGACGGCCTCGTCGATGTCGTGCTTGTGGCGGAAACGGGCGTCGGCGAAGTAGTCGGCGGTCGCGTACGGGACCGCGGTCTGCGCCACCAGCCCGCCCAGCCCCGACCCCATGGCCAGCCGCAGCGATCGGAACTTGGCCGAGATCGAGCCGTCGGTGACCCGCATGTAGGTGTCGCCGCGGGCCGGGTCGTGCAGTGTCAGGTAGGCGGTGTCGGTCGCCAGGAGCTGCCTGGCGCGGTGCACGATCGCCTCCAGCACCGCGTCCAGGTCGCGCAGCGCCGACAGGTCGCCCGCCGTGTCGTACAGCGCCGACAGCTCGGCCTCGCGCCTGGCCCTGCGCCGCAGCAGCGCCCGCACCTTGAGCGCCTCGACCTTGGCCCTCTCCAGCTCCTCGACGGCGGCCGGATCGGCGCCCGCGGCCCTGGCCTCGATCACCGGCCCCTCGAACTCGACCGCCGACGCCTCCCTGGCGAGGAGCTCCAGGAAACGCTTGGTCATCGCCGCCGCCCCGGCCGTCGTGAGGGCACTACCGCGCCGTCCAGCCGCCGTCGACCGGCAGGGACACCCCGGTGATGAACGAACCGGCCGGCCCGCAGAGGTAGGCGGCCAGCTCGGCCACCTCCTCGGGCTCGATCAGCCGCTTGATCGCGGCGGGCCGCAGCATGATCTCCTCCACGACCTGGTCGGGGCCGACGCCGTGGACCCTGGCCTGGCCGGCGATCTGGCCCTCGACCAGCGGGGTGCGCACGTACGCGGGGCAGATGCAGGTGGAGGTCACGCCGTGCGGCGCCCCTTCGAGCGCCAGCGTCTTGGAGAACCCCTCCAGCGCGTGCTTCGCCGTCGTGTAAGCCGACTTGTACGGTGAAGCGCGCAATCCGTGCACCGAGGAGATGTTGACGAAACGTCCCCACCCTCTCTCGTACATGCCCGGCAGCACCCGCCGCGCGATCAGGAACGGCGCCTCGACCATCACCTTGAGTATCGCCGAGAACACCTCGGGCGGGAACTCCTCGATCGCGGCCACGTGCTGGAAGCCGGCGTTGTTCACCACGATGTCGACCGGCTCGTCCGGCAGCGCGGCGACGAACCCCGGGTCCGTCAGGTCGGCCACCACCGCCACGCCGCCGACCTCCGCGGCGACCTCGGCGGCCGGCTCGGCCAGCCGGTCCACGACCAGCACCCGCGCCCCGTCGACGGCCAGCCGCCTGGCGCACGCCGCGCCGATCCCGCTCCCGGCTCCCGTCACCAGCGCAGTCCGCCCAGTCAGCTCCTTCGCCATGGATCCGACCCTAAGCGTCGCCCCTCGGGCCACGGCATGGGTGCTCACGACATAGATCGGTGCAGCCCTATGTGTGGGCGCTCTCCTGATACTCTTGCGCTCATGACCGCGTACCCGATGCTGTGGTGGCCCGCCCTCTAGGCGGTCCTGCAGCGCGCGTACGCACCCCGGCCGCCTCGACGAGGCGGCCACCCGGCAAGGGGCGCCCCCCGTCGAGCATTCGAGACGAGAAAGGGCGTCATCCATGACCGGCACCACCACCTGGCCCGCACTGCTCACCACGCTCCTCGACGGTGAGCCGCTCAGCTCGGCCCAGACCTCCTGGGCCATGTCGGAGATCATGTCGGGCGGGGCCACGGACGCCCAGATCGCCGCCTTCGCCGTCGCGCTGCGCGCCAAGGGCGAGAGCGTCGCGGAGCTCTCCGGCCTGGCCGACGGCCTGCTCGCCGGGACGTCCGCGATCAGGATCCCCGGTGAGACCGTAGACCTGGTCGGCACGGGCGGCGACCGGGCCAACACGGTCAACGTCTCCACCATGGCCGCCGTCGTCGCCGCCGCCGCGGGGGCCATGGTGGTCAAGCACGGCGGCCGGGCCGCCTCCTCCAGCACCGGCGCCGCCGACGTCCTGGAGGAGCTGGGCGTCGTCGTCGACCTGCCGCCGGCCGCCGTCGTGGAGGTGGCGGAGGAGGTGGGCATCACGTTCTGCTTCGCCCCCGTCTTCCATCCCGCGCTCAAGCACGCCTCACGCCCGCGCCGCGAGCTGGGGGTGCCCACGGTCTTCAACTTCCTCGCCCCGCTCACCAACCCGGCCCTGCCCACCGCCTCCGCCATCGGCGTCTACCACCCCACGATGGCCGAGACCATCGCTGGCGTGCTGGCCGAGCGCGGCGCCTCCAGCCTGGTCTTCCGCGGCGACGACGGCCTGGACGAGCTCACCACCTCCGGCCCCTCCACCATCTACGTGGTGCGCAAGGGCACCGTCAGCCGCACCCGCTTCGACCCCGCCGACCTCGGCATCCCGCGCTGCGATCCCGGCGACCTGCGCGGCGGCCCGCCGGCCCGCAACGCCGAGGTGGCCCGCGACACGCTGTCGGGCGTGCGCGGGCCCGTCCGCGACATCGTGCTGCTGAACGCCGCCGCCGCCCTGGTCGCCGCCGAGGGCGCGCCGGGCGCCGACGACCTCACGCCCGCGCTGGAGAAGGCTCACGAGCGAGCCAGGACGGCGGTCGACAGCGGAGCCGCCACCGACCTCCTCGAACGGTGGGCCGCCGCCACCCAGCGGCAGACCGCCCGTTAGGACGGGCGGGTCATCGACAGCACGTCGAGGGCGGCGTCCAGCTGGGCTTCCGTCAGGGTGCCGTCAGCGACGTGACCGCGCTCGATGACCACCTCGCGGATCGTCCTGCGCTCCGCGAGGGCCTGCTTGGCGATCTTGGCGGCTTCCTCGTAACCGACGTACCGGTTGAGCGGGGTGACGATCGACGGGGAGGACTCGGCGTACTCGCGCATGCGGTCGACGTTGGCCGTGATGCCGGCCACGCAGCGGTCGGCCAGCAGGCGGGAGATGCCGGCCAGCAGGCGCACGGACTCCAGGATGTTGCGGGCGATGACCGGGAGCTGGACGTTCAGCTCGAAGGAGCCGGAGGCGCCCGCGAAGGTGATGGCGGCGTCGTTGCCGATGACCTGGGCGGCGACCATGGCCGTGGCCTCGGGGATGACGGGGTTGACCTTGCCCGGCATGATGGACGAGCCCGGCTGCAGGTCGGGCAGGTTGATCTCGCCGAGGCCCGCGCGGGGGCCGGAGCCCATCCACCGCAGGTCGTTGGCGATCTTGTTGAGCGAGACGGCCACGACCTTGAGCTGGCCCGACAGCTCCACGATGGAGTCCTGCGTGCTCTGGGCCTCGAAGCGGTCGGCCGCCTCGCGGAAGTCGATGCCCGTGGCCTCGCGGAGCTTGGCGATCGCCTTCTCGGCGAAGCCCGGCGGGGTGTTGATGCCGGTGCCGACCGCGGTGCCGCCCAGCGGGAGCTCCAGCACGTGGCCGAGAGCCCGCCGCACCCGGACCACGCCGTGCTCGATCTGGGTGGCGTAGCCGCCGAACTCCTGGCCCAGCGTCACCGGCGTGGCGTCCATCAGGTGGGTCCGCCCGGCCTTCACCACGTCGCCGAACTGCAGCTCCTTGGTCCGCAGCGCGACCGCCAGATGCTCCAGCGAGGGCAGCAGGTGGAACGAGACCTCCGTCGCCGCCGCCACGCGGATCGACGTCGGGAACACGTCGTTGGACGACTGCGAGGCGTTGACGTGGTCGTTCGGGTGGACCGGACGGCCCAGCCGCTCCTCGGCCAGCGTCGCGACGACCTCGTTGACGTTCATGTTGGAGGAGGTGCCGGAGCCGGTCTGGAAGACGTCGACGGGGAAGTGGGCGTCATGCTCGTTCTCCGCCACGTCGGCGGCCGCCTGGGCGATCGCCTCGGCCAGATCCTTGTCGATCACCCCGAGCTCGCCGTTGACCTCGGCGGCCACCGCCTTGATCAGGCCGAGGGCGGCGATGTGGGACGGCTCCAGGGCACGGCCGGAAACGGGGAAGTTCTCCACCGCCCGCTGGGTCTGCGCGCGCCACTTGGCGCTGACGGGGACGTGCACCTCGCCCATCGAGTCGTGTTCAACGCGATACTCGGTCATGCCTCCCAGTCTTACCCACAGCGGGCGGATCAGTTCGTCAGCAGTGCCACGACGAGGATGGCGATCACCACGGCGGCCGCGGCGGCCACCCCCATGAGCACCAGCATGCCGGTGCGGTTGCTGGGGCGTTGCTCGGGGCCGACGATCGAGAACAGGTCGGTGCCGAGACCGGGCGCGTCGTCCGGCTCCGGCGGCAGGGCCGGCGGGAACTGCTGCTGCTGCCGACGCGGCGGCATCTGCTGAGGGCCCGACGGGTGCGGCATCTGCTGCGGGCCCTGGCCGGGCGGCTGCTGCTGCGGGGCGGGCGGGTAGACCTGGAGGCCGGGGGAGTTCGGCTGGGGGCGGGGGAGACGGGTCGTGGTGAAGGCGCCCTCGTCGGAGTGCGGCCCGCGCTGCGGGGGCGGGCCCTGCGGGCTCGGCGTCTGGGGGAGCGGGGTCTTCGGGCGCATCATGCTCACGGTGCGCTCCGAGTCCTGCGGACGCTCCTGCGCGGGCGGGCGGCTGAACGCGTCACGTCCGGCGCCGTACGGGTTCCCCCCACCCGATCCCGCGCCGTACGGGTCGGAACCACCCGATCCCGCGCCGTACGGGTCAGGACCGCTCGGTCCTGTGCCGTACGGGTCGGAACCGCTCGGTCCCGTGCCGTACGGGTCGGAACCGCTGGGTCCTGTGCCGTGGGGGTCGGACCTGCTCGGTCCTGGGCGGCCGTGCGGGTCGGTGCCGGCGTAGGGGTTCGCTCCGGCGGGGCGGGGGGGGCCCGCACCGGGGGAGGGGGGTGTCTGCGCGGCCGGAGCCTGGGGGTACGGGCGGTCGCCAGGAGCGGGACCGGGGCCGAAGTGGCTGGGCCCGCCCGCCGGGCCGGGGAAACCGGCGGGAACGGGGCCGGCGCCCGGAGGGACCGGGCCGACCTGCGGCGAGGCGCCGGGACGGGGGGCTTGGGGCAAGGAGGGCTCCTGGTCGGCGAGTGACTCGGCCGTGATCACCGGCATCTCGCTGGTCGGCGTGTCTGCGACCATCCGCAGCATGGTCTCCGCCTGGGCGGCGTTCAGCCGGCGCTGGTGGTCCTTGTTGAGCAGACCGTCGAGCACGGGCCGCAGCGGGCCCGCCTGGGTGGGCGGGTCGGCGCTCTCACTGAGCAGCGCCGCCAGCGTCTCGGCGATCGTCGCCCGCTCGTACGCGGGACGGCCCTCGACGGCGAAGTAGAGCGTCGCCCCGAGCGACCAGAGGTCGGACTCGGGGCCGGTGTAGTCGCCTCTGGCACGTTCCGGCGCGGTGTAGCCGGGCGAGCCGATGACCATGCCGGTCCTGGTCAGCTTGGAGTCGCCCTCGGCCTTGGCGATGCCGAAGTCGGTGAGCACCACGCGCCCGGTCTCGGTGATCAGCACGTTGCCGGGCTTGACGTCGCGGTGGGTGATGCCCTGGGCGTGCGCGGCGCGCAGCGCGCCCAGCAGGTCGACGCCGATCTCCGCCACCAGCCGGGGCGGCAGCGGCCCCTCCTCGTCGATCACCTGTTCCATGGAGCGGCCCTCGACGAGCTCCATGATGATCCACGGCCGGTTGGCGTGCACGATGACGTCGTGGATGGCCGCGACCGCCGGATGGCTGATGCGGGCGGCGAGGCGCCCTTCGCGGACCATGCGTTCGCGCAGCTCGGCGCGCTGCTCCTCGGTCAGCCCCGAGTCCTGGCGGATCTCCTTGACCGCGACCTCGCGGCCGAGCGCGCGGTCGCGGGCCCGCCACACGGTGCCCATGGTGCCGCGGCCGAGCGGCGCGAGGAGCTCGTAGCGCTCCGCGAGCAGGTGCGTCTGCTGTTCCGGCATGAGAAGAAGATATCGATTCTCGCTTGGGAAGTGCTTTACCCTCGCTTGCGAAGTTCTCTAGGCCAGAACCGCCGAGGAAGGAACAACTTTATCACCGTAGCCATGAAACGGGCATAAGTGGATGGCATTGGACGGGATTCGACCCGCCTGCGGTGGACACCCTCACCCGGCCGGCGTTCCTGACGCTGCGGGGGAACACTCAACGGGGGTGTGGTGACGTCGGCCCGGTGGAGGCCGCGGTGGGTGGGCCGGCGTGCGAAAGCGGGCGCGCTCGGCACCATCGCGGGACGCGGGAGCCTGCGCGGGGTCAGCGGCTCCTCGGCCGAGCCGCCCCCCGCGACGCGGGTCAGCATCAGCGAGGCGCGCACGGAGTCGAGGCGGGTGTGGGGGTCGATGCGGAGCAGCGCGTCCAGGACCGGCGCGAGCGGCCCCGCCTTGCTCATCGGGATCGGCTCGCCACTGGTCAGCGCCGCGAGCGCGGCGGCCGCCGTACGCCGTCCGTGGAGGCCGCGGCCCTCGACGGCGGTGTAGAGGGTCGCGCCGAGCGACCACAGGTCGGCGGCGGGGCTGGCCTTGGAGCCGAGCACGCGCTCCGGCGCGATGTAGCCGGCCGAGCCGAGGACGATGCCCGCCTGGGTGATGGAGACGTCGCCTTCGAGCGCGGCCAGGCCGAAGTCGGTGAGCACCGCGCGGTCCTCGGTCACCAGCACGTTGCTGGGCTTCACGTCGCGGTGGAGGATGCCCTTGGCGTGGACGGCGCGGAGCGCGCCGAGGATCTGGCGGCCGATCTCGGCCACCCTGCGCGGCTCCAGCGGCCCCCGCTCCTGGATGAGCTGCTCAAGGGACCTGGCGCGGAGCAACTCCATGACGATCCACGGCCGGTCGTCCTCGGTGACCACGTCGAAGACCGTGATCACGGACGGGTGCGCCACCATAGCGGTCGCCCGGCCCTCGCGCTCGGTGCGCGCGCACAACTCGGCACGCAACTCCTCGTCGAGGACTTTGGGCAGGCGGACCTCCTTGACCGCCACTTCACGATTGAGCAGCTCGTCATGTGCCCGCCACACGGTGCCCATGCCGCCGCGTCCGACCGGCTCCACGAGCCGGTAGCGCGCGGCGAGGAGGTAACCGGAGGGCGCACGCATGCCTGGCAGCTTACCTATTCGTGTAAACCGACCAGTAGAGGCCGGGCCGATTATTTGTTGCGAATCCAAGTCAACTCGCCTGACTGGTCGGGTCAGTGACATGTCATGGCGCTTTCCCCCGCGAGTGGTCCGCAGCCCTTCTGAAAGGCGCGCACACGACACCGTCAGCAGGTTGTAAGGCTGTGGTAAGGGCGCGGGGGCATCGTGGGCGCAACGGGCAGGGATCCTCAGAGGAGGCCGGAAACTGTCGGTGCCGGTCGTCAGAATGAAGGCATCCGCCCGAAGGTCGACCGACGAAGACCAGAGGACGTGAAGAAGATGCGCCAGATCCGGGTTCGGCGCCGGCCCCGCAGGCCGAGCGCGACCTCGCTGGACCTCCGCACGCCGTCGGGGCGCAAGCTGCCCTACTGAGACCAGGACAACCAGGAGCGCCACCTGAGAGGTGCGAGATGTGCAGTCACTTCCCCGAATGTCCCAGCGCCGGCTCATTGAACCGTGAGGCCGCTCACGTGCTCAAGGCCCACCCCGACCAGGGCTGGAGCCTGCTCTGCAACGGTGTGGTGCTGTTCGAGGACACCGGCCTGCTGCTCCCCGACGGCTCGGTCGTCGCCCCCCACCGCACGCTGCTCGCCGCCTGAGCGGCCGGTGCCGGGTATCACCCGGCACCGGCCACGGGTCAGCGCCGCCGGCCGATCGACAGCACCGGCCCGGTGGTGTCGGTGAAGAAGTCGTTGCCCTTGTCGTCGACCACGACGAAGGCCGGGAAGTCGACCACCTCGATCTTCCAGATCGCCTCCATCCCCAGCTCCGGATACTCCAGCACCTCGACCTTCTTGATGCAGTCCTGCGCCAGCCGGGCGGCCGGGCCGCCGATGGAGCCCAGGTAGAAGCCGCCGTACTGCCCGCAGGCCTCGGTCACCTGCCGTGACCTGTTGCCCTTGGCCAGCATCACCATCGAGCCGCCGGCGGCCTGGAAGCGCTCCACGTACGAGTCCATCCGGCCCGCGGTGGTCGGCCCGAACGAGCCGGACGCGTATCCTTCCGGGGTCTTGGCCGGGCCCGCGTAGTAGACCGCGTGGTCCTTCAGGTACTGCGGCATCTCGCCGCCCCCGTCGAGCAGCTCCGCGATCTTGGCGTGCGCGATGTCGCGGGCCACGACGAGCGGCCCGGTGAGCGACAGCCGGGTCTTGACCGGATACTTCGACAGCTCGGCCAGGATCTCCGGCATCGGCCGGTTGAGGTCGATCGAGACGACGTCGCCGGACAGGTGCTCGTCGGTGGTGTCGGGCAGGAACCGCGCCGGGTCCGTCTCCAGCCGCTCCAGGAACACGCCCTCGGGAGTGATCTTGGCGAGCGCCTGCCGGTCGGCCGAGCAGGAGACGGCGATGGCCACCGGGCAGGAGGCGCCGTGGCGCGGCAGCCGGATCACCCGCACGTCGTGGCAGAAGTACTTGCCGCCGAACTGCGCGCCGATGCCGAGCTTCTGCGTCAGCTCGAAGACCTTGGCCTCCATCTCCAGGTCGCGGAAGCCGTGGCCGGACTCGGAGCCCTCGGTGGGGATCGAGTCGAGGTAGCGGGCGCTGGCGTACTTGGCGGTCTTGAGCGCGTACTCGGCGGACGTGCCGCCCACCACCACGGCCAGGTGGTAGGGCGGGCAGGCGGCGGTGCCGAGGGAGCGGATCTTCTCCTCCAGGAAGGCCATCATCCGCTTCTCGTTGAGCACGGCCTTGGTCTCCTGGTAGAGGAACGACTTGTTGGCCGATCCGCCGCCCTTGGCCATGAACAGCAGCTTGTACTCGTCGGGGTGGCCGTGCGGGTCCTCGGCGTAGAGCTCGATCTGGGCGGGCAGGTTGCTGCCGGTGTTCTTCTCGTCCCACATGGTCAGCGGGGTCATCTGGGAGTAGCGCAGGTTGAGCTTGGTGTACGCGTCGTACACGCCGCGGGAGATGGCCTCGGCGTCGCGGCCGTCGGTGAGGACGTGGCGGCCGCGCTTGCCCATGACGATCGCGGTGCCGGTGTCCTGGCACATGGGGAGCACGCCGCCGGCCGAGATGGAGGCGTTCTTCAGCAGGTCGAGCGCCACGAACCGGTCGTTGCCGCTGGACTCGGGGTCATCGACGATCTTGCGGAGCTGGGCCAGGTGGGACGGGCGCAGGAAGTGGGAGATGTCGTGGATGGCGGCCTCGGTGAGCTGCCGCAGCGCCTCGGGGTCCACTTCGAGGAACGTGCGCCCCGCCGCCTCGACCGTCCGCACCCCTTCCGATGTGATCAGCCGGTATTCGGTGTCGTCGGCACCCAGCGGGAGAAGGTCGGTGTAGTCGAAGTCGGCCATGTCCATCCTTTCGATCCGCTAGAAGGGTACGCCTTTGCCGGTCACCGTCCGTCCCTTGGGTGGCGCGGGGGTCGCCTCGGAGGTGCGGGAGCGCGCCCCGCTCAGCCCGACCAGGATGCCCGCGATCACCAGCCCCGCCCCGGCCAGGTCGTAGGCGGACGGCGTGGCGACGCCGAGCACCAGCCCGGTGACGATCGCGCCGACCGGGATGAGCCCGGCGAACAGCCCCGCCCTGCCCGGCCCCAGCCTGGGCAGCGAGCTGTACCAGAGCAGGAACGCCACCACGGTCACCACCACGGCCAGATAGCCGAAGCCCAGCGCCTCGGCCGTGGTCGGCACCCGGAGCATGCCCGGCCCCTCGCGCACCACCCCGATCGCCGCCAGCATCGGCACGGCCAGCACCGTGGAGTACGTCGACACCCGGATCGCGCCGAGCTTCGGCAGCAGCGGCAGCGCCAGCACGGAGAAGCACACCTCGCCCGCCAGCGCGCCCAGCGCCCACAGCAGGCCGGGCAGGTTGCCGCTGCCTAGCCCGGTGGCGAGCGTCGCGCCCGCCACGACCACGGTGGCCCCGGCGAGCAGGCGCGGCGCCGGTCGGCCGCCGGCGAACGCCAGCCAGAGCGGCACGGTGCCGAGGACGGTGCCGACGAGCGCGGGCCCGGCGGCGCGGGCGGACTCGACCACGAACACGTTGAACAGCGCGAGCCCGGTCAGGGCCAGCGCGCCGAGCAGCAGCCACTCCCGGGGCGTCAGGCGGACGAACCGCAGCCCCATCACCCGGGTGATCGCCACCAGGATGACGGCCGCGACCAGGTAGCGCACGGCCTGCCCGCCGTACACGGGATAGTCCCCGACCAGGTCGGACACTCCGGCCAGGGTGCCCACACAGAACATGGCCGCGGTGGCCCCGGCGACTCCGCTTCTCATGGCTGCCAGGCTAGGGACACAATGGTCCGCGTAAACAGTCCAATCCAGCGCTGCGACAGAGGACCAATGTGGCCGACCTCCATGTGCCAATAAATCGGGAAAAAGGGGGGATCGCCGGGCAGATCGCCTCCCATCTGCGCGACTCCGTCCGTCATGGCCGCCTCGCCCCCGGCACCCGCCTGCCCGCCACCCGCGACCTCGCCGCCGACCTGAGCGTCTCCCGCGGCGTCGTGGTCGAGGCGTACGAGCAGCTCGTCGCCGAGGGGTTCCTCGTCTCCCGGGTCGGCGCCGGCACCCAGGTCGCCGCGACCGCCGCGCACCGCGCCGAGCCCTCGCCGGTCCAGGAGGGCGCCCCCTACTACGGACACCGCCCGACCTCGCCCGACCTCGGCTTCTTCCCGAGGGAACGCTGGCTGGCCGCGATCCGCCACGTCCTCGCCACCATGCCCGGCGACGCGCTCGACTACGGCGACCCCGGCGGCGTCCCCGAGCTGCGCGAGGAGCTGGCCGGCTATCTGAGGCGGGTGCGGGCCGCCGACGTGCGCCCGGACAACCTGGTCGTGGTCGGCGGCGTGGCCCAGGGGCTGAGCCTGATCCTGCGTGTCCTCGCGGGGGCCGGCCGGCTCCGGCTCGCGGTGGAGGACCCGGGCAGCCACCGCCAGCTCCCGCTGCTGCGCCGCGCGGGCGCGGACCCGGTGCCGGTCCCGGTCGACGGTGAGGGGCTGGACGTGACGGCGCTGCGGGACCGGGCGGACGCGGCGCTGGTCACGCCGGCGCACCAGTTCCCCACGGGCGTGGTGCTCTCGCCCGCGCGGCGGGCCGCGCTCATGGAGTGGGCCCGCGACGGCGACCGGGTCATCCTGGAGGACGACTACGACGCCGAGTTCCGCTTCGACCGCGACCCGGTCGGATGCCTCCAGGGGCTCGCGCCCGACCGGGTGATCCTGTCCGGCAGCGTGAGCAAGGCGCTGGCGCCCGGCCTGCGGCTGGGCTGGGTCGTCGCCCCGGCCCGCCTGGCCGAGGCGGTCCGCCGCGCCCGGGGCGAGCTGGACCTGGGCTCCCCGGTGATCGAGCAGTACGCGCTGGCCCACTTCCTGCGCACCGGCGGCTACGACAGGCACCTGCGGCTGATGCGCAGGGAGTACCGCCGGCGCCGGGACGCCCTGGTCGAGTCGCTGGCCCGCGAGCTGCCCGAGGTCCGGGTCCTGGGCATCGAGGCGGGCCTGCACGTCTACCTGGAGCTGCCGCGGGGCTGGGACGAGGACCGGATGGCCGCGGCCGCCCGGAAGCTGGGCCTGGTCGCCGAGCCGGTCGGCCCGATGCGCTTCGGCGCCGGCCCGCCGGCGGTGGTGGCCGGGTTCGCCCGGTTGCCCGCGCGCCGCGCCGCGGAGACGATACAAGGGCTTAAAGTCCTTATGTCTGGACAAATAGAGATCTGAGGGTTACAAAGAAGGCCGATCCCAACGGGAGGTGCCATGCGCGTGGGTTTGCTGGGGCTGGGACGGATCGGCGCGTTCCACGCCGCGACGCTGGCCGCGCACCCGCTGGTCGACGACCTGATCGTGGCCGACCCCGTACGGACGTCGCCGCACGGCAGGCCCGGAGACCCCTTCGAGGCCGACGCGGTGGTCATCGCCACCCCCACGAGCACCCACGCCGAGCTGCTGCTGGAGGCGTGCCGCCGGGGCGTCCCGGCCTTCTGCGAGAAGCCGGTGGCCGGCGACGTCAAGGGCACGCTGGAGGTGCTGGAGGCGGCCGGGGACAACCGGGTGGTGATCGGGTTCCAGCGCCGGTTCGACGCCGGGTACGCGGCCGCGGCGGCCGCGCTGCGCCGGGGCAACCTCGGCGACCTGCACCGGGTGCACCTGATCACCGCGGACCCCGCGCCGCCGCCCGCCGGGTACATCCCGCTGTCCGGCGGCATCTACCGCGACTGCCACATCCACGACTTCGACATCCTGCGCTGGGTGACCGGCCGCGAGGTCGTCTCGGTGTACGCGACGGGGGCGAACCGGGGGGCCGCCTTCTTCGCCGAGGCGGGTGACGTCGACACCAGCGCCGCGCTCCTCACCCTGGACGACGGCACGCTCGCCACCGTCCAGGGCTCGCGTTACAACGGCGCGGGGTACGACGTCCGCATGGAACTGGCCGGCACCAGGGGTACGAGGGCCGTCGGCCTGAGCCCGCGCGCCCCGCTCACCTCGGCCGAGGGGCTGACGCCGGGGGGTGAGCCGTGGCCCGACTTCGTCGCCCGGTTCGCCGACGCCTACCGGGCCGAGCTCGACGGGTTCCTGCGCGGCGCGGACGGCCTGTGCACGGTCGAGGACGCGCTGGCGGCGCTCTTCGTGGCGGAGGCGGCCGAGCTGTCCCGGCGCGAGCGCAGGCCGGTCGAGGTGGCCGAGGTCAGGCCGAGCTCACCGCGGTGAGGTGACCGCCTTCGGCTCGAACCCCCTGGCCAGGACCACGATCGCGGCGGCCAGCACCAGCGGCGCGGCGAAGCCTGCGCGCATGCCGGCCGCGTCCGCGAGCCCGCCCACCAGGGCCGAGCCCACGATGAAGCCGACGTAGTTGAACAGGTTGACCCGGGCGATCGCCACCCCGGTGCCCGACGGGTCCAGCCGTCCGGCGGCCGAGAACGACTGCGGCGCCACCACCGAGAGCCCCACCCCGGTCAGCCCGAAGGCCACGATCGCCAGCGGCTGGCCGGGCGCGAACACGATCCCCAGGAAGCCCAGCGTGGCGATCGCCCCGCCCAGCCTGACGACGGCTGCGGGACCGTACCTCCTGACCACCACGTCCCCGGCCAGCCGCACCAGCAGCGTGGTCGCCTGGTAGGCGGCGTAGGCCAGCGGGATCACCCGGGCGTCGGCGGACAACTCGTCCTGCATGAAGACCGTGCTGAAGTTCGAGACCGCCGCGTCGCCCACGTACAGGAAGCCCATGGCCAGGCAGAGCGGGATGATCGGCCCCCACGGGAACCGGGTCCCGGCGGCGCGCTCCACGGTGCCGGCCCGCTCCTCGTCCGGCGCGTACAGCCGGGGGCCGGCGTAGAGCGACCCCGCGACGGCGAGCACCATGGGGATCGCCATGACGGCCTCCAGCGGCAGCCCGTCGCCCGCCGCCGACACCCACAGCGCGCCCGCCAGGCTGAACACGCTCCACAGGCAGTGGAAGCCGTTCAGCACCGCCCGCCCGTACCTGCGCTCGACCGCGACGCCCTGCATGTTCATGCCCGCGTCCACCGCGCCGACCGCCACGCCGAACAGCAGCAGCACCGGCACGAGCAGCGTCACGCTGGGAGCCAGGCCGGCGAGCACGACGGCCACCGCGACCGCGGGCTGGGCCAGGCGCAGCAGGAGCCGGCTGCCCAGGCGGGCGGCGAACGCGCCCGCCGCCACGCTGCCCACCCCCGCGAACACCGGCACGATGAGCAGCAGCGCGGTCAGCGCCCCGGTGCTCAGCCCGTGTTTGTCCTGGAGGTGCGCGACCTGGGTGAGCAGGGTGGCGAAGGACAGGCCCTGCACCGCGTACACGGCGAAGGTGGCGAAGCGGGCCTGGCGATCACGCGGAGACGGCACGGCGGCCTCCTGAGTGGGGGGAAATCAAACGTGAGGCTGGGTCAGGTTAATCGCTGGGAACGCCGCTCCACCAGCACTCAGGCAAGGTTCTTCGGCCGGCTTTCCACCGCGCCCGCCACGGCGTGCTCCGCCGACAGCTTCCTCCCCGCCGCCCAGAAGCCGAGCGCCGCCACCGCCGCCACCTCCACGGCCGCCAGCCCGCGCTCCACCAGGCCGAGCGGCACGACCTGCCACCACCGCAGCCCGTCCTGCGCACCGAGCAGCACCAGCACACCAAGCCCCGACACGTACAGCAGCGAGCACACCCCGAGCCCGAACGCCACCAGCGACGCGGGGCGCCGCACGCCGCGCCGCCACGGCCTGGCGATGATCAGCGCGGCCAGGGGCAGGCACAGGAAGGCCACCAGGCTGCCCGCCCGGTGGATGCTGCCGCTCAGGCTCGGCCCCACCGACCAGTCGTGCTTGGGGAAGTAGGCCGCCACCAGCAGCCCGGCGCTCCACGCCAGCAGCGCGAGGGTGCCGACCGCCCCCGCCAGCCTGGCCCGCGCCAGCGACACCCCGATGGCCGCCGACCCCACGGCCAGCAGCGTCACGCCGAGCCCGAACAGCCAGCCCAGCTCGGTCAGGCCGTGCTCGCTGATCGTGCGCCGCAGCGGGTCGATCTCGCCGAGGGCGGCCACGTCGAGCCCGAGGACGACCACGACCCCGGCGCCCACCGCGCCCAGTCCCCAGCGTGCCGGCCGTCGCACGGCGCCCTCCCATGTCGATCTCTCCGGGTCCAACGGCTCGCGGACGCCGGGGATTCCGATCGGGCAAAGCTCGTGTTCGCCGGATATCGTGTTAGGCGTGAACGAACGCCCCGGATCCTGGCTCCCCCGCCTGCAGGAGGCCGGTGAACGGCTGGCCGAGGAGTGGGTGTCGGCCCGCCGCCCACCCAAGGACAAGCTCCCGCAGCCCGCCGAGCTGCGCGCGTCCGACGCCGACCGCGAGCGCATCGCCCAGGTGCTGCAGGACGCGCACGCCGACGGGCGGATCACGCTGGAGGAGCTGGAGGAGCGGCTCGGCGTCCTCTACTCGGCCCGCACGCTCGGCGAGCTGGCCAAGCTGACCGAGGACCTGCTGCCCGCCGACGAGCAGCCGCTCAACCTCGACGGCAGGCCGGTCTCCGCGTTCTTCCGCCAGCAGCAGCGGGGCGGGCGCTGGGTGGTGCCGGCGGAGCTGGACGTCACCGCCATGTTCGGCACCACCAAGCTCGACTTCCGCGACGCGATCCTGCAGAACAGCCGCGTCGTCATCAACGCCACCCTGGTCTTCGGCGGGCTGGAGATCCAGGTGCCGGAAGGGCTGGAGGTCATCCGGGTCACCAAGGACAAGACCGCACGGCTCACCAAGGGCCCCGAGGAGCCGGGCGCGCCCGTCGTCGAGGTGCGCACCACCAACTTCGTGGGTGACGTCTCGGTCAAGCAGCCCAAGCGCAGGCGCCGCCGCTGATCAGCCCGCGGTGTCGAAGTTGATCGCGCTGTAGGCGCGCAGCTTCCACAGTTGGTGCTCGCTCTCGATCTTGCGGATCGTGCCGGAACGCCCGCGCATCACCAGCGACTGGGTCATCGCCACGCCGCCGCGGTAGCGTACGCCGTCCATCAGCTCGCCCTGGGTGATGCCCGACGCCGCGAAGAACACGTCGTCGGACTTGACCAGGTCGTTCGTCGTGAGCACCTGGCCGAGGTCGAGCCCGGCGTCCAGCGCCTTGCGGCGCTCCGCCTCGTCGCGCGGCCACAGCTTGCCCTGGATGACGCCGCCCAGGCACTTGAGCGCGCACGCGGCCACGATGCCCTCCGGCGTGCCGCCGATGCCCAGCATCAGGTCGATGGCGGAGCCGCCGCGGGCCGCCATGATCGCGCCCGCCACGTCGCCGTCGGTGATGAACTTGATCCGCGCCCCGGTCTCCCTGATCTCCTTGACGAGCTGCTCGTGCCGGGGCCGGTCGAGCACGACCACAGTGACGTCGGCGGGCGAGCAGTGCTTGGCCCTGGCCACCGCCCTGATGTTGTCGCCCACCGGCCGTTCGATGTCGACCACGTCGGCCGCCTCCGGGCCGGTCACCAGCTTCTCCATGTAGAACACGGCCGACGGGTCGTACATCGAGCCGCGCTCGCTCACCGCGATCACCGAGACCGCGTCCGGCATGCCCAGGGCGGTCAGCCGGGTCCCGTCGATCGGGTCGACGGCCACGTCGCACTCTGGACCGCTGCCGTCACCCACCTGTTCGCCGTTGAACAGCATCGGGGCATGATCCTTCTCGCCCTCGCCGATGACCACCACACCGTTCATCGACACCGTGTTGATCAACTGGCGCATGGCGTTCACCGCGGCGCCGTCGGCGCCGTTCTTGTCACCCCTGCCCACCCAGCGGGCCGCGGCCATCGCCGCCGCCTCTGTAACGCGGACGAGCTCCAGAGCGAGGTTACGATCGGGGGCATGCTCGCCCGTGGCCAACGGCTCGGGCACCGAGGTCTGATCCGACATGATGTGTGAGGCCTCCTCGTGACGACTATCCCGATGGTAGTTGTCCCTGTATCCCCGGTCAGCGGAGGATAATGTGCCAACCATGAGCAGCGAAGCGCAACCGCCTGTGACAGGCCGCACATCCGAGCGTGGTGCGGCCACGCGCTCCGCGCTGCTGCGCGCCGCCAGAGACGTCTTCGTCTCCAAGGGCTTCGCCGAGGCGGGCGTGACCGACGTGGTGGCCAAGGCCGAGGCCAGCGTCGGCAGCCTCTACCACCATTTCGCCGGCAAGGCCGACCTCTACCTCACGCTGTTCGAGGAGTTCCAGACCCGGCAGGCGCAGCGCACCAAGCAGGCCGCGCGCGCCGCCCGCGAGGCCGGCGAGACCGACCCGATGCGGGTGTTCGTCAGCGCCGCCCGCGCCTATCTCGACGGCTGCCTGGCCGAGCGCGAGCTGGCCGCGCTGTTCCTGCGCGGCGACGGGCCGCCCGGCTTCGAGGTCGTCATGCGCGACCGGCTCCGCACGTGGGCCCGCCGCAACGCCGCGCTCTTCGACGACGACGAGAACGCGCTGGTGGTCGTCCTGACCGGCGCGCTGGCCGGCGCCGTCAGCGAGATCGTCCAGTCGGGCGACAGGAAGCTGGCCGAGAACGTCCTGGAGATCATCGGCCGGCTCCGACCCGCCGGGTCCGCGACCGGCCCCGCCCGCGGGTAACCTCGCTAACTGTGCGACGGTTCACCGAAGGTTTTCACGGCTACGTCGTGGCCGTGCTCGTCTGCCTGGCGGCGGTCGGGCTGTTCCTGCTGGTCACACCGAGAGGCCAGGCGGAGCACATCCCCAAGCGCGACTACTCCATCACGGTCGCCAACTTCTCCCGTACGGTCCCGTACACGGTGTGGGAGCCCGCCTCGGATCCCGAGGGGTGGATCTCCAACAGCAACCGGATCGCCGAGGGCGAGAACGGCGCCCAGGTCCTCCACATCGGGTACGCCACGGCCGCGCGCGAGCACGCGATGTTCATCCAGAGCGACGAGAAGCCCGCGGCGGAGTTCGCCAACCGCATGGCCAACTCCGACAAGGCCGTCGGCACCCAGCAGGTCGGCGGCGAGACGTGGGAGCGGCGCTTCCGCGAGGACAAGAAACAGCGCTCCCTGATCCGCGTGCTGCCCGACGTGACGCTGGTCGTGACTGGCACCGCCGACTGGCCGGAGCTGGGCCAGCTCGCGTCCGCGCTGCGAGAACGTCCCAAATCGGCCACCTGACCCGCCCCGGACGCTGCTAGCATCAGCGTCCGCGTGGAAGGACGCGCCTTGACGGGTGCCGGTTCTGCTGTCAACCACGTGCGAAGGCCCCCGCCCGAGGCGGGGGCCTTCCCTTTGGCGCGGCATTAAGGTGGGGAGCGTGGCTGACGAGAAGACGCCCTCGTACGAGCAGGCGCGCGAGGAGCTGACCGACGTGGTGCGCCGTCTGGAGGCCGGCGGGCTCACGCTGGAGCAGTCGATCGAGCTCTGGGATCGCGGCGAGAAGCTGGCCGCCGTCTGCGAGGAATGGCTGCAGGGCGCCCGGGTCAAGCTGGCCGCCGCCATGGCCCGCCGGGCCGAGCCAGGCACCCAGGACGACACGCCTTTCTGAACAAGGGCCCCGTCGGGGATGACCGGCCCGCCGTGTTCCCCTTCCCGGCCCGCGGTCAGCTGAGCCGGTCTGACGGGGGTGGTTCGCTCCCCGCACCCTTCTTTCGGCCTGTGGTCAGCTGAGCCGGTTGAGGGTGATGACGGGGATGACGCGGGTGGTCTTGGTCTCGTAGTCGGCGAAGCCGGGCGCCTTCTCCACCATGCGGGCGTAGAGCCGGTCGCGCTCCTGGCGGTCCACGACGGAGGCCTCGGCCTGGAACTCTTCGGTGCCGATCTCGACCTTCACCTCGGGGGTGGCGCGGAGGTTGTGGAACCACGCCGGGTTGTCGTCGGCCCCGGCCTTGGAGGCGATCACGACGAGCCGGCCGCCGTCCTCCAGGTACATCACCGGGCTGGTCACCTGCCTGCCCGACTTGGCACCCGTGGTGGTCAGCAGGAGCAGGTCGGCGCCCTCGAAGTAGCCGCCCACCTTTCCGCCGTTCGCCCGGAACTCCTCGATGACCTGCTGGTTGAAGTCGCTCATGGTTCCTCCTGTCAAAGCGGAGAGCCCTCCGTATTGTGTCAACCGCGGAGCCTAACCGGAGATTCCTCCGGTTGCAACGCGCGTATGCTCGGATCCGTGTGCGGACGTCGCCAGCTGCCGGTGGTGGGGCAGCCCCAGCCGGAGCGCGCCGACGCGGCGCGCAACCGGCAGAAGATCATCGATGTCGCGGCCCGCATGATCGAGAGCCGGGGTGCCGACCAGCTCTCCCTGGACGAGGTCGCCAAAGAGGCCTGCGTCGGCGTCGGCACGGTCTACCGGCGCTTCGGCGACCGGGCCGGGCTGGTGTGGGCGCTCATCGACGAGCGGGAGCGCCGCTTCCAGGAGGCGTTCATGAGCGGCCCGCCGCCGCTGGGGCCGGGAGCGGCGCCGGCCGAGCGGGTCGGGGCCTTCCTCGCCGGTCTCGTGGACCGCGTCGTGTCGCAGCTCGATCTGTTTCTGCTGGTGGAGCTGGGCTCACCCAAGTCCAGGTTCGGCGGGCCCTATCGGGTCCACCATACCCACCTGGCCACGCTGCTGGCCGAGGCCAGGCCCGACGCCGACCCGCACTTCCTGGCCGACGCCCTGCTGGCCCCGCTCAACGCCCACCTGATCTCCTACCAGCGCGACGAGCGCGGCCTGACGGTCGAGGAGATCAAGGCGGGGGTCGCCTCCATCGCCGCAGCGGTCACGGCTCGGCCCGCACCGTGAGGCGGTCGTCGGGCAGCCGTACGGTGAGCTCGTCGCCCGGCGCGACCTCCTCGGCCCGGCGCACGACCTCGCCCGTCGGGCGCTGCACGATCGCGTAGCCGCGCTCCAGCGTGGCCGCCGGCGACAGCGCCACCAGACGGGCACGCACGTGGCCGAGGTCGTCTCCGGCCCGGTCCAGCGAGCCCGACAGCGCGCGCCTGGCGCGCTCGCGCAGCGCGTCGGCCTGCTCGGCGTGCCGCTCCAGCTCGCGCACCGGATCCGCGAGCGAGGGACGCGAGCGCACGGCCGCCAGCCAGGACATCTCCCGGTCGAGCCAGCCGCTCACCACCCTGCGGCCGCGGTCGCGCAGCTGGCGCACCAGCGAGAGCTGCTCGCCCACGTCGGGGACGACCTTCTTGGCGGCGTCGGTGGGGGTGGAGGCGCGTACGTCGGCCACCAGGTCGAGCAGCGGGCTGTCCTGCTCGTGGCCGATCGCGCTGACGACCGGGGTGCGGCACGCGGCCACCGCGCGCACCAGCGTCTCGTCGGAGAACGGCAGCAGGTCCTCCAGCGACCCGCCGCCCCTGGCGATGACGATCACGTCGACGCCGGAGTCGGCGTCGAGCCGGCCCAGCGCCTCGGTCACCTCGCCCACCGCGTACGGGCCCTGGACCGCGACCTCCTCCACCTTGAACCGCACGGCGGGCCAGCGGCGCCGCGCGTTCTCCAGCACGTCGCGCTCGGCCGCGGAGTCGCGGCCGCAGATCAGCCCGACCGTGCCGGGCAGGAAGGGCAGCCGCCGCTTGCGCTCCGCGCCGAACAGCCCCTCGGCCGCCAGCAACTGGCGCAGCCGCTCCAGGCGGGCCAGCAGCTCGCCCACGCCGACCGGGCGGATCTCCAGCGCGGTGAAGGCGAACGAGCCGCGGTTGACCCAGAAGTCCGGCTTGACGTGGACCACGACCCTGGCGCCGTCGGCGGGCCTGGGCATCGCGGCCTCGTACACCCCTCGCGGGGCCGTGACCCGGGCGGACACGTTGGCCACCGGGTCGCGCAGCGTCAGGAAGACCGTGCCGCCGCGCGCGCTCAGATCGGTGATCTGACCCTCGACCCAGACCGTGCCCAGCTTGCCGATCCAGCCGCCCACCATCTGCAGGACCGTGCGGACCGGCAACGGCGCCTCGGGCGTGGTCTTGGACGTCATTCGCCCGCGCGCAGCTTGGCCAGGCGGTTCTCGTACATGCGGATCACCTCGGGCCGACCCGAGGTGGCCTGCTCGTACGCGAGGTACTCGGCGATCTGCTCGCCGGTCTTGCCGCGCATGCGGGCGCGCAGCGACGCCACCGACAGCGAGGCGAAGCCGGGCAGCGGCTCGGCCAGCTCGCCCGCGCCCAGGGCCGGCTCGTGCTCGGCGACGGCGGCGGGGACGGTCTCGGCGGCCTCGGCCAGCTTCGCGGTCTCCGGCGCCTTGGCGGGCGCGGCCTTGGCCTTCTTGGCCTTCGGCTTCTCCTCGGCCTGCTCGGGCTCCGGCTCGGTGACGGTCACCGGCTGGGCGACGGCCGGCTCATGGGCGAGCGTCGGCTCGGAAGCGGGCTCCGGCGCGGCGGCGGGCTTGTCCTCCGGCTTGGGCTGCGCCTCGGTCTTGGCCTCGGGCTTGGCCTCCGGCTCGGGCCGCGCCTCGGTCTTGGCCTCGGTCTTGGCTTCGGGCTTGGTCTCGGTCTTGAGCTTGGCCTCGGGCTCGGGCTTCGGCTTGGTCTCCGGCTCGGGCTTGGTCTCGGCCTCCGGCTTGGTGTCCGTCTTGGCGGCCGGGCTGAAGATGACAGGGTCCGGCTTGGTCTTGGCGGTGCCGTTGGGCTCGGCCGCCTCCGGCCTGGGGGCGAAGATGACCGGCTCCTTGCGGGCCGGTTTCGTCTCCTCCTCGGCGGCGGCCGGCTTCTCGGCCGTCGCGGGACGGGATTCGAGGTCGTCCTTCTTCTCCTCGTCCTTGCCGCCCCTGAGCGAGTTCTTCACCCGGTCGACCAGCATGAGCGTCTGACCGGCGGCGCTGAGCGTGGTCTGGACGACGAAGAGCGGCAGCTCGCGGGCCTTCTCCTTGAGCCTGTCCTTGTCGGTTACGGTCTTGGCGATGTTGCGTATCACGTCGCTGAGGGACATGTACGTCTCCCTGGGAGGTCAGTGTGGAACGGCCAGTCTGGCAAAACGCGGGCACACGCGCACGCGCGGGCCGGTCGGCCGCTCCACGTAGCATATGGACTATGGAGCTCCACACCCCTACTTCCCGCCGCGTGCTCGTGGCCAGGCCGCGCGGTTACTGCGCCGGAGTCGATCGTGCCGTCGTGGCGGTCGAGAAGGCGCTGGAGCAGTACGGCGCGCCCATCTACGTGCGTAAGCAGATCGTCCACAACACCCACGTGGTCAAGACGCTCGAAGCCAAGGGCGCGATCTTCGTCGAGGAGACCGAGGAAGTGCCCGAGGGGGAGATCGTGGTGTTCTCCGCCCACGGCGTCTCTCCCGCCGTGCACGCCGAGGCCGAGCAGCGCGCGTTGCGCACCATCGACGCCACCTGCCCGCTGGTCACGAAGGTCCACAACGAAGCCAAGAGATTCGCCGGTCAGGACTATGACATCCTGCTCATCGGTCACGAAGGGCACGAGGAGGTCGAGGGCACCAGCGGCGAGGCGCCCGACCACATCAAGCTCGTCGACGGCCTCGACGCGGTCGACCAGGTCGAGGTGCGCGACCCCGGCAAGCTGGTGTGGCTGTCGCAGACCACGCTGTCGGTCGACGAGACCAACGAGACCGTCGCTCGGCTCAAGCAGCGCTTCCCGGCCCTGATCGACCCGCCCAGCGACGACATCTGCTACGCCACCCAGAACCGGCAGGTCGCGGTCAAGGAGATCGCCGCGGAGTCCGAGCTGGTGATCGTGGTCGGCTCCGACAACTCCTCCAACTCCAAGCGCCTGGTCGAGGTGGCCAAGGAACACGGCGCCGCGGCCGCCTACCTCGTCGACAACGCCACGTTCATCCATGACGAGTGGCTCGACGGCGTCACCACGGTCGGCGTCACCAGCGGCGCGTCGGTGCCCGAGGAGCTGGTGGAGGAGGTGCTGGCGCGGCTGGCGAGCCACGGCTTCGACGACGTGACCGAGGTCGAGTCGGTGCAGGAGAAGGTGCGCTTCGCGCTGCCCCACGAGCTGCGCAAGGATCTGCGCGTCTCCTAGTCCTCGCCCCTGGGCGTGCCGTAGACCCGGGGCTCGAAGTAACCTTCGGGCTCCGGCACGTACGGCTGCGGCTGGCGCGGGCGCGGCACCTCCGCGCCCGCCCTGAGCTCGTCGCGGAGCTCCCGCACGTTGTCGCGCAGCCCGCGCGCCCACGCCACGCCGAGCACGATCGCCGAGCCGGCGAACAGCCAGGGCGCGCCGCGCGACAGCGAGCCGTAGAGGCCGAGCGCGAGCGACTGCAGGATGCCCACGGAGACGAGCGCCCGTCCCAGCTCGACGAAGAGGGTCGCGACGAAGAACACCAGCGGCGGCGTCACCACCAGCGACAGCAGCTCGCGCGGGTTGACCAGCACCACGCCGAGCACGCACGCGGCCACGAACGCCAGGCCGACCAGCAGCTGCATGTCGAGCAGGGCGGCCAGCACGTAACCGCCGAGCGTGGAGACGAGCGTGAGCGCGATGGCGCCGCGGGCGGTCAGCCTGACGGCGGAACGCTTGCCTGTGCCGGTCACCGGCCCCACCCCCCTTATTGCGACCCGTTGGCCAACTTACCGTTCGTGTGTGTGATGAGAGACGTGGTTTCGAGCAGTTCGGGGGATGCCAGGGGTCGCGGCACGCCCTCGACCATCTCGGGGGAGTCGAGCTCGCCGTCGACGACGCCCAGATCGTGCAGTTTGCGTGCGGTGACCAGGACTCGGCTTTCCAGCGACCCGACGGTCTTGTTGTACATCTCCACGGTACGGGCCAGCGACCTGCCGAGCGACTCCACGTTCCGGCCCATCGAGGACAGTCTTTCGTACAGCTCCTTGCCCAGCTCGAACACCGCGCGCGCGTTCTCGCTCAGCGCGGCCTGCTGCCAGGCGTAGTGAGCGGTGCGGAGCATCGTGATCAGCGTGGTCGGGGTGGCGATGTGCACGCGGCGGGCCATCGCGTAATCCAGCAGGGCGGGGTCGCGCTCCAGCGCGGGCGCCAGGAACGCCTCGCCGGGGATGAACAGCACCACGAACTCCGGCGTGGGAGCGAACGCCTGCCAGTAGGACTTGGCGGCCAGCCGGTCGACGTGCTCGCGCACGTGCCGGGCGTGCGCGTCGAGCCGGACCGTGGCCAGCGACTCGTCGCCCGCCTCCGCGGCCTCCAGGTAGGCGGCCAGCGACACCTTGGCGTCTACCACGATGTTCTTGCCGCCGGCCAGCCGGACCACCATGTCGGGACGTACCGGGCCCTCGGCGACCTGCTCGTCGAAGTCGCAGTGGCGCTGCATGCCGGCGATCTCGGCGACCCGGCGCAGCTGCATCTCGCCCCATCGGCCGCGCGCCTCCGGTCGCTGCAGCGCCCGCACCAGCGCCATGGTCTGGGAGCGGAGCTGCTCGTGGCTGTGGCGGACGAACTCCATCTCCTTGGCCAGCTCCGCCCGGGCCGCGCGCTGGCCGGACTCGGTGTCGCGCAGCTGCGTCTCGACCCGCGCCAGCGCGTCGCGCAGCGGCTCGACCAGATGCTCGACGGCCTGCCTGCGCTGCTCCAGATCGCCCGCCGCCTCCGCCCTGGTGGCGGCGAGACGGGTCTCGGCCAACTCCAGGAAGCGCACGTTGTTGACGTCGAGCGCGCGGGTGGACAGGGCCTGGAAGCGCTCGGCGAGCTGCTCCTCGACGTAGACGAGCTTCTCGCCGGCGGACTTGGCGCGCGCGTCGGCCTCGGCCACCCGCACCGCCGCTCTCGTCCTGGCCACGAGGAACCCGACGGCGGCGCCGATGAGCAGGCCGAGGAGAAGCGAGACGACATCCATCTGATCGATGATTGCAGCCCGTCCCGCCCGCATCGGCCCCCGACACGCCTGGCCGCCTTCGGGGAGCAAGTAAACTCGCTGGGCGTGAGCCTCTCCATCGGCATCGTCGGCCTGCCCAACGTCGGTAAGTCCACGCTGTTCAACGCGCTGACCAAGACCGGCAACGCCCTCGCCGCCAACTACCCGTTCGCCACCATCGAGCCCAACGTGGGCATCGTGGGCGTGCCGGACGAGCGCCTGCCCAAGCTGGCCGAGATCTTCGGCTCCGCCCGCATCCTGCCCGCCAAGGTGGAGTTCGTCGACATCGCGGGCCTGGTCAAGGGCGCGTCGGAGGGGCAGGGGAGGGGCAACCAGTTCCTCGCCAACATCCGCGACACCGACGCCATCTGCCAGGTGATCCGGGTCTTCAATGACCCCGACGTCACCCACGTCGACGGCGACATCTCCCCCAAGCGCGACATCGAGACGATCAACACCGAGTTGATCATGGCCGACCTGCAGACGGTCGAGAAGGCCATCCCGCGCCTGGAGAAGGAGTCTCGCCACAACAAGGACAAGAAGCCCGCGCTGGAGGCGGCCCAGGCCGCGCTCGCGGTCCTGGAGACCGGCAAGACCATCTTCGAGAGCGGGCTCGGCGGCCCCGACCTGCGCGAGCTCCACCTGCTGACGGCCAAGCCGTTCCTCTACGTGTTCAACGTCGACTCCGACGAGCTGGTCGACGACGCGCTGAAGGCCCAGATGTCGGCCCTGGTCGCGCCCGCCGAGGCGGTGTTCCTCGACGCCAAGCTGGAGTCCGAGCTGGCCGAGCTCGACGAGGAGGAGGCCATGGAGCTGCTGGAGTCCGTCGGCCAGCACGAGTCAGGGCTGAGCAAGCTCGCCCGGGTCGGCTTCGAGACCCTCGGCCTGCAGACCTACCTGACCGCCGGGCCCAAGGAGTCGCGCGCCTGGACCATCCCCAAGGGCGCCACCGCGCCGGAGGCGGCCGGGGTCATCCACACCGACTTCCAGCGCGGCTTCATCAAGGCCGAGGTGGTCTCGTTCGACGACCTCGTGGAGGTCGGCTCGATCGCGGCCGCCCGCGCGGCCGGCAAGGCCCGCGTCGAAGGCAAGGACTACGTCATGCAGGACGGCGACGTGGTGGAGTTCCGCTTCAACGTGTAGCCGCGGTGGCCCTCCCGTCTCCGGAAAACCGGTTGTACGGGTCGATAGCGTCATTTCATGCCTGATCCGCACTACGCCGAGCCTCGGCTCGCCCGGATCTACGACGCGCTCGACGCCGACCGGAGCGATCTCGTCGCGTACGCCGCGATGGTGGCGGAGTTCGGCGCGCGGCGGGTGCTCGACGTGGGCTGCGGCACCGGCGTGTTCGCCTGCCTGCTCGCGGAGCGCGGCGTCGAGGTGGTCGGCGTGGACCCCGCCGAGGCGTCGCTGGCGGTCGCCCGCGCCAAGCCGGGCGCCGATCGGGTGCGCTGGATCCTCGGCGACGCCACCGTGCTGCCGCCGCTGCCGCCGATCCGGGCCGACCTCGCCACCATGACGGGCAACGTGGCCCAGGTCTTCCTCACTGACGACGACTGGCTCGCCACCCTGCGCGGCGTGCGCGCGGCGCTGCGGCCGGGCGGCGTGCTCGCCTTCGAGACCCGCGACCCCGCCCGCCGCGCCTGGGAGGAGTGGAACCGGGCCCGCACGCACGCCGTCACCGAGATCCCGGAGGTGGGCCCGGTCGAGTCGTGGAGCGACGTCCTGGACGTCTCGGGTCCGCTGGTGACCTTCCGCCAGACGTACGTGTTCGCGGCCGACGGCGCGGTGCTCACCTCGGACTCGACACTGCGCTTCCGGGAGAGGGGGGAGGTCGGGCGCTCGCTGCGGGAGGCCGGCTTCCGCGTCGAGGACGTCAGGGACGCTCCGGATCGGCCGGGTCGCGAGTTCGTGTTCGTGGCCCGTGCCGCTGATGTGTGATCTGTCACAATTACCCGGAAGCTAAACATCTGATTGCGGGATCTCTTCCGCGTCAACCACTTGGGCCTCCCGCGCGTCGAACGGTCACGGCGGCCACGCTGACTCGGGAGGGCCCATGCTCCGTCGCATCATCAGGAACCGGCGTCCGGCGCCCAGACTCACCGGCATCAGCCTGGAGGAGGAGCTCGCGCTCCTGCGGGTCGAGCTGATGTACGGCCTGCGCGTCGACCGCGACGACTACCTCCGCATGAAGGCGGGTGAGCGCGAGGAGGTGGTGGCCCGGCTGCGCGGCCGCGACGCCGCCACGAGCGTGCTGGCGGAGCTGCGCGGCTCGCTGGAGCGCGCCGTCCACCCGGCAGGGCTCCGCGACCACCGCCCCGGCGAACCGGCCTGACGCCCCCGCGGCCGGGCAGTCCGGGGGTGGGAGCCCCGGCGTCCCGCGTCGCCTCACAGCCGGATCTCCGCCGGCCGTGCCCCGATGGCAGACCGAGCGGGTATCGGAGTCCGAGGAAATCGCAGGTCAAAGCCATTGCTCCGCCATGAGGACAGGTATTCGTGGCGGTCGGGTTATGCGTTCTTAGGTCTCTGGCCTGGTCGAATGCCCTTTCGGCAGGGAACACACACAAATCGGCGCGCCGGGTGCGTCCTATGCGGACTCGGTTTGCCCCTGGACGGCGATGCTTGCAGCATGGGCGTGGCTTTCCTGGAACAATGGCGGAGACCGGATAAGGTGACTGCTTCACCGCGGATGATGGGGATCGGCAACGGACGACACCGCGCCAGCCGGGGCGATTGGCGCGAGCGGAGGCGTGATGGCTCGTAGGTCAACCGTCCAGCACGGTCCTCGGACCACTGGCGGGCCCGAGCTTTCAGCACACCCCGACACCGGATACGACGCGCCGCCGCCGCGCAGGCCGCGGCGCGGCGGTTGGTCGGGTGGCGGCGGGCGGTGGCTCGTCTGGACGGGCCGCATAGTCCTGTGGGCGCTTATCGTAGTAATCGTGGTAAATGGGATCCGTGCCCCATTCGAGCGGTTTACCGGGCAAAACGCCGCCGCTCCGAATGAGTCTGCGCAAGTGGGCAGCGGTTTTCCCGACGACCAGGCCATGGCGTTCGCCGCCCAGTTCGCCGGCGTCTACCTGAATTTCAGCCCGGAAGACGCCGTGAGCAGGTCCAGCAAGCTGGCCGCCTTCGTCGCCGAGGGCATGGACCAGCAACTCGGCTGGGACGGCAACGGCAAGCTGGGCGCCGTCGCCATCCAGCCGTACGACATCGAGATCGCCGACGACGCCAACGCCGTCGTCACGGTGGCCTTCCAGTCCGGCCCGCGCAGGCTCCACCTGTCGGTGCCGGTCTACTACTCGGGTGGCGACGACGGCCGGCGGTTCGTCGTCTCGGGCTGGCCCGCGATCCTGCCCGCGCCCGCCCCCGCCCAGCTGCCCCAGGTGGCCGGGCCGGAGACCGACGACGCGGCGACCGCCGAGCTCAAGCCGCAGCTGGAGGGCTTCTTCCGCAACTACGCCTCTGGCAACACCGCCGAACTTCAGCGTTACGTCACCGCCGGCACGAGCCTGCCGAGCTTCGCCGGCGCCTTCAGCTTCGCCGAGCTCAAAAGCGTCGTGGTGCCTGTGGGGGGTGCCACAAGAGAGATCGAGGCGGTCGTGGTCTGGGTCGTGCCCGGCAGCGCGCCCGCGTCCACCGACCCCGACGTCACCGCCGAACCCGGCGTGACGGACGGCCGCCTCCAGCAGGCATACCGCCTCACAGTCGAGAAACAGGGCGACAAATGGTACGTCGACGACATCCGTGGCGCCGGTCGTGTCGTCGGATAACAGCGTCCTGCTGATCGGCACCCCCCGGGAGGACAAGAAGTGATCGTGAAAACCATATTGCTCAACCTGATCGAGATGACGCCGACACCCGCACCCACCGGCGTCAACACAGAAGGGCTCGCCGAGTTCCTGCGCGCGTTCTTCGCCCCGCTCTTCCTCGTCGTCGTGTCCGTGGTCGCGCTGTTCTTCCTCTTCACGCGCGAGATCACGCGGTTCGTGCAGTTCCTCATCCTGGCCGTGGCCATCGGAGTGATCTTCTACGTACCCAACATCATCGAGGTGACGGCCAAGGCGATCGCGGGTGCCCTCGGCATCCAGTAAGGGTTGAGACCACTCTCCTGTGGTCATGAACGAGCGGGTGGAGAGGAGGACCGCGTGGACCTGCCCACGTACACGAACATCTGGCGTATCGAGAAGCGGCTCTACAAGCTGTACGACCTACGGCTGCCCATGCCGCTCCCGATCGTCTGGATCGGCGTGTTCGTCGGCGTCTTCGTCCCGTGGTCGCTCCTGCTCTGGGTCATCGGCGTGCCGGTGGCGATGCCCTGGCACGTGCTCTTCCTGGTGCCGCCGGGCATCGTGACATGGCTGTCCACCCGGCCGGTCATCGAGGGCAAGCGGCTCACCGAGCTGCTGGAGTCCCAGCTGCGCTACCTGGGGGAGCCGAAGGCGTGGTACCGCCTGGCCTCCCTGTCGGAGCCCGACACCGTCACGTTCTCGGCCCGCGTCTGGCGTGCCTACCCCGTACGGGTCAAGGCCGCTCGCAAGTCCCGCAAGCCCGCGCGCAAGCGCGCGCCGGCGACGGGTCCGCGGCAGGTCCGGCCCGCGGTGGCCGCCGCCGCTGCCGCCGCGGCCCAGGCCCCCGTGGCGGCCGCCCAGCTCACGGTCACGGTGGCGGAGTCGGCCCGGCTTCCCGCCACCGCGGTGGAGCCCGCCCGCACGGGCTGGGGCTCCCGCACCCGGCCCGGCGCTCCTCCCGCCCTCCCGTCCCAGGAGCCCGCGGCTCCGCCCGCCGACGATTCCGCTCCCGTACGTAAGCGGGCCCACTCGGGCGAACCTGCCGCTTCCCGCATGCCGGTACGGGAGCTTCGCCTGGTTCGCGACACCGAGACGCCGGAGCGCGAGGCCGCAGAAGTGGAGCGTCAGCCGGTTTCCGGGGGCGGGACCGTACCGGCGGTTCCGCCGTCCGACGTGCCGCCCGCGGCTTCGCCAGAGGAGGACTCTCGCGCGGACACCGGCGGACGCAGGTCGCGCCAGGAGACCGGGGCCAAGCCGATCGACACCGAAGCGCTGCGGCGCCTCCGCAAGCTGGCCGCCAGCGCCGACGGGCCCCCGGCCGGCGCCGCGCGCCCCGCGCCCGAGCAGGGCCGGGAGGACGAGGCGGCCAGGAGTCAGCACCGCAAGGGGCAGCCGCCGAAGCTCAACCCCGCCCTGCTCGCCGAAGCACAGCGGAGCTGGGCGCCGCTGACCCCCGACTCCCGGCCGGTCACGTTGTCCCGGCCTCTGCGCGGCTCCGACCAGGCGTTCCCCACCAGACGAGACGAGCTCCCGAAGACAGCCGACACCTCCTCCGACCGGCCGTCCCCTCGTGAAGACAGCGCCCCCTCCGGGGAAGGCGCCGGTACGCCGGGTGGGCGAGTCTCCCAGCCGGTCGTACGGGAGTTCCCGCCCGAGGAGGTTGCCTCGTCGGACCTGCGGGATGGCGCGCCAGGTGCGGAGTCCCCGTCAGGGGAGGCCTCGTCAGTCGGGCGCGGTGGTGTTCCGGGTGCGGAGGGCCTGCCCGCGCGAGCTGGTACGTCGGGTGCGGAGGCACTTTCCGGGGAGCATGGCGGTAAGGATGCTGAGGGCTCGCATGAGATCCGAGAGGGAAAGGGTGCGGCGAGCGCTCCCGGTACTCCCGGGCCTGCCGAGCACGAGGGGGACGGCGCGACGGCGCGGTCCGAGCGTGCGCGCGAAGAGACCGGGGTCGTCGAAGAGCAGGACCTGTCCGTAAGCCAGGAGGGTGCGGGCGAGATACGCCTCGTGGTGGACACGTCGGTGCGGCGCCGCGGGCTTCGAGCGGTGTCCACCGCCCCCGAGCCTGCCGATCGCCCAGAGGCTCAGGCCTCCGGCGAGCATCCCGTACCGGACCCGGAGACGCGGTCCGAAGCAGGGCAGGACACGGACACCGCTCGCGGGCAAGAGACGCACGCTGGCGACTCGCACGACGCGCAGCGCGGGACGCGCGCTGGGAGCGGACGGGAAGCAGGTCCCAGGACGCGGGCTGGCGACCAAGGGGATGCACCCGCGGGGACGGGCGCTGGCGACTCGCGTGACGCGGAGCGTGGGACGCGCGGTGGGGATGGGCGGGAGGCACATCTCGGGACGCGGGCTGGCGATCGATGGGACGCACGCGCGGGGGCGGGTATGCCCGACTCGCGTGACGCGGAGCGTGGGACGCGCGGTGGGGATGGGCGGGAGGCACGCCTCGGGACGCGGGCTGGCGACCAACGGGATGCACCCGTGGGGACGGGCGCTGGCGACTCGCGTGACGCGGAGCGCGGGACGCGCGGTGGGGATGGGCAGGCGGCGCATCTCGGGACGCGGGCTGGCGACCGGCAGGACCCAAGCGCAGGGACGGGTGTTGGCGATTCGCGGGACGCACGCGCGGGGGCGGGCGCGCCCGATTCGGGGGACGCGGAGCGTGGGACGCGTGGTGGGGACGCCCGGGAGGGACGTCTCGGGACGCGGGCTGGCGATCGGCGGGATGCACGCGCGGGGGCGGGTGCCGAAGACTTGCGGGACGCGCCCTCCGGGATGCGTGACGGTGACTTGCGGGATGTGGAGCGCGGGGTCCGGGCTGAGGACGGGCGGGATGTGCGTGGGACGCGCGAGGGAGACTCGCGCGACGCGGAGCGTGGGTCGCGGGCTGGCGACCGGCGGGATGCGCAGCTTGGGACCGGGGATGAGCGGGACGCGTCTTCTGGCAAGCGCGCTGATGAAGCTGAGGGTGGGCGGGACCTGCGCGACGGTGGGGTGCGGGACGTACGGGGTGATGGGGGTAGGCAGGATGTCGAGGGTGCTGATGGGGTGATCGTGCCGGGGCCTCGGGCGGGGGAGGCCAAGGTGCGGCGGGTCGAGTCCGTCGTGGGGCGGGACTCCGGCGGGTGGCGGCGGGTCGCGCGGGTCGTGGTCGGCGGGAACGGGGTGCGCGGCGACGGGTCCGAGATCGACGAGGCGCGGGCCAGGAGCGTGTTCAGCGGCAGCCGCCGGATCGTGGTGCTGGGCTGCACGGGCGGCGCGGGTCAGAGCACGACGGCGCTGATGCTGGGTCACACGCTGGCCCACTACCGCGACGACCGCGTGGTGGCCGTCGACGCCAGCAGCGGCGCGAGCACGCTGAGCAGCAGGATCGAGCCGGAGACGCCCGAGACGCTGACGTCGCTGCTGGCCGGGCTGCCCCAGGTCGGCGGCTACCTGAGGATGCGCGGCTACACCACCCGCACCTCCTCGGGCCTGGAGGTGGTGGGCGCCGACGGCGACGCGGAGGCCGAGCAGCGGCTGGCCGACCGCAGTCTCTTCTCGGACGACCGGCTGGGCGACGCGCTGGCCCTGCTCGACCGGCACTACAAGCTGACCGTGATCGACCCGGCCGCCGCGCTGGCCGCCCGCGTGCTCCCGTACGCGGACCAGCTCGTGCTCGTGGTGCCCGCCAGCGAGGAGGCGCCCGAGGCGGTCGGGATGACGTACGAGTGGCTCGACGGCCATGGCTGCGCCGACCTGAGGCGGCGCGCGGTCATGGTGGTCAACGGGGTGAGCAGGCGTTCGATGCCGGACGTCGAGCAGGCGGAGGCGGTGGCCAGCGGCAGGTGCCGGGCCATCGTCAGGGTGCCCTGGGAGGACGACCTGGCCCCCGGCGGGGTGGAGGTCGTGGATCCCGGGCGGTTGCGCACGGCCGGCAGGAGGGCGTACCTGGCGCTCGCGGGGGTCGTGGTCGCAGGCTTCGCGGCACAGAGGATCCGACCTAGCGAAGAGGAGTTGGCGAGTGACCCCCCGGGCACGAGAATCGGTGAGCGTTAAGTGAACATCCGAGCAGGTCTGGCCCGTTCATGCGCTGAGGGGGCGGCATGAGCAGGGCGTCCCGTGCGCAGCAGCGCCTGGCCGTCCGCTTCTTCGACGACCGCATCCTGCTCACGGACACGTGCGCGTGGGCGTACTTCCGCCTTCCGACGGTCAGCTACGAGTTCGTCACGCCGGAGGAGCGCGAGGCGCTGGCCACCAACATCACGATCGCGCTGGCCGCGATCAGGATGCCCGACGCCGAGGTGCACCTGCGGGTGGCGCATCGGGCCTACCCGGCGGCCGAGTGGGCGATGGCGCTCAACGGCACCTCCGACGAGGGGCCTGGGTGGCGCGACTACCTGGAGGAGATGTACCGCCACGTCTGGGCCAAGGACTTCTGGACCAAGGAGGTCTATCTCGGGGTCCGGCTGGGGGCGCGGGGCAAGCAGCTCGGCGCGGGCGCGCTGGCCCAGCTTCTCGGGTTCTACCAGCGTACGGAGAAGGTGCTGGGCCTGGATGACGACCACGTGCCGGACGGCGAGATCACGCGCTGGACCGAACAGGCCGAACGGCTCGGGCGGGCACTCGCCTCCAGCGCCCTCTACGCCAGGCACGCCACCTCCACGGAGGTGGCGTGGTTGTTCCAGCACGCGGCGGCGGGCGGGCTCGCCGACGGGCCGCCGTCGGCCAGCCCGAAGCGGCGCTGGGGCAAGGGCGAGATCGAGGCGCTGGTCGAGGGGGAGATCCACAACGGCCGGTCGCTGCTGCGCGTCGTGCAGCCGCAGGGCGACTCGTACGTGGCCCACCTGTCGTTCGCGCGGTTCCCCGACCTGATGCCGTTCCCCGACGGCGAGCCGTGGATGCACTTCGCCGACCAGTTGCCGTTCCCGGTGGAGATCTCGTCCAGGATGCGGCTGATCCCGCCGGTGAAGGCGTCCCGCGACGTGGCGCGCAAGCTGGCGCACGCCCGTGACATGGACATCCACATCCGCGAGGCGGGCGCGGAGGCGCCGCTGGCGCTGGCGGAGCAGATCGACGCGGCCCGGATGCTGGAGCACGGCATCACCAAGGAGCGGCTGCCGTTCGTGTACGGGTGGCACCGGCTGATCGTGTCGGCCCCGACCGAGGACATCTGCGTGCAGCGGGTGGAGGCGGTCGTCGAGCACTACCGCGACATGGGCATCGACGTGGTGAACTCGACGGGCGACCAGTTCTCGCTGTTCTGCGAGTCGCTGCCGGGCGAGCGGGTCAAGATCAACGCCTATGCCCAGCGGCAGCCGCTGCGGACGATCGCGGGCGGCATGGCCACGGCGACCGTCGACCTCGGCGACCGGCTCGAACACGACGGCGAGGGCTGGCTGGGCCCCTACATCGGCGAGACCGTCGGCCGGGCCCGCAGCATCGTCCACTTCGACCCGCTGCTGGCCGCGAGCCGCAACCGGCCCACGGCGATCGCGATCACCGGCGAGCCGGGCGGCGGCAAGACCACGCTCGCGCTGCTGATGATCTACCAGATGGCGCTGCGCGGCGTCACGGTGGCGGTGATCGACCCGAAGGGCGACGCCGAGTCGCTGGTGCGGCTGCTCGACAAGCGGGGCCGCAAGGCGCGGATCATCCCGCTCGGGGCGGCCGCGCCCGGCCTGCTCGACCCGTTCTCGTTCGGCGACGACATCGCGGCCAAGAAGACGATGGCCACCGAGACGCTCCGGCTGCTGCTGCCGCGCATGTCGGAGGAGCGCGAGTCGGCCATGATCCAGGCGGTGGCGGCGGTGTCCAACCAACCGGACCCGTCGCTCGGCAAGGTCGTCGACCACCTGGAGCGGGCCGAGGACGCCGCGTCGAAGAACCTCGGCGCGGTGCTGCGCTCGATGTCCGAGATGCACCTGGCCAGGCTCTGCTTCGACCCGTCCGGCGGCGACCAGATCGACAGCGAGGGCTGGACCACGGTGTTCACGCTCGGCGGGCTGACCCTGCCGGACGTGGCCACGACCAGGGACGACTACTCCTACGAGCAGCGGCTCTCGGTGGCGCTGCTCTACCTGGTGTCCCAGTTCGCCCGGCGGCTGATGAACGGGCTCGACCGGCGCGCGCCCAAGGCCATCTTCCTGGACGAGGCGTGGGCCATCACCTCCACGCCCGAGGGCGCGAAGCTGGTGCCCGAGGTCAGCCGGATGGGCCGCTCCCGCAACACCGCACTGGTGCTCGTCAGCCAGAACGCGGGCGACCTGCTCAACGAGCAGGTGACGAACTGCCTGTCGTCCGTGTTCGCCTTCCGGTCGACCGAACGGGTGGAGGTCGACCACGTGATGTCACTGCTCGGGGTGGAGCCCCTGGAGGAGCACAAGGCCGTGCTCCGCTCGCTGGGCAACGGGGAGTGCGTGTTCCGCGATCTGGACGGCAGGGCGGGCCGCATCGGGGTGGACCTCATCTCGGAGGAACTTCTCCGTTGGCTCGACACGAACCCGACGCACGACAAACCCGACGGCGACGGGCATGATGATCTTCAGGGGGGCATCGGCAGGGCGCAGGAGGTGCGGTCATGAAGATCCGGCTACCCAGGCGGTGGGCGCTCGCCGTGGTGACGGTGCTGCTCGGCTTCGTCGTGGTGCCCGTCGTGATCGGCGCCACGTCGCCGGCCGCGGCCGCGCCCTGCGACCTGTCGGGCGAGCTCGCGCCCGAGGTGATCGGCAGCGGCGTCGACGGCATGATCCAGCCACCGGTCCCCGAGGGCGGCGCGGCGCAGCCCGTCACCAACTACGGCCAGTTCGGCATGTCCGGGCAGTTCTGGCACACGCACGAGCTGGGCTGCTCCGACATCGCCGCCGTACTCGGCAACTCCTGGGCCAACACGATCTTCCTGTGGGCCAAGGCCATCGACCGGCTGACCATCACGACGTACCAGGCCGCGGCCACCGAGGGACCGCTCCAGGCGATCAAGGACGTGGTCGACGACATCGTCACGAACCTGTCGCAGGCCATGTACTGGCCGTATCTCCAGCCGGTCGTCATCCTCGGCGCGATCTGGCTCGCCTGGTACGGGCTGATCCGCAAGCGGGCCACCACCACCGCCGAGGGCGTGATCTGGATGGTACTCGCGGTCACGGTCGCGACCTGGTTCCTCAGCCGGCCGCAGGACTTCACCGGGCTGGGCAAGGTCGTCACGGACAAGACCGGCGAAGTGGTCAACTCCGCCTTCTCCGGCCTGCCCGGCGCGGGCGGCGCGTCCTGCCTCCCGCCGCCCGGCGAGACCAACCCCCAGGTGCGGGCCGGCGGCTTCGGGCAGAACGGCACGCCCGGCGTCGACCAGAACGCCGACGCCCTCTGGTCCACGCTGGTGTGCAAGCCGTGGCTGATGGGCATGTTCGGCACCGCCGACCCCAACCAGCCGATCGTGCGCGACTTCGGCCGGGTCATGCTGGAGACCCAGTCCATCCCGGCCGCGACGGCCGAGAATCCTGCTCCCGACGTGGGCGCCCACCAGGCGAAGTACGCCGAGGTCGCCGACAAGCTGAGAAACGACTCGCGCTACTTCATCTTCTCCGGCCGTGACTGGACGAGCCGGCTCGGCGTGGCCATCGGGGCGCTGATCGCCGCCATGGTGGCCGGGGTGCTCATCTTCCTGGTGGCGGTGTCGCTGCTGGTGCTGAAGGTGGGCTTCCTGCTGTTGCTGATACTCGGGCCGGTGTTCCTGCTCATCGGCGTGCATCCGGGCAGCGGGCGGATCATCGCCATGCGCTGGGTGGAGATGCTCGTCGGCACGCTGCTCCGGCAGGCCGTGCTGGCGCTCGTGCTCGGGGTGCTCGTGTACGGGTACGCGCTGATCATCTCGACGGCGATGCCGTGGGGGCTGCAGATCCTGTTCATGGCGTTGCTGACGATCGCGGTGTTCTTCTACCGCAGACCGTTCCAGCACCTGTTCGCCTCGATCAACGGGCACACGCTCGCCACCCGGATGCTCGGCGAGGCGGCCAGTTCGCGGACCTTGGAGCGCTCGGCGAACGTGCTGCCGCCGGTGGCGTCGGCGCGGATCGGGCGCTGGGGAGTGCGCAAGGCCGAGCCGCTCATCACGGCCGCGGCGTCCGGAGGGGTGGCCGGCGCGGCCGCCGCCGGGGTCGCCCAGGGGCGGGCCAGGGGCGAGGAGGGCGAGGGCGCCTCGGGCGTGCGCGTGCCCGCGCCGCTGGACAAGGAGCAGCAGGGCGCCAAGGGCGTCGGCAGGGGCGTGCCCGAGGCACGCAAGGGCGACGCGCCGCCGCTCAACCTGAGCGGGGCGAACGGGCGGGGCGGCGCTGCCGGGCGCGGTCCCGTACGGTCGGGCGCCGGCGCGGGCGGAGCCCGGGCGGCCGGTGGTCCCCGGGGCTCGGGCGGCTCCGGTTCGGGCGGCCCCCGGGTTTCCGGCGGGTCCGGAGGCGGTGGCGCCGGTGGGTCCGCCGGCTCGGGTGCGTCCGGCGGGGGCGGTTGGTTCGGCGGTGCCGGTGGTGGCTGGGCGCCGCGCGGCGGGGCCTCGTCGAGCGGTTCGCGCTCGCGCTTCGGCGGGTCGGGTGGCTCTGGCGGGTCCGGTGGCTCGCGGTCCGGGGGTTCCGGATCGGGCCGGTCGCGGTCCGGCGGCGGGTCGTTGTTCGGCGGATCGGGCGGATCGGGCGGCTCGGGCGGTTCCGGGTCGGGTCGGTCGCGGTTCGGCGGGTCCGGTGGCGGTTCCGGTTCCGGTGGGTCGTTGTTCGGCGGCGGGTCGCGGTCCGGCGGGTCACGGTCCGGGCGCTCCCGGTGGAGCGACAACGGCTCCTCCGGCGGCGTCTTCGGCCGCAACCCCGACGGCCGCGTCTTCGGGGGCGGCTCGGGAGGCGGGTTCTTCGACCGCTCCGACTCCGACCGGCGCGGCTCCGAGCCGCCGCCGCTGTGGGGCAGCGGCTCGCGCAGGAGCGAGCCCGAGGTGCCCTTCTGGCTCAACCCCACCAACCCCGACAAGGACTAGACCGTGGCGCAGCCGGGTGACAGGCGAGGGCTGGTCTTCGCCGCCATCGTGGTGGTGGTCGCCGCCGTCGGCCTCTACCTGACCATGTGGCCGGACTCCCGCGAGCCCGCCGCCGAGGAGCGGGCCGCGCCCCGTACCACCACCTCGCCCGTCATCCCGGCCACGCCGCTGGCGACCGCCAGCGGCGCGCCGTTCGACGTCTACGCCTACCTGCCCATGTCGAAGGAGCAACTGGCCGCCGCCGCCGATCTGGCCGAGCGGTTCACGGCCGAGTACGCGACGTTCCGCCATGACGAGGATCCGGCCGCGTACGCGGCCCGGGTGCGCCGCTACACCACGGCCGACCTGGGCAACGTGCTCGCCCGTACCCTCACCTCGCCCGGCACCGTGGAGCAGAACCGCGCCGACCAGGTGGTCTCCACGGCCACGGCGAAACTCCGGGAAATCAGGCAGATCGAGAAGGCGTCCATCGTGTTCGTGGTCTCCGGAACGCAGCAGATCACCGCGAAGAGCGGCACCCGGCAACTGTCAGGGGACTACGCGGTCACGGTCAGCCAGCTCGGCTCCGACTGGCGTGTGTTCGACCTCCAGCCGGCGAGCGAGGGCCAGGAGGGGGACACCCAGGGGTGAACCGGACCCGGGCCGTCGTCGCGGCCGTCGTCGCCGGGGTGCTCGTGCTGCTCCTGGCCATCATCTCGCCGATGCTGATGACCTCGATCCCCTCGATCATCGGCTCCGGCGGCGAACTGCCCGACTGCACCGACGACGGCGCCGGCGTGCAGGAGGCGTCCGACTCGGCCGCCGCGGACATCCCGTCCGAATACCTGAAGCTGTACAAGGAGCACGGGGAGAAGTTAGGGGTCCAGTGGACGATCCTGGCCGCCGTGGGCAAGCGTGAGACCGATCACGGCCGGTCCACCCTGCCGGGGGTGAAGAGCGGCACCAACTACGCCGGGGCGGCCGGGCCGATGCAGTTCCTGATCAGCACGTGGGGCGGCAAGGCCAGGATCCCGGTGTCGTCGCGGTTCAACGGCTACGCCTCCGACGGCGACGGTGACGGCGTCGGCGACGTCTACAACCCGGCCGACGCGATCCTCGGGGCGGCCAAGATGCTCAAGCGCAACGGCGCCCCGGAGAACGTGCGGCGGGCGCTGTTCGTCTACAACCGCGCCTGGTGGTACGTCGACCAGGTCGAGGAGATCGCCCGCAAGTACGCCGAGTCCGGGGAGGTCGAGGTGCCGCCGGAGGCTGACGACGCGTGTGACGAGCCGCTGGTCGAGGCCGCGCCCAGCGACGTGGTGGCCAAGATTCTCGGCTTCGCGCTGGACCAGCGCGGCAAGCCGTACCTCTGGGGCGGCACCGGGCCGGACGCGTTCGACTGCTCGGGCATCATCTACGCCGCGTACCGGCACGCCGGGCTGTCGATCCCGCGCACCACGTTCGGGCAGTGGCCGTTCGGGGTGAAGATCCAGCAGGGCGACGAGCAGCCGGGCGACCTGGTGTTCTTCGACTCGGGGCCGGGCACGGGACCGGATCGGCCGGGGCACGTCGGGCTGGTCGTGTCGAAGGGCAAGATGGTGGAGGCGCGCTGCCGCCTGTGCGGGCCGATCAAGGTGACCAGTTACGAGGGCCGCGACAAGATCGTGGGCTTCACCCGGCCGCTGCAGAACCCCGACGTGCAGGGCCAGTTCGCCAAGCTGGGGGATCCCGCGCTATGACGGTGATCGTGGTGGCCGCGGTGATCGTCGGTCCGGGCGGTCGGGTGCTGGCCGCGCAGCGGGCCGAGCCGCCGGCGCTGATGGGCGGGTGGGAGTTCCCCGGCGGGAAGGTGGATCCCGGGGAGGGCGAGATCGAGGCCCTCGTCCGGGAGTGCCGCGAGGAGCTCGGCGTGGAGATCGAGGTGGGCGAGCGGGTGGGCGGCGACTGGCCGCTGTCCACCGGCGGCTACGTGATGCGCGCCTGGCTGGCCCGCGTCGCCTCGGGCACGCCGCAGGCCCGTGAGCATCTGGCGTTGCGGTGGCTGGAACCCGGGGAGTACTACGACGTGGCCTGGCTGGCGGCGGACCTGCCTCTGATGGAGGCGGTGGAGAAACTCCTCGCACAGGATTGAGACGTCGCTCTCAGTGACATAACGATTACTAAGCGTTATTTCGTCGCGTCTGGGGGAGGCGTCACGATGAACCGTGGCTGGATGGTGGCCGGGGTCCTGGCCCTGGTGGCGGCCCCGGTCGTGCCCGCGGCAGCGGCGGGCGTGGCCATGGTGCTGGAACGGGTGGATGATCCCGCCGGCATGGTCAGGTGGATCAGGACGGGCGACGTGCTCCGGTACGAGGTGCGGCTGAGCGGCATGGCCGAGGACGCGAGCCTGGCGGTGGCGGCGACGCCCGTGCACTCGCTCACCGGGCTGTCCTGTGCTCGTCATGTCCCTCCACCCGACACGCCCGACCCCGGGGGCGCGGAGATCACCGCTCGGGCGCTGGCCGCCCGCGCGCTGACCGCGCCCGATGGGGTGGCGGTGCCCGGGGCGCAGGCGTGCCACTTGGGTGACGTCTCGTCGGAGAAGGCCGTACAGGTGGTGCTGTCCGTGCCGTCGGGCGCCGAGGAGGTGGAGGTGGCGGCGGTGGCCCGGCTGCGTGAGGGGGACGGCGGCCTGACGACCATCCTGCGCACCGCCACCACTTCCGTCGCCGATGAATCCTCCACCATGAACGGCCCCGCGGCCCCCGTCCCGGACCCGTGGGATGAGTCGCGGGACCCGCGCGCCGTCGAAGAGCGGGAGTTCGGCCGCTGGGAGGCGGGCGAGCGCGCGCGGCGCGAGACGTGGCAGGAGTGGCCCGGCGACCGGCGGCGGATGCGCGCCGCCGAGCCGGCGCGCCGGCCCGAGTACGGGGAGGACAGGGCGGCCTGGCGACCTGAGCGGGGGACTGGCTGGGAGAGGTCGGCGCGTGACCGCGAGGGTCACGTGGCCGAGCCTGGTCACGTGCGTGACCGCGAGGGTCACGTGGCCGAGCCTCGTCGCGTGCGTGACCGTGAAGGTTTCGGTCGCGCGGCCGAGTTCGGTGGAGCGCGTGACGCCGGGTCGGCGCGTGAGCCCAGGGGCGGGGAAGATGGCGCGGCCGGGCGAGGTGCGTGGGAGATCGGCTGGGAGGTGCCTGACGACGAGTCGGCGGGTGCTCCCGAGGGCTTGGGCCGCGCGGCGGAGCCGGATCGAGCGCATATGGCCGGGCCGGCGCGTCAGCCTGGGGCTCGGGAGGATCGCGCGGCCGGGCGAGGTGAGCAAGGGTCTGGCCGGGGGGCGCCTGGCGCGGAGTCGGCGCCTGAACTCGGGGACCTGGGCCGTCCGGTCGAGCCTGGTCGGGTGAACGACGCCGAGTCGGCGCGTCAGCCTGGGGACCAGCGGGGCGGTGCGAAGGCGGTGGAGTCGCGTGACCGGTCCGGACGGCCTGAGGCCGGTAAAGGCCGGGAGGAGCACGGGCGGGCCGGTAAGGGTTGGGGAGAGCGCGGGCGTGAGGCTGGTAAGGGCGCGGAGGAGCGCGGGCGTGAGGTCGGCAAGGGCGCGGAGGAGCACGGGCGTGAGGCCGGTAAAGGCGCGGAGGAGCACGGGTGGGGGGCCGAGCTTCAGGAGCCTTCGCTGGAGGACGGGGCCGGCGAGTGGCCCGCGGCTCCGGATCGGACGCATCAGCATGGCGAGGTGAAGCTGCCCGAGGTGGCTCCGCCGCCGGTCGAGGCCGCGCAGGAGGTGGTTCCCGGGGCGCCGCTGCCGAGGACCGTCGACGGGGCGCAGGTGAGTGTACGAGCCGCGGAGAGGACGAATCCGCTGGCCGGGGTCGGCGGGTTGCCGTACGTGGCGGGCGGGATCGGGGTGTTGCTCGTGGGACTCTGGGCAGTCGCCAAGGCACAGGCCCGGCGAATGCGGAGAAAGGTATTCTAGATCCGTCTTTACTGTTCCTTTGACCCGACTAGTATTCCCTTGACCGTGGATTCGCCAATCGCGGAGGGCACAGGTGGCACGCAAACGAGCGACGGCCGTCTCCGCCATGGTGCTCGCTATCGGGTTAACCGGCATCGGGGTCATCCCGTTCGTCGGCGCGGGCGCGACGGCTTCGGCTACGGCGCTGGACCCGGTGGAGCCGTGTGACGTCGGGCAGGAGTGCCCGCCGCAGACCACCGTGACGATCACCACCACGCTCCCGACCCCGACCCCGGAGCCGGAGCAGCCCGAGACCACGATCACCAAGACGGTCACCGCGAAGCCCACCAAGACGACCAAGGCTCCCGAGCCGACGAAGACCAAGACGACCAAGGCCCCCGACCCGGCGCCGGTCACGCAGTCGGTGGCCCCGCCGCCGCAGCAACTGCCGGAAGAGACGCCGCAGGAAGTGCCGGACCCCGTCACGTCGTCGGCCGAAGAGTCGGTGCAGATGCCCACCGTGGCCGGCACCGACACCCCGACACCCGCGCTCTCCACCGACGCCGCCTCCGTCGAGAGCGACACGGTGCAGCTGGAGGTGCGCAACGCGGCGCCGGAGTACGACCAGCGCAGTCTCACCCAGCGGCTCAGCATCCCGGCGCTGATCATGGTGCTGCTGGCGTTGTTCGCGGTGCTGATCTTCGAGGGGCGGCTGCGCCGGATGGCTCACGCCGCGGCCGTGCGCAAGGCCGGTCCGCAGGCCGGGGCCTACCCCGGGGCCTATCCTCAGCAGCCCGGCCCGTACCCGCACCAGGCCGAGGGCTACCCGGCGGGGCCCGGTTACGCCACGGCGGGCGTCGCGGCCCCCGGCTACCCTGGCGGCACCGCGTACGCGCCGATCATCAGCTTCGTGCCCGTCCAGACGTTCCCGAGCGGGCAGGTCCAGTACGGCGCGGTCTACCACGACCCGAACGCCCCCCACACCGCGCCCGCCCCCATGCCCGAGCAGGGTCCGGTCGTCCTGGCTCCCGACCAGTACGGCTCGTACAGTCACCAGCCGGGCCAGCCGCCGTCGTCGGGTCACCAGCCGGGTGAGGCGAGCAGGGACTCGTCGGGGCACCAGCCGGGTGAGGCGACCAGGGAATCGTATGGTCACCAGCCGGGTGAGGCGGAGAGGGAGCAGCTCCGGGCGCCGTTCGAGCCGTTGATCGCGCCGGAGCCGCCGTCCTCCGACATCCCGCCGGGCGGCGCGGCCCCGTACGAGGACACCCCGGATCGGCCTCTGGGCCCGGCCTCGGCTGCCGAATCTGGTGACTCCGAGCCCTGGTTCGGCCCGCGGATGACAGGCAACCCGCCGTCCGACCTCGACCGTACGATCGTGCAGCGCTTCCCCGACGACGATCACGGTCCGGACGAGCGCGGACGCCACCCCCGCTGACACGCGCCTGCGGCGAGCACTGCGCGTTCCGGGTCGAGTGTGTCCGTTCACGGTGAGCGCGGCAGGTTCCGAGCGAGGGCTTGTTCACGGCGGCAAGGCGTGTTTCCGGCCGAGCGCCTCGTTCCGGGCTGAGTGCGGCGAACGCGGCGTGTTCCCGGCGGCGGGCTCGTTCGCGGGGAGCAGGCGGGTTTCGGGCGAGCGTGTCCGTTCACAGCGAGCAGAGCGTGTTCTCGGCGGAGGCTCTTTCGCGGTGAGCGCGGCGTTTCCCGGCGAGCAAGGCGGGTTTCGGGCTTAGCGCCGGTTTCGGGCGAGCGTGTCCGTTCTCGCCCAGCGAGGAGTGTTCTCGGTGGGGGCTCGTTCGCCGTGAACAGGCCGTGTTTCCGGCGCAGGGGTTGTTCGTGGTGAGCGCGGCTCGTTCCCGGCGGAGCGCCTGTTCCCAGCGGGTACGGCGTGTTCCGGGCAACTGCCGGTAGGACGGTGCTGGAGATGGGAAACGCGGCGGGAACAAGGCCCGCCGCGTTTCCGAGGGTGTTACTTGGCGCGTTTGAAGATCTTGCTGCCGAGCCAGACCAGCGGGTCGTACTTGCGGTCCGCGACGCGCTCCTTCATCGGGATCAGCGCGTTGTCGGTGATCTTGATGTGCTCGGGGCACACCTCGGTGCAGCACTTGGTGATGTTGCAGTAGCCGAGCCCGTGGTCCTCCTGGGCCGACTCCTTGCGGTCCGCCACGTCGTACGGGTGCATGTCGAGCTCGGCGATCCGCATCAGGAACCGGGGCCCGGAGAAGGCCGGCTTGTTCTCCTCGTGGTCGCGGACCACGTGGCAGACGTTGTTGCACATGAAGCACTCGATGCACTTGCGGAACTCCTGGGACCGCTCGACATCGACCTGCTGCATCCGGTACTCGCCCGGCCGCACGCCCTCCGGGGGCGTGAAGGACGGCACCTCCCTGGCCTTCTGGTAGTTGTACGAGACGTCGGTGACGAGGTCCTTGATGACGGGGAAGGTCCGCATCGGGGTCACCGTGATCGTCTCGTCCTCGGCGAAGGTCGACATGCGGGTCATGCAGCTCAGCCGCGGCTTGCCGTTGATCTCGACCGAGCAGGAGCCGCACTTGCCGGCCTTGCAGTTCCAGCGCACGGCCAGGTCGGGGGCCTGGGTCGCCTGGAGCCGGTGGATGATGTCGAGGACGACCTCGCCTTCGTTCACCTCGACGGTGAAGTCCTCGAGCTTGCCCTCGCCGCTCTCACCGCGCCAGATCCTGAACTTCGCCTTGTAACTCATTTCGCGATCCTGTCGAACTCGTCCATCTCGTCGTCGGTGAGGTACTTGCTCAGCTCGTCGCGGTCGAACAGAGTGATCAGGTCGTCCCGCATCGCGGGCTGCTCCTGTTCTTCGACCGTGATGGACCCGCCGTCCTCGGTGGAGCAGACCAGCAGCTTGCGCCGCCACTCCGGCCGCATGCCCGGGTGGTCGTCGCGGGTGTGGCCGCCGCGGCTCTCCTCGCGCATCAGCGCGGCCTTGGCCACGCACTCCGACACGAGGACCATGTTGCGCAGGTCGAGCGCGAGGTGCCAGCCGGGGTTGTAGATGCGCGAGCCGCCCGCGCCGACGAGCTGCACGCGCTCCTTGAGCTTCTCCACGACCTCCAGCGCCTCGGTGAGCTCCTCGGCCTTGCGGATGATGCCGGCCAGCTCGTTCATGGTCCGCTGGAGCTCGTGGTGCACTTCGTACGGGTTCTCGCCGCTGGAGCGCTCGAGCGGCGCCAGCGCCTCGGTGCGGGCCGCGTCCACCTGCTCCTGGGCCACCTTGGGCCGGGCGGGCAGCGCGTCCACGTAGGCCGCGGCGCCGGCGCCCGCGCGCCGGCCGAACACCAGCAGGTCCGACAGCGAGTTGCCGCCGAGCCGGTTGGAGCCGTGCATGCCGCCGGACACCTCGCCGGCCGCGAACAGCCCGGGTACGGACGCGCCGCCGGTGTCGGCGTCGACCTCGACGCCGCCCATGATGTAGTGGCAGGTCGGGCCCACCTGCATGGGCTCGGCGGTGATGTCGACGTCGGCCAGCTCCTTGAACTGGTGGTGCATCGACGGCAGCCGCCGCTTGATCTCCTCGGCCGGGAGGCGGGTGGACACGTCCAGGTAGACGCCGCCCTGCGGGGACCCGCGGCCCGCCTTCACCTCGGCGTTGATGGCCCTGGCCACCTCGTCACGGGGGAGCAGCTCCGGAGGCCGGCGGTTGTTGGCCTGGTCGGTGTACCAGCGGTCGCCCTCCTCCTCGGTGGTGGCGTACTTGTCCTTGAACACCTCGGGGATGTACTTGAACATGAAACGCTCGCCCTCGGAGTTGCGCAGCACGCCGCCGTCGCCGCGGACCGACTCGGTGACGAGGATGCCGCGCACGGAGGGCGGCCAGACCATCCCGGTGGGGTGGAACTGGATGAACTCCATGTTGATGAGGTTCGCGCCGGCCAGCAGGGCCAGGGCGTGACCGTCACCGGTGTACTCCCAGGAGTTCGAGGTGACCACGTAGGACTTGCCGATGCCGCCGGTGGCCAGCACCACGGCGGGCGCGTCGAAGAGGACGAAGCTGCCGGTCTCGCGCCAGTAGCCGAACGCCCCGGAGATCCGGTCGCCGTCCTTGAGCAGGCGCGTGACCGTACATTCCTGGAAGACCTTGATGTAGGCCTCGTAGTCGCCGTGCTGCTCGTGGTCCTCCTGCTGGAGGGCCACCACGCGCTGCTGGAGCGTGCGGATCATCTCCAGGCCGGTGCGGTCGCCGACGTGCGCCAGGCGGGGATACTCGTGGCCGCCGAAGTTGCGCTGGCTGATCTTGCCGTCCTTGGTGCGGTCGAAGAGCGCTCCCCAGGCCTCCAGCTCCCAGACCCGGTCCGGCGCCTCCTTCGCGTGCAGCTCGGCCATCCGCCAGTTGTTGAGGAACTTGCCGCCCCGCATGGTGTCGCGGAAGTGCACCATCCAGTTGTCGTCGGAGTTGACGTTCCCCATCGCGGCGGCGGCCCCGCCCTCGGCCATGACGGTGTGGGCCTTGCCGAACAGCGACTTGCACACGATCGCCGTGCGCTTGCCCTGCTGGCGGGCCTCGATGGCGGCACGCAGCCCGGCGCCTCCCGCGCCGATGACGACCACGTCGTACTCGTGACGCTCGATGTTGATCGAGTTATCCACTTGAACTGATCCTTACGCGAACGGGAAGGCGATGATGCCCTTGGCCACCAGGCGGACGTAGAGGTCGGCGCCCATGACGGAGAACATCGAGGCCCACGCCCACTGCTGGTGCTTGGCGTTGAGCTTGGAGACGAAGGTCCAGGCCCGGTAGCGGAGCGGGTGACGGGAGAAGTGGTTGAGCCGGCCCGCGGTGATGTGACGGCAGGAGTGGCAGCCGAGCGTGTAGCCGAGGATGAGCACGGCGTTGAGCATCAGGATCCAGCTGCCGAGGCCGATCGGCTTGTGCACGACGGCCAGCACGGCGTCGTAGGTGAGGATGGCGCCGATCAGGAGCGCGAAGTAGAAGAAGTAGCGGTGGATGTTCTGCATGATCAGCGGGAAGCGGGTCTCACCGGTGTACTTCCCGTGCGGCTCCTGCACCGCGCACGCGGCGGGCGACAGCCAGAACGAGCGGTAGTAGGACTTGCGGTAGTAGTAGCACGTCAGCCGGAACCCGCCCGGCAGGCCGAGGATCAGCAGCCCCGGCGGGAGCGCGTACCAGTCGCCGACGGGCGCCCACCCGAACAGCCGCGCGCCGTCACAGACCTCCTGCGTGGTCAGACAGGGTGCGGCGAAGGGGGCGATGTAGGGTTCGGCGAAGTTGCTCGTGTCGAGGATCGCCCACACACCGTAGATCAGAAATGAGCTGAGCCCGAGGAATACCAGCAGCGGGGTGAGCCACCACCGGTCGGTGCGCAGCGTGCGCACCTTGACCTGGGCACGCTGCTTTCTCGCTGGGGCATCGGGCGTCGTCTGGGTCATCGCGGACCTCTCCACCTCCCGCGGACCCCGCACGCCTGGGGTCCGGGTCGTTCTTCTAGGCGCGTTCGGCGGTGACTATGCCGCGCGGGCGCGCAGTTGGTGTGGCATACGTTACGACGAGCGCATCGCGATTTGTGAGGACGGTCACTCACTTTCTCCTGCTCACGCTGTGATTCCTGTCACGTATCCCGTCAGGGGCGCTGTCCCTGGTAAGGCAACTTCACCACAGTCACAAAAAAGTTATCGATTTGACGGACAACCCTTATGAATTGCCCAAAATCTACGGGTTTAGCCACGTATGCATTGGCGTGCAGCCGGTAACTCCGGACGACGTCCTCTTCGGCCTTCGACGTCGTCAGGACGACCACCGGGATCGTCCTGAGTACCGGGTCGGCCTTCACCTCCCTGAGCACCTCCAGGCCGCTCTTCCTGGGCAGGTTGAGGTCGAGCAGGACGAGGTCCGGCCTCGGCGCGCCCGCGTGGGCCCCCTCCTGGCGCAGGAACGCCATCGCCTGCTCGCCGTCGCCCACCACGTGCAGGCGGTTGCGGAGTTTGCCGAGGTCGAACGCCTCCCGGGTGATCAGCACGTCGCCCTGGTCGTCCTCCACCAGGAGCACCTCGACAGGCCGCCAGTCAGGCATCGTCGTCACCGGCGGCGGGCAGCGTCCAGCGGAACGTGGTGCCGCGGCCGCCGGTCTCGCCCGAGTCGCCGTCGAGCCAGAGCCGGCCGCCGTGATAGTCGACGATCTTGCGGCAGAGCGCCAGGCCGATGCCGGTGCCGGCGTAGACGTCGCGCGGGTGCAGCCGCTGGAAGATCAGGAAGATGCGGTCGGCGTACTTGGGATCGACGCCGATGCCGTTGTCGGAGCAGCTGAACTCCCACATGCCGTCTCTCTCGACCGCCTCGATCCGGACCTGCGGCGGCTCGTCGCCGCGGAACTTGACCGCGTTCTCGATGAGGTTCTGGAACAGCTGGGTGAGCTGGCTCGGACTGCCCGTCACCCGGGGCAGCTCGCCCGTGGTGACCGTGGCCCCGGCGTCCTCGATGGCCGCCGACAGGTTGTCCAGCGCCGCCCGCACCGCCACGCCGCTGTCCATGGGCGCCTTCTCGCCGCCCACCCGGCCCACGCGGGAGAAGTCGAGCAGGTCGTTGATGAGCAGTTGCATGCGCTTGGCGCCGTCGACCGCGTAGTGGATGTACTGCCTGGCCCGATCGTCCAGCTCGTTCTCGTACCGCTGCTCCAGCATCTGGGTGAAGCTCGCCACCTTGCGCAGCGGCTCCTGGAGGTCGTGGCTGGCCACGTACGCGAACTGCTCCAGCTCGCCGTTGGAGCGGCGCAGCTCGTCGGCCTGGTCGGAGGCGGTGCGCCAGGCCGACAGGATGCGCCTGCGCATGGAGTCGATGTGGCTCGACAGCTCGGCCAGCTCCGCGGGCCGCTCGACCCCGAGCCGGTGGTCGAAGTCACCGCCCGCGACCGTGCGCACCTGCTCGGTCAGCCGGGCGATGGGGTCGAGCACGGTGAAGCGCACGATGAACGCCAGCGCCACGCCGGCGACCAGGATCACCACGAACAGCACCACGAGCGCGACGTTGAGCCGGTCGATCTGCGCGGCCACCTCCGGCTTGGGGGCCAGCTCGCGCGCCTGGGCGATCATCAGCATGATGAGCGCCACGCCGGCCAGGAATGCCACCGCGGTGGCCGCCCCGGCGAAGACGAACCAGCGCGCTATCGGCACCCTGCCGACGCCGGTCGGCGGCTTGGCGGGGGGAAGCGGATTGATGCTCATGTCTCGCCCCTGCTGACGATCACGGCCGCCAGGTCGTCCTTGAGAGTCCCGACCTCGCCGATGAGCCGGTCGATGTCGATCGCGCCGTGCAGCCGTACCAGCTCGACGAGCCCCTCCACGCCGAGCAGCTCGCCGCCGACGGCGGCCTCGATCAGCCCGTCGGTGTAGAGCATCATCGACCAGCGCTCGCCCAGCGGCACGTCGAGCACCGCCCACTGGGCGTCCGGGAAGATGCCGAGCGGCGGGCCGGACGGCGCGCCCTCGACGACCTCGACCACCCCGCCGCGCACCAGCACCGGGGGCGGGTGGCCGGCCACCCGCATCCGGGCGCTCGCCAGGTCGGGCGCGATCGTGGCCATGCAGAGCGTGGTGAAGATCTCCGGGGCCCTGCGCTCGGCCCGCAGCAGCGTGTCGAGCGTGCGCAGCAGCAGGTCGCCGGTCTGCCCGGCGAGGACGAGGGTGCGCCAGGCGATGCGCAGCGCCACCCCGAGCGCGGCCTCGTCGGGCCCGTGGCCGCACACGTCGCCGACGATCACGTGGACCGAGCCGTCGGGCGTCTGCACCGTGTCCAGGAAGTCGCCGGCCAGCCGCTGCCCCTGCGAGCCGGGCAGGTAGCGGGTGGCGTGGCGCAGCTCGCGGGTGCGCAGCAGCGGCACGGGCAGCAGGCCGTTCTCCAGGCGGGCGTTCTCCTTGGCGGTCAGCTCCGCCTCCACCAGCCGGCGCTGGGCCAGGTCGGCGCGCTTGCGCTCCATGGCGTAGCGGATGGCCCTGGCCAGCAGCCGGGCGTCGACGTCCTGCTTCACCAGGTAGTCCTGGGCGCCCGCCTGCACCGCCGCGACCCCGACGTGAACGTCGCGTAACCCCGTCAGCACCAGCACCGCGGCGTGCGGCGCCAGGTCGAGCACGTGCTCCAGCGCCTCCAGGCCGGTCGCGTCGGGCAGCGAGAGGTCGACGAGCACGCACTGGATCTGCGGGCCGAGCTGGGCCTTCGTCTCCTCCAGGCTCCGCACCCAGGTGATCCTGGGTGGCGCCTCGGCCTGCTTCAGCAACTCCTCCACGAGGAACGCGTCTCCCGCGTCGTCCTCCACCAGGAGCAGCGTCAGCGTTTCGTCCAGAGTCGCGGTCACGCACGCCCTTCCGCAGATTGAGGCCGTGCTGCTCATTCTGCGATGAGCTCGACCCCTTGTGGAAGGGTGCCTTCCTGCCCTGCTTCGATCACGTAAGAGAGAAGCGTCGCCCGGAACGCCTGCGCGGCCCTGATCGGTTCCACGTCCTTGCGGTGCGCCAGCGCGATGGTCCGGCTCAGCCCGGGCGGCGCCAGCGGCGTGCCGGCCAGCCCCGGCCGCCCGTCGAGCACCATCGACGGCACCACGGCCACGCCCAGCCCCGCCTCCACGAACCGCAGCACCGCGTCCATCTCGCCGCCCTGGACCGCGAACCGGGGCTCGAACCCGGCCTGCCGGCAGGCCGCCAGCGTCGCGTCGCGCAGGTCGTAGCCGGTCCTGAACATCACCAGCGGCCTGCCGCGCAGCTCGTCGATGCGCAGGTACGGCTTGCGCGGCCGCTCGGCGGCGGGCGAGGCCACGACCAGGTTCTCGCGCAGGATCTCCTCCGTCACCAGCGACGGGTCGTCGTGCTGCAGCGGCATGATGATCAGCGACATGTCGAGCTGGCCGCGCGCCAGCGCGCGCACCAGGTCGCGCGAGCCGCCCTCCTCGACCAGCAGGCCGATCCCCGGGTACGAGTGATGGAAGCGGGCCAGGGCGTCGGCCATGAGCCCCGCGCAGAGCGAGGGCGTCGCGCCCAGCCGCACCTGGCCCCGGCGCAGCCCGGCCAGCTCGGCGACCGCCTGCCTGGCGGTGTCGGCGTCGGCCAGCATCCGGCGGGCCAGCGGCAGCAGCGCCTCCCCGGCCGGGGTCAGCGTGACGTTGCCGCGCGCCCGGGAGAACAGCGGCGCGCCCAGCTCGTGCTCCAGCGCCTTGATCTGCTTGCTGAGCGACGGCTGCGCGACCCGCATCCGCTCAGCCGCGTGGGTGAAGTGCCTGGTCTCGGACACGGTGACGAAGTACGCCAACTGCTGGAACTGCATGTGATTTTCCTCGCAACCGGCCAGCCCGGTGAACGTGCTTATGCCGTACAAACCAGACATCATAGCCGCTGGCTATCGAAACCAGGCCCCTCATGACTTGGACGGATCATCGCAGGCTACCTAGCGTCGATGAACGTGACTGCCACGATAGAGCGCGGCGCCGCCACCGCGTCCGTTATCCCCCCCAAGGGTGAAGAGAAGCCCAGAGCCAAGAGGCCTGGCGGATTCCTGACCTCGTCCAACGGCAAGAAAGCCGTCATGGCCGTCACGGGGGCCGTCATGGTGCTCTTCCTCGTCGGCCACATGCTCGGCAACCTCAAGATCTTCGCGGGCCGCGACTCATTCAATGAGTACGCGCTCGCGCTGCGCACCCTGCTGGAGCCGATCGCCCCGTACCGGACCCTGCTCACCCTCGTCGAGATCGTCCTCGTGGTCTCGGTCGTCCTGCACATGTGGGCCGCGATCTCGCTGTCCCGCCGCGCGGCCGCGGCCCGGCCGGTGAAGTACGCGGCCAGGAAGAAGTCGCAGGCCAAGGGGTACGCGACGCACATCATGCGGTTCGGCGGCATCACGATCGCGCTCTTCGTGGTCTGGCACCTGCTCGACCTGACCTTCGGCGTGGTGAACCCGAAGGGCTTCGACTCCTCACCGGCCGACCGGATGATCGCCGGGTTCGACCCGTCCCGGTGGTACGTGACGCTTCTCTACATCGTCGCCGTCGCCATGGTCGGCCTGCACCTGCGGCACGGCATCTGGAGCGCCTTCCAGACGCTCGGCGTGGCCAACCGCGACAGGAACAGGGCGCTGCGCGCGGTCGCGGGGCTCGGCTCCGCCGTCCTGGTCATCGGTTTCCTCGCGCCGCCGCTCGCCATCACGTTCGGAGTGGTCCAGTGAATTTCGTCGAAGGCGCGGAGATCCGCGACACCAAGGCACCGGCCGGTCCCATCGAGGAGCGGTGGGAGAAGCGCAAGTTCGGCGCCCGCCTGGTCAACCCCGCCAACAAGCGCAAGCTCGACGTCATCGTGGTGGGCACCGGCCTGGCCGGCGGTTCCGCCGCCGCGACGCTCGGCGAGCTCGGCTACAACGTCAAGTCGTTCTGCTACCAGGACTCGCCCCGGCGCGCCCACTCCATCGCCGCCCAGGGCGGCATCAACGCCGCCAAGAACTACCGCGGCGACGGCGACTCGATCTACCGCCTGTTCTACGACACGGTGAAGGGCGGCGACTTCCGCGCCCGCGAGTCGAACGTGTACCGCCTGGCCGAGGTCTCGGTGAACATCATCGACCAGGCCGTGGCCCAGGGCGTGCCGTTCGCCCGCGAGTACGGCGGCCTGCTCGACACCCGCTCGTTCGGCGGCGCCCAGGTGTCGCGGACCTTCTACGCCCGCGGCCAGACGGGCCAGCAGCTCCTGCTCGGCGCGTACCAGGCGCTGGAGCGGCAGATCGCGGCCGGGACCGTCGAGATGTTCACCCGGCACGAGATGCTCGACCTGATCGTCTCCGACGGCCGGGCGCGGGGCGTCATCGTGCGCGACATGGTGACCGGCGACATCGAGCGGCACTTCGCCGACGCCGTGGTGCTCGCCACCGGCGGCTACGGCAACGTGTTCTACCTGTCCACGAACGCCAAGGGCTGCAACACCACCGCCATCTGGCGGGCGCACGAGCGCGGCGCGTACTTCGCCAACCCCTGCTACACGCAGATCCACCCGACCTGCATCCCGGTCTCCGGCGACCACCAGTCGAAGCTCACGCTCATGTCGGAGTCGCTGCGCAACGACGGCCGCGTGTGGGTGCCGCTGCGCAAGAACGACTCCCGCGCCCCCGGCGACATCCCGGACGCCGAGCGTGACTACTACCTGGAGCGGATCTACCCCGCCTTCGGCAACCTGGTCCCGCGTGACATCGCCTCCCGCGCCGCCAAGAACGTCTGCGACGAGGGCCGCGGCGTCGGACCCGGCGGCCTGGGCGTCTACCTCGACTTCCGCGACGCCATCGGCCGGCTCGGCCGCGACGCCGTGGAGAAGAAGTACGGCAACCTGTTCGAGATGTACGAGCGCATCACGGGCGAGAACCCGTACGAGACGCCGATGCGCATCTACCCGGCCGTCCACTACACGATGGGCGGACTGTGGGTGGACTACGACCTGCAGTCGACGGTCCCCGGCCTGTTCGTGATCGGCGAGGCCAACTTCTCCGACCACGGCGCCAACCGGCTCGGCGCGTCCGCGCTGATGCAGGGCCTGGCCGACGGCTACTTCGTGCTGCCCACCACGATCGGCGACTACCTGGCCGACGGGCCGTTCGGTGACGTCGACGAGGAGGCCGTCGCGGCGGCCGAGGTCGCGGTGCGCACGAAGATCGACCGGCTGATGTCGGTGAACGGCACCCGCACCCCCGACTCCTTCCACCGCGAGCTGGGCAAGCTCATGTGGGACTACTGCGGCATGGACCGCACCGAGGAGTCGCTGCGCAAGGCCCTGGAGCGCATCCCCGAGCTGCGCCAGGAGTTCTGGGAGAACGTCAAGGTCACCGGCGTCGCCGAGGAGCTGAACCAGACGCTGGAGAAGGCCGGCCGGGTGGCCGACTTCTTCGACCTGGCCGAGCTCATGTGCCTGGACGCCCTGGTGCGCAGCGAGTCGTGCGGCGGCCACTTCCGGGCCGAGTCGCAGGACTCCGACGGGGAGGCGCTGCGCGACGACGAGAACTTCGCGCACGTCTCGGCGTGGGAGCACTCGCCGGACGGCACGCCGGTGCTGCACAAGGAGCCGCTCGAGTACGAGTACGTCAAGATGAGCCAGCGGAGCTACAAGTGAACCTGACCCTGAAGGTCTGGCGTCAGAGCGGCCCCAAGGACCGCGGACGCATGGTGACTTATCGGGTGGAGGATGTTTCGCCCGACATGTCCTTCCTCGAAATGCTGGATGTGCTGAACGAGCGGCTCATCCTCGAAGGCGACGACCCGATCGCCTTCGACCACGACTGCCGCGAGGGCATCTGCGGCATGTGCGGCATGGTCATCAACGGCGTCGCGCACGGCGAGCAGGTGGCCACCACCACCTGCCAGCTCCACATGCGGCACTTCGAGGACGGCGCCACCATCACCATCGAGCCGTGGCGGGCCGCGCCGTTCCCCGTGATCAAGGACCTGGTCGTCGACCGGAGCTCCTTCGACCGCATCATCCAGGCCGGCGGATTCGTCTCCGTCCCGGCCGGCTCCGCCCCCGACGCGCACAGCGTGCCCGTACGCAAGGAGGACGCCGACGCCGCCTTCGACGCCGCCACCTGCATCGGCTGCGGCGCCTGCGTCGCGGCCTGCCCCAACGGGTCGGCGTCCCTCTTCACCGCGGCCAAGATCACCCACCTGAGCCTGCTCCCGCAGGGCCAGCCCGAGCGCCTGTCCCGCGCCAAGGCCATGGTGGACCAGATGGACGCCGAGGGCTTCGGCGGCTGCACCAACACCGGCGAGTGCACGGCCGTCTGCCCGAAGGGCATCCCGCTGGACACGATCGCCCAGATGAACAGCGACTACCTCAAGGCCAACGCCAAGTAGCCCGCTTCTCCGGAAGGGCCGCGCGGTTCCCACCGCGCGGCCCTTTCCTGCTCTTGTTGGGGATAATCCGGTTCGGGACGGTTGAGTAGGCTGGCGGCATGACCGCCATGGCACCGGGCCGCTCCGAGCCTGACCTGTCGTTCCTGCTCGACCACACCAGTCACGTGCTGCGTACGAAGATGGCGGCCGCGCTGGCCGAGATCGGCCTGACCGCGCGCATGCACTGCGTGCTCGTCCACGCCCTGGAAGAGGAGCGTACGCAGATCCAGCTCGCCGAGATCGGCGACATGGACAAGACGACCATGGTGGTCACCGTCGACGCCCTGGAGAAGGCGGGCCTGGCGGAGCGCCGCCCCTCCAGCACCGACCGGCGGGCCCGCATCATCGCGGTCACCGAGAAGGGCGCCGAGGTCGCCCGGCACAGCCAGCGGATCGTGGACGGCGTGCACCGGGAGGCGCTGGACGCCCTGCCGGAGAAGGAGCGGGAGATGCTCCTGTCGGCGATGAAGCGGCTGGCCGAGGGTCATCTCGCCACCCCGGTGGAGGTCGCGCCCGGCGCGCGCAGGGCCAGGCAGTCCCGGAAGTAGTTCTGTAAAGGATCGTCTACAACAAAACTATCTGTTAGGGTCTCTCCTGTTTCCCATGAACAGGAGGGGCCATGTCGCCCACCCCGCACCGCCGGCTCGCGTTGATCGTCCTATCCGCGGCGAGCCTGATGACGATCCTCGACGGCAGCATCGTGACCGTCGCGATGCCGGCCATCCAGCACGACCTGGGCTTCACGCCCGCCGGGCTGAGCTGGACCGTCAACGCCTACTTGATCCCCTTCGGCGGCCTGTTGCTCCTCGCCGGGCGGCTGGGCGACCTGATCGGCCGCAAGACGATGTTCCTGGCCGGCAACACGCTCTTCACCGTCGCGTCACTCCTCGCCGGCCTGGCCACCACGCCCGGCATGCTGGTCGCCGCCCGCTTCCTGCAGGGCGCGAGCAGCGCCATGGCGGCGGCCGTGGTCCTCGGCATCCTGGTCACCCTGTTCACCGAGCCGGGCGAGCGGGCCAAGGCGATCGGCGTGTTCAGCTTCACCGGCGCGGCCGGCGCCTCCATCGGCCAGGTGCTCGGCGGCGTGCTCACCGACGCGCTCTCCTGGCACTGGATCTTCTTCATCAACCTGCCGATCGGGCTGGCCACCGTCGCGCTGGCCGCCCGCGTGCTGCCCGCCGACCGCGGCACGGGGCTCTCGGCGGGCGCCGACGCCCTCGGCGCCGCGCTGGTCACCGGCGGCCTGATGCTGGGCATCTACACCGTCATCAAGATCGAGGAGTACGGCTGGGCGGCGGCCCACACGTTGGGCCTGGGCGCGCTGTCGGTCGCCCTGCTGGCCGGCTTCTTCGTCCGGCAGGCCACGGCCCGCGCCCCGCTCATGCCGCTGCGCGTCTTCCGCTCCCGCAACGTCTCCGGCGCGAACCTGACCCAGATGCTGGGCCTTTCGGCCATGTTCGCCTTCCAGATCCTCGTCGCGCTCTACATGCAGAAGGTCCTCGACTACAGCGCGCTGGAGACGGGCCTGGCGATGCTGCCCGCGGCGGTCGCGATCGGCGGGATCTCGCTGTTCCTCTCCGCGCGGCTGAACGAGCGGTTCGGGGCGCGTGCCGTGCTCATCGCCGGCCTGGCACTGCTGATGGCCGCGATGGGCTGGCTCTCCCGGGTGCCGGTCCAGGCGTCGTACGTCACCGACCTGCTGCCGGCCATGCTGCTGATCGCCGGGGGCGGGCTGGTGCTGCCCGCGCTGGCCACGCTCGGCATGTCGGCCGCCAGGGCCGACGACGCGGGGCTCGCCTCGGGCCTGTTCAACACCACCCAGCAGATCGGCATGGCGCTGGGCGTGGCCGTGCTGTCCACGATGGCCGCGTCCCGCACGGGAGACCTGCTGGCCCGGGGCATGACGGACGCGGCGGCCCTCACCGGCGGCTACCGGCTGGCGTTCGGCATCGCGGCCGCCCTGCTGCTGACGGCCCTCGTGGTCGCGGTGACCGTGCTCCGCTCGCCCGCACCGGCCACGGAGCACCTCGTGGAGCGCACGCCGGTCTGACGGCCTCCCCGGGGTGGGGAGGCCGTCGAAGAGCGGGTCAGCTGTGCGGGCAGGTGTCGCGATACTCCTCGATGGCGGTGCCCCGGGGGGCCGGGCAGAGGAAGGGGTCGTAGCGGAGGTCGTCGTCCACGAAGCGCTTCAGCCAGGCGACCATCGACTTGGCCATCGTGGTGTTGGTGGTCTGCGGGAAGAAGTGGCTGGCGCCGTTCAGCTCCAGATACGCCTTCTCCGACGAGGCGGGGATGCTCTCGTAGAACGGCTGGGAGTGGGTGGTGACCGAGGCGACCGAGTCGTTCTCACCGCCGATGATCATCGTGGGGACGCGGACGCCCGACCAGTTCTTGGTCAGGTTCCACGGGGCCAGCGGCACGGCCGCCTGAAGGCTGGGGCGGTCGTCGGCGGCTTCGAGGCTGCCGCCGCCGCCCATCGAGTGGCCCGCCACCGCGAGTCTGGACGGGTCGATGCGGCTGCGCACGGCGGTAGGGCTGTCCTCCACCAGCCAGTCGAGCGCGGCCAGGAGCTGGCGGCCTCGGCTGGCCGGCTGGTCGTAGCGGCTGTTGGTCTCGATGCCGATGACCACGAAGCCGTGCGAGGCGATCCGCGGGCCGAGCCACGACAGGCTCGACCAGGAGGCGGTGTAGCCGGGCGAGATGGCGATCGCGCCGAACGTGCCCTGGCTGGTGTCGTTCGGGTAGTAGACGCGACCGCCGCCGAACCCGGTCACGAGCGAGGACACGGACTGGTCCGAGGTGCTGAACGGGCCGCGGCTCGCCTCCAGGAGGGAGTCCGTCGGGTTCGGGCCGCGCTCGAACGGTCCGGCGGCGCTAGCCGGCTGGGCCAGGGTGAGGGCGCCGCAGGCGAGGGCTGCGGCCACGGCGAGTCTGGCGATCGCGTTGCGGGGATACACGTCGGCAACTCCATCTGTGGGGGGTGCGAACGCCGCCATTGTCAGACCGGGCGGCGCGTCCCCGCATCGCGTGAATCACCGGTGTCAGAACAGCAGCCGCGCCAGCTCCACCCGGGACCGCACGCCCAGCCTGGCGAACACGTTGCGCAGATGATGGTCGACGGTGCGCGGGCTGAGGAAGAGCTGGGCGGCCACCTCCCGGTTCGTCGCGCCCTCCGCCACCAGCCGGGCGATGCGCAGTTGCTGGGCCGTCAGCACCTGCTCGGGGCCGCCGCCGGGCGCCGGGCGGGCCACGGTCTCACCGGCCGCGCGCAGCTCGGCGCGGGCCCGCTCGCTCCACAGCCGCGCCCCCAGCCGCTCGAACGTCTCCAGCGCGCCGTGCAGGTGCTCCCGCGCGGCCCCCGGCCGGCGTTCCCTGCGCAGCGCGCCCCCGTACAGGAGCTGGGTGCGCGCCGTCTCGAACCGGCACGCGCCCTGCCGGTGCAGCTCCAGGGCCTCCTGGAAACGCTCGCCCGCCTCGCCGGGCGCGGCGAGCAGCGCCCGGCAGCGCGCGACGAGCGCGCGCCGGTCCGGGCTGCTGGTGCTCCCCGCCCACCGCTCCAGCACCCGCAGCGCCGCCGTGGCGCGCCGGTCGTCGCCTGTACGGGCCGCGGCCTCGATGAAGTGCGGGCTGGCCATGACCCGTACGACGACATGGTCGTTGTCACGGTGTCCGCGCAGCCGGGCGGCGGAGTCGGCGAGCCTGCCGGCGGCCAGGTCGAGGTGGGCCAGCGCCCAGGTGCCGAGGGCGCCGGCGATGCCCAGGCCGTGCGACTCGGCCAGGTCGAGCGCGCGGTGGGCGCGGTCGCGGCAGGCGTCGGCGTCGCCCTGCACCGCGTCGGCGTGCGCCAGCCAGGCGAGATGCTGGGCGGCGGCGTTGGGCTGGCCGGACGCCTCGGCCAGCCGGAGCCCCTCCGCGGCGTGCGCGGCCACCGACGGGTAGCGGCCCAGCCAGAAGTGCGCCTGCACCACCGACTCCAGCAGTTGCGGCACGAGCGTGACCGCGCCGCGCCGGCGCGCCGTGTCGACCGCGCGCGCCGACAGCTCCAGCGCGGTCGCGTCCTCGCCCAGCAGCAGGCTCGCCACGCACGCCCACACCAGCGGGACGGGGCTGCGCACCGCCGGGGCGAGCCGCACCACCCGCCGCAGCGGCCCCGCCGCCGCGCGATGGTCGCCGCTGAACGTGGCGGCGATCCCCTGCAGATACTCGAACATGAGCTGCGCGTTCGCGCAGTCGTCGGGACGGCGCAGCAGGGCGACCTGCCCGGCGATGGCGTGGAAGGTACGGATGTCGCCGGTCAGATAGCTGGCCTCGGCCGCGTGCAGCAGCGCCTTGACGCCGTCGATCCGGTCGCGCTGCACCAGGCAGGAGGCGGCGGTCAGCAGCTTGTCCCTGGCGCTGTCGGCGTGACCGCTCAACAGCTCCAGCCTGCCGCGCATGAGCTGGGCCTGGCCCTCCAGAGGGTGCCTCGGCTGCGCGAGCAGCCATCTGGCCCGGGGCACGTCACCGGACACCCAGGCGTGGCGGGCGGCCGCGGCCAGCCACTCCGTCCTGCGCTCCTCGACGCCGGTCAGCTCGGCGGCGTGCTCGTACGCGGCGGACCTGCCCGGGTAACCCCGCGCGGTGGCGGCGGACGCGGCGGCGGCCAGCTCGGCGGCGAGCTGATCGGGCGGCCCGTCCAGGGCGTGCGCGCGGTGCCAGGCGCGGGCGAGCCGGTGCCGGTCGCCGTCGAGGAGCCTGCCCAGCAGGGCGTGCGCCGCGCGCCTGCGGGCCGGCGGCGCCTCCGCGTAGACGACGGCACGCACCGTCTCGTCCGCGAACCCGTACCGCCCGCCCTCCGCCCTGATCAACCCCGCGCGCTCGGCCGGCGCCAGGACGGCGGGCGGCCCGGCGGCCAGGAGTTCGCGGTGCAGCCGCGCCTCGGCGCCGGACTCCTGGGCGGGTCGCCGGCGGAGAGTCTCGGCGTTCAGCCCCGGATGGGCGGCGAGCAGGAGGAGCAGGAACCGGGTGGCTTCCGGGAGCCGGGCCAGCCGTTCGGCGTGCGCGCGGTGCAGACGCCCGCCCGGCGGGAGGCCCGTGGGCGGCGCGGCCAGCCCGGCGAGCTGCTCGGGCGTCAGCGATCCGACGAGCTCGCGCCAGGCCAGCGGGTTGCCTCCGGCCAGTCGCGCCAGGCAGGTGCGCAGGTCGTCGGGGAGCGCGCCCGCCGCCAGCTCGTGGGCGAGCGCCCGGCACGCGGCGGGATCCAGGCCTTCCAGCACCCGCACGGGCACGTCCTCCGGCAGCCCGGCCGCGTCCCGCACCGCCAGCAGCAAGGCGATCCGCTCGCCCGCCACCCTCCTGGCCGCGAAGCACAGCGCCTCCCTGCTGACCTCGTCGAGCAGGTGCAGGTCGTCCACGCACACCAGCACCGGCTCGGCCGCCGCCAGCTCGGCCAGGAACTCCAGCACCGCGGCGGGCAACGCCATCCCGTCCCCGGCCGTGCCCCGCCGCAGCGCCCGCGCCAGCACCGGCGACCGGACCAGCCGCGCCACCGGCCGCAGCAGCGCGTGCAGCCCGGACCCGGCCAGCCGCGACTCCTGCGGCACGCCGCGGGCGCGCAGGACGGTGAACCCACCGGCCATGGACGCGGCCCGGCCGAGCACGGCGGTCTTGCCGATGCCCGGCGGTCCCGCCAGCACCAGCGCGCCGCCGTCGCCGGCCAGCGCCGCGTCGAGCAACAGCCGCACGGCGTCCAGCTCGGCGGCTCGGCCATGCAGCCCCTCTGACATGACCAGAGTGTGACTCGCGTTTGTCAACCGGAAAAGGGCCCAGCTGTAAAGTCGGCGAAATCGCCGATGAGGCCGCGTGACTTAATTAGTATGTTACAGAGCGTACAACTGAGGTGGCACACGATGCAGAAGCCCCAGCGGGTACTGGCCCGCGAGATGGAATGGTCGGCGTTGACCAGCTTTCTTGAGCACCCGGATCGCCGGCTGCGGCTGGCCGTGGTGTCCGGCAGGCGGCGGGTGGGGAAGAGCTATCTGCTGCGCGCCCTGGCCGAAACCGCGCATGGTCTCTACGTCACGGCGGTCGTGGAAGAGGGCGTGGTCCTCGCCAGGCGGCGGTTCGCGACGGAGATCGCGCGGTACGCGGGCATCGACCCCAGGCTCATGGCGGACGCCGATTGGGAGACCCTCCTGACCACGGCCATCGAGTTGACAGCGGGCCGGGGCGGGTTGCTGGTGATCGACGAGTTGCCGTACTGGATGGCACACTCTCCTGAACTGCCCGGCCTGCTGCGACTGCTCGATGACCGGTCGCAGGCGGGGGAGGGCCCGGAGGGCGGCCGGGTGATCGTGTGCGGTTCGGCGCTCTCGGTGATGAACGAACTCTTGTCCGGCACCAAGGCGCTCCGCGGTCGCGCCGCCGTCGACCTGCGGCTGCATCCGTTCAACCTGTCCACCATGGCTCGCCACTGGGGCATCGGTGATCCGCACGCGGCCCTGCGGGTGCACGCCGTCTACGGCGGCTCCCCGGGTTACCGCAACCTGGCCAACGTGCCACCGCCGCAGTCTCTCGCGGAGGTGGACGACTGGGTCGTGGCCACGGCTCTCGACTCCAGCCAGGCGCTGTTCTCGGAGAGCGAGAGCGAGTATCTGCTCCGCGAGGACCCCCGCTTCACCGGCAGCTCCCTGCACTACGCGATCATCAACGCGGTAGCCGGTGGAGCGACGAGTCCCAGCAAGATCGGCGGCTTGCTTGAACTGTCGCGTACGTCGCTGACTCGCCCCATCGAGGCGCTGGTCACCGCGGGTTATCTGCGGTACGACAGCGATCCGTTGTGGGAGCGCCGTCCGGTGATCAGCGTGGTCGACCCCATCGTACGGTTCCACAACCTGATCACCGTGCCGCAGCGTGACCTGGTGGAGACCGGACAGGGAGCGGAGGCCTGGCGCAGGGCGCGACCCACCTTCGACTCCCGGATCCTCGGCCCGCACTTCGAGGAGTGCGCCAGGGGGTGGCTGCGGGGTCAGACGGCCACCGCGCTGCGTGGCGCCGCAGGTCAGATCACCTCGACCGTGGTCAACGACGGGAAGGGACGGGCCAGGCACGAGATCGACGTCATCGCGCTGGACAAGCGAGGCGGGCGAGCGGTCGTCGGCCTCGTCGGCGAGGCGAAGGCGACGATCACCAAGAGGGGCATGGCCGATCTCGACCGGTTGGACATGCTCGCGGGGCTGCTCTCACAGCACGGTCACGACACCTCGGCCGCCACGCTCGCGATCTTCTCGCTGACGGGATTCCACCGGGATCTCATCGAGGCGGCCCGGGCCCGGGGCGACGTGCTCCTCGCCGACCTGGAAACGCTCTTCGGGATTCGCGAGCCGGTGGTCACGCCCAGGGAAGGCTGAATGAGCCGGGCCGGGCCGGACGGCTGCCGCGGCCGGTGAGGCCGGAACGGTCAGGCGACCCAGTCGGCGGTGTCGTCGATCCGCTGACGCCACAGTTTCTCGCCCTCGCCGCCCGGTTCCCACCGCGCGGCGAAGTCCAGCAGGTTGCGGCAGCGGTTGAGCATCGCCGCGTGACGCTCCTCCCACGACGGCACCGGCCCCCCGTACGCCTCGAAGAAGTGACGCAGGTGGGGGACGTGCTCCGGATGGTGGGCGCGCACGATCCACTCGCACCACGCCAGATCTTCCACCGGCCGGCCGGGATGCGCCCACTCCCAGTCGAGGATCGCCACCGTCCTGAACGTCTCCGGGTCGAACAGCATGTTCTGCGGCCCGTAGTCGCCGTGCACGAACCCCATCCGGTGCAGCCGGGACAGCGCGCGGCCGCACTCGGCGAGCACCTCGACAGGGTGACCCTCGTCGAGCAGGTCCTGACCGTGGACGCCCGGGATGTAGTGCATGCTCACGCTCGTGTCGGTCACCGCGTGCAGCTTCGGCACCGGCATCCGTCTGCGCAGCCGCCGCAGGAACCGCGCCTCCGTCCGGAGCCGGACGGCGGCGTCGGGCCCCTGGTAGCACTTGACGACGAGAGCGCCGTCTCCGACCGTGCTGTTGGTGTACCCGTGCTCCACGAGAGACGATTGTGGCGTACTCCTGAGGTCGGTGTGAGGGGGCACGCCCAGACTGACCCATCTTGTACGAAACGTCGGGTGATCGACACGCTGCGGGATAAATCAATTGCCGATCAACCAGGGACTTTGCCACTGTTGACTGGCTATGCGCTCCCTTCCTGACGCCGACCCCGGCCTGCCCGACATCCGCAGCCCGTTCCGCTATCTGTGGTGGAACGCGCGGCGGCAGAGCCGCGCCCTCCTGGCCGGCATCGCCTTCGCCACCACCTGGTGGCTGGCGCAGGCGCTGGTGCCGGCCGCGCTCGGCATGGGCATCGACGCGCTCAGGCTGAAGGACACCGGCGCGCTGCTCGCCTGGTCGGGCATCCTGCTCGGGCTCGGGCTGGTGCAGGCGTTCACCGGGATCATGCGGCACCGGTTCGCCGTCTACAACTGGCTGTCGGCCGCCTACCGCACGGTCCAGCTCACCACCCGGCAGGCGGCCAGGCTCGGCGCCACCCTGTCGAAGCGCCTGTCGACCGGCGAGGTGGTCAGCGTCGGCAACTCCGACATCGCGCACATCGGCAGCTCCATGGACATCCTGCTGCGCGGCACCGGGTCCGTCGTGGCGATCGTCGCGGTCACCGTGATCCTCATCTCGACCTCGCCCGTACTCGGGCTCATGGTACTGATCGGCGTGCCCGTGATGACGGCGGCCGTGGGGCCGCTGCTGCGGCCCCTGCACCGCAGGCAGAAACGGCAGCGCGACCTGACCGGCGACCTGGCCACCAGGTCCGCCGACATCGTGGCCGGGCTGCGAGTGCTCCGCGGCATCGGCGGCGAGCAGGTGTTCGCGGAGCGCTACCGGGAGGAGTCGCAGCGGGCCCGCCACGCGGGCGTCGGCGTCGCCCGGGTGGAGTCGCTGCTCGAAGGCGCCCAGATCGTGCTGCCCGGCCTGCTCATCGCGCTCGTGACCAGCGTCGGCGCGGCCTTCGCCGTCGACGACCGGATCACCGTCGGCCAGCTCGTCACCTTCTACGCGTACGCGGTTTTCCTGGTCGCGCCGATGCGCACGATCACCGAGGCGGCCGACCGGCTCACCAAGGGACACGTCGCCGCCCGCCGGGTGGTGCGGATCCTGTCGATCGAGCCGGAGGTGACCGGCGGCACGGGCAGCACCGCGGGCGGCGTGCTGCGCGACAGCCACAGTGGTGTCACCCTGCAGCCCGGCTCTCTCACCGCGCTCGCCGCGGCCCGGCCCGAGGACGCCATCTCCATCGCCGACCGGCTGGGCCGCTACTCCGACGGCGACGTCACGTTCGGCTCCGCCGACCTGGCGTCGCTGCCGGTGGAGGAGGTCCGGGCGCGCGTCCTGGTCGCGGACAACGGCGCCCGCCTGTTCACCGGGACCCTCCGGGCCGAGCTGGACGTACGCGGCACCGCGACCCCCGAGCTGATCAGCCGGGCCCTGCACGCGGCGTGCGCGGAGGACATCGTCGAGGCGCTGCCCGGCGGGCTCGACGCGCAGGTGGCGGAGGCGGGGCGGGAGTTCTCCGGCGGCCAGCAGCAGCGGCTCCGGCTCGCCCGGGCGCTGCTGGCGGACCCCGAGGTGCTCATCCTCGTCGAGCCGACCAGCGCCGTCGACGCCCACACCGAGGCGCGCATCGCCGACCGGCTGGCGGCGGCGCGACGTGGCCGCGCCACGCTGGTCTGCACGACCAGCCCGCTGGTGCTGGGCCGGGTCGATCACGTGATCTACGTCGAGGACGGCCGGGTCCAGGCGGAGGGCACCCACCGCGACCTCCTGACCACCTGCCCGGCATACGCGGCCACGGTCACGAGAGGGGAGACCTGACGAGATCCCGCACCCTTCGGAGTTTCGGACCTCCACAGGTGGTCCTGAGGAGGATCAGCGGCGAAGAGGAGAAACGGCCCCCGACCAAGGACTGCGCGGGCGGCACGGCCCCCGGGAGGCGAAGGGTCGCACGTCGGGAGGCAACGTGTCCGCAGGAGGAGCCCGACGCAGAGCGGAGACAGGGTAGGGCGGCTCCGGGTGAACGGGGGGAGCGGTGACGGCGGAGGCGGGGCGGGTCGGCTCGCGTGAGCGGCGGGCGCGGTGACTGCGAAGCGGGACGGGGTGACTCTGGGTGAACGGCTGGAGGTTGGCTGCGGAGCCGGGACGGGGCGGCTCGGGGTGAGGACAGGGGCCGGCCTCGGCGGAGGCCGGATGGGGTGGGTTAGAACGAAGGCCGGGCCGGGAGTCTGAGGGATCGGGTGGGGGCCGGCAGGGAGTGGGACGAGAAGTGGATGTCGAGCTGAGAGGGGAGGGGTGACGGGGATGGCCCGCGAGATTCTTCCGGTCGCCGATCGGAAGCAGGTGCGCGCCTACGCGCGGCGGTTGACGTTGAAGTATCCGCGGCGGCTCGCCACCGCCCTCGCCCTGCACGCGCTCGCCGCCGTCGCCGGGCTGGTGGTGCCGTGGCAGCTCGGCATGCTGGTCGAGGACGTCGAACGAGGCGTCGCGGTGAACGTGGTGCTGTTCGCGGCCGGCGTCGCGGGGTTTCTGCTGCTGCAGGGCGTGCTGGTCAGGTATGCGGTGCTGGCCTCGGCCAGGCTGGGCGAGAAGGTGCTGGCGGAGCTGCGCGAGGAGTTCGTCGAAAGGGTGCTGGCCCTGCCGCTGTCGACGGTGGAACGGGCCGGCTCCGGCGACCTGCTCACTCGCACGTCGCGCGACGTCGACTCGCTGTCGAGGACGGTGCGGCACGCGGTGCCGGAAACCCTGATCGCGGTCGTCACGTTCGTCATCACCATGGGCGCGATCGTTCTGGTCAGCCCGCTGCTCATGCTGCCGATGCTGCTGGCCGCGCCGCTGCTGTTCTTCTCCACCCGCTGGTATCTCCGGCGGGCCAGGGACGGCTATCTTCGCGAGAACGCCGCGTACGCGGAGATGACCGAAGGGCTGGCCGAGACCGTCGAGGGCGCCAGGGCCGTGGAGGCGCTCGGCCTGGAGCGGCGGCGGCGCGAGCGGGCCGACCGCGACATCGCCGGTTCGTTCGCCGCCGAACGCTACACGCTCGGGCTGCGCACCGTCTGGTTTCCGTCGGTGGAGCTGGGCTATGTGGTGCCGCTCGTGGCGACGCTGCTCGTCGGCGGCTTCCTCTACAGCGCCGAGTGGGTGACGCTGGCGCAGGTCACCTCCGCCGCGCTCTACGCGCAGCAGCTCGTCGACCCGCTCGACCGGTTTCTCATGTGGATCGACGAACTCCAGGTGGGCGGGGCTGCCATGGCGCGACTGCTCGGGGTCGCGAACGTGCCCGACGACCGCGAGCCCTCCGGCGTCCGGCCCGCCGGTGAGCTGCTGAGCGCCGACCAGGTGCGCTACGCCTACCGGGAAGGGCGGGACGTGCTGCACGACGTGTCGCTGACCGTGCGGCCCGGCGAGCGGCTGGCCATGGTGGGGCCGTCGGGCGCGGGGAAGTCGACGCTCGGCAGACTGCTCGCCGGCATCCACGGCCCCGGCGCCGGGACCGTCTCGGTCGGCGGCGTGCCGCTGGTGGACCTGCCGCTGGACGAGCTGCGCGGGCACGTCGCCTTGGTCACCCAGGAGCACCACGTGTTCAAGGGCACCCTGCGGGACAACCTCGTGATCGCCAGGCCCGGCGCCGACGAGGAGGCGGTGCGTGAGGCGCTCGCGGCCGTGGACGCCCTGGACTGGGTGCTCGGCCTGCCGGACGGGCTGGACACGGAGGTCGGCTCCGGCGGACTGGCGATCTCGCCCGCGCACTCGCAGCAGCTCGCGCTGGCCAGGCTCGTGCTCGCCGACCCGCACACGCTGGTGCTGGACGAGGCCACGTCGCTGATCGACCCGCGGGCCGCCAGGAACCTGGAGCGCTCGCTGGCGGCGGTGCTGGACGGGCGCACGGTCATCGCCATCGCCCACCGGCTCTACACGGCTCATGACGCGGACCGGGTGGCGGTGGTGGAGGACGGACGGATCATCGAACTGGGCTCCCATGACGAGCTGGTGGCGGAAGGCGGCTCCTACGCCGCTCTCTGGCAAAGCTGGCACGGCACCTCGGACCGCGCTCCGGTCTGAGCCGGTGCTGAGGTCCGAGGTGGTGCTTCGGTCGAGGGCGTTCAGTTCATCTCGTTTTGTCCGGCATGAACGAAGAACCCTTCGGAGAACCCCCTCGGACTGAGCGTGCCTGACGGTCCGCTCAGCCCGCCTTAGCCATGAACTGCTGTTGACCGCCGGAAGGTCAGCCGAGCAGGCCGGGATACTGGGCCAGCCGTCCCTGTATCTGCGTCAGCACGTCCTCGTCCAGAGTGCCGGTCCGATCTTCCAGCACGGACTTCATGAGAGGCTGCACCGCGGGAACCCGGATCCAGCACTTCTTGATCACGCCGCCCTGGCCCCTGGCAAGCTGCACGTCGAATCGGGTCCGCCGCGAAGTCGAGCTCGAAACAGGACAGACGAGGACGAACGGCCAGTCGGGGTCGCCGTTGGACTGCCCGCCGGTGACCACGACCACGGGGCGGCGTTCGTCGTGCACAACCCGCTCTTCCTCAGGGATGAGACGGAGAGTCTTATCGCTGACGAGGTAGACGCCTCCGGCCACGTAGGGAGCCGGCACTATTCCTCCAGTAGGTGCCGGGTCGCCTCCGCGCGGGGTTCGGCGAGGTCCTGGCTCTCTTCGAGGAGGTCCTCGACGCCGCCGGGTTCGTCGCCGGGTAGGGGATGGTCCTTGGCCCACTGGCGTAGGCGAGCCAGGCCCGATCCCAGATCGGGTAGTGGCGGTCCGCCGGCCAGATCGAGGCGCGCTTCCCGTCTGTGCTGCTTGACGGCCTCCTGCATGGGAGGCGTCTGGTAGGTGAGGTCGCGGAGTTGACCTGCGGACCATCGCCCGTAGTCGGACAGCACGCCGTCGACGATCCGGGCGAACTCCGCGTCGATGGCCAGCTGCGGTGCGTCCACCAGGTGAACGACGCTCTCACGGTTGCCGCCGAACGGGTCGGCGCTCTCTTCCACCAGGATGACGCCCGCCTCGCGCAGATCGCGCTCCACTTCGCCGAGACGAAGACTGTGGGGGCCGTAGTGACGCCAGCGCCACTCCACACCAGAGCCCGGAGGGAGGCCACGCTCGACGGCACGGAGGTCGGCCAGGTAGAGAAGCTTGGCCAGCTTGGTGCGGTTGACGCGCATGCCGTTGGTCCGTGCGGCCGCCAGGAGATAGGCGATGGCCGCCGCGGGGCCGCGGAGAGGCGAAGGAACCGACACGATTCCCAGTGTAGGCACTGGCCACGTCACAGTCCGTGCCTCCTCGTTCGGCCTGCTATTGAAATCTTGTTCGATTATGAGCATGCCGGATCCTGTGGATAGAAGTCGTCCGTTGGTCAGAGTCAAGGCCCCAGGTCTCGATCCGCCGTCTGGCGGTGAGCCGCGGTTGACGGCTGCGCCCATGGGCCCGCCGTCAGCACTTCGCCGGGGTCGGGGGCAGGGTCTTGTCGGTGAGGTAGCGGTCGATGTGGGTGCGGGCGCAGGGGTTGGAGGTGTAGAGGGTGTGGCCGGGGCCGTCGTGGGTGATGGTGACGCTGCCTGGGACCGTGCTCATGGCTCGGGTGACCGCGTCGGACTCGCCCCAGGCGCCGGCGCCCAGGAGGGGTGGGAGGGTCTTGGGAAGTGGGGCGGGCGGGTTGGTGACGGGGACGGGCCAGCCGACGCAGGCCAGGCCCGCGGTGGCCATGGTGTTGGCGGCGCCCGCGTTGGGGGCGGCCTTGCGCAGGCGGGCGGTCATGGCGTCGAGGGCGGACCGGCTCGTGGGGCGCGGCCAGTCGGTGCACTCGGTGACCCCGGTGGCCTGGTCGGGGTAGCGGGCGCCGCGGGCGGGGAGGAAGGCCGAGGCGTCGCCGCCGTGGGCCTTGCGGATCGCCGCGGCCAGGCCCGGCCAGGCGGCGCGGCCCTGGCGAGCCGAGGAGACGGCGAACGAGCGCAGATCGCGGCCCGTGTAGGCGACGCCGTCGGCGGCGCGGACCGGCTCGCGGTCGGCCCCGGCGACGAGCGAGCGCCACTTGCGGGGGACGTCGCGGCAGCCGCCGGTGGCGCACCAGTCGAAGAAGCGGGTCAGCGACCGCTCGTTGCTCCTGGCCATCGCCTCCACCTCCTTGCCCCAGTCGGCCGGGCTGTGGTTCCACGTGCCGTCGAGGACCATGGTGCGGACCTGGCCGGGGAAGAGGCGGGCGTAGGCCTGGCCGTAGAAGCCGGCGTAGGAGGCGCCGTAGTAGTTGAGCCCGCCGTCGCCGAGCGCCTTCCTGATCGCCTCCATGTCACGGGCGTGGTCGGCGGAGCTCATGTTGGCGAACAGCTCGGGGTCCTTGTGGCGGCACGCCTCGGCGAGACCGCGGTTGGTGTCGGACAGGCGCCCCCACTCGGCGTCGTCGCGCGGCGCGGCAGGGATGGGGACGCGGGTCCAGACGCACGGCAGGCCCGTGCTCCGGCCGCGGAACTGCTCGCCGTAGCCGCGGGTGTCCCACACCACGACGTGCATCCGCTTGCGCAGCCCGGCCCAGGTGTCGACGATCGGCTCGGTGTAGGCGATGCCGGGGGCGCCGGGGCCGCCGTAGGCGACGAGCGCGGAGCCCTCGGCCCGGCCGGTGGCCTTGAGCCGGCCGAGCTTGAGCGTGATTTGCCGCCCCTCGGGCTTGGACCAGTCGACCGGCACCCGCAGGTCGGCGCACTCCATGCCGATCTTGTCGCCGGGGCACGCGGCCCAGTCGAGTGAGGCCGTCTCCTGTGCGGGCGCGCCGCCCGAGAAAACCAGCGTCAGGGCCATCGCGATTGACTTCAGCATGCCGATCACGATGGCCGAACGCCCCGCCCTGCCACATCGGACCACGGTCTGGTTTCAGGAGGGCCGAATCAGACCGTGGTCTGTCATCCCGCTACAGGTGCAGCGACTTCTTCAGGAAGTCGACCTGGAGCAGCAGCAGGTTCTCCGCCACGATCTCCTGCGGCGTCATGTGGGTGACGCCGGACAACGGCAGCACGGTGTGCGGCCGGCCCGCCGCCAGCAGCGCCGACGACAGGCGCAGCGTGTGGGCCGCCACCACGTTGTCGTCGGCCAGCCCGTGGATGAGCAGCAGCGGCCGCTCCAGCTTGGCCGCGTCGCCGAACAGCGACGACGTGTCGTACACCTCAGGCTGCTCGTCGGGATGCCCGAGGTAGCGCTCGGTGTAGCAGGTGTCGTACAGCCGCCAGTCGGTCACCGGCGCCCCCGCCACCGCCGCGTGGAACACGTCGGGCCTGCGCAGCACCGCGAGCGCCGCCAGGAAGCCGCCGAACGACCATCCGCGGATCGCCACCTTCTCCAGGTCGAGGTCGTCGGGGTACTGCTCGGCGACCCCATGAAGGGCGTCGACCTGGTCCTCCAGCGCGGGCGTGGCCAGGTCGCCGAGCACCTCCCGCTCGAACGCGGGCCCGCGCCCCGGGGTGCCCCGCCCGTCGGCCACGACCACGGCGAACCCCTGCTCGGCGAACCACTGGCTCTCCAGGTAGCCGCCGCGCCTGTTGAGCACCCGCTGGGCGTGCGGGCCCCCGTACGGATCCATGAGGACCGGCAGCCGCCGCGAGCCCGGCTCGTGCCAGGAGGGCAGCACTACGGCGGTCGCCAGCTCGCGACGGCCGGAACGGCCGAGTGAGACGCGCAGGTCGAGACCGGGACGCTCGGCGTAGGAGGGGATCGGGACGGCCACGCCGTCGCGGCGCACGACGGTGGTGGAGACGCCCTCGGTGTCGAGGTTCTGCTCGGTGAGCACGCCGACGCCGCCCGCCATCCGGCCGGTGAACACGCCCGACCGGGTGGAGACCGGCAGCAGCGAGTGGCCGTCCCAGGTCCACAGCTGGATCTCGGTCGGGTCCCCGCTGGCGCTGAACAGCACGCTGTCGTGGTCGACGTCGAGCACCGCGCGCACCTGCAAGGTGGGCGGGGTGACGGGGCGGTCGCCGACGAACAGCCGGTGGCCCCCGTCGGCGGCGGCCACCCAGACCAGCGAGCCGTCGTCGAGGTGGGCGGGCACGCCGGAGACGACGTCGACCCAGGCCGGGTCGGTGTCCTCGCGCACGAGGGTGGACTTCCCGGTCTCCGGGTCGACCGAGAGCAGCCGCATCGTCTTCTGGTCGCGGGAGAGCGTCACGATCGACAGCGCGTGGGAGTCCCACGCCGCCGTCGCGAGGTATTCGTGCTCGTACGGGACCGCGACCCTGGACCCGTCGAGCCCCAGCACGAACAGCTCGGTCACGGCGTTGGGCGTGCCGGCGGCGGGATAGCGCTGGACGGCCGGGGGCCGGCCGGGGTTGGCCGGGTCGGCGATGTGCCAGGTGTGGACCGGCGCCTCGTCGGCCCGCTCCACCAGGAGGGCGTCGCCGGAAGGCGACCACCAGTGGCCGCGCATGCGGCTCATCTCCTCGGCGGCGATGAACTCCGCCAGACCGTACGTGACGGTCTCCGACTCGGGGGTGGCGAGCACGCGGTCGTCGCCGGTGGACAGGTCGTGGACGTGCAGGGCGCCGCCGGTGACGTAGGCGACCCGGCGGCCGTCGGGGGAGAGCCGGGGGTCGATGACCGCGCCCGCCGTCTCCAGCCGCCGGGTGCGCGCGGCGGCCAGGTCGGTCACGTAGAGGCCGCCGGACAGCGCGAACGCCGCCGTGGTGGCCTCCGCGTCGGTCGAGTAGGACACCACGCCGCCGGCCTGCTCGCGGCTGCGCTCGCGCCGGGCGCGCTCCTCCGGCGGCAGGTCCTCGTCGCCGGAGTCGAGCGAGCGCGGATCGACGACCAGCCGCTCCACGTGGGTCTCGGTGTCGAGCTCCCACAGACACGTCACAGGGTCGGTGCCCGACTTGGTGCGCAGGAACAGCACCCGCGCGCCGTCAGGGGAGATGGTGAAGCCCCTGGGCACTCCCAGGGTGAAGCGGCGGGTCCTGGCCGACAGGCGCGGGAAGCTCTCACTCATGGGCCCAATCCTGCCAGTTGTTACGCTCGGAGCATGATTGACCGACGGCTGCTGCTCGTGCACGCCCATCCCGACGACGAGTCGATCGGGACCGGCGCCACGATGGCCCGCTACGTCGCCGAGGGCGCCCACGTCACGCTCGTCACCTGCACGCTGGGCGAGGAGGGGGAGATCATCCCCGTGGAGCTCTCGCACCTGGCGTCCGAGGAGGACGACGTGCTCGGCGACCACCGGATCGGTGAGCTGGCCGCCGCCTGCGAGGCGCTCGGCGTCGAGGACCACCGCTTCCTGGGCGGCCCAGGGCGCTGGCGCGACTCCGGGATGATGGGGGTCGCCACCAACGACAGGCCCGACGCGTTCTGGCGGGCCGACCTCGACGAGGCGGCGGGCGAGCTGGTCGCGGTCATCCGCGAGGTGCGGCCCCAGGTGCTCGTCACGTACGACGAGAACGGGCATTACGGTCACCCGGACCACATCCAGGCCCACCGCGTCGCCCGGCGGGCGTTCGAGCTGGCGGCCGACCCGGGATTCGGCGAGGGCGAGCCGTGGCGGATCGCGAAGTTCTACCACACGGCCACGCCGAGGTCGGTGCTGGCGCGGTCCAACGAGGCGCTGCTGGAGGCGGGCGCCCCGTTCACCGTCGCGAGCGTGGACGACATGCCGTTCGGCGACCCCGACGGGGTCGTCACCACGGAGATCGACGCCCGGCCCTGGCTCGGCCACAAGGCGGCGGCCATGCGCGCGCACCACACGCAGATCACGGTGTCCGAGCCGTGGTTCGCGCTCTCCAACCACGTCGGTCAGGAAATCCGGGGAGTCGAGCACTTCGTGCTGGCCATCGGGGAGCGCGGGCCCGCCGTGCCCGGTCCTCCGGTCGAGGCAGGAGGGCTCGGCGAGCCGTACGAGCGGGAGAACGATCTGTTCGCCGGCATCCACTAACCTCGACCGACATGGAGCAACGCAGCCAGGTCGAGTCGGCGCTGGGGGGAGCCGCCTACGGCATGCTCTTCGTGCTGGGCGTCGTCATGGGCGTGGTGGGCGGGTTCACCCACAGCGCGTGGCCGGGTCTCCCGGTCGTCTCCGCGGTGCTCTGGCTGGTGCTGATCTTCGGTGTCTCCCTGGGGGCGGGCAGGCTGATGGGCGGGCGCGCGGCCGCCGCCGTCACGTCGGCCGGGTGGGTGCTGGTGTCGTCGGCGTTCTCGCTCAGACTGGGCGCGGGGGATCTGGTGATCGCCGGGGACGCGTCGGGGCACGTGTACCTCTACGGCGGGATGGTGGCCGCGGTCGCGGCATTTCTGATGTTGCCCTCGTCGGGGGGATCGTGGCTGTTGCGCGGATATCCGGAAGAGGGCTCGGCTCCGCCGGGTAGAGTGCAGCAGGGCCGATGAAAGCGCTGCTTAATAGCGCGACAGGCATGTGAATGATCTGTCGCCGCGCGCTATATGAAATTCACTGGATATAGCAATATGTTTCTCCCGGCCCGGCGGCTGAAGGGAGGCCGCCGGGCCGGGGAAACGTGATCACTGCGCCGGTGGCGTCACGGTCTCCGTCGGGGGCGGGGTGTCCGTGGGCACATCGGTCGGCGTGTCGGTCGGCGTGTCGGTCGGCGTGTCGGTCGGAGTGTCAGTCGGCAGGTCGGTGGGAACCTCCGTCGGGATCTCGGTCGGCTCCGGACATGTCGGGATCTCGGTCGGGCTGATAGTCGGATCCACCGTCGGGTCGACGGTCGGGGAGATGGTGGGATCCAGGGTCGGGTCGACCGTCGGGTCGACGGTGGGATCGACGGTCGGGTCCACTGTCGGGTCCACTGTCGGGTCGACGGTGGGATCAACCGTCGGGTCGACGGTCGGGTCGACGGTGGGATCGACCGTCGCTGTAGGCGTCAACGTGGGCGTTTCCGTCGGAGGCGCGGGCTGACAGGTGAACGTGACCGTCGCCGTGGCCGTCTCGGTGACCGTTTCCGTGACCGTCACCGGGGGTTCCGTGACCGTGACCGTGGGGCCGGGGAGCGGCCACATCCTGATCCTCGGCTTGCCGCGCAGCCAGTAGTCGCCGCGGCCGAGCCGCTTGGCGGCCTCGCCCGTGCCCGAGGCCACCGTGAGCCCGACACGCACCGTACGGCAGGACTTGCGCTTGCAGACCCGCTGCCTGACGCTGAACTTGGCCGCGGTCTCGTACGTGACGGCGACGTCCAGATAGGTCACGCCGTCTCTCTCGACGATCTCGGTCCTCGCCACGTACGCCCCCGGGGCGGTGGTGGCGGGTAACGCCGCCGCGGCGGCGGCTGGGGAGTCGGCGACGCGTAAGGGGACGGTGGCTGATGTCTGGGTGATCGCGATTCCGCCGGCTCCGGCCAGTGCCGCGGAAGCCAGCAGCGCGCCCAGGATGGTGAATCTCATAAATCCTGCTCTTCTAGGAGATTTCAGGACTCAGATCATTATTCCGATTTGTCAAGATTGGTCAAGACTGAGACGCATGGACAGGCGATATCGGTTCCGCCGAGTCATCAATTTTCTTAATCTCACCACTCCACTCGGCCTGCTCATCGCCGCGATCGGCGGCGCGACCAGGCGATCCGGCCCGGACGGGCTCGTGCTCGCCTGCGGCTACCGCTTCCGCTTCCCCATCGCCGGGGCATTCACGGTGGGGAACGTTGTAATCACCAGACGTGACGGTCTCGACGAGACCCTGATCGGTCACGAGAGCAGGCACGCCACCCAGTGGGCCTGGTGCGCCGGTCTGCCCATGCTCCCGCTGTACCTCCTGGCGATGCTGGTCTCGGTGATCGTCTGCGGCGACCAGGCGTCGTACAACCCCTTCGAACGGCTCGCCGGTCTGGACGAGGGCGGCTACCGGCGGGCGCAGCCCCGCTGGCGCGGACGCGCAGGTGAGCCTCCACGCGCGTGACTGATCCATTACGCGGGGCAGGGGATCTCCATGACGCAGATCATCCGTGCTCCGAAGAGACCCGAGAGCTATCGTGACCGCCTCACCGACACCCCGTCGGGGCTGCGGGAGGTGCTCAGCATCGCCTGGCACACCGCCTTCCCCCCTGACTTGAGCGAGGCCGCCCGCATCCCCGTGGCGGGCGGCGGACTGCCTCCGGTCGCGCGGGGGGAGACGTCCGTGACGTGGGTCGGGCACGCGACCTACCTGCTCCGGACGGGCGGACTGTCGATCCTCACCGACCCGGTGTGGTCGCGGCGCATCCCCGGGGTGCGGGCCCGCGTGAGCATGCCCGGCCTGGACTGGGAGGACCTGCCGCCGATCGACGCCGTGGTCATCAGCCACGACCACTACGACCACCTGGACTGGCCCACCGTGCGCCGGTTGCCCAGGACGACGCCGATGCTCGTGCCTGCCGGGCTCGCGAAGTGGTTCACCGATCGCGGCTTCACCGAGGTGATCGAGCTGGACTGGTGGGAGTCGGCCACCGTCGGCGGCGTGAGCTTCGAGTTCGTGCCCGCCCACCACTGGAGCAGGCGCACGCTCTTCGACTTCTGCAAGACGCTGTGGGGCGGGTGGGTGATCGGCGGGTCGGTGTACTTCGCCGGCGACACCGGTTACGGCGAGCGGCTCGCCCAGATCGGCGCCCGCCACCCCGGCCTGGACCTGGCGCTGATGCCGGTCGGCGCCTACCAGCCGCCGTGGGCGATGGAGCCCGCCCACGTCAACCCGCCGCAGGCCGTACGGGCCTTCCTGGACGTGGGCGCGCACCGGATGGCCACCATGCACTGGGGCACGTTCGTGCTGTCCGGTGAGCCGCTGCTGCGGCCCCTGGAGTGGATCCGCGAGGAGTGGGCCGCCCACGGCCTGCCCCGCGAGTGCCTGTGGGACCTGGCCGTGGGCGAGTCGCGCGCCTTCGCCACCTGAACGGTCAGGGGCGGAGCCGGAGCGTGTGCACGGCGGCCTTGGTCACCGAGCCCGCGTCCGAGCGCATCGGCAGCATCTCGCCCCTGGCCCACAGCTCCGCCTGGTCCCAGTAGTTCTCGTGGAAGGCGTGCCCCGACGCGCCCGTCAGGTTGATCCACCGAGACTCGTCCAGGTCACCCAGGTCCACGACCATGCGCATGGACGGCACCGTCGTGACCGCGTACCCCTCCAGCACGTTCCAGCCGGTGGCGTTCACCGCGTCCTTGCCGCCCGCCGAGGCCAGCGGCCCCCGGTTGAACAGCGCCTCGATCGGCGCGATCCCCGAGGTGCCGAGCGAGCCGTGGGTGAGCTTCAGCCCGTGCAGGTCGCCCCAGCGCCACGCCTTCACGTCGTCGCCGAGCAGGTCCGACAGCTCCTGGAAGGCCGAGGCCATGGCCTGGCGCAGGATGTCGTCGCGCCGCTCGGTGATCCCCTCGGTGCGGGTGTCGTCCCAGTACGGGTCGCCGGGGTCGCGCAGGAGCCCGGCGACGACCTCGTACCAGCGGTCGCCCCCGTTCGGCCTGGCGCCCTCCGGCAGCTCGTCGTGGAAGGTCAGCTCCAGCAGGTGCCGCCAGACCGCGTTGAAGTACGCCGCGGCGGCCGATCCCGCGTCCTGGGCGCCGTCCCAGCCGTCGAGCAGCCCGCGGGCCTCCTTGGCGGGCCCGGCCAGGTCCACGGCCATCAGCGAGGGCACCAGGGTCCCGGCGAACAGGTTGCGGTCGTCCCGCTGGACGCGCGCCATCGTCGCGGCGTCCACCTGGCCCTTGCCGATCTCCTCGCGCAGCAGGTCGAGGATGCGCTGCGAGCGGTATCCGTACGACCAGTCCTCCGTCAGGTGCGGCCGGTAGCGCCGGGGGTCGATGACGGCGTTGTTGGCCGTGACCACGAACCCCTCCGCCGGGTTGCGCACCGACGGGAGCTGGTCGTACGGGATGGGCGCGGTGTTCCAGTCGTACTCGCCGGTCCAGCCGGGCACGGGCACGGTGCCGTCGCCCGACTTGCGCACGGGGATGCGGCCGGGCGCCTGGTAGCCGATGGTGCCCGAGGTGTCGGCGTAGACCAGGTTCTGCGCGGGCACCTCGAAGAGCGCGGCCGCCGCCCGGAACTCGTGCCAGTCGCCCGCCTGGTTCAGCTCGAAGATCGCGTCGACGGTCCGGCCGGGCATGAGAGCGGTCCACGACAGGGCCACCGCGTTGGCCTCGCCGCTCGGTTCCACCGCGCCCATGACCTCGTTGACCAGCGGCCCGTGCAGGGTGCTGCGCACGGTGATGGTGACCGGGGCGCCGCCCGCCACCTCGATCCGCTCCTGACGGGTCTCCAGCGGGACCTGCTCGCCCTGGTAGAGGTACGTGTCGCCGTCGACCTTCTCCAGGAACAGGTCGGCCACGTCGGGACCCAGGTTGGTGAACCCCCAGGCGATCTTGTCGGTGTGCCCGATGATCACACCGGGGACGCCCGAGAACGAGAACCCGGTCACGTCGTACGGGCACGCCTCGCTCGGCACGCGGCAGTGCAGGCCCACCTGGTACCAGACCGAGGGCAGCTGCGCCGACAGGTGCGGGTCGTTGGCCAGGAGCGGCTTGCCGCTCTTCGTGTGCTCGCCGGAGACCACCCACGAGTTGGAGCCGATGCCCTCCCGGTCCGTCGCGCCGATCGTGCTGGGCACCGCGTCGAGCGCCCGCGCCGCCTGGGCGAGGGCCCGCGCGCCGGTCCGCGTGTCCTGCCGGGTGCGCGGCTCGGCGGTCTGGTCGAAGCGCTCCCGGTCGATCGTGCCCCGGGTGACGATCGGCTCGTGCTCGTCGTACGGATAGCCGGGGTAGAGCTGGGCCACCCGCTCCGGCGGCAGCGCGGTGAGCGCCAGGGCGCGGTCGATCTCGTCCTCGAGGTTGGAGCGGAGGTCCCAGGCCATGGCCTTGAGCCAGGCGACGGAGTCGAGCGGGGTCCACGGCTCGGGGTCGTAGGCGCCGTTCTGCGCCTTGAGAATCGAGTATTCGAGACTGCGGTCGGAGGCGTTGGGGTTGGCGGCGGTCCAGGAGTTCACGCCCTTGGCGTAGGAGTCGAGGAAGCGCCTGGTGCGCTCGGTCAGCTCGGGCAGCTCCTGCTCGGCCACCTTGCGCCAGCCCATGGTCCTGATGGCCTTGTCGCTGTCGAGGGTCGTCGCGCCGAACAGCTCGGAGAGCCTGCCGGCGGTCACATGGCGGCGGAAGTCCATCTCCCAGTAGCGGTCCTGGGCGTGCACGAAGCCCTGGGCCATGAAGAGGTCTTCGGCGGTGTCGGCGTAGATGTGCGGGATTCCGTATTTATCACGATAAATCTCCACATTCCCGGTTAAGCCGGGGAGCCGCACCGTACCCTCCACCTGCGGGAACGACTGCCGCACGGTGACCACGAGCACCGCCGCGAGCATCAACGCGATCGCCAGGAGAACGGTAACCACCCGCGCGAACCACCGCAGCGGCCCCGGCATCCACGCGTACGGCCTCAACCTCACGAAAACCTCCATACTCCCCGCGCTGGCACCCAGTGTGGCAGTCCTCGCCGACTCCTCTCGCCGCCGTCACACCGCGTTTTCCTCCACGCACCGGGAGGTACCTCGCAACCCAGATGCAACCCGAGATCTGCCTATCGTTTCGCTTGGCGCGCTACCGTCCACACCCCCGCACCAGGACGGCGCCATCCCGGGCGGACGGCTCCTGCCATGCCGTCCGCCCGACCTCACACCGCGACGGGCCGCCCGCTCAGGGCCGGGGCTTGCCGATGTCGGCGGGCAGGTCGAGAGCCAGGACGTGGTCCAGGTGCAGGAACGACTCGAACTTCGCGCCCGGCGGCACCGAGTCGTCGCGCTCCAGCTCCTCCAGGACACGCAGCGCGGCCGGGGTGTCGAGGTCGTCGTCCAGCGCGGACTCGGCCCGCCGGACGTACGCGGCGGCCATCGGCGCGCTCGGCGACTCCGACCATTCGGCCACCCGGGCGCGCAGGCGGCGCAGGGTGCCGTCGGCGGCGCGCAGGACGTCCCAGGTGAGGTCCAGCGGGCCGCGGTAGTGGTGCTGCAGGAACGCCAGCCGCACCGCCAGCGGGTCGAGCCCGGCCTCCGCCACTTCGGCGAGCTCCCGCGGCCCGTCGCCGGGCGTCACCCCGTCGGGACCGGGCGCACTGCCGCCCGGCGCCAGCCCTGCGCTGTGCGCCCAGCGGCGGACCACCTCGTGCCCGGCCGCCGCGTCCGACTGGGCGCGCATGGCCTCGTGGTGCGGGAAGATCAGCTCGGTGCCGCCGGTCTGGATGTCGACCCGGTCGCCCAGCCGCCGCGACGACATCGCCGAGCACGCGACGTGCGGGCCGGGCACTCCGCGCCCCCACGGCGAGTCCCAGGCCGCCTCGCCGTCCGCGGGCCGCCACAGCACCCAGTCGGCCGGGCGCCGCCGCTCCGGCCCGTCGTGGGGGAATCCATCCCCGCCGTCGTGCGGGGACCGCTCCCCGTCGTGGGGGAATCCATCCCCGCCGTTCGGGTCCTTCTCCCCGGACAGCTCGCCGTACGAGGGAGAGCCGGCGGAGTCGAAGAACACCCAGCCGCCGTCGGCCGCGTACGCGTGACCGCGCTCGACCAGCGCGGCGACCAGCTCGACCACCTCGCCGGCGTGCTCGGCGGCGCGCGGGGACAGCTCGGGCGAGCGCAGGTTGAGCGCCGCCGCGTCGCGGGCGGACGCCTCCTCGTACGCCCGAGCGCTCTCCACCGGGCAGCCCACGTCGTCGACGCCCAGGCAGACCACCATGCGCACCCGATGCCGTTCCAGGACCCGGCGGATCAGATCGGACAGCAGCGCCGGGCGCAGGTCGCCGAGGTCCGCCCGGCGGTGGACGGGCGGCGCGCAGGCGTACATCCGCAGCCCCCGGGCGGGCGCGATCTCCTCGACCTGCCCGGTCAGCGTGTCGTAGATCCGCAGCATGCCTCGACCCTAGCCGTCATCTCCCCAGGAAGCCGAGGATGTCGCGGTCACCCCGCTCGCGCAGCCGGGCGAGGACCTCCTCGCGGGTGGCGGTCTCGGGCAGCCCCACCCGCGCGCCGATCAGCCGCAGCCCCTCCAGCTCGGAGTTCACCGGCGCGGTGTAGCCGATGAGGTAGAGGGCCCGGTTGAGCGCGGGCATCCCGGGAGGGGCGGCCGGCAGGTAGCGGGTGAGCAGCTCCCCGCCGTCGGAGACGGTGAGGAACACGTGGTCGCCCTCGCTGGCCTTGAAGTCGGCGAGTACGTTGCGTATCGAGCCCATCGTCGGCTGGTTGTGCCAGCTGATGACCACGTCGCCCGAGGGCGTCGAGGCGGTGAGCGACCCGCCCGGCGCCATGCCCAGGTGCGCGGCGAACCCGGTCGGCAGCGGCGAGCCGGAGCCGCGCAGGTGCTCGGCGTTCACGTCCACCCGGTGCCACCAGCGCCCGTCGCGGCTGCGGAAGCTGCGCCGGGTCTCCGAGACGTCCTTGCGCGGCTGGTACGCGCCCGCCTCCCCGGAGGGCGAGGTGCCCGCCACCCGGATCCAGCCGCGCTGGCTGCGCTCGAACCCGGGACCGCCCGAGTAGGCGCGCACCGAGCTCTCGCTGACGTCGTAGCGGGAGGTCAGGTTGGCCACGATCGTGCTGACCGGGGCCTCGCCGCCGGCCCGCTCGATCTCCCTGACGATCATCTCCCGGATGCCCAGGTACTGGTCGCCGCCCCAGCGGGTCAGGCCGTACTTGTTCCTGTCGAGCCGCAGGAACCGGTCGTCGGCGGTGAGCTGGTTGCGGATGCCGACGAGGCTGTAGTCCTCGCCGATGCGTTCCTGGATCTCCTCCGGGGACATCGGCTTCCCGGAGACGGCCAGCACCGCCTCCGCCTTGTCGTTGATGCTGCGCGGCCACGGCACCACGTGCCCGTCGAGCACCCGCAGCTGCGGCACGGCGAGTATCCACCGTTCGGCCACGTCCTCGCGGACGCCGAGCTGGGTCACCATGGTCACCGCCTCGGCGAGCGGGTGCGGCCCGTCGGCGAACAGCTGGCGGGTCTTCTCGCGCAGGTCGTCGGCGCCGCCCGCGATCAGCCAGCCGTCGGTCTGCTCGTAGCCCGTCAGCAGCGTGCGCACGAACCGCCAGGCCGGGATGCCCAGCGTGCGCAGCTCGGCGCGGTGCCACGGCACGGCCGCCGTCAGGTCGTCGGCGGGCGCGGCCGAGCCGAGCCGGCCGCGCAGCCAGGTGACGTGCGCGACCAGCGCCGCCGCCTCCGGCCCCGCGAGCCACAGCTCCACGTGGTCGCGCAGGTCGCGCTCGATCTGCCGGATCCGCTCCCTGGTCACCGAGAAGCGCTGGGCCAGCTCGTCCAGGGTGGCCCGGTCGGCCGCGTACAGCCGGTCGCGGGCGATGGCCCGCTGCCGCTCGTCGAGCGCCGCGAACAGGGCGTCGACCAGCTCAGGCAGCGGCTTGTCCTGCTGGACGGGCGCGGCGACCGCGGCCGCCGGTTCGAGCAGCCGGTCGAGCACGCCGCCGAACAGCTTCTGCACCACGTCCTTGCCGAGCGTCTCGGGCGTCCGCTCGGCCTCGGCGGGGTCGGAGAAGCGCAGCAGCGGCAGGATGTCGCCCAGCACCAGATGCCCCCAGAAGGCCACGGAGAGGTCGGCGAGGCGGCCCGCCACGACCTGCGTGCCCACGATGGCGCACGCCCGGTCGAGCGGGATCGCCTGCCACCATGCCTCGGGCAGCTGTGGCTCCTCCGCGATCGGTGCGATCTGGCCAGGTGCGGTCCAGCGCAGTGGTGGCGCGATGTCGCTCAGACTGAGGTTCATTGGGGTCCAACCGGCAACGATAGATATCCGCAGTTCAGACTATGTGATCAGAAGGACAGAAAAGGGCTACCTCTTCCGGAATGCGAAATGTAGAGCATCGTCCGGGCCCGGGTGCACGCCACGAACAGCATGCTCCGTTCCCGTTGCAGCGCGCGGGCCCGGGCGCCCGGATCGTCGGGAGGGCGCTCCGGCACGACCCCCTCGGCCACGCCGATGAGCGCCACCCTGTCGAACTCCAGCCCCTTGAGGTTGGCGAACGTCGACACCCGTACCGGAACGTCCCGCAACACCCGCTTGGCGGCCCGTACCAGCCCCTGGTTGCGCGCCCCGACCGCGATCCGGTCGGCGGGCACGCCCTCGTCGAGCCAGTCGGCGACGGTGCGCTCCAGGCCGGCCAGCTCCGCCTCCTCGCTCTCGTACGCGCGGACCACCGGCCGCGGCCCGAACCGCCCCGACCGGAACCCGTACAGCGCCGACATGCCCTTGACCAGCCCGTCGGCGGGCCCGCCGCCGCGCAGCCGGACCGCGAACGTCAGCAGCTCCTGCGGCAGCCGGTGCGAGACCTTGAGCGTGTACTGGACAGCCGGGATGCCGACGGCGCCGAGCGCGACCCGCGTGTCGGTGACGCGCTGGTGCGGGTCGCCGACGATGAACAGGTCGTCCGCCGCGCGCGGCGCCGCCGCCCGCAGCAGCCGCCACTGCGCCGGGCTGACGTCCTGCGCCTCGTCCACCACGATGTGCCGGTACGGTTTGCGCCCCGGTTCGACGTCGTCGAGCAGATCTCCCGTGGTCCTCGACAGCAGCCGGAGCGCCTCGTCGATCAGCTCGTCCATGGTCCGCGCGCCCGGCCCGACCAGCGCCGGGCGGCGGCCCTCCACCTGGGCCACGATGCGCATCGCCAGCCGCTCCGGGTTGTCCACCTCGATGCGCTTGCGCATCGGCTCGTCCTGGACTAACTGGTCCAGCCGGCCGGTCAGCTCGTCGCAGAGCCCCTGGGAGAACGTCACCAGCAGCACCGGCCCGCTGCCGTGCGCGGCCAGGTGAGCGGCGCGGCGCAGCGCGAGCACCGTCTTGCCGGTCCCGGCCCCGCCCACCACCAGCACCGGATGGTCGTAACGGGCCCTGGACAGCCGGTGCTGCGGCGGATGCGGGAACACGCACCACTCGGGCGCCGTCAGCAGCCGGTCCAGCTCCGTCTTGTCGGCGGCGAACGCGGCCCGGCCAGGGCTGCGCAGCAGCGCCTGGTGGAGGTCCTCGGCGTCGACCGGCTCCTCGGGGTCCTCGTCGAAGGCGCGGCAGCCGTCAAGCTCCCGCCACGCCTCGGCCAGCGTGCCGCCCCTGGCCAGCACCGCCAGCGGAACGTACTGGGTGGGCGGCAGCAGCGGCTCGAGCGCGGCCACGTCCGCCTCGGTGGTGATGAGCCGGACCAGCGGCAGCGCGTGCACGTCGATGCCGAGGGCCAGCAGGTCGCCGTCGCAGATCGGGTCGAACAGCCTCGCGACGCCCGCCGACCGGCGTAACGCGGGCTCGACCCGCTCCAGCGCCTCGGCGTCCCACTCCTCGACCACGCCGAGCACCGGGTTGATCCCGTACCGGTGCCGTGCGGCGTACGACCAGGCCTCGGGGTCGGGCAGCACGGTGCGCAGCCAGTAGACGTCCCGCCGGCGCACCACCACCCCCCGGTGCCCCCCGGCGAGCCGGAGAGTCGCCACCCGGGGGTCCCTGGCGCCCCTGACCGACTCGGGATGCGGGGCGCCCGACACGTTCAGCAGGAACCGCCGCAGCGCGACCACGGCGTCTCGGCGCACCGGCTGTGCCAGTGCGCCGAGTTCCCTGGGAACCTCAGGGCCGATCGCGAGCCGCGGCACCGCATCAGTCCAGGAGTTGGAGAAGGTCGCGGTCCCCGCGCTCGCGGAGCCTGGTGAGCAGGTCCGGCAGCTTCACCGGGCCCGTCATGCCGATCCTCGTCGCGATCACCCGCGCCGCCTGGTCGCGGGTGCCGCCCGGGGCCGTGTAGCCGACCAGGCGGAGCGCCTTGGTGATCTTCTCCGCGCCGGCCGCGGCGACCGGCAGGTGCCGGGCCCGGAGCACGCCCTCGTCCGACAGGGTGAGGAACAGGTGACCGCCCTCCTTCGCGCCGACGTCCGCCAGCAGCCTGTCGATCGACTCCAGCACCGGCCGGCCGTGCCACGTCATGGTCAGCTCGCCCGCGGCGCTCCTGGCCGCCTTGCTCTCGCCCGGCGAGAGCCCCAGGTACGCGGCGAACCCGGTCGGCAGCGGGCACTCGCCGCCGCTCAGCTGCTCGGCCGTCACGTCCACGCGCAGCCACCACCGGCCGTCGGGCTGGCGGAAGCAGCGCCTGGTCTGCGAGACGTCCTTCAGCGGCTGGTACGGTTTGCCGTTCTCCTCGCTCTGCACCGGCACCGCCGGGGCGAACGCCTGGAACTGCGACGGCACCGGATCGGGCGGCATGAACCCGGGCGGCAGCCCCGTCGGGGCCGGCTTCTGGACCGGCTTCGGTACTGGTTTCGGGGCTGGCTTGGGGGCGAAGGCGGGGGGCGGCGGCTCGGGCAGCTTGCCGTACGGCGCGCTGAACGCCGACGGCGACGCCGGCGAGCGCTGCGGCAGCGGCCGGTCGGGCAGCGTGGCGAGCACGAACTGCCAGGCGGGCACCTCCAGCGCCTTGATCTCCTTGCCGTGCCAGTCGGCGGCCTTGATCAGGCGCTCCTTGGGAGCGGACGGGCCGATCTTCTCCCGCAGCTCCTCCAGGTGCGCCCGGTACGGGGCGGCCTCGTCGCTGGCCAGCCACTCGTCGAGCATGGCGCGCAGCCGGTCCTCGGTGGCGGTGATCTCGGCGGGGGCCACGGCGAACAGCTTGGCGAGCTGGTCCACGGCCGACGGCTGGTCGGTGAACACCCGGTTCTGGGCGACCGCCCAGCTCTTGTCGTCAAGATGGGCGAACGCGGCCTCTATGAGCTGCGGCAGATCCGAGTCTTCCTCCGGAGCCCCAGGGGCGGCCTCCACCGGTTCCCCACCGGCCTCCTCCTGCCGCCCATCCGAGCCCTGCACAGCGAAGAACCCCGGCGCGACGCCCTCCTCAGCCTCATCCTCCCGGCGGCCTTCCGGCGTCTCCGCCCCACCGGAGTCGCCACCTTCCTCGGCAGCCTCGGGCCGCTCGTCGTCGGCGGTGTCACCGTCCTGAAGATCGGCGCCCCCAGGAGCAAGCTCGTGCCCCGCCACACCCTCTTCACGGGAGCCGCGTTCACCGGAGACGCGCCCCTCGACGGAGTCGCGCCCTTCGTCGGAGCCGAGGTCCGTGCGAGGCGCCGGCTCTTCGTCGGAGCCGAGGTCCGTGCGAGGCGCCTGGTCCTCGTCGGGGCTGAGGTCCGCGCGAGCCGCCTGCTCTTCGTCGGGGCTGAGGTTCGCGTTAGGCGCTCGGCCCTCGTCGGGCGCGAGGTCCGCGCCAGGCGCTCGGTCCTTGTCGGAGGCGAGGCCCGGACGAGGAGCCCCGTCCTCGTCGAGGGCGCGGCCCTCGCGAGGCGCTCGGGGCTCCTGTGCGGGGTCGCCCTGGAGGTCCTCTTCGGGGGTTTCCGTCCCGTCGGGGGCGTCGCCGTCTATGGAGGCGAGCTCCTTGTGGGACGTGGGGACCTGCGCCGCCTCGGGATGCTCTTCATCGGCGGTGTCGCCGTCTACGGAGGCGAGCTCCTTGTGGGACGTGGGGACCTGCGCCGCCTCGGGATGCTCTTCGTCGGCGGTGTCGCCGTCTACGGAGGCGAGCTCCCTGTGGGACGCGGGGACCTCCGCCTCGGGTCGCTCGTCATCGGCGGTGTCGCCGTCCGTACGGGCCGCGAGGTCGTGCTCTTCGCCGGAGGCGCGGTCCTCATCGGGGCTGAGCCCCGCGCGAGGCGCCCGGTCCTTCTCGGAAGCGCGGTCCTTGCCGGGGCCCTCTTCTGGGGTGCGGTCCCCGCGAGGCGTCCGGTCCTCGTCGCGGCTGAGGGCCGCGTGAGGCGCATGGTCCCGCTCGGGGGCGAGGTCCGAGCGAGGCGTCCGGTCCTCGTCAAGGGCGAGGTCCCCGTGAGGCGTTCGGTCCTTTTGCGCGGGGTCGCCCTGGAGGTCGTTTTCGGCCGCGCTGTCGACGGGGGTGAGTTCCCTGGGGGTGGCGCTGTGCGGGAGGGGCGCGGGTTCGTCCACCGGCTGTTCGGCGAGGAGGGACGCGGGTTCCCCGGCGGACTCGCGGACGAGCGGCCGGGCGGTCCCCTCGCCCAGGGCGGCGCCGGACGACGGCGACAGACGCACCAGGGCGGCGGAGAACAGCGCCGTCAACACAGGCCGGGCCTGGACGAAGGGCTGGTCCCTCAGCTCCCGGCTGGTGAGCGCCAGCAGCCCGGGCCACGACCCGGCCCGGTCGAGCGCGATCGCCACGTGCGGCTCGTCGGCCTCGTCCGGGTCCAGCATGTGCAGCGCCGGCAGCACGTCACCCACGGCGGCCGCGGGCCAGTGCTCGATGGCGATCTCGGTGAGCAGCTCACCCAGCGACTCGGGCCCGATGGCCGCGAGCACCCGCGGCATGGGCAGGCTGCGCCACCAGGCGTCCGGCAGCCCCGGCTGCCCGGTGAGCAGCGTGATCGTGGACGTGTCGCTCCACCTCAACGGTGGTACGAGGTCGCTCAGGCAGAAATTCATCCCGTTCCGTTCACCAGCCCCTCACGCCGCCGTGCCGTCGCGGGCCATGCGACGCCGTGTCGCGGTGCCATCATCGCGCCACCCACTGAAGAGACCATAGTCCGGCAAAACAGCCCTACGCATCCTGCACTACGCATCAGCGCCGAACGGCGGCAAACCGTAGGCGCACGTAGTCGGCCATCCAGCCGGACTCCCGGCGCAGCGCGGGCGCCGCGAGCTCGTTCACCCGCCGGAGCAGGGGATCGACGAGGCCGGGGGCCAGCCCGTCGAGCGCCGAGGACGCGAACATCCTCACCCAGTCGGCGGCCCCTCCAGGGCACTCCTCCAGGGGCGTGGGCCGGTCGAAGTACTCCAGCAGCCGCACGACGAAACCCTCGGACTCCAGCCGCCGGGCGTACTCGGCGGGGGAGGGGAAGTACCACGGCAGCTCAGGCTCGCGCAGCCCGTGCTCGCGCCAGGCGGTCAGCATCGCCGTGGTCAGCTCGGCGCAGTTGCCGGCCCCGCCCATCTCGGCGACGAACCGCCCCCCGGGCAGCAGCGCCTCCCGCACGCTGGCGATCACGGCGTCGGGGTCGCGGCTCATCCAGTGCAGCGCGGCGTTGGAGAAGACGGCGTCGTACGGGCGGGCCACGGTGAAGTCGTGCGCGTCGCCGACGATGAAGTTCATGCCCGGATACTGCGCGAGCGCCTTCTCGATCATGGCGGAGGACCCGTCGATCCCCAGCACCTCGGCGCCGCGGAAGGCGATCTGGGCGGTCAGCACGCCGGTGCCGCAGCCGAGGTCCAGGACGCGCTCACCCGGCTGCGGGTCGAGCAGGTCCACCAGCGGCGCGCCCTGGGTGGAGACGTAGCCGAAGCTGCTGTCGTAGGCGCGACTGTTCCACCGCTCCAGGCCCGGTGTGTCATATCGCAAGACGATCAGCTCTCAATCGTGAGACATCGGGCCCCCGTGGCCGTAGTGTCGGTTCACTTTAGAGCCAGTTTGTCGCAGCGACATACCTGATCACACCGGTATCACCCCGTGCTTTTTGCCCACTGTTTCTTCACGTAGGTCTTCCCGGCGTCGGTCTGCGGGATCGTCAGCAGCACGGGCGGCCCGGGAGCCTTCGGCAGCTTGCTCGCCTGCTCGGTGTCGAGCGTGCCGCGCATGAGCATCGCCTCGCCCCGCGCCGGTCGCGTCCACCCCTTCTGGAACAGGTTCTGGCCCTGGTCGGAGAAGAGGAACTCCTGCCACAGCCGGGCGGCGGCGGGGTGCGGCGCGGCCTTGTCGATCGCCTGCACGTGGAAGGCGCCGAGCGGCGCGTCCCTCGGGATCACCACCTTCCAGGCGGCCGAGTCACGGGCCTCGCGGGCGGCGTTGACGTGGTCCCAGGTCACGACGGTGTTGGCGGAGGCCGGACTGGTGAGCTGCCCGGCCTGCTTGAGCCGGGCGAACAGCGCCACCCCCTGCTGCGGCTGCGGCGAGCCGGCCCGCAGGGAGGCGGCCATCACGCCGGAGAACGCCGCCTGGGAGCGCAGCGGGTCGCCGTCGAGCGCCACCTTGTATCCGGGCTTGGCCAGATCGGCGAAGGAGGCGGGTGCGGGCACCGCGCGGGGGTCGTACCCGATGGACATGTAGCCGCCGTAGGCGGCGTACCAGGCGCCGGCCGGATCCTTGACGTGGTCGGGCACGTCGAGCCAGCCCTGAACCTTGTACGGCGCGAACCGCCCGCCGGCGCCCACCGCCTCCTCCAGGGTGAGGTCGAACACGTCGGGCTTGAGCTTGGCGGCGGTGTCGAGCGCCCGGCGGCTGCTGGCCCCCGGTTCGAGCTGCTTGACCTCGATGCCGTACTCCTCGGCGAAGGCGTCGATGATCTCGCCGTAGTTCGCCCAGTCGCGGGGGAGCCCGACGACGGTGAGCGTGCCCTCCTTCTGGGCCGCCTGGACCAGCCGTTCCATGGTGCCGAAGCCCTCTTTGAGCGAGGCGGCATGGACGTTGACGGGAGGCCCGGAGCCGGGCTGCTCAGCGGACGGCGACGCGCCGCATCCGGCGCTGGCGAGGATGGCGGCTACGGCGGCGCAGGTACGTACGGTCACACAATGAATACTTACCGTTACTTCCGTCCAGGTCGAGGAGGCGCGGCCGGAACCACCCTGCCCGCGACCAGCGTCTCCTCCGGGATCTCCACGAGAGTGCCGTCGCGCTTGCGGACGCGCAGCACTCCGCCCTCCCACGATTCGAGCGTGCCGACGGCGTCTCTGAACCCTTCCGGGACCCGCCTGCGCGTGGTGACGCGCGCTCCGACGTCGGATGCTGAGATAGTGATCACGAGGCGAGCGGCCACGAGTTTGCCACCCTCCGTTTCAGTCGCCTGGCAGGCACGGCAATACTAGGGCGTAGCAAACCGCGGTCAGAGTCATGCCATGGTGCGGAGAAGAAGGAGCTCGAGGTGACCTACGTCATCGCGCAGCCTTGCGTGGACGTCCTGGACAAGGCGTGCATCGAGGAGTGCCCCGTCGATTGCATCTACGAGGGCGAGCGCATGCTTTACATCCACCCCGACGAGTGCGTCGACTGCGGAGCGTGCGAGCCTGTGTGCCCGGTCGAGGCGATTTTCTACGAGGACGACCTTCCCGAGCAGTGGAAGGACTTCTACAAGGCCAACGTGGACTTCTTCGAGGACCTCGGATCGCCCGGTGGCGCGTCCAAGGTCGGCAAGATCGAGAAGGACCACCCGGTCGTGGCGGCGCTCCCGCCGCAGAGCGAGTAACCGGAGCGGCCCGCGCGCGGGCCGCTCACACGGCGGGGCGGCAGGCCGTTGCCGCACGCGCCGCGTGCCCGCCGTGCGGGTGCGCGGTCCCAGCCCGTACGTATGAGCCTGGAGAACCGTGAACAAGCTGCCTGACTTCCCCTGGGACCGGCTGGAGCCGTACAAGGAGCGCGCCCGCGCGCACCCCGGCGGCATCGTCGACCTCTCGGTCGGCACTCCCGTGGACCCGGTGCCGGGGCTCGTCCAGGAAGCGCTGTCCCGGGCGGCCGACAGCCCCGGCTACCCCTTCACCCACGGGACCCAGGCGCTGCGGCAGGCGGCCGCGGGCTGGCTGGCGCGCAGGCACGGCGTACGGGTCGACCAGCGCGACGTGCTGCCGGTGATCGGCTCCAAGGAGTTCGTCGCCTGGCTGCCGACCTATCTCGGCGCCAAGCGGGTGGTCTTCCCCGAGCTGGCCTATCCCACCTACGACGTGGGAGCCAGGCTGGCGGGGGCCGCGGGCACGGCCGCCGACGGGCTGCTCGCGCTCGGCCCGCAGCAGGCCGACCTCGTCTGGGTCAACTCGCCGGGCAACCCGACCGGCAAGGTGCTCCCCGTGGAGCACCTCCGCAAGGTGGTGGCCTGGGCGCGCGAGCGCGGCGCGATCGTCGCCTCCGACGAGTGCTACATCGAGCTCGGCTGGGAGGAGCGTCCGGTGTCGATCCTGCACCCGGACGTGTGCGAGGGGTCCCACGAGGGCCTGCTCGCCGTCCACTCGCTGTCGAAGCGGTCCAACATGGCCGGATACCGCACCGGTTTCGTCACCGGCGACCCCGCGCTGATCAAGCGCCTGCTGGAGATCCGCAAGCACGCCGGCATGCTGATGCCCGAGCCCGCGCAGGCGGCGATGACCGCCGCGCTGGGCGACGACCGCCACGCCGACGAGCAGCGCGAGCGCTACGCCGCGCGCCGCGCCCTGCTGCGGCCGGCGCTGGAACGGGCCGGCTGGCGCGTCGACCACTCCGAGGCCGGGCTCTATCTGTGGGCGTCCGACGGCCGGAACTGCTGGGATCAGGTCGGCAAGCTTTCCGAAACCGGCATTCTGGTCGCGCCCGGTGAGTTCTACGGACCGGCAGGTGGGCGGCACATCCGGGTCGCGCTCACGGCCACTGACGAACGCATCGATGCGGCGGTGCGCCGCCTCCAGTAGGATCGCCCCTCAAACGCCCCTCCCGTCGTCGGAAGGGGCGAGCCGGATAGACAGCAACACAAGTAGATACCGGGCGTTCGCCGAGGCGAACCGCGAGTGGAGCGAGCCGTACGATGAGCATGACCTCCATGGTCGTTCTCGGGCTGAGCATCGCCACCGTCCTCCTCCTGCTTGGGGCGTTCCTGGCCACCCTGCGCCAGGACAGGAAGGACCGCACGGCGGTCGAGCAGCCGGTCGAGGTCGCTCCCGCCGAGCCCCCGCTACCTGCGCCGGTCGCGGCGGCCGGGCATGCCGGCATCGACTACACCGACCCGCGCACGCTCAGGGTCGGCGACAAGATCGAGGTTCTCGGGTCGCCGGTGCGCGTGCTCGGCGCCCTGTACGTGTCGTGGCAGGGCCAGCAGTGGGTCGAGTACCGCCTGCGCGACGGCGCCCGCCGCGTCCAGTGGCTGACGGTCGAGATGCGCAAGGGCCAGACCCCCGACCAGCCGCCGCACCTGGAGGTGCTGCTCTGGACCGACGTGCCCACCCAGGGCATGGTCCCGGCGCGGAGCAGCCTGATCATGGATGACGTCGAGTTCCACCCGCTGGAGCGGGGCACCGCCGCCTTCCGGTCGGAGGGCAGCACGAGCAAGCCCGACAGGGGGCTGCTCGACTTCGCCGACTACCGGTCGACCGACGGGCGGCTGCTGTCGTTCGAGCGGGTGCAGGGCCAGGCGTGGACGGCAGCGTACGCGCAGCCGCTGCCGCCCGGCTCGATCGGCATCATCAGCCGCGCCTCCTCCTAGTCAGGCCAGCTCGACCTTCCGGCTGCCGGACGCGCTGCCGTCGACCCAGCCTTCCACCCGCGTGTCGTTGGACCAGCGGGCGCCGGCGTACTCCACCCGGCTCAGCCCGTACTTCTGCGCGTGCGCCACCGACCAGGCGGCGATCAGCCAGCCGCGCTTGCTGCCGGTGACGGTGGTGCTGCCGAGCGCCCGCTTGAGCTGGCGGCGGGCCTGGGCCGTCTTGGGCCGGGGCGCGGCGGCCTGCTCGGCGCCCGCCTTGCCGCCGCTCGCCTGCGCATCGCCGGCCTGGCCCGTCTCCGGCGGATACCAGCAGTGGACGGCGCGCGGGACGCGCCCGGTGAACGCCGCCGCGAGGATCTCGGCCTCCTCCTGGTGGGGGCCGTAGGCGTAGCCGGCCGCCGAGCGCTGCACCTCCTGGGCGGCCTCCGCGACCGGCATCTTGCGGTAGCCCTTGACCTTGACCAGGGCGGCGAAGAAGCGTTCGGTCGCGTAGACGGGGTCCATGATCTGCTTCTTGGTGCCCCACCCCTGCGACTCGCGCTGCTGGAACACGCCGACCGAGTCGCGGTCGCCGTAGTCGAGGTTGTAGAGCTTGGACTCCTGCAGCGCCGTCGCGTACGCGATCACCACGGCCCGCTCCGGCAGCTTGCGCCGGGCGGCCACGGCCGCGATGGTGGCCGCGATCCGGGCCTGCTCGATGTCCATCTCCCGATCGCCGCCGGGGGTGCGCACGACGCAGTGGGCCTCGGGGACGGCCAGGGGCTTGGGCGCCCGCTTGAGCAACTGGTAGACGCCGAACGAGATGCCCACCGCGAGGATCAGCACGATCGCCGCGATGGTGATGACTCCCCGTGAGAAGCGCAGGTGCACGCTGTAGAACCTACCCGGCGGGATAGGCTCCGTGGCCATGACCGAAGTGAGCACCCTGTCACCGGCGATCGACCGGTTGTGGGCGCGGCGCGCCGAGCTGTCACCGGCCGACGCGGAGGCTCGCGCCGCGGTGGTGGCCGCCGTGGACCTGCTCGACCGGGGGCAGGCGCGGGTGGCGTGGCCGTCGGGTGACGAGGTGGTCGTGGACGAGCGGGCCAGGCGGGCGATCCTGCTGGCGTTCAAGGTGCTCGGCATGGCCAGGTCGCAGGTGGGCGACTTCCACCACCACGACAGGGTGCCGCTGAAGACCTCCTTCGACGGGGTCAGGGTGGTGCCGGGCGCGATCGTCCGCTGGGGCGCCTATCTGGCGCCGGGCGTGGTGCTGATGCCGTCGTTCGTCAACACCGGCGCCTACGTCGGGCCGGGCACCATGGTCGACACCTGGGCCACGGTCGGCTCGTGCGCCCAGATCGGCGCCGACGTCCACCTGTCCGGCGGGGTCGGCATCGGCGGCGTGCTGGAACCGCCGAACGCGGCGCCGGTGGTGGTGGAGGACGGCGCGCTGATCGGCAGCCGGGCGATGATCGTGGAGGGCGCCCGGGTGGGCCGCGGCGCCGTCGTCGGCGCCGGCACGATCCTGTCGGCGTCCATGCCCGTCGTCGACGTCCAGACCGGCGAGGAGCTGGCCCGCGGCCGCGTCCCCGACTGGTGCGTGGCGGTGGGCGGCACCCGCCAGAAGGAGTACCCCGGCGGGACGTTCGGGCTGCCCTGCGTCCTGGTGCTCAAGCGCCTGGAGCCGGGGCGGCGCCACGACAAGGCAGCGCTCAACGAGGTGCTGCGCGAACACGGAGTGAACACCTGATGCTTGACCTGACGCAGGACGTCCGCACGCTGACGGCGGCCGTCGTCGACATCGAGTCCGTGAGCGGCGCGGAGGAGCACCTCGCCGGGCTGGTCGAGCGGGCGCTGACCGGGCTGCCGCACCTGAAGGTCGACAGGTCGGGCAACACCGTCGTGGCCCGCACCACGCTGGGCCGGGCCGAGCGGGTGGTGATCGCCGGTCACCTCGACACGGTGCCCGTCGCCGGCAACCTGCCCAGCCGGGTCGAGGACGGCCTGCTCTACGGCTGCGGCACCTCCGACATGAAGGCCGGGGTGGCCGTCGCGCTGAAGCTGGCGGCCACGGTGCCCGACCCGGTCCGCGACGTCACGTACGTCTTCTACGACTGCGAGGAGATCGAGGCCGCGCGCAACGGGCTCACCCGGGTCGCCCGCGAGCACCCCGGCTGGCTGGCGGCCGACTTCGCCGTGCTGATGGAGCCGACCGACGGGGTCATCGAGGGCGGCTGCCAGGGCACGCTGCGCGCCGAGATCCGGGTCACCGGCAAGCGCGCCCACAGCGCCAGGTCGTGGTTCGGGGTCAACGCCGTCCACGGCATCGAGCCGGTGCTCGCCAGGCTGAACGCCTACGAGGCGCGGCGGCCGGTGGTCGACGGGCTGGAGTACCACGAAGGGCTGAACGCGGTCGGCGTGCGCGGCGGCGTGGCGGGCAACGTCATCCCCGACGAGTGCGTGGTCACCGTCAACTACCGCTTCGCCCCCGACCTGACGGTCGAGCGGGCGCGGGCGCACGTGCGCGAGGTGTTCGACGGGTACGAGGTCGCGTTCGTGGACGCGGCGCCCGGGGCGCGGCCTGGCCTGACCCACCCGGTGGCCGCCGCCTTCACCGCCGCCGTCGGCGGCACGCCGCGGGCCAAGCTGGGCTGGACCGACGTGGCGCGCTTCTCCGACCTGGGCGTCCCGGCCGTCAACTACGGCCCCGGCGACCCCAATCTGGCACACCAGCAGGGCGAGTACGTGACGCTGGAGAAGATCGTGGAGGGCGAGCGGGCGATGCGCGCCTGGCTCACCGGGGGCCGGAAACAGTGAAAGTGGCTCTCCTCGCCGGCCATTTGACGGGGAGAGCCACTTTCAGTCCCGAGCAGCACCCTCGCCGGTTAGACGCAGGGGTCGCGAAATCTGGTTCCAGGTTTCCCGGGAAGTTTTTCAAGATTCTTCCGGCGGCCTTCCTGGCGGCATCCCGGCCACGTCCCCGCAGGGTAGGCAGATACCGGACATCCAGCGAACTGTTGAGGGATAGCGTGGTCCGTATGAGAGCGAATCGCCGCGAACGGCGGCAAGGCCAGGCGGTGGTGCGCGGCAACCTGGTGCCCGAGTCGACCCATGACCAGAGGCTGCTGGCCCGTCAGGGGCCCGCCGACTGGGTGCACCAGGACCCGTGGCGCGTGCTGCGGATCCAGGCGGAGTTCGTCGAGGGCTTCGGCCAGCTGGCCGAGCTCCCCCGCGCGGTCACCGTGTTCGGCTCGGCCAGGACCCCCGCCGACTCGACGGAGTACAAGGTGGGCCGGGAGCTCGGCAGGGCGCTGGCGCAGGCCGGTTTCGCGGTGATCACCGGAGGCGGGCCCGGCGTCATGGAGGCGGCCAACCGGGGCGCCACCGAGGTCGACGGCGGCGTGTCGGTCGGGCTCGGCATCGAGCTGCCGTTCGAGCAGCGTATGAACGACTACGTGGACCTCGGCATCGAGTTCCGCTACTTCTTCGTACGCAAGACCATGTTCGTGAAGTACTCGTGCGGGTTCATCGCGCTGCCCGGCGGGTTCGGCACGCTCGACGAACTGTTCGAGGCGCTCACCCTGGTCCAGACCCACAAGGTCACCAGCTTCCCCGTGGTGCTGATGGGCTCGGAGTTCTGGGGCGGGCTGCTCGACTGGGTCAAGAGCCAGCTGTGCGGCACCGGCAAGATCGCCCCCCACGACCTCGACCTGATCACGGTCACCGACGACGTCGACGAGGCGGTGCGGATCATCACCGACTCCGAGCTGAACCGGTCGCGCCGGCGGGAGGACGAGGAGGAGTCCGTCAGGGCGCAGGTGGCCGAGCCGCAATAGGCTGGCTCTCCGTGAACATCTGCGTCTTCTGCGCCTCAAGCCGGCACATCGACGACAAGTATCTCCGCCTGGCGGCCGAGGTGGGGGGTGAGCTGGCCCGGCGCGGCCACACCCTGGTGAGCGGCGGCGCGACCGTCTCCTGCATGGGCGAGGTCACCAGGGCGGCCCGCGCCGCCGGCGGCCGCACGATCGGCGTCATCCCCCAGGTCCTCGTCGAGATCGAGATCGCCGACGAGGATTCCGACGAGCTGATCGTCACGGCCGACATGCGCGAGCGCAAGGGCCAGATGGACGCCAGGTCCGACGCCTTTCTGGTGCTGCCCGGCGGCATCGGCACGCTGGAGGAGCTGTTCGAGATCTGGACGGCCAGGGTGCTCGGCATCCACGACCGTCCCCTGGTGATCCTCGATCCCTGGGGGCTCTACCGGCCGCTCAGGGACCTGGTCAGCGGCATGTACGACGCCGGGTTCACCCGCGCCGGCGTCTTCGACGCCATCTCCTGGACCACCACGGTCGACGAGGCGCTGGCCCATCTCGAAGCCCGCGCGCAGCCCGTCCGGCCGAGCGTGGAGGAGCTGAGCGAGGCCGTCGACTGAGCGTCCGGCTGCGCACCGGGTGGGGCAAGTGCGGGACTCGTGCCCCGGTGGTATGAGTACGATGCCAATGTGCTGCTGGTCATCCTCGCCATCGCCGCGCTCGCCATCCTGGCCGGCGTGGTCCTGGTGTCCCTGGGCAAGGGCGGTGAGCTGACCGAGTTCCCGCCGGACGTGCCGCCGCTCAACCTTCCCGAGGCGGGCAATCTCGCGGCGGTCGACGTCCTGGCGTTGCAGTTGCCGGTCAATCTGATCGGTTACCACACGCAGAGCGTCGACGAGTCCCTGCGCCGGATGGCCAACGCCATCAGCGCGCGTGACACCAGGATCGCGATCCTGGAGCAGCGGGTGTCGGAGCTGCTGTCGAGCAGGCTGTACGCCCGCCAGGAGGTCTACGCCGCGCCGGGCAACGGGCCACGCACCGAGCACGAGCCGCCCGCCTCGCCCCTCGCGCTGACCGCCGAGAGCGGCCCGCCGTCCAACGGTCACGTGCCCCCGTCCGCGCTGGAGGCGCCGGCCGGCGTCGAGCACGAGCCGGTCTCCTGGGTGGGACCCGACGGCCAGGACCTCGCCGCATCATCCGAACACGACGAGCCCGAAGACCTTGAGACCGGGGAGAGTTCCGCGGAGCGGGACGGGTCTGAACCGTCCGAGGCCGAGCAGGGTCCGGTGGAGCGGGACGAGCAGGAGCGGTTCGAGACGGCGCAGAGCGCGGCGGAGGGGTCCGAGAGGGGCGACCGGCGACGGTCTTCCGAGGGGTCCGGCGACGTCGGCGAACTGGTGCGGGTCTCCGGCGACAAAGACGGCGACGACAAAGCGCGCGACGAGGACGGCGGCAAGGAGGGGGACGGGCGGGCGTGAGCGAGGTGATCCGCTGCTCGTGGGCGGGCATGGCCGACCCGCTCTACCTCGCCTACCACGACGAGGAGTGGGGCCGTCCGGTGCGGGGCGACGACCGGGTCTTCGAGCGGGTGACGCTGGAGGCGTTCCAGTCGGGCCTGTCGTGGCTGACGATCCTGCGCAAGCGGGAGAACTTCCGCGCCGCCTTCGACGGCTTCGCCATCACCAAGGTGGCCGCGTACACCGAGGACGACGTGCGGCGGCTGCTCGCCGACGTGGGCATCGTGCGCAACCGGGCCAAGATCGAGGCCACGGTCGCCAACGCCAGGGCGGCGATGGAGGTGCCGGGCGGCCTGTCCGACCTGGTCTGGAAATATGCCGACCCGTCCGCGCCGGTGCCCGCGACCATGGCCGACGTGCCCGCCGTGACCCCCGCGTCCAAGGCGCTGGCCAAGGAGCTGAAGAGCCACGGGTTCAGGTTCGTCGGCCCGACCACCTCGTACGCGCTGATGCAGGCGATCGGGCTGGTCAACGATCACATCAAGGGCTGCGTGGCGCGGGCCTGAGCCCGCGCGCCGTCAGCGACCGTGGAAGACCGGCTGCTCCTTGGCCAGGAACGACGCCGTGGCCCGCAGGTGGTCGTCGGTGGCCGCGCACGCGTCCTGCAGGTCGGCCTCCAGCGCCAGAGCCTCGGGCAGCGGACGCGCGGCGGCGTGGGCCAGCGCCCGCTTGGTGGCGCCGTAGGCCTTCGTCGGCCCCTGCGCGAGCCGTACGGCCAGCTCGTGCGCGGTCTTGAGCACGTCGTCGGCGGGCACCACGCGGGTGACCATGCCCAGCTCCAGCGCGCGGGCGGCGGTGACGGGCTCGCCGAGCAGCATCAGCTCCGTCGCCCGGCCCAGGCCGACCAGGCGCTGCAGCGTCCACGAGGCGCCCGAGTCGGGCGCCAGCCCGATGCCCGCGAACGCCAGCGCGAACTTGGCCTTCTCCGAGGCGATCCGCAGGTCGCAGGCGAAGGCGAGGGCGGCGCCCGCGCCCGCGGCCACCCCGTTGACCGCCGCGACGACCGGCTGGTCCATCGTGGTGATCAGCTCGATGATCGGGTTGTAGTGCTCGCGCACCGTGTTGTCCAGGCCGCGGCCGGCCTCCAGGTTGGCGGCGTGCTCGCGCAGGTCCTGCCCCGCGCAGAAGGCCCGGCCCGAGCCGGTGAGCAGGACGGCGCGCACGCCGGGGTCGGCCGCCGCCCGCCGCAGCGCGTCCAGCAAGGCGGTCTTGACCTCCGCCGTCAGCGAGTTCATCGCGTCGGGCCGGTCGAGCGTGATGGTGGCGACGGCGTCGGCCACGTCATAACGGATCAATGCAACTCCCTGTCGACGAACGCGGCGGCTGCGGGCAGCAGCCGGGCTGCCTCCTGCTCGAAGAACGCCCTGGCCTTCTCACCCGGCCAGCCCGCGGGCAGCAGCTCGGGCGGCAGGCCGGGGTCACGGAACAGGAAGTTCCGCCATCCGTGCACGAGCTTGCTCCTTGTCGCGAAGACTAGGTCGGGCCTGGCCTGGGCGGGCAGGGCGGTGATCAGTGTGTCGGCCTCGGCGTGCCACTGCTCGTAGGCCTCGCCGATGGCGTCCAGATCCCAGGCCCGCGCCACCAGCTCGCGCGGGTCTCCCTCCAGTGCCGCCTCGAACCTATCGGCCCGCACTCCCTCGCTCTCCAGCAGGTGGTCCAGCTCGGCGGAGGAACGCGGGCCGATCCAGGTGCTCTCGGAAAGCGCCGCGTAGCCGAGGAAGGCCAGCGTGATCCTGATCCGCTCGCGGCGCGGCCGTTCCTTGACGGGCGGGAACACGATCAGGTGCCAGCGGCTGTTCCAGCTCAAGGTTCCGGCTCGGTAAATTCTCAGCGCCGCCTCATCCAGCCGTCTGACGCACTTCGGGGTGAGACCGTAGCCGGGCCCGCGCGGCAGCCGGACCGGCCGCAGCCAGCCCTGCCTGACCATGCGGGAAACGGCTGTACGCACGGCCGGTGCGGCGATTTCCAGGGGTTTCATCAATCGAACGAGAGCGGCCACGGACGCCTGCCCACCGCGAGAGCGTAGGTGGTCTCCATACAGGTCGAACAGGGCGGCGCGTGCGTGCACGAAGTCCAGTTTGGATGGCTTCGCCCCGCTCGACAACGCATTCTGGGAGGAGATCGTTACCCATGAGGGCTCTCGATGCGGGAGAATAGGACATCACAGAAGACGTGAATACGCCGACCACCCGTTTCGGGAGGTCGGAGGTCGGAGATCGCGGGCCGCGGGAGCCCAAGGCAGGAAGGGATGCACGCATGGCGGCGATGAAGCCGCGGACCGGCGATGGTCCGCTCGAGGTCACCAAGGAAGGGCGCGGCATTGTCATGCGGGTCCCCCTGGAGGGGGGCGGACGGCTCGTCGTGGAGATCTCCGCGGACGAGGCCAAGGCTCTCGGCGAAGCATTGAAGAACGTCGTCGGCTAGAGCTTCCGACCGATCTTCACCCCACGGCCCTGGCGTGCACCCGCGTGCCAGGGTCGCCGACGTATGAGGAGAGAACGTGCCGATCGAGACCGGTGCCTCGGTGGTCGCCCAGGTTCCCGACGACGCCCCGCTGCTGGCCGTCCCTTACGACTCCGCGCTCGCCCCGGCGCTTCGGCTCGACCTGCACGTGCCGGTCACCGGGCTGCTCGCGCACTACGAGGCCGAGGGAGAAGCGGGCGAGGTCGTCGAGGTCCCGGTGGCCAGGGGCGACGGCGTCGGCCGCGTCCTGCTCTACGGGGTGGGCGACGGCTCTCCGCGAGCCCTGCGCAAGGCCGCGGCCACGCTGACCCGCCGCGCCCGCGGCAAGGAGTCGCTGGCCGTGGTCACGCCCGAGGGCGACCCGCGGGCCTTCGCCGAGGCCGCGCTGCTGGCCGCCTACTCGTTCAAGATCGGTTCGGCGGGCAAGCGGCCGGTGGGCGCGATCACCTTCGTCGGCGCCGACGAGGAGCAGGTCCGCAGGGGCGAGAGCGTGGCGCGGGCCGTCGCGCTGGCCCGCGACCTGGCCAACATGCCGTCGTCGGTCAAGGGCCCGTCGTGGCTGGCCGATCGGGCCGCCGAGCAGGGCGTCCCGATCCGCGTCTGGGGCGAGGAGCAGCTCCAGGCCGAGGGGTTCGGCGGCCTCCTGGCCGTCGGCCGCGGCTCGGCCCGGCCGCCGCGGCTCATCCAGCTCTCCTACACTCCCGACGAGCCCGCCGAGCGCCACGTGGTGCTGGTCGGCAAGGGCATCACCTTCGACTCGGGCGGGCTGTCGCTCAAGCCCACCGAGAACATGAAGACGCAGAAGACCGACATGGCCGGCGGCGCCGTGGTGATCGCCGTGATGGGCGCGCTGGCCCGGCTCGGCCTCCCGATCCGGGTGACGGGCCTGGTGGCCGCCGCCGAGAACATGCCGTCCGGCACGGCCCAGCGCCCCGGCGACGTGATCAGGCCGTACGGCGGGCGCACCGTCGAGGTGCTCAACACCGACGCCGAGGGGCGCCTGGTGCTGGCCGACGCGCTCGCCTACGCCGACGCCCGGCTCGACCCCGACGTGGTCGTCGACGTCGCCACGCTCACCGGCGCCGTCACCGTCGCGCTCGGCCGCCACCGCGGCGGCCTCTACGCCTCCGACGACGAGCTGGCCAAGCGGCTGCTGGAGGCCGGGGAGGCCAGCGGCGACCGGCTGTGGCGGCTGCCGCTGATCGACGACTACGCCGGGGCGCTGGAGTCGCCGGTGGCCGACCTGGCCAACGTCGAGATCGGCTCCCGTTACGGCGCCGGTTCGATCACGGCCGCGCTGTTCCTGCGCGAGTTCGCCGGCGACCGGCCGTGGGCCCACCTCGACATCGCCGGGGTGGGGCGGAGCACGGTCGACGAAGGGCTCCTGACCAAGGGCGCCACCGGGTTCGGCGTGCGCGTGCTGCTGGAGTGGCTGTCCGGGCTGTGACGCGCCTCAGCCGGAGACCTTGACCGCGGCCAGCAGGCCGTCGCCGAGCGGTATGAGCAGCGACCGCAGCCGGTCGTCGGCCTGCACGAGCTTGCCCAGCTCGCGCAGCGACACGGTGTCGGGGTCGCGCTGGGCGGGGTCGGCCACCCGGTGGTGCCAGAGCACGTTGTCGAAGGCCACGATGCCGCCGACGCGGAGCAGGCGGACCGCCTCGGAGAGATAGTCGGCGTACTCCTGCTTGGCCGCGTCGGCGAAGACCAGGTCGTAGCCGCCGTCGGAGAGCCGCGGCAGCACGTCGAGCGCCCGTCCGGTGATCAGCCGCACCCGGCCGCCCGAGAAGCCCGCCTCCGCGAACGCCTGCCGGGCGAGCCGCTGGTGCTCGGGCTCGACGTCGACGCTCGTGAGCGTGCCGTCGGCACGCATGCCCCGCAGCAGCCACAGCCCCGAGACGCCGCAGCCGGTGCCGACCTCGACCACCGACTTGGCGTTGATCGCGGTGGCGAGGAAGCAGAGCGCCGCGCCGCCGCCGGGAAGGATGGGCGGGGCACCCATCTCCAGCCCGCGCTGCCGCGCCGCGTGCAGGATCTCATCCTCGTGATGGAACTGCTCCGCATAGGCCAGAGTGGCCTCCAACGGACTGGTCATCGGCCTCCTCCCCCCACTTTCGTGCGATTGGTCACCGATCGCAGCCTAGGGGAGTAGTGCCGGGACGGGAACTCAGGAGGGCCTCGAGGCGTTGCAGGTTTAAACGGGCTTTGCCGGTCCGGATGGCAGTGAGTGCGCACGAAGGGACAAAACCAGGCACTATGACGGTAGCGGTGGTCCCAGAGAGAGGAGTGCTGGTGGACGAAAGTGACCACCAGGCCGATACTCCGTTGTCCGATGTCCCCGGCATGGTCCCCGAACCGGAATGGACCCCTCCCACCTGGGAGGAAGTGGTGCGGACCCACTCCGCGCGTGTCTACCGGCTGGCGTACCGTCTCACCGGCAACGTCCACGACGCGGAGGATCTCACCCAGGAGGTCTTCGTCCGGGTCTTCCGATCTTTGTCCAGTTACACCCCCGGCACGTTCGAGGGCTGGCTGCACCGGATCACGACCAATCTGTTCCTCGACATGGCGCGGCGCAAGCAGCGCATCAGGTTCGAGGGACTGGCCGACGACGCGGCCGAGCGGCTTCGCGGCCGGGAGCCGTCGCCGGCGCAGGCCCTGCACGACGCTCACCTGGAGCCTGACATCCAGGCCGCTCTCGACGCGCTCGCACCCGAGTTCCGGGCGGCGATCGTGCTGTGTGACATCGAGGGATTGTCCTACGAAGAGATCGCGGCCACGCTCGGCGTCAAGCTGGGAACGGTCAGAAGCCGGATTCACCGTGGCCGGGCACAGTTGCGCGAGGCGCTCGAACATCGGGCACCCCGTAATTCCCAACTCCCCCCGACCGTAACCCGTGGGGAGGAAGTCTGACATGGCTCACCTTGAAGAACGCATATCCGCGCTCGTCGACGGCGAACTCAATCACGCCGAGCGAGAGCGCGCGCTGGCCCACCTGACGTTCTGTGCCGACTGCAGGAGAGAAGTGGAGTCGGTGCGGGCGCTCAAGTCCCGCCTGCGCTCGCTGGAGACCCCCGCGCTGCCCGCGGACCTCACCATGTCGCTGCTGCGCATGGCCGAGCCCGGCGGTCCGCTGCCGCCCAGGGAGCGGCCTTTCCCTACGCGTACGTTCGGAGGGGTGCCCATCCCGGGGCCGCACAGCATCGCCCCTTTGGACAACCGGCCCCGAAGGAACGGCACTGGTGGCGCCTCCTCGGGCCCTGGCCGCGCGACTAGGCGCGGCACGTACGTCGCGGTCAGCGTCGTGTCGGCGGCCGTGGCGCTCGGCACGTTCTTCGCCGTCTCCGGCGTCGGGCAGAACACCCAGACCCCGCCGGTCGAGCTCGTCAAGCGCGTGCAGCCGACGCCCACGGGCGCGCCGTCCACCGCCACTCCTTGAGACCGATCCCGGCTGGGATACTCGTGATGGCGTAGTCCATGGCGTGAGGGGCATACGATCTGAGATCGGGATATGTCAGGAGAATCGGGCTGACAATTGCTTTACAGCACCCGTATGCCGTACAGACCATGGTTGCGGTGTCGTGAGCAAGGAGTGGTGGATTAGATGACCGACGAGACGCGCCCCGAAGGACGCACGCCGTCGGGACACCCTGAGCCACAGGGCCGGCCGGAGTTCCTCCCCGCCGGAGACCGGCAGGACGGGCGGCCGCCCGCCCCCGGCGGTGACGACGCCGGCGAGACCTCCGTCTTCGGCACCTCCCACCCCTACGACGAGCCGGCCCGCCCGGGCGACACCCGCGCGTACGAGCCCCCCGGCCCGCCCCCCGCCTTCGGCCACCCCGGCGGCGAGAGCCCGTCCTTCGGCAACCCGAGCGTCTTCGGCCACCCCGGCGGCGAAGGCCCGTCCTTCGGCCATCCGGGTGGCGAGCGTCCGTCCTTCGGCAACCCCAGCGGCGAGGGCCCGTCCTTCGGTCATCCAGGTGGCGAAGGCTCGCCCTACGGCGAGTCACCCCGCTTCGGCGACTCAGGCGAGGGCCCGCCCTTCGGGCATCCGAGTGGTGAGCGTCCCTCTTTCGGGCACCCCGGTGGGGAAGGCCCCGGTTTCGGCAACCCCGGTGGCGAGCGTCCGACCTTCGGGCATCCGGGTGGGGAAGGACCGGCTTTCGGCAACCCCGGCGGCGAGGGTTCGTCTTTCGGGCATCCCGGTGGTGAAGGACCGCGCTTCGGTGGTCCGGCCGGCGAGAACGCGTACGCGACCGGCGAGTGGCCGTTCTTCGGCAGCGGCGAGAAGCGCCCCGGCTCCTTCACCAACCCCAGCGGCGAGGGCCCGTTCGGCGGGAGCGGCCCGCCACCGCCGCCGAACGCCCTGCCCATGGGCGCCAACTGGGCGCCGCCGCCCGGCGCCACCAGGGTCGCGGCCCCCCGCCGCGGCCCCAGCACCCCGATGCTGCTCGTGCTGGCCCTGGTCGTCGCCCTGGTCGCGTCCGGGCTCGGCAGCGTCGGCACCTACCTGCTGACCCGCCCGAGCGGCAGCACCGACCCCTCCTACAGCCTCGGCCCCATCCCCACGGGCAACGTCGACCGCGCCCCCACCTCCGTCGCCGGCGTGGCCGCGCGGGTGCTGCCCAGCGTGGTCTCGCTGGAGGTCGGCAACGGCAGCAACACCGAGGGCGCCTCCGGCTCCGGGTTCCTGATCAAGAACGGGTACGTGGTGACGAACAACCACGTGGTCGCCCTGGCCGCCGGCGGCGGCGACATCAAGATCATGTTCAACAACCGCAAGACCACGACGGCCCGCATCGTCGGCCGCGACCCCGGCTCCGACCTCGCGGTGCTCAAGCCCGAGGAGACGTTCGGCACTCCCGAGATCACGCTCGGCAACTCCGACCAGGTGGTCGTGGGCGACCCCGTCATCGCGATCGGCTCGCCGCTGGGCCTGACCGGCACCGTCACCACCGGCATCGTCAGCTCGCTCAACCGGCCGGTCATCGCCGGCGACGAGAGCGGCGGGGGCGGTGAAGAGACCGCGTACATCAGCGCCATCCAGACCGACGCCGCCATCAACCCCGGCAACTCGGGCGGCCCGCTCGTCAACGGCCGCGGCGAGGTCGTCGGCGTCAACTCGGCGATCGCCACCCTCAGCCGGTCCATGACGAGCCAGAGCGGCAGCATCGGCCTCGGCTTCGCCATCCCGGTCAACCAGACGCGCCGCGTCGCCGAGGAGCTCATCACCACCGGCAAGGCCAAGCGTCCCAAGATCGGCATCGTGCTCGACACCGAATACCGCGGCGAGGGCGTACGCATCGCCTCCGGCAGCCAGAACGGCCGCCCGCCGATCGACGAGGGCGGCCCGGCGGAGAAGGCCGGGCTCAAGCCCGGCGACATCATCCTTGAGGTCGACGGCCTGCGCCTCCAGGACGGCAACGAGCTCATCGCGCTGATCCGCAGCAAGGCGCCGGGCGCGAAAATCAACATCAAGTACGAGCGCGACAACGAGGAACGCACGGCCACCCTCGTGGTCAGCGCCGACGCTCCCACGCCTACTCCGTCCTGATCTCGCGCGCTCCCGCCGAAGGGAACCCCCTCGGGTGTGGCGCCGTGACGCGTGCCTCGGGGGGCAACCCGAAGGGACCCCTCGGGTGAGGCGCCGTGACGCGTGCCTCCGGCCCGCTCGGCTGAAAAGCCGGGGAAGGTCCTGGAGCCTCTTCGGAGGCGGGATTCGTCCGCGAGGAGGAGGCCGAGCTACCCGTTAGAGCCCTTAGTCTGTGGGATAGCCGGGGTTGTCCCCGGGGCGGTTGACTGCTTGGAGCTGACGGTGTTCGGACTTGGCTGGCTGGAAGTCGGCGCGCTGATCATTATCGCGCTGCTGGTCTTCGGCCCGGATAAGCTGCCCCAGGCGGCTTCCCAGGCCGGGAAGACCCTGCGCAACCTGCGCCGCATGGCCAACAACGCGCGTGACGACCTGCGGGCCGGCCTGGGGCCCGAGTTCTCCAATTTCGACCCGGCCGACCTCAATCCGCGCAACTTCGTCCGCAAGCATCTGCTGGAGGACGACGAGGACGACTGGAAGAAGCCGGCCGCGGCCGAGCTGGAGCCCGCCGACACCGTCCCGGTGGGCGGCGAGCTGGGCGTGGGCGAGATCCCCCCGTACGACAACGAGGCGACCTGACCCACGCCCGTCGCGGGGTCAGCCCCGGTTGGGCGAGAGCCCGAGCTGCATGCCCTTGAGGCTCGACGAGCGCTTGCCGAGCGTGGCCGCGATCGAGCGGAGCTGCGTCGCGGCGGGGGAGTCGGGGTCGGTGAGCACCAGCGGCTTGCCTTCGTCGCCGCCCTCGCGCAGCCGCAGGTCGATCGGGACCTGGCCGAGCAGCGGCACGCGCGCGCCGAGGATGCGGGTCAGCGCGTCGGCGACCGTCTGGCCGCCGCCCTCGCCGAAGACGGCGATGCGCTCGTCGCAGTGGGGGCAGGGCAGCCAGGCCATGTTCTCGATGACGCCGGCGATCTGCTGGTGGGTCTGCGCCGCGATGGAGCCGGCCCGCTCGGCCACCTCGGCGGCGGCCATCTGCGGGGTGGTGACGACCAGGATCTCGGCCCCGGGCAGCCGCTGGGCCACCGAGATCGCGATGTCGCCGGTGCCGGGCGGCAGGTCGAGCAGCAGGACGTCCAGGTCGCCCCAGTAGACGTCGGCGAGGAACTGGTGGAGCGCCCGGTCGAGCATCGGCCCGCGCCACACGACGGGGGTGTTGCCCTCGGGCTTGAACATGCCGACCGAGATGACCTTGATGTCATGGGCCATCGGCGGCATGATCATGTCTTCGACCTTGGTGGGCCGCTCGGCCGCGCCCAGCATGCGGGGGACGCTGTGGCCGTAGATGTCGGCGTCGACGATGCCGACCTTCATCCCGCTCGCGGCCATGGCGGCGGCGAGGTTGACCGTCACGGACGACTTGCCGACGCCGCCCTTGCCGCTGGCCACCGCGAAGACGCGGGTCAGCGAGCCGGGCTTGTTGAACGGGATCTCCTTCTCGGGACCCCGGTCGCCGCGGAGCTTGGTCTGCAGCTCCTTGCGCTGCTCCTGGCTCATCACGTCGAGCTCCAGCTCGACGGCGCTGACGCCGTCGACCTTGGCGACCGCGGCGGTGACGTCGCGCCGGATGGTGTCCTTCATCGGGCAGCCGGCGACCGTGAGGTAGACGCCGACGCGCACCTTGCCGTCTGCGGCGATGTCGACGCCCTTGACCATGCCGAGGTCGGTGATCGGGCGGCGGATCTCGGGGTCGATGACGGTGGCGAGGGCGGCCGTCACCTGGTCCTGGGTTGGTGCCATCGAAGTCTCGGCACGCCCGGGTGAGGGGGTGCCGTCCCTCCTTTGCCGGTATATGTGTGACAGGCGCTGGACGCCAGTTGAGGATGCCCCTCCATGGTATGAACCTGGAAGCCGGTCCCGTTAATCCAGTCGGATCCGTCGGTTTTCCGGGCAGCCCTCCAAGGTTACTCCCTGGCTCCCACGGCGTCAGCGCCGCTCCTTGAGCTCCTCGCCCAGCCGCTGCAGTTCGGAGCGCAGGTAGTCGCGGGTCGTCACCTCGCCGAGCGCCAGCCGCAGCCCGGCGATCTCGCGGGTGAGGTACTCGACGTCGGCGCGGTTGCGCTCGCCCGTCTCCCGGTCCTGCTCGTACTGGACGCGGTCGCGGTCGTCCTGCCGGTTCTGCGCGAGCAGGATCAGCGGGGCCGCGTACGAGGCCTGCAGCGACAGCATGAGCGTGAGGAAGATGAACGGGTACGGGTCGAACTGGAACCGGGCCGGGGCGGCGACGTTCCAGCTCACCCAGACCGCCACGAACACGGTCATGTAGACCAGGAAGCGCGCGGTGCCGAGGAAGCGGGCGATGCGCTCCGCCAGCCGCCCGAACACCTCGGGGTCGTAGTGCGGGCGCAGCGAGCGGCGCAGTTCGCGGGGCTGGTCCAGGCGTTCGGTGGTCACGTCAGAGCCTCTCGCGCCAGTCTTCGGGCAGCAGATGGTCGAGGACGTCGTCGACGGTCACCGCGCCGACGAGCCGGGTGTGCTCGTCGACGACCGGGGCCGCGACGAGGTTGTAGACCGCCAGATAGGCGGCCACGTCGTGGAGCGGCAAGTCCGGTTTGATCGGGTCGATCGACGGGTCGATGACGCTGCCGAGGAGGGTGGAGGGCGGGTCGCGGAGCAGCCGCTGGAAGTGGCTCATGCCGAGGTAGCGGCCGGTCGGGGTCTCGTTGGGCGGCCGGGTGATGAACACCTGGGCCGCCACCGAGGGAGTCAGCTCCTTCTGCCGGACGTGCGCGAGCGCCTCGGCGACCGTGCTGGTCGGCGGCAGGATGACCGGATCGGTGGTCATCAGGCCGCCGGCGGTGTCGTGCGGGTAGGTGAGCAGCCGCCGCACCGGGGCGGCCTCCTCCGGCTCCATCAGCGCCAGCAACGCGGCCGCCTGCTCCGGGGGCAGGTCGTGGAGCAGGTCGGCGGCGTCGTCGGGGCCCATCTCCTCCAGCACGTCGGCGGCCCGCTCCGGTTCGAGCGTGCGCAGGATGCCGACCTGGTCGCCGGGCGGCAGCTCCTCCAGCACGTCGGCCAGCCGGTTGTCGTCGAGCGCGCGGGCCACCTCCTCGCGCCGCTTGCCCGACAGCTCGTGCAGCGCGCTGGCCAGGTCGGCGGCGCGCAGCGACTCGAACGAGGCGATCAGCCCGGCGGCGCCCTGGTCCTTCTGCAGGATGTCGAAGCCCGACACCTCGCTCCAGTCGACCACCCGCGCGTCGCGCCGCCTGCCCCGGTGGACCGCGATCCGGGTCACCTGCCACTCGGACCGCTTGACCTCGGCGACGGCCACGTCGTAGACGGTCATCGGCTCGCCGTCGACCCGCACGGTCAGGTCGAGCATCTCGCCGATCACCAGGGTCTCGGTGGGCCGCTGCTCGAACCGGCGGACGTTGAGCCTGCCGGTGAAGATCACCGCGCCCGCCTGGATGCCCCGTACGCGGGTGATGGGCAGGAACACCCGGCGGCGCGGGCGGACCTCGACCACCATGCCGTGCACCCGGGGCGGGCGCGTGCCGCGCAGCCCGACCACCACGTCTCTGATGCGCCCGATCTGGTCGCCCGCCGGGTCGAAGACCGGCGTGCCTGCCAGGCGGGCGACAAAGATCTGCACGTCAGCAGGCTAACAGTGCTATGGCATTGCGCCGCGGACCCCCGGCGTGTCAGTATCAAACCCGCTAAACAGTGATTACTCTTCACGGGGGTTCGCGTGCGCTACGCGGGACTCGCGATGGCGTTCGCGTCCTCGCTCTGCTTCGCCTTCTCCGGGCCCATGGCCAAGTATCTCAACGAGGCCGGCCTGGCGCCGCTGGAGGCGGTCTGGGTGCGGATGGCCGGCGCCGGGCTGCTGCTGCTCGCCGTGCTGGCCGTGGTGAAGCCGTCCGCGCTGCGGATCGCCCGCTCGCGGCTCCCGTTCTTCGCGGTGTACGCGGTCGTCGCCGTCGCCGGTGTGCAGTCACTGTACTTCGCGGCCATCACCCGGCTGCCCGTGGGGATCGCCCTGCTGCTGGAGTTCATGGCGCCGGTGATGGTGGTGGCGTGGGTGCGGATCGTGCGCAAGATCCGGCTGGCCAGGGCCGCCTACATCGGCGCGGTGATGGCCGTGGCCGGGCTGGCCATCGTGGTCGAGGCCTGGGAGGGCATCCGGCTGGACGCGATCGGGCTGGTGCTGGCGCTGATGGCCGGGGCGTGCTGCGCCGGATATTTCCTGATGAGCGATAGCTTCGGGGACGACGTCGACCCGCTCGGCCTGATCGCCTGGGGCATGACCGGCGCCGCCGTCGTGCTCGCCCCCATCTCCCAGCCCTGGAACATCCCCTGGGACGCCTTCACCCTGACCGTCGCCCCGGCCGGCGGCGCCACGCTCCCGGTGCTCGGCGCGTACCTGTGGATGGTGCTGGCCGCCACCGTCGTCGCCTACATCCTCGGGGTGAACGCGGTGCGCAGGCTCTCGGCGGCCGTGGGCGCGACCGTCGCCTCGCTGGAGGTCATCGCCGGCGCGGTCGTGGCCTGGCTGCTGCTCGGCCAGGCGCTCGGCGCGTACCAGATCCTCGGCGGGGCCATCGTGCTGACGGGCGCGCTCCTCGCGCAGACCGCGACCGTCAGCCGTCAGGCGCCCGCGCTCGCCGAGCCGGTCGCGCCCGTGGACGCGGGCGTGAGCCGCACCACCGTCGACTCCTGAGCCCAGCGCCCGGGCAGGCCCTCGCTGTCACGGGCGTTGAGCCGCTCCTTGGCCAGCACGGCCACCACCTCGGGCGCCGCCGCCTGATCGACGACCGCCACGGCCGCGTCGAACTCCACCAGCCGGGCCCCATTGTCCTTGCTGCGCAGCGTGACCCGTACGCGCTCACGGCTGGTCAGCCCCGGCAGCTCCTGCTCCTCGCCGCCGGTCACCAGATAGATCGCGCCGTCGTGCCACGCGTGCCAGGCCAGTCGCGGCCGGTCGAGATCCAGCCAGAGGATGCCGGACTTCTTGGCGCCCTCCTCGATTGCCAGGGTGTTGTCGGTCACAGCTTGTAATGTAACCGGCCCGGGTGCCGTTACGGTGTGGCTCATGTTGCGTTCGCGTAGATCCGTCCTGGCCGTGCCCGGTAGCAACCCCCGGTTCGTGGAGAAGGCCCGCGGCCTGCCCGTCGACGAGGTGTTCCTGGACTTGGAGGACGCGGTCGCGCCGCTGGCCAAGGAGGAGGCGCGGCGCAACGTGGTGGCCGCGCTGCGCGAGGGCGGCTGGGACGGCAAGACTGTCGCGGTGCGGGTCAACGACCTGGCGACGCAGTGGGCGTACAAGGACGTGATCGAGGTCGTCGAGGGCGCCGGCGACCGGCTCGACTGCCTGATCCTGCCCAAGGTGCAGGACCCGACCGAGGTCGTGTGGCTCGACACCCTGCTCACGCAGATCGAGAAGGCCATGGGTTACGAACCCGGCAGGATCGGCATCGAGGCGCAGATCGAGAACGCGCGCGGGCTGGTGAACGCCGACGCCATCGCGGGCTCGTCCGGGCGGCTGGAGACGCTGGTCTTCGGGCCGGCCGACTTCATGGCCTCGATCAACATGCGCACCCTCGTGGTGGGCGAGCAGCCGCCCGGCTACGAGGAGGGCGACGCCTACCACTACATCCTCATGCGCCTGCTCATGGCCGCCCGTACGCATGACCTCCAGGTCATCGACGGCCCCTACCTGCAGATCAAGGACGTCGACGGGTTCCGCAGGGCCGCCCGCCGCTCGGCCGCGCTCGGCTACGACGGCAAATGGGTGCTCCACCCGCTGCAGGTCGACGCGGCCAACGAGGTGTTCTCGCCGCCGCAGGACGACTACGACCGCGCGGAGCTCATCCTCGACGCTTACGAGCACTACACGACGGTCGAGAAGCGCGGCGCGGCCATGCTCGGCGACGAGATGATCGACGAGGCGTCCAGGAAGATGGCGCTCGTCGTCGCGGCCAAGGGACGGGCCGCCGGGCTGAAGCGCACCACGCGCTTCAGCCCGGAGGGTTAGACCTTCAGCCCGACCGCGGTGAAGAACCAGAACGACGAGGTCAGCCAGAGACCGACGAGCGCGGCGAACACCAGCCCGCCGATCACCGGCAGGGTCCAGCCGGGGGCGTCCTCCTTGCGCAGGGCCAGCATCTTCGTGGTGAACACCCCGTAGAAGAAGCAGCCGAGCAGCGAGTGGACCATCACCCTCGGCACGTCGTACTGCAGGCCGAGCGCGTACAGGCAGTGGAAGGCCACCGGGATCGTGAGCAGGAACGCCAGCCTGCCCGACCACCGGTGGACCCCGGCGGGGATGTCCACCCCGAGCTTGCCCCACATCGACAGGGCCGAGACGACCTGCACCACGGCCAGCGCCGCCGAGGCCGTGGTCAGCCAGACCTTCATCGGCAGCGCGGCCGAGAAGCCCGCGACGCCGACGGCGAAGCCGGTGGGGGCGTGCACGCGCCCGTACACGCCGAGCGCGACCATGAGGACGCCGCCGGCCAGCAGCGGCACCAGCAGCGAGACGGCGCCGCGGGCAGGGCGGTGGTGGAGGGCGGTCATGACATCTCCTCGATGAAGCCGTCGACGTCCTCGGGGGTGACGGTGGCCCCGTTGACGGAGACGGGGCTGGTCGGGTCGTCGCCGTCGAGCCGCGGGATGTCCACCGGCTCGCCGTCCTGGGAGGCGGCGCCGACCTGCGTGTAGCCGCCCGACGGGTTCCTCACCACGATCCAGCCCGCGCGGACCTGGGCGCCCCTGACGACGGCGCTGGCCCGGTACAGGCCCGAGGGCTTCTTGGCGGTGCCGGCGACGAAGCTCCACTTCCTGCCGCCGACGGCGACCTGCCCCTCGGCCCCGCCGTCGCCGAGCTCGGCCTTGACCGTGGCCTTCCCCGAGCCCTTCAGGGTCAGCCGGTCGCTGGTCGCGTTCCCCTTGAACCACGCTTCGGTCCTGCCGTCGCAGAAGTATCCGACGGCCTTGCCGTCGCGGATCGAGATCGCGATGAGGCCGCCGTTGTCCTTCACCCGGCCCGCGTAGTCGGCCTTCTCCGGGACGAGCGGCTCCGGCTCCTCGAACGTCGGCGTCTCACTGGGCGAGGGCTCGGCCGCGGCCGTCTCCTCGCCGGTTTCCGGTGATCGCGTCGCCTCATCGGCGGTGGCGACGGCCTGCTCCGCCGCCGGCGCCGCGGTGATGCTGGCGACACCCAGCCCCGCGGCGAGCACCGCGCCCGCCGCCAGGGTGACGATAGGTCCCAGCCTTGACATGGCTTGCTCCCAGGGTCGACATGCGTACGTCCCGAGCATCCGCCGAAAAGGCCGCGCCGTCTGTGAACTATTGCGCACCGGATGGACAGAATATGGAGATGCAGGATAATCCCGAGCCTTCACCAGGCCCTTACGGCGGTCCGCCGGCGGGCTATTACCCGTACCCGCCGGCACGGCCGTCCTGGTACGCGCCCGTGCCGCATGACGCGCGGTACGACCAGCTCGCCAGGACCCCGGTCAGCCGGGTGTGGCGGCAGGTCGTGGGCACCCTCGCGGTCGCGGCCGCGTTCTTCGTCATCGGCGCGATCGTGCTGCTGGCGGGGGTGATCATCGGGGCCGTCCTGGGCATCCCGCAGCCCGAGCGGCCCGAGCAGATCTCCGGCGATCCGGTGTACGGGATGATCCTGCTGCTGTTGTCGATCGCGGCCGTGCTGCCGGTGGTGTTCGGCGTGGCCGCCTTGGTGCAGCGGCGGCGGCCGGGGACGCTCTCGTCCGTGGCCGGGCGGGTGCGCTGGTCGTGGCTGCTGATCTGCGTGGGCGCGGCGGTGCTGTCGATGGTGCTGGCCCAGATCGCCCAGGTGGTCCTGCTGGTCGCCACGGGGGAGCGGACCGAGGGCATCTTCGGGTGGACCGGGTGGGAGCGGTTCCTGCCGGCGCTCGTCGTCATCGTGCTGCTCGTGCCCTTCCAGGCGGCCACCGAGGAGTACCTGTTCCGGGGGTGGCTGCTGCAGGCGTTCGGGGCTCACCTGCGCAACCCTTGGTGGGGGATCGTGATCAGCTCGGTGCTGTTCGCGTCGTTGCACGGATACCAGTGGGCGGGGCTGCTCGACGTGTTCGCCTTCGGCCTGGCCATGGCGGTCCTGACGGTGTGGACCGGCGGGCTGGAGGCGGCCATCGCGCTGCACGTGCTGAACAACACGGTGGCGTTCGGCATCAGCGCGGCCGCGGGGCAGCTGGACCAGGCGCTGGATCAGGCGTCGGTGCCGGTGCCGTGGCAGTCGCTCGTGGGGACCGTCGTGCAGCTGGGAGTGTTCATCCTCCTGGTGCTCTATTTCGCTAAAAAGCGGTCAATCAGCACTACTTCTGGATAAATCAACCGGTGGGTGCCGGGAATCTCGCTAGAGAGGTCTCGCCATTCCGGCTCCGGCGTGCTGGTCTGGTTCTTGTGGACTCGGGCGTACGAGATGAGGGGTGATCGTTTCGGGCGGCGGGGTAGGAGTAGTCGTTGTGCGAGCGATCCTGTGGCGCGATGCCGGAGGAGGGGACGCGAAGGTCGAATTCAGTCCATATAGCGCATATGTTCGGATAAGTCATCCTTGGAACGGTCCCCCTGTTCCTGCCGGTTCCGCCGAGCAGACTCGAACCCGACCCTTCGAGCCGACCGGCCCGCCCGCTCCGGGCCCCGTCCCGCTCGACCCGTCCGACTAGGAGGTACGGCGCGTGGCCTCCGGCGCCAGTGACCAGCATCGGCAGCCGCCAGACGACCCTCGTCCCGGCGACGCCCCAGCCCCGGACTCACCCCCCGCCGACGAACCCGCCTCCCCCGGCCCGGGAGCCCCCGGCGACGCGCTCGCGCCCGACCCCGCCGGACTGGAAGCCTTCGGCCGAGGCGAGCCCGTCCCGCCGGCCGAGTCCCCGGGCGGTCCCGCCGCCGGCGGTGCGCAGCCGCGGGAGCCGCGCATCCGGCACAGCCCGCCGGGGCCGACGGACGACCGGGCGCGCGGATTACCGCTGACCTCGCCCTGGGGGATGCCGCCGTTCGCCGCGCCCACCCCGGAGGACGAGCCCCAGGAGCTCCCCAAGGGCCGCCGCCCCTACAGCTCCCCCACCGCGGAGCCGGACACGGAACCCAGGCGTCGCCGCCGCACGGTCGACCGCCCCGACAAGCTCGTGGCCAGCGGCCCGCCACGCCCCGTCCCACCACCCCACGACCCGCCACGAGAGCCCGAGCCTTCCCCGCCCGGCGAGGGGGCGGGGAAGGACCTCGGGTCCCCCCACGACACCACCGGCACCCATCCCGATGCCGTCGCCGCCGAGAACAACCCCCCCACGGAAGCGGAGCCCGCCCCCGAAACCCGGACCAGGCGAGACGCCCGCACGGCCCCGTACGGAATCGCCCACCAGCCTCCGGCGCCAGACCGAGGAGACGACGCTCCGAGGGGTGGGGAAGCCCTCGGCACACGGGCTCCCGGGAGCGGCGAGGTCACTGGCACCTCGGCTCAGGCTGGAGAGGAAGTTCGTACGGCTCCGTACGGGATCGCGCATCAGCCCGGCCGAGGGGAGGAGACCAGCGGTGAGCCGTCACGGGGGGTCGCTTCCGGCGGAGCCGGGGGCGCGGGGGACGGGCAGGACGAGAACGCTGACGGGGACGAGCCGGTGCGGCGGGTCGGGAGGCCGCCGGGCGGCAGGCCGGCGCGGCCTGATCTGCTGGTCGCGTCGGGCCCCGAACGACCCGGGGGAAGGCACCAGAGGGGCCCGGCCCCGGCGGCGATGCGGCGGGCGAGTCCCGTGCGGCGGGGGCGCAGCCCGGCCGCGCCGATGGCCGTGGCGCTGGCGGTCGCGCTGCTGGTGGCCGCCGGCGTGCTGGTGTGGCAGTGGCGCGCCGACGACGAGGCCCGGCTCAGGCTCGCCACCGGCACCGGCAGGTCAGGCGACAACCTGTTCACGGTCCCGGCGGCGGCCCAGGGCACCGACCAGAAGCTCAACGACGTGGCCGCCGTCGGCCGCGCCGTGGTGGTCGTGGGCAGCGACACCACCGGCCCGACGCCCAGGCCCCTGTTCCTCTACTCCGCCGACGGCGAGGAGTGGCAGCTCGGCCGCGTCACCGGCGCGAGCACGCCCATCGTGCAGCGGGTGGCCGGCGGCGACGGCCGCTGGCTGGCCACCGGCGGCGACGGGGTGCGCGAGCGGGGTCTGTGGACCAGCGCCGACGGCCTGAACTGGCAGGCGGTCGGCGGGGGAGAGGCCTTCAGGGACGGCGACCTGATCCACGACATCGCCAGGACGGGCTCCGGGTTCGTCGCGGTGGGCGAGGCGGCGCTGCGCGACGGCGGCGCGGGCCCGGCCGCCTGGCACTCCACGGACGGCCACGCCTGGGAGCGGGTGGAGACCCGGGGCCTGGAGGCGGGCGAGATCCGCGCCGTGGTCGCCAGAGGCGACACGGTGGTGGCCATGGCCAGGCCAGCGCAGGGCGACGGCTCCCGCGTCCTCAGGTCGGCCGACGGCGGACGCACCTGGCAGTCGACCGGCTTCCAGCTGCCGGAGGCGATGCCCAAGGCGGGTTCGCTGGCGGTCGCGTCGAAGCGGTTCGTGCTGGTGGCCACCAGGCAGCGTACGATCACCGGCGACGTGCGCGCCTACTGCTCGCCCACCGGCGCCGAGTGGTCGCAGTGCGGCACGATCGACGGCCTGCCAGCGGCCAGCCCCGGCGTCGAGCGGCTCGTCTCGTACGAGGACGGCGTGGCCGCGGTGAGCCAGGCGGGGATCGGCTCGTACGCGGTGCTGACCAGCACGGACGGCCGCTCGTGGAGCGGGCGGGCGGGCATCGGGGAGCTCCGGGGGGCGACGCTGCGCGGGTTCGCGATCGCCGCGGGCGGCACCCTGTACGCGGGCGGCGACCGCGCGGTCTCGGACGTGGACAACGAGCCGGTCCTCATGGCGGTGCCCCGGCGCGGCGAGCCCGCGCGCGTGCCGCTCGACCAGGTCCGTGGCCTGACCAGGATGGCCCGCGAGACCAGCGGCCTGGCCAGCCACGACGGCCGCTACGTGGCCGTCGGCTCGGCCGGGGGCGAGGCGGGCGTCTGGACCAGCCAGGACTGGAAGGACTGGAGGTCCATCGGGCTCGGCGGCCCGCGACGGCAGCAGCTGAACGACGTGGTGTTCGGCCGCCGCGGCTGGCTGGCCGTGGGCGGCACCCAGGCCGGCCTCCAGGAGACGGAGCCGCTGCTGGTCAGTTCCGGCGACGGGCGCGCCTGGAAGAAGGTGCCGCTCTCGGGCGATCTGGCCAGGCCGGGCGATCATCCGTATCTGGACGTGCGGACGGTCGCGGCGGGCCCCGACGGCTACCTGCTCGCGGGCGAGGACCGCGGCCCGGCGGGCACGGCGGCGGCCGTCTGGTTCACCCCCGACCTGCGCTCGTACACCCGCTCGGAGCGGCTGCCGCAGGGCGGCTCGGGCGTGCGCCTGCACGACGTGGCCGCCACCCCCGACGGGTACGTGGCGGTCGGCGGCGCGGGCGCGGGCGGGAACGAGAGCGGCATCGTCTGGGTGTCGCCGGACGGGCTGAACTGGACGGCCCGCGAGCGGCTCTCCCCGCCGGACGCGTCCTCGGCCGGGCTGCGCCAGGTGGCGGTGCACCAGGACAGGCTGGTGGCCATCGGGACCGCCTCGACCGCCTCGGGCGCGTCCCGGGCCTTCTCGGCGATCTCCGAGGACGACGGCGTGACCTGGGAGACGTCATGGCTTCCCGCGGAACGGGCGGCCGGCGTGTACGACCTGGCGGCGGCCGGGCAGGGCCTGGTCGCGGTCGGCTGGCACGGCGAGCAGGGGGAGGGCGACAGCGCCGCCTGGATCTCCCAGGACGGCCTCTCGTGGAGCCGGCTGGACTTGAAGGAGGACCGCCTGGCCGGGCCGGGCGCCCAGTGGCTGGCCGCGGTGACGATCTCCGGCGAGGAAGTGGTGGCTCTGGGCCGGTCCACCACCTACAGCGACGACCACCTCATCCTCTGGACGTCGACTCTCACCGCCGGCCGCTGAGCCCCGCCGGTGGCCGCGGCGTCACGTGGGCAGGACGCGCCAGGAGCGCAGGGTGTCCAGCAGGCCGGTGGTGAGCTGCAGCCGGGCGAGCTCCTCCCGCGTGCACCAGCGGGCGTCGGCGGCGTCGTCGCCCGGTGTGAGGGTGCCGCCGACCACGGTGGCGCGGTAGTCGCGGACCGCGTACGTGTCCCCGCGGGGAGCGGGCAGGTCCACCGTGCCCGCGAGCGGGCCCACGGCCACCTCCAGCCCGGTCTCCTCCAGCACCTCGCGCCGCACCGCCACGGCGTCGGACTCGCCGGGCTCCACCCGGCCGCCCGGCAGCGACCAGCGACCCGCGTCCGGAGGGTGCCCGCGCCGGATGAGCAGAAGGCGGCGCGCGTCGTCCAGGACGATCGCGCCGACACAATTTACGCGCACATGGTCAAGATTACGACGTGATAACGGACTGCGGTCTTGACGGGGCGGTGCCCGACGAAGCACCGTGGGTAGCTGTGAGAGCGGCTCCAACCTGCCCACGGTGCTTCGGTCCGCTGCACGCGCCGAGCGTGTGGTCCAGTGCCTGGCGTTGCGATGCGCACGGCGACGTCCTGCCGTACCAGCCGCCCTGGCCGCCGTCGCAGACGGCCGCGGAGGCGATGCGCAAGACCTCGCTGGTGCCGGTCTGGCTGCCCTGGCCGCTGCCGTCCGGATGGCTGGTGACGGGGTTCGGCGAGGTCGGCGACGAGCGCAAGGGCATACGGGCGAGCCTGGTCGCGCTGTCCGGGCCGTCCTTGACGCAGGGGCCCGCGGACATCCTCGTCATCGCCGAGGAGCCGGGCGTCGGCCTCGGGGCCGCGTTCGCCGGTCTGGACGGGGCCGACCCCGGCGAGGGGTTCGACTCGGGCCCGCCCAACGCCAAGATCGAGGTCCTCGGGCATCCGGCCCCGCTGTGGTGCGTGAACGGCGCCGCCGACCGGGCCGTCTACGCCGGTGAGGCGCTCGGCAACTGGCTGTGGGTCATCGCCTGGCCCGCCGAGGCCGGCTGCCTCATCGTGCTCGCCGAGCTGAGCCTGATCGACCTGCGCGACCACGACCTCGACATCCCCTTCGGCGCGTTCTCCCCCCGGCTCGAAGACTGATGCCCAACGGGATTCGCTCACCGGTGCGGACGGGCTAGAGTTCGGAGGCGTGACAGCGCGTATCGAGCGAGTGGTGACCGAGGGCCTCGTCGACATCGACGGCACCGAGCACAAGGTCGAGAACAACACCTGGATCATCGGCGACGACGAGGAGGCCATCGTCATCGACCCCGCCAGGGACGCCGAGAAGATCCTTGAGCAGGTGGGTGAGCGCGAGGTGCTCGCGGTCATCTGCACCCACGGCCTGCCCGACCACGTCGGCGCCGCCATCGAGGTGGCGGCCAGGGACGAGGCGGTCGTCGCACTCCACCCCAAGGACAAGCCGCTCTGGCGGGAGACCTGGACCGAGACCTGGCCCGACATCGACATGGAGGACGACGGCATCTTCCAGGTCGCCGACGTCCAGCTCGACGTCATGGAGACGCCCGGCATCACGCCCGGCGGGGTCTCGCTCTACTGCGAGGGCCTCGGCGCGGTCTTCTCCGGCAAGACGCTCCAGGCCGACGGGCCCGGCAAGCTCGGCGGCGAGTACCCCCGCCTGGCCGACCAGCTCACCGCCATCGGCGGGCGGCTGTTCACGCTGCCCGGCGACACGCGGGTGCTGCCCTCCCACGGCGAGGAGGTCACCATCGGCGACCTGGAGCCGCACTTCGACGACTGGATCGGCGGTTCGCTGACGCGGGTCGAGACCGAGCCCGAGGAGGAGGGCCCGCTCGTCGACGGCACCAGGGCCGCCCGCATCAGGCTCGACTCCGGCGACGACTAGGGTGTACGACCAGCTTCCGCTGGATGGGATGCCGCGGCGGCTCTACTCGTGCACGCCGTCGCGGCTGAACGCCTGGCTCGACTGCCGGCGCCGCTACCGGTTCACCTACCTGGACCGGCCGCAGCCGTCGAAGGGCCCGGGCTGGGCGCACAACAGCGTCGGGGCGAGCGTCCACAACGCGCTGGCGGCGTGGTGGCGGGAGCCGTACGAGCGGCGCACGCCGTTGACGGCGGCCGTCTTACTCACCAAGGGCTGGATCACCGAGGGGTTCAGGGACGAGGCCCAGTCGGCGCAGTGGCTCGGCCGCGGCCGCGACCTGGTCTCCGGCTACGTGGCCACGCTCGACCCGTCCGACGACCCGGTCGGCGTCGAACGCACCGTGGCCACCCGGACCTCGGTCATCGCGGTCTCCGGCCGCATCGACCGGCTCGACCGGCGCGGCGACGAGCTGGTGGTGGTCGACTACAAGACCGGGCGGCGGCCGCTCACGCAGGACGACGCGCGCTCCTCGCTGGCGCTGGCGATCTACGCGGTGGCGGCGTCCCGCATGATGCGCACCCCGGCCCACGCCGTCGAGCTGCACCACCTGCCGACGGGCGAGATCGTGCAGTGGCGTCACACGGACGAGTCGCTCGACCGCCATCTGCGGCGCGCCGAGGAGATCGCGATGGAGGCGGCGGAGGCGGACGAGCGCTACCGGACGGTGATGGGCGAGCCGGCCCAGGCCAAGCGCCCTCGGCCCCGCGACGCGGGCCGTCCACCGGCGGCCCGTGACGACGCGCCGGCCCCCGAGCGGCGTGACCGGCCCCTGGTGAGCCCGCCACGCGTGCCCGCGGAGCTGGACGAGGTGTTCGCCCCCAGCCCCGGCCCGATCTGCGGCTGGTGCGACTTCCGCCGCCACTGCCCCGAAGGCGTGACCGCCGCCCCCGAGCACCGCCCCTGGGACGGCCTGGCGGAGTGACGCCGTCAGGTGGCGCGGGTGTCGAGGGTGTGGCTCTCGGCCTCGTTCCAGAACCTGACGAGCGCCGCCGCCGTGGTCTCCGGCGCCTCCACCGCGGGTGAGTGGGCCGCGCCCGGCACCACCACGCAGTCGGCGCCCAGGGCCGCCGCCATCTCCTGCTGCGTCTCGGCAGGCCAGCCGTCGTCGTGTTCCCCGTACAGAACGAGCGTGGGCACCTCGATCTGGCGCAGCTCCTCGGTGCGGTCGCGCATGGACACCACCTCGTCGGCCATGCGCGCCAGACCCGTCGGCGAGTTGGACAGCAGCCGTTGGCGCAGGAAGGCCAGGATGTCGTCGGGCACGCCGGCGGCCAGCGCCTCCGGCTCGAAGCCGGCATGCCACACGTGTTCCAGCCCCGACAGGGGGATCGTGCGCGTCAGCCATCGGGCGTGTCCGGCGCGCTTGCCGGTGATGCCCGCGGGGCCGGAGCCCATCAGCGTGAACGAGGCGAACTTGGTGCGCCCGTCGATCGCCGCCTCGCGCGCCACCAGCCCGCCGAAGGAGTGGCCCACCAGGTGGACCGGCTCGCCGTCGCCGAACCGCTGGGCGAGCGCGTCGACGTCGGCGCCCAGCGCCGCGCAGGTGTAGGCGGCGGGGTCGTCGAGGCCCGGCGTCTCGTACTGGCCGCGCAGGTCGACGGCCAGCACGCGGCGGCCCGACAGGGCGAGCGTCTGCAGGACCGCGATGAAGTCTTCCTTGCTGCCCGTCAGGCCCGGGAGAAGGATCGCGGGCCATCGCTCCACCACGCCGGTCGCCGGCAGCGCCTCGAGGGCCGCGAACATGCCGCGGTCGGTCTCGATCTTGCGTGGGGTGACGCCAGGAGGCAGGTGCAGGAATCGCGGCGTACTCACGTGGGGCAACAATACCCAGAGCCCACCACCTCGACACCGGTGAACACGGTACGCCGGTGCGATCTGGGGCGAGTCGTGCCCATGTCCGTGAGAAAGCCCGTGACATGCGGAAAGGCGCGCACCCCGGTCGGGATGCGCGCCTTTCGCCGAACGTGTCAGCCGGTGCGGCGGCGGTTGCCGCGGTTGCCGCCGCGGCGCTGCTGCTTGCGCTCCGTGGCCGCCGACGGCGCGATGTCGTCGTCGTCCGTCGCCAGGTCAGGTGACTGGAAGATCACCGTGAACGGGCTGGCCGGGATGATCCGCTCCGGCTCGCGCCGCGGTGCGGCGAACTCCGGCTCGCCCGGCGCCGTGGCCTCGTCACGCGACGAGGACTCGGTCTCCTGGCGTGCCGGCGCCACGACCTCGTCCCGCTGGGAGGCGGCGATCCGGTCACGCGACGGCGTCGCGACCTCGTCCCGCTGGGAGGCCGCGATCCGGTCATGCGACGGCGTGGCCACCTCGTCCCGCTGGGAGGCCGCGATCTCGTCCCGCGACGGCGTCGCGATCTCGTCACGCGGCGGGGCCGCGATCTGGTCGCGCCTGGGCGCGGCCGTGTGGTCGCTCGGCGGGGCCGTGACGGACCGCTCCTGGCGGGCGGTGACGTCCGCGACCTGCTCCTCCTGGACGGCGGACCGCCGGGTGCGGCGGCGCGGCTCGGCGGCCGTCGCCACCTCCTCGGCAGTGATGATCGCGGGCGTCTCCTCCTGGTGCTGGCTGGAGCGACCGGTCACGAGCTCGACCTCCGGCGTCTCGACGGCAGGGCTGCCCGCGGTGCTCTCCTCCGCGGACCTGCCGCCGCGGGTGCGGCGGCGCTGGCGCGTGCGGGCCGGACGCTCCCGCTCCCGCTCCCGCTCCTCACGCTCGTCGCGGCGACGGCCGCGCGCGCGTGGCCGGCCCGTCTCGCCGAGGTCCTCGATGCGCTCCGCGGAAAGGCCCGCCCGGGAGCGGCTGGCGTGCGGCAGCACGCCCTTGGTGCCCTCGGGGATGTTGAGCTCGGTGTAGAGGTGAGGAGAGGTGGAGTAGGTCTCCTCGGGCTCCGGGAAGTCGAGGCCCAGCATCTGGTTGATCATCTTCCAGCGGGTCAGCTCCTCCCACTCCACGAACGTGACCGAGATGCCCGTGCGCCCGGCCCGGCCGGTGCGGCCGATGCGGTGCACGTAGGTCTTGTCGTCGGTGGGGCAGTCGTAGTTGACCACGTGGGTGACGTCGTCGATGTCGATGCCGCGGGCCGCCACGTCGGTGGCGACCAGCACGTCGACCTTGCCGTTGCGGAACGCCCGCAGCGCCTGCTCACGCTGGCCCTGGCCGAGGTCGCCGTGGACGGCCGCGACCGCGAACCCACGGGTGTCGAGCTGCTCGGAGACCATGTCGCAGGCGCGCTTGGTCTCGCAGAAGATCATCGTGAGCCCGCGGCCCTCGGCCTGCAGCAGCCGGGACACGATCTCGATCTTGTCCATCCGGTGGGCGCGCCACACGATCTGGCGCACCTGCGGGGTGGTCTCGGCCTCGCCGCTCTCGTTCTCGGCGCGCACGTGGGTGGGGCGGCTGAGGTACTTGCGGGAAAGGGTGACGATCTCGCCCGGCATGGTGGCGGAGAACAGCATCGTCTGCCGCTCCGCCGGGATCAGCTTGAAGATCCGCTCGATGTCGGGCAGGAAGCCCAGGTCGAGCATCCGGTCGGCCTCGTCGAGGACCAGCGTGTTGACCTGGCCGAGGTCGAGATGCTTCTGCTTGACCAGGTCGAGCAGCCGGCCGGGGGTGCCGACGATGACGTCGACCCCCGCCTTGAGCGCCTCGATCTGCGGCTCGTACGCGCGCCCGCCGTAGACGGTGAGCACCCGCGAGCCGAGCTTGCCGGCGGCGGTGACCAGGTCCTCGCTCACCTGGGTGGCGAGCTCGCGGGTCGGCACGACGACCAGCCCGCGGGGCTTCTTGCGGTTCTTGCGCGGCTTGCCGATGCTCTGCAGCATCGCGATGCCGAACGCGTAGGTCTTGCCGGTGCCCGTGCGGGCCTGGCCGATCAGGTCCTGGCCGTTCAGCGCCAGCGGAAGCGCCATTTCCTGGATCGGGAACGGTGTCGTGATGCCCTCGGTCTCGAGGGCATCGGCGATTTCTGGTGTGACTCCGAGGTCTCGGAAAGTCGTCAGCGTGGCCTGCCTCAGTCTCAAATGAAGGCGGGCCTGCCGGGACCTACGGGCGGAAATCCGACCTCGTATCTGGGTCCTCGCGGTAGAGCCAGCCCTCTCGCGTCATTACGACCGCGCACCCGGGGATCGGGGGATTCGGAGGAGAGACCCCCGAATGTACACAGTGCGGTCGCACTTTCTCAGAGCAGTGTACTCGATACCACAACGCTGACCAGGCTTACGGATGTTCCCGAAGATTCCCGGAAGTACGCTGCCTTCCATGAACGAGTCTCCTGGGGTCGCCGACCTGCTCGGCGTCCTGGCCTATGCCGAGCTGAGCGCATTCACGAGGATGACCGAGGACGCCGCCACGCTGGCGCCCACGCTCGCCGACCGGACGGCGCTGTGCGAGCTGGCCGTCGCCGAGTATCAGCACTTCCGGCTGCTCTACGACCGGCTGCGGGAGCTGGGGGCGGACCCGGAGCGGGCGATGCAGCCGTTCGCCGGGGCGCTGGACGCCTGGCACACCCAGACCAGCCCGGCCGACTGGTTGCAGGCCCTGGTCAAGGCCTATGTGGGGGTGGGCATCGCGCTCGACTTCTATCGTGAGGCGGCCCGGAGGCTGGACCCGTCGATCGTGGAGCTGGTCGACGAGGTGCTGACGGACGAGGGGCGGGCGGAGTTCGCCGTCGAGCGCGTACGGGCCGGCGTCGCGGCGGACCCGGCGGTGAGCGGGCGGCTGGCGCTGTGGGCCAGGCGGCTCGTCGGCGAGGCGCTCAGCCAGGGCCAGCGGGTGGCGGCGGAACGCCCGGAGCTGGCGCTCATGCTGGTGGAGTCGGGCGCGAACGACCAGGCGGAGATCTCCCGCCTGTTCGCCAAACTGACGGAGCAGCACGGTAAGCGCATGGCGGCGCTCGGCATCTGAGGCGTCACGCCCGGGAGCCGCGCCTCAAGGCGGCTCCCGGGCGGCGGCGCCTAGAGGGTGCCGCCGAAGCCCACGGGACGCGACTCGTCCTCGCCGATCTCGATGAAGCCCAGCGACGCCACCGGCACCACCACACGCCTGCCCTTCACGTCGGTGATGGCGAACACGCCGCGATCGGCGGCAAGGGCCTTCCGGATTTCCTCCTCGACCTGCTCGGACGACAGGTCGGTCTCCACAACGAGCTCACGGTGCACCGAACGCACGCCGATCTTGATTTCCATCATGCTCCCTTTCCACGGGGCGGGGCTTCCCTCATCGTGGCCGTTCGACGCCGGAAAAGCGCAGCTGATCGCGCCCAGCGAACGGGTTAAGCCGTACGCGGAAAACCGCTGATGCCCCGCCAGGCGAGCCGGGCCATGAGCTGCTCGGCCGCGTCCTTGGGGATGGAGCCGTGCTCGCTGACCCAGTAGCGGGCACTCACCTCCGCCATGCCGACCAGCCCGACGCCCAGCAGGTGGGCCTCGTCGCTGGTGCAGCCGGTGTCTTCCTGGATCACCGCGCTGACCATCTCGGCGCACTCGTTGAGCGAGCGCTCCACGCGCTGCCGCACCGGCGCCACGTTGCGCAGGTCGGACTCGAAGACCAGCCGGAACGCCTCGCCCTGGGTGGAGACGAAGTCGAAGAACGCGCTGAACGTCGCCTGCACCCGCAGTTTGTTCTCGGTCGTGGAGGCGAGCGCCTCCCTGCACCGGGTGACCATGTCGTCGACGTGCAGGTCGAGCAGCGCGAGGTAGAGCTCCAGCTTGCCCGGGAAGTGCTGGTAGAGCACCGGCTTGCTGACCCCCGCGCGGTCGGCGATCTCGTCCATGGCGGCCGCGTGGTAGCCGTTCTCCACGAACACTTCCTGCGCCGCGCTCAGCAGCTGCCTGCGGCGGGCGAGTCGGGGCAGCCGGGTGCCCCGGGGCTTGGCGTCCGGGGTAGCGGTCACACGGGTCTCCAACGGGTTTCGTGCCGGGTCTGCCGACATCCTACGGGCGGGTAGTCATCACCTCAGCGATAGTCGTCGTCGTCGTACCCGACCACGCGGTCCTGCTCGATCGCGTCGGCCGGGTTGACCTCAAGGGGAAGCTCGAGGCGCCACTGCTCGTCGTCCTCCCGCAGCGGACGCTGTTGCTCGGCGGCGTCGGCCGGCGTCGCCTCGATCGGCAGCTCCTGGTCATCGGCGAAGTTGTCGTCGTCCCCGCGTACGTCCATCTCCGACATGTCGGTCCCCCTCTTCGTGTGGACTGAACCAGATTACGCCCGGCTGAAAAGGTCGCCGTGCTTCTCCATCCTGGCCAGCACGTCGGACGACGTGAACACCAGGTCTTCCGGGCTCTCGCAGCGTTCGACCTCCTTCCACAGCAGTGGCGTGGAAACCGTCGGACGCGTCCTGGCCCGCAGCGAGTATGGCGCGACCGTGGTCTTGGCGGGGTTGTTCTGGCTCCAGTCGATGAAGACCTTGCCCGGCCGCTGCTTCTTCGCCATCACGCTGACGATCCGCTCGGGGTGCCGCTTCGCCAGCGCCTGGGCCAGCCGCTTGGCGTACGCCGACGGCTCCTCGCGGCCGTCCCACGCGGCGTACAGCTGCATGCCCTTGCTCCCGCTGGTCTTCGGCCTGGCCTCCAGGCCGTCGGCCGACAGCACCTCGCGCAGCATCAGGGCGACCTCGCAGCACTCCACGATCGTCGCGGGGGGCCCGGGGTCCAGGTCGAACACCAGCGTGTCCGGCGGCAGCGCGCGTCCTTCCCCGTCCACCCGCCACTGGGGCACGTGCAGCTCCAGCGCGGCCAGGTTCGCGTAGTAGACCAGCCCCGGCAGGTCGTCGATCAGGGCGAAGTCGATGGTGTCGCGGTCCTTGGTGCTGCCGGGCGCCGGCAGCCGCGCCCTGCGCACCCAGCCGGGGGTGTGCTCGGGGGCGTTCTTCTCGAAGAAGGACATGCCCTCGACGCCGTTCGGGAAGCGCTTGACCGTCAGCGGCCGGCCTTCCAGGTGCGGCAGGAGCACCGGGGCGATCCGGCTGTAGTAGTCGATGACCTCGGCCTTGGTGAAGCCGGACTCGGGATAGAGCACCTTGTCCAGGTTGCTCAGGACGAGTTCCCGCCCGTCCACCCGCACCGGGACCTTGCTCGCCGGGCTCATCGGGCCGTCACCTCCGGGGGCAGCTTCTCCGGGCCCGCGCCACACGGGACGGCGCGGCCTTCGTGTACGCCACCTCCCCGACGAGATCGGGTCTAACCCATCGATAACGCCACAGGACCGGCCCGGCATGGGTTCGACGAGCTATGGCATTGGTCGCACGGGGACGGGTATGTCCCCGTTGGCGAACCGCCCGACACTACTGAGGAGTTGCCCATGCGCAGCATCTGGAAAGGTGCGATCTCCTTCGGGCTGGTCACGATCCCGGTGAAGCTCTACTCGGCCACCGAGCAGAAGGACGTCAGCTTCCACCAGGTGCACCGCGAGGACGGCGGCCGCATCCGCTACAAGAGGGTGTGCACGCTCGACGGCGAGGAGATCGCGTACGCGGACATCGCCAAGGGTTACGAGCTGGCCACGGGCGAGATGGTCGTGCTCACCGACGAGGACTTCGAAGGGCTGCCGCTGAGCACCTCCCGCCGGATCGACGTGCTGCAGTTCGCCCCCGCCGAGCAGATCGACCCCATCTACTTCGCCAAGTCCTATTACCTGGAGCCCGACGCGCAGGGGGCCAAGCCGTACGTGCTGCTGCGCGACGCGCTGGAGAGCTCCGGCCAGGTGGCGGTGGTCAAGGTGGCGCTGCGCCAGCGCGAGTCGCTGGCGACGCTGCGGGTGCGCGACGGGGTGTTCGTGCTGGAGACCATGCTGTGGCCGGACGAGATCCGCAAGCCGGACTTCGAGTTCCTGGACGAGGACATCGACGTGCGGACGCAGGAGCTCAAGATGGCGGAGTCGCTGATCTCCACGATGGAGGCCGACTTCGACCCGGCCGAGTACCACGACACCTACCGCGAGGCGCTGCAGGAGGTCATCGAGGCGAAGGTGGCGGGCAAGGAGGTCATCACGCCTCCGGAGGCCGAGGAGGAGGGCGGCCCCGCCGTCGACCTCATGGCGGCGCTGCGGGCCAGCGTCGAGGCCGCCAAGCGCGAGCGCGAGGGCGCTCCCGCCAAGCCGAAGCGGGCCGCCTCGGGCAAGGCGAAGGCCAAGGACGACAGGGCCAAGGACGACAGCGCCAAGGAAGAGAAGGCCAAGGAAGAGAAGGGCCAGGAAGAGAAGGCCCCCGCCAAGCGGAAGGCCCGCAAGTCGGCCTGACGCCTCCTGCCCCTGGACTCACCCCCGCTGTCCGTTCTCACGCGCGGCCATGCGGCCGCGTACCCGGATGATCCTGCCGGCGCTTGCCTTGCATTAGCGGACATATCGGACAATTCGTGCAGTTACATTCTATAAACGCTTAATTTAAGCAATAGCAACGCTAATGCATAGCAAAATGGAAGGATGACCGTTTGCTCACCCAGAGTGACGGGAATATCACTTACCGGATGAGTCTTCAGCATCATCCGGGGACCTTTCTTGGACCTTAAGAAAGGTCCCGAGTACGGGGCAATCGAACCTTTAGGGGGAAAACGCAATGCCCAAGCTCAAGAGTGTTCTCGCGGGCCTCGCCCTCAGCACCGCCGTGACAGGTGGCGTCGTGGTCGCGGGCGCGACCATGACCACCACCAGCGCAGCTGCCGCCACTCAGGTCAGCGCGGGCACGTCGGTCCTGACCGGCGGGCACTGCGGCCACCGCTGCTGGTGGCGCAAGCACCACCGCAAGCAAGTCCGGGTCATCGTCGAGAACTTCAACATCAACCGGAACCCGAACGAGCACCGGCGCCACCACCGGAACTGGGGCTGGGACGACCTCGACTGACATCGACAACCTCGCCGGCCGTCGCATGGCGCAGCCAGTGGATGACACGTCGGCTAGTGATCAATCGTCGTTGACGGCGCAGGAATGAGTGCTCGTTCTCATTGAGGATCGGTTCGGGGCCCCTTTTCTGGGGATACGGTTTCCGCTCTGTGGTGAATTCCGGGCTCTCTCGGGGGCGGGTCGCGTTCTATGGCGCGGCCCGTCCTGAGTTTTCCTTTCTCGTCTCCACGGCAACTTCGAGGGCTCCGCCGGCACTGGCGCCGGGGGAGCCCTCTCCTTTTGTCGTGCACGGGCGCATTCCCGGAGGCGGGGATTTCGGCATGTCCCTTGCCGGGCGGTCTCACGGGAGCGCTGAGAGCCCTTGTGACGCCCCGATGCGAACCTGGCTGAGGGGTGCGCAGGGGACATGAAAGAGCCCGTATCCATCGGTGCGGCCTTTCGTGAGAAGGGCCGCACCGATGGATACGGGCGTCGGCGGTGCGCGGGAGCTCGGCGCCTGGGCGGACTCCAGGAGCGGATCCTGAGAGCTCGGAAGCCCCGGCCGTCCATGGGGCGACGCAATGAGGGCCCCGCCGGCGCCATTGCCGGCGGAGCCCTCGAAGTTGCCGCGGAGACGAGAAGGAAATCTCAGAACAGGCCGCGCCATCGCACACGGCCTGTCCCGAGAGCCCGGAATTCACTACGAGCCGGGAAACCACATCCCTGGAAAGGGACCGGACGACCATCAATGAAAACGAGCGCTCATCCCATCCGCACCCGGCGGTCGGCGAGGTGGCTCGCCTTAGTTGATGAGGTTGCTGTGGTGACGGCGGTGGTGGTGACGGTCGTGGCGGCGCAGCTTGTTCTCGTTGAAGTTGAAGTTCCGGACCACGACGCAGATGTGCTTGTTCTTGCTGCGACGGCCCCAGCCGCCGCCGTGGTGGTGGCCGCACCTGTGGCGGTTGCCGAAGGTGTGGCCCCCGAAGAAGCCGAAGCCGAGGCCGTTGTTGAAGCCGAAGCCGTCGTTGAAGCCGTCACCGAAGCCGTCGTCGGTGACGACGGGCGCGGTGGTCGGCATGGCGGCGGCGGCGGTCGCACCTCCGGCAACCAGGCCGCCGGTAAGCGCGGTGCTGACGGCGAGGCCCGCGATAACACTCTTGAGCTTGGGCATTGCGTTTTCCCCCTAAAGGACGGATTGCCCCGTTCTCGACGATCTGGACGGCTACTAATGAGTCATCCTGCTGAATGTCATTTCCGGCCTGTGGCCTATGAAACGGAGTTCGCCCTATTTTGCTATGCAATAACAATCTTATTGCTCGCCTTGTAGATCTATCTCGCAAAATGGCACGATATGTCCGATTCGGGCGGAAATGTGGGCGGCTCCACAGGGTGGAACACCGTCTTTCCGGCCTGTTCTCCCGCAATGAATTCCCTGCGGAAAAGGGCAGGCCGGAGCGCCCCGTAAATACTGCTCCGAAAAAGCGAGAACGCGCGAGCCGTGCCATGTTCGCGCTGAAACGGCGGCACCCAGCGAGCGAATTATCGCGGGGCGCTTCCATGACCGGCGTCAACCGGAGGAGGCATGTGACGGGCTCCTCCGGCGCATGCCGTGGATGTGGCGCCATGTGCCGCGTCGTCGACCCTGACCGTTCGTCACGATGAGTGCCGTTGACATCACGCTGGGTGCCGCTGCTCTCATGTTTTCCGGCGATGGCCGCCATAAACGGCATGTGGTGGCTTTTGCCATGTTCTCGGCGTATCAAAAGATCGATTAGATCCCTAAACACGAAAAATCGGGATCTGTCCGGTCAGCGGGTGTCGATCCGCCTCAGGTAGTACGCGTGGCTGAACCCGAGCCGGTCCGCGTCGACCCCCCGCACCTTCCGCCACCTGCCGAACTTCCGGCAGCTCCCCCACGTGTAGTCGCCCGGGTAGAGCTTGTCCACGATCCGGTACCGGGTCCCAGGCCCCCCGCGCACGTTGAGTCTCGTCTCGATCCGGCGCACCGCGTACCTGCACCGCTTCGGCGCCCGCCCGTCCCCGTCCCGCGCTCCTCCGACGGCGGCGGCCACCGTCGGGGCCGGCCCCCGGGCGGCCCCCGCCGTGCCGGTCGCGAACCCGCCGCCCGCCACGACCGCGAACGCGAGCACCACCGCGACACGGCTGAACCTCATCACATTTCCCCTGTCCGTATCGTTGGACGTACGCGGCTGATGTCCTGCGGCGCGAGGCGAAAACGCGTCTGTACGGAATGCAGACCGCCCCTAAGCAGGATGGTTATGAGGAGGAGCCATGGCAGAGCCGGTCCCGCACTGGCCGGGACGGATGATCGGGCCCGTGCACGTCAGATCGACCCCGCAGGGCGCCCCCGAGCAGGCGGTGTTCGTGCACGGCCTGGCCGGCTCCGCGACCAACTGGACCGACCTGATGGACGAGCTGAAGGACGTCGTCACCGGTCACGCCGTCGACCTGCCCGGATCCGGATGCTCGCCCGCCGCCTCCGACGGCGACTACGGCGTCCCCGCGCACGCCCGCGCGGTCATCGGCCTGCTGGAGCACACCGGCCCGGCCCACCTGTTCGGCAACTCGCTCGGCGGCGCGGTCTCCGTGCGGGTCGCCGCCACCCGCCCCGACCTGGTGCGCTCGCTCACACTCGTCTCGCCCGCGCTGCCCGACCTGATCCCCAGGTACGGCCCGGTCCGGGTCGCGGCGGCCGCCACGCCCTGGGTGGGGGAGTGGTTGGCGGGCAGGCTCAAGCTGCTCCCGGCGGAGCGGCGGGTCGAGGCCACGTTCGCCATGGTCTGGGCGAACGCGCGGGCGATCCATCCGGTACGGCTGAGCGAGGCGGTCGAGGAGCTGCGCCGCCGCGACGACCTGCCGCACACCATCGCCGCCATGCTCGGCTCGGCCCGCGGCATCGTGGCCGAATACCTGCGCCGCGGCCCGCAGTCGCTGTGGCGGCTGGCCGCCAGGGTCGAGGCGCCCACGCTGATCATCCACGGCAGGCACGACCGGCTCGTCAGGCCCGCCATGGCCGCCCGGGCGGCGCGCACGTTCCGGCAGGTGAGGCTGGTTCTGCTGCCCGGATCCGGGCACGTGGCGATGATGGAGCAGCCCCGTCTCGTCGCGCTGGAGACGCGTCGTCTGATCGGTGAGACGCGATTGGGGAATGCCCCACTGCCCGGCTAGGTTTCAAAGGGAGATAAGACCCCTGGAACGGGAGCGTAGAAAGTGTCGTTGCCACCGCTGGTCGAGCCGGCTGACGAGCTGACCGTTGACGAAGTGCGCCGCTACTCGCGCCACCTGATCATCCCCGACGTGGGGATGGCCGGGCAGAAGCGGCTGAAGAACGCCAAGGTGCTGTGTGTGGGCGCCGGCGGCCTCGGTTCGCCCGCGCTGCTGTATCTCGCCGCGGCGGGCGTCGGCACGCTCGGCATCATCGACTTCGACGTCGTCGACGATTCCAACCTGCAGCGCCAGGTCATCCACGGCCAGGCCGACGTCGGCCGGCCCAAGGCCGAGAGCGCCGCCGACTCCGTGCGCGCCATCAACCCGCTGATCGACGTGGTGATCCACAACACCACGCTCACCACCGAGAACGTCATGGAGATCTTCTCCCAGTACGATCTCATCCTCGACGGCACCGACAACTTCGCCACCCGCTACATGGTGAACGACGCCGCGGTGCTGCTGGGCAAGCCGTACGTGTGGGGCTCGATCTACCGCTTCGACGGTCAGGCCAGCGTCTTCTGGGCCGAGCAGGGCCCCTGCTACCGCTGCCTCTACCCGGAGCCCCCGCCTCCCGGCATGGTCCCGTCCTGCGCCGAGGGCGGCGTGCTCGGCGTGCTGTGCGCGTCGGTCGGCTCCATCCAGGTCAACGAGGCCATCAAGCTGATCACCGGCATCGGCGAGCCGCTGGTGGGCCGGCTGATGATCTACGACGCCCTGGAGATGAAGTACCGCGACGTCAAGGTCCGCAAGGACCCCGAGTGCGTCCTGTGCGGCAAGAACCCGACGGTCACCGAGCTGCTCGAAGACTACGAGGCGTTCTGCGGCGCGCTGTCCGACGAGGCCGCCGAGGCGGTCTCCGGCTCCACCATCACCGCCCGCGAGCTCAAGGCCATGCAGGACAACGGCGACGGGATCTTCCTCGTCGACGTCCGCGAGCCCAACGAGTACGAGATCGTGAGCATCCCCGGCGCCACGCTGATCCCCAAGGGTGAGTTCCTCAACGGCTCCGCCCTGGAGAAGCTGCCGCAGGACAAGCGCATCGTGCTCCACTGCAAGTCGGGCGCCCGCTCCGCCGAGGCCCTGGCGGTCGTCAAGGACGCAGGGTTCTCCGACGCCGTCCACGTCGGCGGCGGCGTGCTGAGCTGGATCAAGACCGTCGACCCGAGCCTGCCGGAGTACTAGACCGGCGGTCCGGTTTCTGCGGATGGCGGAGGGTCGGCCGCATTAAGGTCGATCCTGTGGACAACGCTCGCCTCTGGCCCATCCTGGTGGTGGCCTCCGCGCTGACCTCGGTCTGCGCGGTGGCCGCCGGGGTCGCGGCGAGCTCGGTGAGTTCCGAGCTCACCCGGGGCCCGACGGCCGCCGAGCTCAGGGCGGCCTCCCAGCGCGAGGTCGCCGAGCGCTGGCGCACCTGGGACGCGGGCCGCATCTTCCCCGCCACGCTGTCCTACTCCGCCGAGCAGGGCGGCAAGGAGCGGGCCCGCAGGCTGGGCATCTCACCGACGACCGGCTGCGCCGGCGCGGTCGACGCCGTGGCCGTCCCCGCGCTGACGGAGTCGGGGTGCCGCGCCGTGCTGCGCGCCACGTACATCGACGCCCTGCGCGGTGTGCTCGTCACCATCGGCGTCGTCGCCCTGCCCGACGCGGCGCGCGCCGCCCGGGCCAAGTCCGCGTTCCCCGCCGGCGGCGAGCCGGTTCCCGGCCTGCTCCCGCTGGCCTTCCGCGGCACGGTGGCCGACCGGTTCGCGCCGGCGGTGCGCCAGCGGGGCTCGGTACGCCAGTCCGGCCCGTACCTGGTGCTGACCACGGCCGGTCAGGTGGACGGACGGCCCGGTGGCGCGGCCGAGCAGCGGCCGGCCGTCTTCGCCTTCGCCACCGAGATCTCCGAGCGCGTCCTCGCCGAACTGACCATGCCGCGGATGCCCGACTGCGCCTCCGAGGACTGGCAGTGCTGACCCGCCGCCCGCGTACCTCGCGCCCCGGCAGAGGCGGGCGCGGGCAGGCCGCGCTGACCGGGACGCTGGCGGTGGCCGGGGTGCTGTTGCTCGACGCGGCGCCCGCGGTGGCCGACGAGGTGCGGGCCAGTCAGGAGCGGGTCATCAAGACACTCGACCTGCCCGCCGCCTGGGAGGTCAGCCGGGGCGCGGGCGTCACCGTGGCCGTGCTCGACTCCGGCGTCGACCCCGGCCACCGCGACCTGGCCGGCTCCGTGACCGTGGGCGAGGACTTCACCGAGGGCGCCAACGCGCCGGGGGTGGCGCCGCGTCGCCTGCACGGCACGTACATGGCGTCACTGATCGCCGGTCACGGTCACGGCCCCGGCGGCGCCGACGGGATCATCGGCGTCGCCCCGGAGTCCGAGGTGCTGTCGGTACGGGTGATCCTGGAGGACGAGGAGCCGGGGTTCCGGACGTTCAACGTCGACCCGAGGTTCGAGGACGTGGTGGCCAGGGGCATCCGCTACGCGGTCGACCAGGGCGCCGACGTCATCAACCTGTCCATCTCGAAGGAGCTGGCCAGCAAGGCCGACCGGGCCGCGGTCCGCTACGCCATCGGCAAGGGCGTCGTGCTGGTCGCCGCGGCCGGCAACGAGGGCACCCGCAAGGTGGCGGGGGCGGCCCCGTACTCCTACCCGGCGGCCTTCCCCGGCGTGGTGGCGGTCGGCGCGGCCGACGCGGGCCTGCGGCGGGCGGCCTTCTCCAACGGGAACGCCTCGGTGCTGGTGGCCGCGCCCGGCGTCGACATCATGGGCGCGGGTCCCGGCGACGAGTACTGGACGGGCCGGGGCACCTCGCAGGCGACCGCCCTGGTCTCCGGCGTCGCGGCTCTCGTCAGGGCGAAATACCCGAAGATGTCGCCGCCGCTCGTGGCCCGCGCCCTCGCCGCCGGGGCCGTCGACAGCCCGCCCACCGGCTACGACACCGGCACCGGCTTCGGCGTCGTCAACGCCGCCAGGGCGCTGGCCGAGGCGGCCAAGCTCGCCGGACACACGGAGGCCGCGCCCGCCGCGCTGGCGCACGACCCCGACCGGCCGCTCGGCGGCGGCGCCGCGGGCCCGGTCAAGGTCGTCCACAGGGACGAGCGGCGCGTCGTGCTGCACGCGTCGATCGCGGTGGCGTCGGCCGGAGGCGCGGTCGGCTCGGTGGCGGTCATCCTCGCCTTGGTGAGGAGGGTGCGACGAGCGCACAATGACCAAGACGCATGATCCGCCCTGTTACGGGGACGAATGACACAGAAAGCCGAGCTTGGGAACGAGGCGGTGGTGAAGGCACGTAGGTCCACCACAGGGCTGCCGCGCGCCGCGGGGGACGCCACGCCGGGACGGAAGAACCCGCTCGGCGCCGGTACCGGCCGCAGGTCGCGGGTGCGCGACTGGTCGCCGGCGACCGGCCGGTCCATGTCCAGGCAGCGTGCCAGGCAACGGGCCGAGACCGACCAGTTGCAGCAGGGCGTCCGCTACCGGCGGGCGTTCGTGGCACTGGTGGGCGTCATCGTGGCACTCTCGGCCGTCGTCGTGCTGCTCGGCACCGTGGGCCTGTTCAAGGAGACGCGCTCGCGCCCGCTGACCGCCGAGGAGCAGAACCGCTACAAGCAGGAGGAGATCGCCCGGCGCTGGCAGTCGTGGCCCACCACCGGCATCTTCCCCGAGGAGCTGAAGTACCTCGGCCTCGACCGCACCCAGCAGTACGCCAGGCGGGTCGGCATCGCCCCCGAGGCCAGGTGCCGCGACGCCGTGGACCCCGCGGTCGGCGCGATCCTGGCCGAGCACGGCTGCGTGAGCCTGCTGCGCGCCACGTACGTCGACCAGAGCTCCACCTTCGTCTTCACCATCGGCGTGGCCGTGCTCAAGGACCAGGAGGCCAGGGCCTCGGCCGGTGGGGACCTCACCCAGGACGACCGGGTGGGCGTGCTGCCCGTCGCCTTCCCCGGCACCGTGGCCGAGCGGTTCGGCGCCGAGCAGCGCCAGCGCACCGGCTGGGCCGGCGCCGGGCCCTACCTCGTCTTCACCACCGGCGGCTACGCCGACGGCCGCACCAGGGCCGCGATCCCGCCGGAGGAGGAGCTGCACAGCGAGCTCTGGCCGGCCGCCCGGTCGATCGGCAACCAGATCGCCTACTTCCTGGCGGATCCGCCCAAGGTCCCGCCGTGCACCCAGGGGAACGTGTGCTGACCGTCGTGCGCGCCCTGGTCGCCGCCCTTCTCCTGCTGCAGACCCCGGCGCACGCCGCGCCCATCCGCGACCGGCAGCAGTGGGTGCTCGACGCGCTCAACGTCGAGCAGGCGTGGCGGACCACCAAGGGCGCCGGCGTCACCGTGGCCGTCATCGACAGCGCGGTCGACCCCGACGTCAAGGAGCTGCGCGGCCGGGTCACCGTCGGCCCCGACATGAGCTCGGGCGCGGTGCGCCGCGAGGTGACCCCGGGCCGCCACGGCACCGCGATGGCGGGGCTCATCGCCGCCTCCGGCGCCGACGACGGCTACGTCGGCGTCGCGCCCGAGGTCCGCGTGCTGTCCCTGCCGCTGGCGGTGGCGGAGGACCCGGACCGGGTGGACCCGCCGCTGGCCGACGACCGCGCGGTGATCGAGAGCCCGCTCGCGCGGGCCCTGCGGTACGCGGTCAACCAGGGCGCGCAGGTCGTCAGCATGTCCATCGGCACGTACGGGGCCCACAGGTCCGAGCGCGAGGCGGTCTCGTACGCGCTCGGCAAGGGCGTGGTGCTGGTCGCGGCCGTCGGCAACGACGGGAAGACGGAGTACGCCAGGGAGAACGGCACCTCCTACTGGAGCTTCCCGGCCGGATACCCGGGCGTCATCGGCGTCGCGGCCGTCGACAAACAGCGCAGGGTGGCCTCGTACAGCAGTGACAACCTGTCGGTGCTGGTCGCGGCGCCGGGCTCGGGGGTCCCCGTGGTCAGGCGCGGCAGCGGCTACGAACTGTCGGAGGGCACCAGCTCGGCGGCGGCTCTGGTGTCGGGGGTCGCCGCCCTCATCAAGGCGCGTTACCCCGGCCTGCGGCCCGACCAGGTGGCGCAGGCGCTGGCCGCGGGCGCGAAGGGCAGGCCGGCCGACGGCTATGACGAGGAGGTCGGCTTCGGCGTGGTCGACGCGGGCGCCGCGCTGGACGCCGCGGCCACGCTCGGCGGGCAGCGCCGCAGCGTCCCCGTACCCGACGATCAGCACTTCGGGCAGGGGGAGGACTCCCCGCCGCCGACGGCGCCGGGGCCGGACGCGTGGCGGCTCTGGCTGTACGGGATTGGGGTTCTGGTGGCCCTTGTCATGTTCTGCGGTGGAATCGTGGTTCTCAACCAACGCAGGGAGTGAAGATCCGCTAAGGTCGCGCCCCATGGGATACGAACTGCGCGTGGTTCGTGAGTCGCCGATCGCCCTCGCGGACCTCGCGAAGGCGATCGAGCCGGCGGGGTTCGAGCTGCGCGGTTCCGAAGAGATCGTCGCCAGGCACGGCGACGGCGCCCACGCGGTGGGGGCGTGGCGCGGCCAGGTGGTCGGCGAACCCGGCTCCGACTGGCAGGTGGCGCAGCTCGTGAGGCTCTCGGCGGCGCTCGGCGCCCGGCTCGTGGGCGAGGACGGCGAGGTCTACGCGCTGCGCGACGGCGCGGTCGAGGTGCTGGCCGAAGGCCTGGCGACGGAGCTCGGCAGGCTCGACGAGATGCTCCGAGCGGGCCCGGCGGCGTGGACCCCCTGAACCCGTACGCCGAGCGGGTGCTCGACGTCGTCGACCGCATCCCTCCCGGCAAGGTCATGTCCTACGGCGACGTCGCCGAGTATCTCGGCGAGGGCGGCCCGCGTCAGGTCGGGCGGGTCATGTCCACCTGGGGAGGCGGCGTGCCCTGGTGGCGCGTGGTGCACGCCGACGGCACGGGCGCCCCCGGACACCAGGCGCGATGCCTGTCCCACTGGCGCGAGGAGGGCACCCCGTTGCGCGGCGAACGGGTCGACATGCGCCGGGCGCGCTGGGACGGGCGTTCAGCGGATTCACAGGAAGCCCGTTGACCTGCCTCTTCGCGAACTGTGCGATTTCACATCTTGTGACTCCTATTACCATGGGCTGAACATAACGGCGGCCTGAAAGGCGGTGCCTACCGCGATGGCTAACGGCCTGACAGCCCAGAGCCCCGGCGGCGAAGCGATCCCCGACCGCCTGAAGGCTGTCCAGGACCTTTGCGACCGCGGCGAGCCGCTCGACGAGATCATGACCCTGGTCGGGCCCGGCGGGCGCAGCGCGGAGTTCGACACCGAGGTGCTCAGCGGGCCGCTGGGCGCGCGGATGGACCTGGCGGTCAAGCGCGGCCCCGACACGCGGCGCGAGCTCCTCACCCTCGTGCGCCCGTACCTCTCCGGGGTGGACCCGAAGGTCAAGCGCGAGCTGCCGGTCGCGCGCCGCCTCATGTGCCACCTCATCGAGACCCGCGCCGACGAGGAGCTGGTCGAGGGGGAGACGCTCGCCCAGGTCGTGGCGGCCGCGGCCGAGCCGTCCAAGCGCATCCGCAAGGGCCTGCGCTGGTACGCCGATCTGCCCCTCAAGGACGAGCTGCCGGCCGACCTGTACCGGCTGCGCAAGGCCGACCTGGTGCCCGTCACGCACATCGACGACATCGTGTGGGACGGCCGCAAGCTGCGCATCTCCGGCTACGCCTACCTGGCCGGGCTGTCGGTCCGCAGCCGCCGGGCCAACTGGGCGACGGTGGTCCTGCGCGGCCCGCGCTGGCTGCCGCCGGTGCGCCTGCGCACCAGGCGCGTGCTGGCCCCCGAGGCCACCCACGGCGCCCGCGAGGTCGGCTGCAACTACGACTGGTCCGGCTTCACCGCCGAGCTGAACCCGTGGGCGCTGCGCTGGCGCGGCGCGGCCAGGGGCATGGTCTCCGCGGTGCGCCGCCGGCTGCGCCGCCGCCCGGCCGTGGCCGACACCACGACGTGGCGGGCCGAGATCGTGTTCTGGAGCCGCGGCGCCCGGGCCACCGGCCTGCTGCGCGGCTACGGCGTCGGGCGCAGCGAGCGGCCCGCCGGCCGCCAGCTCAGCCCCGGCTGGTGGGTCAGGCCGGTGTGGACCTCCGACCGCGCGCTCCAGGTGGCGTTCCAGCCCAACCGGGCCGAGCTCACCGGCGTCCGCGTGGACGACGAGCACCTGCAGTTGAAGATCACCCTGGCCGGCCGGGTCGTGACCAAGGGCCACGCCCGGGTCGGCGGCCACCGCATGGCCGCGGACTTCACCCCCAAGGGCGCCGCCACCGAGGTGACGCTCGACCTCGCCGTGCCCGCGCTGCTGCAGGAGAAGGACGGCCGCCGCCTGTGGGTCGAGCCCAAGGGCGACCCGGCCGCCACCGTCATGCTCGGCGACCTGGGGGAGACCAGGTTCACCAGCGGCGACCGCGAGATCACCGTGCTGGGCGACCGGCGTGACCGCGTGATCATCTCCGCCCACCGCATCCGGCCCGTCATCGTCTCGGCCGTGTGGGAGGGCACCACGCTCGTGCTGCGCGGCCGCTACCCCGACGCCGCGGGCCCGCGCGCCGTCTCGCTGCGCCACCGCTCCGGGCTGTCCTACCAGCTGCCGATGACGCGTACCGGCGAGGACTTCGAGGTGCGGTTCGAGCCCGGCGCGATGGACCGCTTCGGCGAGCCCGTGCCGCTGGCCTCCGGCACCTGGAACATGTCCATGCGGCACCCGTCCGGTGAGATCGTCCCGGTGCGCATGGACCACGCCGCGCTGGAGGGCCTCGACGAGAGCCCGCGCACGGCCGGCGGCCACTGCTTCCGCATCGTGTCGACCCGTTTCGACGTGCCGGTGGTGCTGTCGGAGGAGGACCGGCCCGCCAACGAGAAGGGCCTGGCCGGCACCCACGTGCTGCGCAAGGTCTTCTACCCGCAGCAGCGCACCGAGCCGCTGAACGACGCCACCGTCTACGTGGTCAACGAGGGCCGCCTGTACGCCGACAGCGTCCGCGCCATCTACGAGGAGCGGCTGCGCCGCGGCGACGACCGCGAGCACATCTGGATCGTCAAGGACGGCGCGTTCACCCCTCCCGGCCCCGCCACCGTCGTGCGGGCCGGCAGCCGCGAGCACAAGGCGGCGCTGGCCAGGTCCCGCTACATCGTGACGAACTCGTTCCTGCCCGTCTGGTTCCGCTCCCGCGAGGGCCAGGTGGTGCTGCAGACCTGGCACGGCACCCCGGTCAAGCACATCGGCAACGACCAGCCGCACATGCGCCGCGACCCCAGACCGCCGGTCTGGCACCGGCAGGCCGCCGACGTGCGCGGCTGGGACGTGCTGCTGTCGCAGTCGCCGTGGGCCACGCCCGTGCTGCGCAAGGCGTTCGGCTACCAGGGCGAGGTGCTGGAGAGCGGGCTGCCCCGCAACGACGTGCTGACCTCGCCCGACCGCGAGCAGCTCGCGGCCAAGGTGCGCGCGCGCCTCGGGCTGGCCGAGGGCAAGCGGGTCGTCCTGTACGCGCCCACGTGGCGTGACTACGACCGCAAGAACGCCATGGTCAAGCTCGACCTGGCGAAGGCCAGGGAGGCGCTGGGGGCGGACCACGAGCTGCTGGTGCGCGCGCACCCGATGCAGGCCGCGCCCGCCGTTCCCGACATCGCTCACGACGTCACGACTTATCCGGATATGGCGGATCTGCTGCTCGTGACGGACGTCCTGGTGACCGACTACTCGTCCGTCCTGGCCGACTTCGTCGTGACCGGCAGGCCGATCGTCCTGTACGGCTACGACCTGCCCAAGTACTCGGCCAAGCGCGGCCTCTACCTGGACCTGCCGGAGATCGCGCCGGGCCCGGTGCTGCCGACCTCGGCCGAGGTGATCGACGCGCTGCGGTCGATCGACGAGGTGGCGGCGGCCCACGCCGACCGCTACGACGCCTTCCGCGCCACGTTCGCGCCCCGCGACGACGGCAAGGCCACCGCCCGCGTCGTGGACCACATCTTCTCCTGACGCCCGTTTTCCCGCCCGGCGTGTCGGGCGGGAAAACTCAGATTTGCCCCGCTACCCTGGACGATCGCTCGGGAGACCGGTCAATCCGGCACGATCTACCCCTGTGGTCTGGTGGAATCTAGGGTTGTGAGTGGTCAGACCTGGCGGCTGGTGCGCCGTGGCAGTGGGGGGCCTGCTGAGCCTCCTGTGCTGGACGAACATCAGCGCGCGGTGGTCGGCCATCCCGGCGGCCCGCTGCTCGTGCTGGCCGGGCCCGGCACCGGCAAGACCACCACGATCGTCGAGAGCGTGGTCGACCGGATCGAGCGCCGGGGCGCCGACCCCGAGCGCGTGCTGATCCTCACCTTCAGCCGCAAGGCGGCCGAGGAGCTGCGCCGCCGCGTCACCGGGCGGCTGCGCCGCACCACCCGCACGCCGGTGGCCATGACGTTCCACTCCTACGCCTACGCGCTGCTGCGCCGCGCGGCGGTGCAGGCGGGCGAGCCGCCGCCCCGGCTGCTGACCGGCCCCGAGCAACTGCTGGAGGTGCGGCGACTGCTCCACGGCGAGCTGGAGGACGGCGCGCTCGACTGGCCGGAAGACCTGCGCGAGCCGCTCAGGACCCGCGGGTTCGCCGAGGAGCTGCGCGACTTCCTGTCCCGCGCGGCCGAGCGCGGGCTGGACGGCGAGCGGCTCAGGGAGCTCGGCAGGCGGCACGGTCGTGGCGACTGGGTGGCCGTGGGCCGCTTCGCCGACCGCTACGAGACCCGCTTCGACCTCGACCCTGAACGGACGCTCGACTACGCCGAGCTGATCGCCGAGGCGGGCAGGCTGCTGGCGGACCCCGGCGTGCGGGCGCGCGAGCGTGCCGCGCTCGACGCCGTGTTCGTGGACGAGTACCAGGACACCGACCCGGCCCAGGAGTTCCTGCTCCAGCAGCTGGCCGGCGACGGGCGCGACCTGGTCGCGGTGGGCGACCCCGACCAGTCGATCTACGGGTTCCGCGGCGCGGACGTGCACGGCATCCTGGGCTTCCCCCAGCGCTTCCGTACCCTCGACGGCCGCGACGCGCCGATCGTGGCGCTGCGCGTGTGCCGCCGCAGCGGCGCCGACCTGCTGGCCGCGACCCGGCGCGTGGCCGCCCGCCTCCCCGCCGCCCCCCTGCCGACCACGGACCCCGCGCCGAACCCCGCCGCACCGGAGCCCGCCGGGCGGGCCTTCGGCGGGCGCGGGCATCGTGACCTGGTGCCGTCGCCCGACGCGCCGCCGGGTGAGGTGCGGGTGCTGCTGGCCGACAGCACGAGCCAGGAGGCCGCGGTGGTGGCCGACACGCTGCGCCGCGCCCACCTGATCGAGGGCGTGCCCTGGCACCGGATGGCGGTGCTGGTGCGCTCGGCCAAGCGCCAGGTGCCCCTGCTGCGCCGGGCGCTGGTCAACGCCGGCGTGCCCACGATGATCGCCGGCGACGAGGTGCCGATCGCCCAGGAGCCCGGCGTCCGCCCCCTGCTGACGATGCTCAAGGTCGCGGTCGACCCGGCCGAGCTGGACGAGAACGTCGCCGAGGAGTTGCTGACCGGCCCGCTGGGCGGCACCGACATGATCGGCGTGCGCCGCCTCCGCCGCGCGCTCAAGATCGCCGAGAACGAGCTGGCCGCCGACCCCCCTGAGCTCCCGTACGTGCCGCGCTCGTCCGGCGAGCTGCTGGTCGCCGCGATCAGGGACCCCCGCGAGCTCGTACGGATCGAGCCGCACGTCGCGGTGCCCGCCGAGCGCGTCGCCAAGCTGCTGGCCACCGCCCGCACGGCGGTGGAGGAGCAGGGCAGCGCCGAAGAGGTGCTGTGGGCCGTCTGGCAGTCCGCCGGACTGGCCGGGAAGTGGACCGACACCAGCCTGTCCGGCGGCACCAGGGGCGCCCAGGCCGACCGCGACCTCGACGCGGTGGTGGCGCTGTTCGACCAGGCCGCCCGGTTCGTCGACCGGATGCCCAAGGCCGGGCCCGAGGTGTTCCTGGACGACCTGGCGTCCCAGGAGATCCCCGGCGACACGCTGGCCGAGCGGGCCCCCGACGGCGACGCGGTGCGCGTGCTGACCGCCCACCGGGCCAAGGGCCTGGAGTGGGACATCGTGGTGGTGACGGGCGTGCAGGAGGCGGTCTGGCCCGACCTGCGGCTGCGCGGCACCATGCTCGGTGTGGAGGACCTCGTCGAGGTGGTCGAGGGCGGCCGCCCGAACGCGGCCTCGCTCGCCTCCAAGCTGCTGGCCGAGGAGCGGCGGCTGTTCTACGTGGCCGCCACCCGCGCACGTCACCGGCTCGTCGTCACCGCGGTCGGCGGAGAGGACACCGACGAGCGGCCGTCCAGGTTCCTGTCCGAGCTGATGCCGGGCGCGGTCGAGGAGGCGGGCGTCGGCGACCGGTCGCGCTGGCTCAGCATGCCCGCGCTCGTGGCCGACCTGCGCAGCGCCGTCACCGACCCCACCAAACCGGCGAAGATGCGCAGGAACGCGGCCAGACAGCTCGCCAGGCTCGCCGCCGCCGGCGTGCCCGGCGCCCATCCCAACGACTGGTACGCGCTCACGCCGATCTCCGACGACCGGCCGCTGAGCTGGCCCGACAACGTGGTCACCATCTCCCCGTCCGCCGTGGAGAGCTTCACCAAGTGCGGCCTGCGCTGGCTGCTGGAGACGGCCGTCGGCGCCGCCGGCACCAGCACCGCGCAGGGCCTCGGCAACGTCATCCACGCGCTCGCCGTGATCGCCGCCACCGGCCTGCCCGACGAGGACATGCTCGGCAAACGCCTCGACGACGTCTGGAAGGAGCTCGACTTCGGCGGCGTCTGGTTCAACCGCAAGCAGCGGCAGGTGGCCGAGCAGATGATCGGCAAGTTCCTGCGCTGGCAGGAGGACAACGGCCGCGACCTGATCGCCCTGGAGGAGTCGTTCGTGGCCACCATCGCCGAAGGCGTCCAGATCAAGGGCCGGGTCGACCGGCTGGAGCGCGACGAGGACGGCCGCGCGGTGATCATCGACCTCAAGACCGGCGGCTCCAAACCCAGGCCCGGCGACCTCGACCGCCACCCCCAGCTCGGCGTCTACCAGCTCGCCGCGCTGCTGGGCGCGTTCGCCAGGCACGGCATGGACGAGCCGGGCGGCGCCGCGCTCGTCCAGCTCGGCAAGGCCGCGGGCAAGCACGACGCGATCGAGCAGAAGCAGGACGCGCTCGCCGACGACCAGAACCCCGGCTGGGCCAAGGACCTGGTCGACACCGTGGCGATAGGCATGTCCGGCCCGCTCTTCCAGGCCAGGACGAACGACGGCTGCCGCACCTGCGCGGCCAGGGCGAGCTGCCCCGTGAACGACAGCGGGGGACAGGTGTGCTGAACCCGGTCGAACTGGCCGACAAGCTCGGCATCCTGCCGCCCACCGCCGAACAGGCCACCGTCATCGAGGCCCCGCTGGAGCCGATGGTCGTCATGGCCGGCGCGGGCTCGGGCAAGAGCGAGACCATGGCCGGCCGCGTGGTCTGGCTGGTCGCCAACGGCCTGGTCAAGCCCGCGAACGTGCTCGGCCTGACGTTCACCCGCAAGGCCGCCGCCGAGCTGGCCACCCGCGTCAGGGAACGGCTCGCCGGGCTCGCCGAGGCCGGCCTGGTCGAGCCCGAGCTGCTGCACGACGAGCCGACCGTCTCCACCTACCACGCCTACGCCTCGCGCCTGGTCACCGACCACGCGCTGCGCGAGGCGCTGGAGCCCACCATGCGGCTGGTCACCCCGGCCGTCTCCTGGCAGCTCGCCTCGCGCGTCGTCGCCATGTACGACGGGCCGATGGACAGGATCGAGCTGGGCCCCGCCTCGGTCACCGCCGCCGTCCTGGAGCTCGCCGGCGAGCTGTCGGAGCACCTGCGCGGCCCCGGCGACGTGCGCAGGATCGGCGAATGGCTCCGCGACCGGCACGCCGAGCTGCCCGGCCGCGTCACCAAGGCGCAGGGCCGGCCGGTCGTCGTGCACGAGGCCAGGGAGCAGCTGCTGCCGCTCGTGGAAGCGTACGAGAGACTCAAGCGCAGGCGGGAGGTCATCGACTACGGCGACCAGATGGCGCTGGCGGCGCGGATCGCCGCCGGACACAAGGAGGTCGGCGAGATCGAGCGCTCCCGCTTCGCGGTGGTGCTGCTCGACGAGTACCAGGACACCAGCCACGCCCAGCTCGTGCTGCTGCGCTCGCTGTTCGGCGGCGGGCACCCCGTCACCGCCGTCGGCGACCCCTGCCAGTCCATCTACGGCTGGCGCGGCGCCTCGGCCGGCAACCTGCGCCGCTTCCCGGCCGACTTCCGCGCCGCCTCAGGAGACCCGGCGCCGGTGCGGCAGCTCAGCGTCAGCTTCCGCAACGGCGACCGGGTGCTCGACGTCGCCGCCCGGGTCCAGCTCCCGCTGCGCATGGAGGCCCGCGAGGTGCCTGTGCTGGTCCCCGGCGCCAACCGGGTCGACCGGGGCCGGGTCACCTGCGCCTTCCACGAGACCGCCGAGGACGAGGCCGCGTGGATCGCCGGCATGGTCGCCAAGCTGATCGGCCAGGAGGTCGCGCCCGACGGGCTGCCCTGGGGCGACAAGGAGCGCAAGAAGACCCTCGCCATCCAGCCGCAGGACGTCGCCATCCTGGCCCGCAAGCGCTCGCAGTTCCCCGCCCTGCGCAGGGCGCTGGAGGACCGCGACATCCCGGTCGAGGTGGTCGGTCTCGGCGGCCTGCTCACCGTGCCCGAGGTGAGCGACATCGTGGCCACGCTGCGCGTGCTCTACGACGCGACCGCCGGCGACGCGCTGGCCCGGCTGCTGGCCGGGCCGCGCTGGCGGATCGGCCCCGCCGACCTGCGGGTCCTCGGCGACCACGCCCGCGAGCTGGTCCGCCAGTCCCGCGAGAGCCGCCACGAGGACGACCCGCTGGAGCAGGCCGTCGCCGACCTGGCCGACGAGCAGGGCAGCCTGGTCGACGCGCTGGACGAGCTGCCCGACAGGGAGGAGTGGCTGGCGTCGTTCTCGCCGCTGGCCGCCACCCGGCTGGTCGCGCTCGCGCACGAGCTGCGCCAGCTCCGCGCGCACACCGCGCAGCCGCTGCCCGACCTGATCAGCGAGGTGGAGCGGCGGCTCGGCCTGGACATCGAGGTGGCCGCCCGCAGCGGCACGGCGAGCGCGTTCGCCGCCAGGGCCGACCTGGACGCGTTCCTGGACGCGGCCTCCCGGTTCGCGGGCGACGCCGAGGACCCGACGCTGGGCGCGTTCCTCGCCTACCTGGAGGCGGCCGAGAGCGAGGAGTTCGGGCTGGAGGGCGGCCGGGTCGGCGAGAGCAACAGCGTCAAGCTGATGACCGTGCACGCCTCCAAGGGCCTTGAGTGGCCCGTCGTGGTCGTGCCCGGACTGTCGCAGCTCCTCAGCTCCATGGGCACGATCACCACGGGCAGCGTGTTCCCCGCCACCCCCGTCGTGAACGGCCGCTGGACGGAGAACCCGCGCAAGCTGCCCTACCCGCTCCGCGGCGACGCCGCTGACCTGCCCCGGCTCACCGGCCTCGGCAAGGAGGAGCTGGCCGCCTTCGACGAGCACTGCCGCGCCAGGGACCTCATGGAGGAGCGGCGGCTGGCGTACGTGGCCGTCACCCGCGCCCACTACCACCTGATCGCCTCCGGCTACCGGTGGGGCACCGCATCCAAGCCGCTCGCGCCGTCGGAGTTCCTGCTGGAGATCCGCGACACCGCCGACCGGGTCGCGGTCTGGGCCCCGGACCTCGAACCCGGCGCCACCAACCCGCTGCTGGCCGAGCCGCCCCAGGCCATCTGGCCGGTCGAGCCTGCCGGTCTGCGGTACGAGTCCGTCCTCGACGGCGCCCGGCTGGTGGAGGACGCGCTCGCGGGCGGCCTGGACGGCGACGAGGACGAGGCGTTGCGCGCCTTCGAGGAGGAGCGCGTCCAGGCCTGGGAGCGCGACACCGACCTGCTGCTGCGCGAGCGCGAGCTGCACCGGCGGCCCGACTCCACCACCGTCGAGCTGCCCGCCAGGCTGACCGTCTCGTCCCTCGTCACCCTGGCGGACGACCCGCGCGAGCTGGCTCGCAGGATCCGCCGCCCGGTCCCGATCAAGCCCGCCCCACTGGCCCGGCGCGGCACCTCCTTCCACAGGTGGCTGGAGACCCGCTGGGACCAGCAGCGGCTCATCGACGACTTCGAGCTCGGCCTGGACGTCGAGCCGGAGGAGGCGGACGTGCGGCTGGCGGAGCTGCAGGAGCGGTTCGAGCAGAGCGAGTGGGCGGATCGGCGGCCGGTCGACATGGAGGTGCCGTTCGAGACCATGATCGCCGACCGGCTGGTGCGCGGCCGCATGGACGCCGTCTTCGAGCTGCCCGACGGCCGCTACGAGGTCGTCGACTGGAAGACCGGGCGCCCGCCCAAGGGCAAGGCGGCCCGCGCCGCGTCCGTGCAGCTCGCCGCGTACCGCCTGGCCTGGTCCCACCTGGCCGGCGTGCCCCTGGACCGCGTCGGCGCGGCCTTCCACTACGTCCGCGCCAACCTCACCGTCCGCCCCGTCAACCTGCTCGACGCCGACGGCCTGGTAGCACTCATCGAATCGGTCCCCACAACCTGACCCCACACCCCACCGCCGCGCATCCGCCCTCCGGAAAGGTCAGCACCACACTGCTGGGTCGCAGCGGCGCGCCCGGCCCGAGGACGTGAGCGCCGTACCACGGCGGTGGGTCCGGGCCGAGGGCGTCAGCGTCGTACCGCTGCGTCGCGGTGGTGTGTCCGCCCTCTGGGGACGTCAGCACCGCGCCGCTACGCTGCGGCGGCGCGTCGGGACCGAAGGCGTCAGCGTCGTACCGCTGGGTTGCGGGGGCGGGTCTGGGTTGAGGGTGTCAGCGTAGGCGTAGGTAGTTCGGGCCGCTCATGCGTGGCGGCTTGGTGGACAGCCGCTTCGCTGACGCCAGCGTGCCGGCCGTCAGCCACGGCCTGCCGGTGAGCCTGGCCGCGTCGAGCGTTCTGGCCCGTAGCAGCCGGGCCGTCGGATGGGCGTCGTACGGCCGCAACGCCTCCTCCAGCGAGCGGCGCAGCAGCGCGGCCGCGTCGGCCGGAGGCAGCACCGAGAACGCGACCGCCGCCGCGCCCAGGTGCAGCGCGCCCGTCACGAACGCGTCCGCCAGCGCGTGCGGGTCGTCCGTCAGCATCCGCTCGGGCAGCCCCGGCGCCACGATCCCCGCCGCGGCCAGCCTCGCGGGCGAGACCAACACCCCGTCATGCCCCTGCACGAGCACTTTCATCGCGCCATCCACCAGCACCAGCGCCGCGTCGTGCCACCGGACCTCCGGCACCACCCCGTACTCCACCAGCAGCCGCACGCTCCACCGCAACAGCGCACGCACATAGGCGACCGGCACATCCACCACCTCGCCAGGCACCCCGCCTTGCAGCTCAGCTTGGAGCTCGCCCCGCACCCCGCCAGGTCCGCCCCGCACCCCGCCTTGCAGCTCGCCCCGCACCAGGCCAGGCATCCCGTCCGGCACTCCCTCAGGCGCCCCGTCAGGCACCTCGCCTTGCAGCTCGACCTCAGCACTCAAGCTGGTCCGGGCGCGCGGACCCCGTCGATGCTGAGTGTCAGGCTGGTCCTGTGTGCCGGGCTTGTCCGGGGTGTCAGGCAGGGTCAGCGCCGCTACCGGGACGCGACGGCCCTGCGGCAGTCGGCGCACCAGCCAGGCGAGGTGTTCGTGCCCGGCACGCGCGTACTCCTGTTCGCCCGCCACCAGCACGTCAGGGCCGGCCAGCGCGCGCAGGAGCGGCTCCGCGCGGGCCGCCGCACTCAGGCTGCCCGGTTCGATGCCGAGGCGGTCGCGCGTGCCGAGGACGCTGATCGGCAGCGGCAGCACCAGGTGCGTGCGCGGCCCGGCCTCGACGGCGCGCATCGACGCGGTAGGCCGTACGGTGCCGCGCCGTACGTCGAGCACCCGCGCCCCGGCCCGCCGCGCCTCGTCGACCGTCAGCGGATGCACGGGGAACAGCACCTCGTCCGGCCCGAGCAGCTCCCGGGAGAACGCACCGGCACCCTGGGACGCCAGGACGTCCGGCGGCAGCCGTGGCGCCGAGCCCGGCTCCAGCATGCGACGCGGCACCGCCGCCCAGCGCAGCTCGAACACGGGCCCGAACTCCGGCGCGTACGCGGCCAGTTCCCCGTCCGGAACCCCGGGCCGCGCCCGCGCGGTCGGATAGCAGGGATGGTCGGCGAGGGCCGCCAGCGTCTCGTACGACCGCACCCCGGGAGGCCGCGCGTCGTGCAGCTCCAGCGCGGCCAGCGCCGCCACGCACTCGTCGAAGAACGCCTTGACCCCGTCGGCGTCCTCCTCGGGAGCGATCTCCGCCAGCGTGTCCAGCACCTGCTCCAGGCCCAGCAGCTCCCCGGCCGCCACCACGAAGTCCTGGAAGGGCGCACCCGGCGCCAGCCGCACCAGCCTCCCGTCGGCCAGTGTCAGCCCGACGCCGCCCCGGCCCCTGACGACCTGGGACGACAGGCCGCCGTAGTCCTCGCGCAGCAGCGCGTCCAGCACCCGGGCGGCCAGGTGAGACTCCCGCACGCGGCACCCCCGGGCCCTGCAAGTAAGGTCTGCCTAACTACCCAAGATCCTAACCCCTTCGAAGATCTTCCCGAAGCCGCCATAGGATGACAGAGAGTTTGGAAGGGTGGACCCTGTGGAAACGCAAGCGGAAGAGCAACTCATCGGACCGCTGCTCCTGGCCCGGGGCACCATCGACAGATCGGCCGCCCTGAGATCCGACAGCGCGTGGCTGGAACGTGCCTGGAACGCCCCCTCCACCCGGGTGCTCGTCATCGACAACGGCCGCACCCTCGTCGAACGCGCCGGCGACGAGGTGCGGGCGGTGCTCTACACCACGGCCGACGCCCCGGCCGGCGAGCGCTTCCTGCTCGGCGTGGCCGACGGCGTCGCCTACTTCGCCGTGGCCGCCCCGCTGCCAGGTTCCCCGCCGGGCGACGTCAACGGGCGCGTCACCGTACCGATGAGCCCGCACGACGCTCCCGAGGGTCACCCGGTGCCGGCGGGGCTGCGTCAGGCGGGCGGTCTGCTCGGCGACCGCGACGCCGGCCTCTTGGTCTACGCCGTGGCGCTGGAGGCCTGGCACAGCACCCACCAGTTCTGCCCGCGCTGCGGCGCGCGCACGGCCGTCGAGGCGGGCGGCCACATCCGGGTCTGCCCTCACGACGGCAGCCAGCACTTCCCCCGGGTCGACCCGGCGGTCATCATGCTGATCCGCGACCCCGACGACCGCTGCCTCCTGGCCCGCGGTCCCCAGTGGCCGGAGGGGCGCCTGTCGATCCTGGCCGGGTTCGTCGAGCCCGGCGAGTCGCTGGAGGCCGCCGTCGTCCGCGAGGTGGCCGAGGAGGTCGGCATCCTCGTCACCAACCCGCGCTACCTCGGCAGCCAGCCGTGGCCCTTCCCGCGCAGTCTCATGCTCGGCTTCTTCGCCCAGGCGCTCTCCACCGACCTCACCCCGGACGCCGAGGAGATCGCCGAGGCCCGCTGGTTCTCCCGCGAGGACCTGGCCCGCGCGCTCGAAACCGGCGAGGTCCGCCTCCCGCCCCCGGTCTCGATCGCCCGCCGGCTCATAGAGACCTGGTACGGCAGCGCTCTGACGGGCGACTGGTAGAAGACCTGGGTGATCCACGCACCCAGGTCTTCGGAGTAGTCCGTCTCAGGCCGGTTCGAGGAGGGCCTTGACCTCGCGGGCGGACGGGTTCGTGCGGACGATGCGCCCGTTCGGGGTTTCGATGACCACCGTGGGCACCACCTGGTTGCCGCCGTTGACGCTCATGACGAAGGTGGCCGCGTCCGGGTCACGCTCGATGTCGACCTCGGTGAAGCTGATGCCCTCCCGGGTCAGCTGGGACTTGAGCCGCTTGCAGGGGCCGCACCACGTGGTGCTGTAGACCGTGAGCGTCATCGCTGGGGAATCCCTCCAAGGTCAGGGGAAACGAAGGCGTTCGGTGCAACAACGCGGGTGGCCTGGTTAATCCCTCACCCGATGCGGCTGGCGATCCATGCCTGGACGCGCTCGGCCACGCCCATCTCGCGGTAGAGGGTGGTGCTGTGGGACTGGCCCGGGACGGTGATGATCTTCACGGGCACGCCGAGCTTGCCGAGAGCGTCCTTGACCAGCTCGCTCTGCTGCGGCGGCACGAACTCGTCCTGGGCGTGCACGGTGAGCATCGGCGCGTCCTTGCGGCTGGCGTGCCAGGCGACCTCCATGCTGGCCCACACCCGCGAGCACTTGCCCTTGGGGTGGCAGCCGCCGGCCAGCCGGACCGCCGCCTTGCGCAGCCGTACCTTGTTGGGCTGGGTGGCCGCGGCCCCGTCGGTGTAGGCGCGCAGCGGGGAGATGATCGGCGACAGCCCGACCACGCCCTTCAGCCCCTGCGTGCCGTTGCCGAAGGTGCCGACGGCGGCGGCGATGTGGCCGCCGGCGGAGAAGCCGACCACCACGTAGTTGTTCGCGTCGAACGCCCACCGGTCGGCGTGGCGGCGGGCGGCGGCGATCGCGGCCAGCGCGTCGGTGCGCTGCGCGGGCCAGGCGGCCTGGGTCGACAGCCGGTAGTTGATGTTGAAGACCGTGTAGCCCATGTCGGCGTACGAGCGGGCGATCTGGGTCATGCCCCGCTTGTCGCCGCTGGACCACCAGCCGCCGTGGACGATGAAGACTCCGGGCCGTTGCATGCCGTCGGGAGTCCACCACACGTCCATCTGCTGGCGGCGGTGCTTGCCGTAGGAGATGGTCTCCGTGGCATGCCCGCCGATGCCGTCAGGGTCGGTCGGCATGGTCACCGCGGGACCCGGCGTCGGATCCTGCGCCGCCTGCGCGCCCACCGGGGTGAGCGCGACACAAGCGAGCGCGATCGCGCTCAGGGAAACCGCTGTACGCACGGCTTTCCTTCCTCCCCGCCAGATGGTCGGGCCCCATTGTGGTGGAAGAGACCGGTTGTTTGCATCTCGTTGCCTGTGAAACGGGTGAGGCCACCTGTTGCCAGAATGGCTCTCGGACCGCCACCGGCTGGGAGGATGGACAGGTGAGCAGCGTGGACGACGTGTTGTCCGGGCTCGACCCCGAGCAGCGCGAGGTGGCCGAGACCGTGCGCGGCCCGGTGTGCGTGCTGGCCGGAGCCGGCACGGGCAAGACCAGGGCCATCACCCACAGGATCGCGCATGCCGTGCGCAGCGGGGCGGTCGACGCGCGGAGCGTGCTCGCAGTGACGTTCACCACACGTGCCGCGGGCGAGCTGCGCCAGCGGCTGCGCGAGCTGGGCGCGCCGGCGGTGCAGGCGCGTACGTTCCACGCCGCCGCGCTGCGGCAGCTCACCTACTTCTGGCCGCGGGTGATCGGCGGCGAGGCGCCGTCGGTGATCGAGTCCAAGCTTCCGGTGCTGGTCGAAGCCTGCCGCCAGATCCGGAAAAATCCCGAACGGTCCGAGCTGCGAGACATCGCCGCCGAGGTCGAGTGGGCCAAGGTCACCCAGATCGGCCCCGACGACTACGTCGCCGCCGCAGCCAAGCACCACCGCACCCCTCCGGTTCCCGCCGAGGAGGTGGTGCGCCTGTACGAGGCGTACGAGCGGATCCGGCGCGAGCGCCACCTCGTCGACTTCGAGACGATCCTGGAGCTGACCGCGGCGGTGATGACCGAGCACGCCGAGGTCGCCGCCCAGATCCGCCAGCAGTACCGCTACTTCGTCGTCGACGAGTACCAGGACGTCAACCCGCTGCAGAAGCTGCTGCTCGACACCTGGCTCGGCGGCCGCGACGACCTGTGCGTGGTCGGCGACCCCAACCAGACGATCTACAGCTTCACCGGCGCCACCCCGCGCTACCTGACCGGCTTCGCGGTCGAGTTCCCGAACGCCGCGGTCATCAAGCTGGTGCGCGACTACCGCTCCACCCCCCAGGTGGTCAACTTGGCCAACCTCGTCATCGCCAAGAGCAAGTCGCCTCACCGTCTGGAGCTCGTCGCGCAGCGCCCCGACGGCCCCAGGCCCGTGTTCGCCGACTACGACGACGAGCCCGCCGAGGCCGCCGGCGTCGCGCGCGGCATCCGCAAGCTGATCGACCAGGGCGTCCCGTCCCGCGAGATCGCGATCCTCTTCCGTACCAACTCGCAGTCCGAGTCTTACGAGGAGGCGCTGTCGAAGGCGGAGATCCCGTACGTGGTGCGCGGCGCGGAGCGCTTCTTCGAGCGGCCCGAGGTGCGGCAGGCCGTCGTGCTGCTGCGCGGCGCGGCCCGCTCCCACAGCGGCGAGCCGCTGGCCTCCGAGGTCCACGACATCCTGACCGGCGTCGGGCTGACCCCCTCGCCGCCCGGCGGCGGCAAGGCGCGTGAGAAGTGGGAGTCGCTCAAGGCCCTGGCCGACCTGGCGGAGGACCTGGCGGCCGAGGGCGCCGACCTGCCGGCGTTCGTGGCCGAGCTGGAGCGCCGCGCCGCCGAGCAGCACGCACCGCCCGTCGAGGGCGTCACGCTCGCCTCCCTGCACGCCGCCAAGGGCCTGGAATGGGACGCCGTCTTCCTCGTCGGCCTCACCGACGGCATGGTGCCGATCATCTACGCGGAGACGCCGGAGCAGATCGAGGAGGAGCGCCGGCTGCTGTACGTCGGCGTCACCCGTGCCCGGCTGCACCTCTCGCTGTCGTGGGCGCTGGCCCGCGCGCCGGGCGGGCGCAGGAGCCGCCGCCCGTCCCGGTTCCTCGACGGGCTGACGGGCCGCCCGTCCGCGCCGTCGCGGCCCGCCGCGCCCGCCCGCGACCGCAGGGAGGTGGCGGCCCCGGTCAGCTGCCGGGTCTGCGCCAAGACCCTGGTGGCCGCGGCCGAGCAGAAGCTCGGACGGTGCGCGACCTGCCCGGCCGACTACGACGAGGCGCTGCTGGAGAGCCTGAAGGCCTGGCGCACGGCCACGGCCAAGGAGGCCAAGATCCCGCCGTACGTCGTGTTCACGGACGTGACGCTGCAGGCCATCGCCGAGCGGGCGCCGACGACCGAGCAGGAGCTGCTGTCGATCGCGGGCGTCGGCCGGGTCAAGCTCGACCGCTACGGGGAGGCGGTGCTCGGCCTGTGCCGCGGCTCCTGACCCTGACCCCGCGTATCCTGTCCTGTCGTCTCCGGCTCAGGACGACACCGTCGTAACCACCGCGAAACCACGGGATGCCACCATAAGGGGGCGAGCCCGGGGGGTTGCTCGCGCGTGCCGCGTGAAGGGGGATGAGTGAACGAGGCCCTGAAGGAAGTGCTCGACCTGCTCGACCTGGAGCAGATCGAGCAGGACATGTTCCGCGGCCGGAGCCCGGAGGAGCGCGTCCAGCGCGTCTTCGGCGGGCAGGTCGCCGCGCAGGCCCTCGTCGCCGCCGGGCGCACCGTCCCGGCCGGCAAGAACGTCCACTCCCTGCACGCCTACTTCATCCGTCCCGGCGATCCGGCCATCCCGATCGTCTACGACGTCGAGCGGGTCCGCGACGGCCGGTCGTTCTCCACCCGGCGGGTGGTGGCGATCCAGCACGGCAAGGCGATCTTCACGATGTCGGCCTCGTTCCACGTCGAGGAGCCGGGCATCGAGCACCAGGCCTCGGCGATGCCGGTGGTGCCCACCCCCGAGACGCTGCCGACCTTCCAGGAGCAGATGACCGCGCTGGTCGGCGAGGACCACGAGCAGCGCGAGTGGCTGGCCCGGCCGCGCCCGGTCGACGCCCGCTACGTCTCCCCGCTGGTCTGGGAGGCGCATCTCGACCCCGACCTGCGCAGCACCGAGACCAACGTGTGGTTCCGCTTCGACGCCGACCTGCCCGACGACCCGCTGCTGCACGTCGTGCTGGCCGCCTACGCCTCCGACTACACCCTGGTCGACACGATCCTGCTCGCGCACGGCCTGGCCTGGGGCGCCTCCGACATCATGGGCGCCTCGCTTGATCACGCCATCTGGTTCCACCGGCCGTTCAGGGCCGACGAGTGGCTGCTCTACGCGCAGCAGTCGCCCTCCGCCGGAGGCGCCAGAGGGCTCGCGCGGGGGGAGATGTTCAACGCCTCGGGCGAACTCGTGGTGTCCGTGGTCCAGGAGGCCATGATCCGCACGAATTTGTCACGAAATCGCAGGTAGAAAATACGTTGCCCAACCCCGAGATCCGGGTTTAGGGTCATGGTCAAGCGAGTCGGGCGTCCCTGCCCGACGATCCCAGAGCGGAGGTGAGTCACAGTGATCAGCATCAACAACACGCCGGCCACGCAGTGGCTGCTTTCCGCGTGCCGTGACTCGGTGAGGCTCGTCAGTGGGCCGGCCAAGCTGCGGCAGGACGAGTCTGCCCGTCGCCAGGAGTCCCTGATGTACGCGCGCGCCCACGCCGGCGCCGCCACCTCCGGTGCTCCCGTCTTCGCCGCAGCCGTCGCTCTGGGCGTCCCTGCGGGCACCGCAGGCGCCGAAGTGCCGACCCAGCCGATCGCCAAGCGTGGAGTGGGTCCGCAACCCTGGAGGGATGCTCCGGTCATAACCTGACCGGCACACAGCAGCCCCCAGGCCGCGGATCCGCAGACAGGATCCGCGGCCTCTTTGTTTGTCCGTGATCCCGATCACCCACGAGGTGTGTCCCGACCAAGAACAACGTGTTCGATCAAAGGAGAATCCTGATGGGGGCGAAGACGATCATGGACCTGATCGACGAAGCCGAGATCCCCTGTCGTACCGACCCTGACCTGTGGTTCGCCGAGTCGCCGGAGGACGTCGAGTTCGCCAAGGCGCTCTGCACCGGGTGCCCGATCCAGAAGGCCTGCCTCGAGCGCGCGCTCGAGCGCGAGGAGCCGTGGGGCGTCTGGGGCGGCGAGCTCATCCTCCGCGGGACCATCGTGCCCCGCAAGCGTCCGCGTGGCCGTCCGCGCAAGCACCCGGTCGCGGCCTGACCCACCGATCCACCAACACCAGCAGAAAGAAGACGATCTGATGAGCCTCATCCCGACGAGCGGCGAGTTCTCGGCCCCGTATCTCTACCATGAACTCGTCAACGACCGAATACGGACCCTCCACCGCGAGGCGGAGGAGCAGCGCTTGGCCTCCCGCATCAGCCGCGTCCGCAGGGCGCAGCGTGGTGTCCAGCGCGCCAACGAGCGCCTGAACCGGGCGTTGCGACTGGTGCTATGACAGGGGAGGTCCTGCCGCCGGCGCAGGACCTCCCCGCCGAGAATCAGGCCCGCGCGGAACGACGGTTCCGCGCGGGTCTTCCGCGTTCGGTTCTACGCGTGCTGGCCGGCCGGTCTCCTCACGGGATCGGCCGTCCCGGCGGCGGCGAAGAGGCGGGCGGACATCCACGCGATGCCCGCCGCCGCGACGACCAGCCCGCCGAGGTAGGCCCACTCCGGCACGACCCCGCGCAGCGACCCGGGCACCATCCCCGCCGCGTAGAGCAGCACGGCGGCGACCGGCAGCGTCCCCGACCGGATCGCCGCCACGCCGAACAGCAGCACCCCCGACAGCAGCACCGCCGAGGTCACCAGGAACGCCGTCCCCGTCCCTCCGGCCAGCAGCCCGCTCACCGTCGCGCCGGGGAGCGACGGGAAGACGAAGTGCAGCGTGTACTCGACGGCGAACGCCCCGGCCAGACCGGCGCCGTTGAGCACGTACCCGGCCAGCCCGAGCCCGCCGGTCCCGCTCCGGATGAGCAGGTACAGCCCGGTGATCGCGAACAGCCCGGACAGCGCCGCGAACGGCGCCACCGCGTGCGTGACCGGCGTCTCGGGGACCACCCCGGCCCGCCGGAACACGTTGAAGACGAGCAGCACGGCGCAGACATAGCCGGCTGACCCGGCCATGCGGAAGAGACCCATCCCGGATCCCGCCTTTCACTCGACGATGGTTGCCGCCATCATCAGGCGCGCTTTCCGGCCGGGCCGATGGCCCGCCGCCATCCGTAAGAACCCCGAAAGACGTCACGGGGCGTCCGAGCCAGCTGCGGCCACCCGCGAAACGCGCTGGTCGCCGACGCCTTAACCATCTCGCTTCGCGAACAGCCGCCGGCCGCACCCGCCGCCGGTCGTCCAGGTACCGGCCGTGCGCGCCCGGCGGCATCCTCCGCCGGTCGTCCAAGTGCCGGCCCATACGCCTGGCCGCATTCGTCGCCGGTCGTTCAGGTGTCGGCCCTCTGCGTGCCCGGCCGCATCCGTTGCCGGGCGATCAGGGTGTCCGGGCGGGTGTCGCGTGGTCGAGGAACGTTTTCGCGCTGTGTGCCGGAGTGAGGTCGAGCCGGCGCAGCAGCTGGGCGTTCAGCGCGACCACGACGGTCGAGGCCGACATGAGGATCGCCCCGACGCTCATCGGCAGCACGAACCCGATCGGCGCGAGCACCCCGGCTGCCAGGGGCACCGAGATCAGGTTGTAGCCGGCGGCCCACCACAGGTTCTGCTTCATCTTCCGGAAGCTCGCCCGCGACAGATCGATGACGGAGAGCACCGAACGCGGATCCGAGGAGACGAGGATCACCCCGGCCGAGCCGATCGCCACATCGGTGCCGGCCCCGATCGCGATGCCGACGTCGGCCTGGGCCAGCGCGGGGGCGTCGTTGACGCCGTCGCCGACCATGGCGACCTTCCTGCCCTCCGACTGCAGCTCCGCGACCTTGGCCGCCTTGTCCTCCGGCCGCACCCCGGCGAACACCCGGTCGATGCCGAGCTCGGCGGCCACGGTGTCGGCGACGGCCCGGGCGTCACCGGTGATCATCACGACCTGGACGCCCGCGGCGTGCAGGGCGTCGACGGCGTCGCGGGACTCGGGCCGGATCTCGTCGGCCAGCCGGAGCGCGCCGATCACCTGGCCGCCGGCGAGGACGTGCAGGATGATCGCCCCCTCCGTCCGCCACTCACCGGCGACGGGAAGCTCGTCCAGGCCGTGCTCGTCGAGGAGGTACGGGCCGCCGACCTCGATCACGGCGCCGTTCGCGGTCGCCTTCACACCGACCGCGGGGGAGGAGGAGAACTCGCTGGCCTGGGGCACGTCCAGCCCACGCGTACGGGCCGCGCCGACGATGGCCTTGGCCAGCGGATGCTCGCTGTCGCTCTCCGCCGCCGCGGCCAGGGCCAGCACCTCGTCCGCGCCGCGACCGCCGACCGGCTCGATCCCGGTCACGGTGGGTTCGCCCTTGGTCAGGGTGCCGGTCTTGTCGAACAGGACGGCATCGACGGTGCGCATCGACTCCAGCGCGAGACGGTCCTTGACCAGCACGCCTCCCCGGGCGGCGCGCTCGGTGGCGATGGACACCACCAGCGGGATCGCCAGGCCCAGAGCGTGCGGGCAGGCGATGACGAGCACGGTGATGGTCCGCACGATCCCGCTGTCGGGCAGCCCGACGAGAGCCCAGACGACGGCGGCGATCGCGGCGGCCCCCAGGGCGAACCAGAACAGCCACGCCGCCGCGGTGTCGGCGACGCGCTGGGCACGCGAGGACGAGGCCTGGGCGTCGGCGACGAGTCGCTGGATGCCTGCCAGGGCGGTGTCGTCGCCGATGGCGGTGACCTCGACGCGGAGGCCGGAGTCGGTGGCGACGGTGCCGGCGACCACCTGTTCGCCGGCCTCACGGCGCACCGGCTTGGACTCTCCGGTGACCATGGACTCGTCCATGCTCGCGGAACCGTCGATGATCTTCCCGTCGGCGGGGACCGAGGCGCCGGGACGGACGATGACGACGTCACCGACCACCAGGTCGGCCGGGGCGACCTTGACCACGTCGTCGCCGTCGACCTTCTCGGCCTCGTCGGGCAGCAGGGCCGCCAGGGAATCCAGGGCCGAGGTGGTCTGCGCCAGGGAGCGCATCTCGATCCAGTGGCCCAGGAGCATGATGACGACCAGCAGGGCCAGCTCCCACCAGAAGTTCAGCTCCTCGTCGAGCACGTGCAGGCTGGCACCCCAGGAGGCGACGAACGCCACCGTGATAGCGAGGCCGACGAGCAGCATCATGCCGGGTCGGCGGGAGCGGATCTCCGAGACCGCCCCGGTCAGGAACGGCCGTCCGCCCCAGAAATAGACGACGGTGCCCAGCACCGGTGAGACCCACGGCACCCACGCGGAATCAGGCAGGCGGTAGCCGATGATGTGGGCGAACATCTCGTTGAACCCCACCACGGGGACCGCCAGGACCAGCATGATCCAGAACAGCCGCCGAAACTGCCCGACATGATCACCATGCCCGCCATGCCCGCCGTGAGCGTTATGCCCGCCCTGCCTGCCCTGCCTGCCCTGCCTGCCGTGCCCGTCCTGACCGGCATGGCCGTCCTGACCGGCATGGCCGTCCTGACCGGCATGGCCGTCCTGACCGGCATGGCCATCCTGGCCTTCGTGAGCGCCGCGACCGTTCTGACCGCCGTGACCCCCTTGATCACCACGGTCGCCCTGATCACCACGGCCGCCGTGGCCTTCGTGAGCGCCATGGATGCCATGACCGTCGTCATCGGCCTGATGGCCGGGTGTGTCCGGTCCTGGAGCGTGCGGATGGTTGCGGCGCGTACTCATGCTCGGATCTCAACCCCGGTATGTCGGCGGGAAGGGAGCCCGTTCCCCCACGGAGGAGGAGCGGGCATTCATACCCCGACTTACGCGTGTTCCACCAATCCGCGGTGATACGCCCGTTCGAACCTGGCCTGGAGGCGCGGGTGCGGAGATCAGGTGGCGACAAGGGCCATGTCGTCGGGGTCGGTGGTGTCGTCGGAGAAGCCCGGAACCCAGCGGATCACCTCGTCGCGAAAGCGTGCCGTGGTGCCCAGCTGGCACAGGACCCCGATCCCCGCCATGTGAACCCGGTGGATGAGCACGTACGAGGCCGGCAGGTTGAGCTGGCGGACCACGTTGCCGGGCCGCAGGTCGGTCGCCGAGGCGGCCTGTGTCTGCAGCCAGGCGCGGCTGAACGTGAACTCCTCCACCGCCGTCGGCTCCACGTAGGGCGAGAGGAAGGCGCGCAGCGCGTCGGGGTCGATCTCGATGTCGGGCCGGATGAAGCCCTCCGCCCGCAGCCCGGCGATCACGGTGTCCATGTCGCCCTGGTTGAAGATGCGGGTGAGCTGCCCGAACGCCAGCGGGTAGCCGCCCCGGTTGACGGCGCCGAAGTCGAGGACGCCCAGCTTGCCGTTGGGCAGCATGCGGAAGTTGCCCGGGTGGGGGTCGGCGTGGAGCATGCCGACCCTGGCGGGGGAGCAGAACAGGAAGCGGACGAACAGCAGCCCGGCCCGGTCGCGCTCCTCCTTCGTGCCCTCGGTGATGACACGCGACAGCGGGACGCCGTCCATCCACTCGGTGACCAGCACGGTCTCGTTGGCGGCGATGACGTCGGGCACGTGGAAGTCGGGGTCGTCGTGGAACTCGAGCGCGAAGGCGTGCTGGGCCTCGGCCTCGCGGAGGTAGTCGAGCTCCTCGGCGACCCGCTCGCGCAGCTCGGCGAGGACGGACTTGATGTCGAGGCCGGGCATGAGCACCCCGAACAGCTTGCCGAGCCGGGCGAGCTGGGCGAAGTCGCCGAGCAGGGCCTTGCCGGCGCCGGGGTACTGGATCTTGACCGCGGCCTCCCTGCCGTCATGCCAGACGGCCCGGTGGACCTGGCCGATGGAGGCGGCGGCGGTCGGCTCGTCGTCGAAGGACTGGAAATGGTCGCGCCAGTCGTCGCCGAGCTGCTCGGTCAGCACCTTGTGGACGGTGGCGACCGGGAGCGGGGGCGCCGCGTCCTGGAGCTTGGTGAGCGTGGCGCGGTAGGGGGCGACGATCTCGGGCGGCAGGGCGGCCTCGAAGATGGACAGCGCCTGGCCGAGCTTCATCGCGCCGCCCTTGAGCTCGCCCAGCACCTTGAAGATCTGCTCGGCGGTGCGCTGCTGGATCTCCTCGGCGACCATTTCGGCGGACTTGCCGCCGATGCGCTTGCCCAGCCCGAGGGCGGTGCGTCCGGCGAAACTGAGGGGCAGGGTGGCCAGCTTGGCGGAGCGCGTGACGGCGCGGCGAGGAAGATCGCTCATCCTGATGTGCGGAATCTCAGCCGAGATGCCGCTTCCCCCCTTCGTCGGTCGTTACCTGGGCTTGTGAATCGCAGGTAGCTGACATGACCATTGTTAGCGGATATGGATAGGTTCGTATACAACGACATTGCGGGTGGATTGTCCACGATCGGTGCTTCCAATGTCGATCAGGCGATATGTCGGTTGTGCCGTTCGTCACAGCCGAGGCGTGACCATCGAGGAAGTTCAGGGCATGACCGGCCACCGCGGCGGCGACGGAGGCCGCCAGGGAGGCGTCGCAGGCGATCTCCCCGGGGGGATAGCCACCGAGCCCGGCGGTGACGACCGGCCAGGCCGGATCATGATCCCGTCTGGTCAAGTCTAGGCAGTGCAAACAGGCGGTCTGTCCAGGTACAACGAGCGGACCCGCGGATCCATGCCCTTCAAAGGCGGATCCGAGCAGATGCGGGATGCCCAGCGCCGTCAACTCGTTGACCAGCACCATGTCCAGCGGCCGCACCGGAGTGAGGATCACGAGATCGGGACGCTCGGTCCCGTCACCCAGATAAGGCCCGCCCGCCCGCACCTCCACCACCGCACGCTCACCCAAGCCGCTGACCGCCCGCCGCTGCCCTGCGGCAGCGCCACCCGCGCCGGCACCAGCGCCGGCACCAGCGGCTCGTCCCTCTCCATCACCGGCACGAGACCGCTTCCCGCCGCCGGAACGAGCCGGCCGTGGGCCATCCCGGCCCTCGCCGCCACGAGCCACCTCCGTGACTTCCCCGCCTTCGCCGGGATGGGCCAGTCTCGCGGCCACCGCGACCGCGCCGTCCTGCCGCGGCATCCCCACCTCCGCCCACGTCAGCCCGCCGGGCACCAGGTCGCGGGGTCGTGTGGGCTCAGGGTCGAACACCCGGATCCCGCCCACGCCGCCCGCCGCCAGCAGCGCGACCACCTGCGCCCCCACCCGGCCCGCGCCGTGGACCCGCACCCGCGACCGCGCCCTGCGCAGCAGCGACTCCCGCCCGCCGCCGGGCGCGGCCCCGGCCAGATCCATCGCGTCCAGATCGGGCCGCATCCGGTCGAGCTCGGCCAGCGGCAGCGGAAGAGCGGGCCCGCCCGCGTCGTCGAGCACGCCGGACCGGCCGAGCTGGTCGAGCAGGTCACGGGCGGCGACCTCCGGCAGCCCGGCCGACCGCGCCTCGCGCAACGCCCCGGCCAGGTCGCGGACGCCGTCGAGCCTGTCGAGCCACCGCCGGGCGGCCCTGCTGAGCCCGGTCAGGACGACGGCCCGCCCGGGATGCGCACCGAGCTGGAGCGTCCGCTCGTCACGGTCGACACGGGGGAGGGCGGGATGCACACGTGGCCTCATGGCCCGAAGATTTGCACGTGAATTCAAGATCCCGCTCCGGAACACCCGCCGCTGTGGATAACCGGCCAAGCTCCCGAAACCCTGTGGACAACCACTGACATTAAATTCTTGGTAAAGTCGAAACCGCAGAACGATCCCACCGCGAGCCCTTGACCGGATGTCACCCAGCTCTTGAATCCACGCTCAGAACGACACTTCCGGCGTGCCGCGGTGATCAGGATCGGGAAACCGCGCTTGCCCAAATTCACCGGCTCTTAATCATCTGACCAGCAGAAACATGACTCGCCCTCTGGGGAATTCCGCGAGTGTCGGCTACCGTGCATATGTGCCCCCCGAGACAGTCGAGGTCCGTCGCAGTTCTCGTCGCCGGCGTACGGTCTCCGCTTACCGCGACGGCGACAAGACGATCGTGCTCCTGCCCGCCTGGCTCAGCGGCGAGGACGAGGACGAATGGGTGAGCCGGATGCTCGATCGGCTCGCGGCCAAGGAGCGCAAGCGACGGCCGACGGACGAGGCGCTGCTGGAGCGGGCGAAGGACCTTTCCGCGAAATACCTCGACGGCAAAGCCCGCCCCGCGAGCGTGCGGTGGGTCGACAACCAGCACCACCGATGGGGCTCCTGCACCCCGGAGACAGGCACGATCCGCATCTCGACCCGGCTCAAGGGCCTGCCCGAGTGGGTCATCAACTACGTCATCGTCCACGAACTCGTCCACCTGCTCGTGCCCAGCCACGGCCCCCGGTTCTGGACCCTGGTGGAGCGCTACCCGAAGGCCGAGCGCGCCCGCGGCTTCCTGGAGGGATTCTCCGCCGCCGCCCAGAACGCCCCGGAGGAGTGTTGACGCGTACCGTCGCGGTTCTCGTACGGGAGCGCATGGCCCGATCCGCGCCGCCAGGGGTCGACCCCGCCCGCTGGCTGGAGGCGATCGCGGAAGACACCTACGAGATGGTCGCCGGCCTGGAGCTGGTCACCCCCGTCCTGGCGACGAGCGTCCCCGGTCTCGACGACCTCGTCTGGCCCGGCACCGAGATCCTCGAAATAGGCGAGGACGACCCGGTCAAGGACGTTCTGCAGCTGCTCAAGGGCGATCAGGCCGCGATCGTCGCCGCCGACGCGCCCGACCTGCCGCCGCTGCTGATCGGCAAGCTCTTCCGCGAGCTCGGACGCGCGCTGATCACCGTCAGTCCCGCAGACGGAGGCGGTGCCGTCGCGCTCGCCTGCCACCTGCCGCCACCCGCCTGGGCCGATCCCGACCTGGACGACCCCGACCCGGTGGCGGCGCTGCGCGCGCAGGCGCCCGGCCGGCGCATGGTGGCGGCCACGCCCGGCTGGCACCGGCTGCGCGCCCCCGGCGACGCCGAGCGTCTCGACCCCGGCCTCGAAGGCTGGGAGAGCACCCGCGCCCTGCTCACGGCACGCTGAGCTCCGCGAACACCGCCCGATGGTCGGTGCCGGGCACGTCGTGCACGCTGACCGCCTTCACCCCCACCCGCTCGTCCACCAGCACGTGGTCGATCGTGATGATCGGCGGGATCCGCCTGTTGGCCGGCCAGGTCGGGATCAGCCCCGCGCCCACCTGGTCGGCGGCGTCCTTGTAGCCGCGCGCCAGCAGCCGGCGCATCGGCACGTGGTCGAGCGAGGCGTTGAAGTCGCCCGCCAGGATGCGCACCGTGCCGCCGGACGGGCCGGGCAGCGACTCCAGCGCCTTCTGCCAGGCGGCGGCATGCGGCCCGATCGGCGGCACCGGATGCACGTCGAAGAGCTCGACCGGCGCCCCGCCGGGCAGCGACAGCCTGGCCACCGGCATGTTGTGGCCCTCCAGCGGGGGCAGCGCGTCATCCAGCGGCTCCAGCGGGAAGCGGGAGAAGATGCCGCTGCCGCCCGCGCTCCACTCCGCCTGCAGCACGCGGTGCGGCATGACCTCCGTCAAACCTGCCGCGTCGAGCCCCTCGACCGCGCCGGGCGTCAGCTCCTGCGTGTTCAGCACGTCGGGCCGCAGCTCCCGCACCATGTTCATGATCGTCTGCGTGTCGGCCCTGCCGAACAGCAGGTTGACGGTCAGCACCCGGAACGGCCGGCCCGCCGTCGCCTCCGCCACGCCGAGGGTCCTGGGCAGCACGCTGAACCCGAGCACCGTGCTGGCCAGCAGCGCGACCGCGGTGGCGGCCCGCCTGCGCCCGAGCGCGGCGATCATCAGGGGGACCAGCGAACCGGCGGCCGCGTACGGGGTCGCGGTCATGATCTGGGTGGGGATCGCCCCCCGTTCCAGCCCTGCCAGCCTCGTCACCGCCCACGCCGCGAACGGCGTCACGGCCAGCCACGTCAGCACGGCCCCGGCGCGCCCGGTGCGCCTCCGGCGCGCGGGCGTGACGATCGTCCCCCCGACGGGACTCTCCGAGGACACGCCCACTGCCGAAACCTCTCTGGAACGTTACGAAACCTCAGCGGTCTCTGCTGACGGCCGGTCCGCCGGTCAGCCAGCCGTCCCCCGACCGGCGGCGACCCTCTCCGCCAGCGCGGCGCGTCCCCTGGCCGCGAGGCGGCGGGTGGCCTCGTCGGACAGCTCGGGGATCTCCTCCACCGGGAACCAGCGCAGGTCCAGGGACTCCTCGCTGATCACCGCCTCGGCGCCCTCCGGGGCGACGGCGGCGTACTCGACGTCGAGATGCCAGCTGTGCGGCGGATGGCACCACACCCGGTGACGGTCCAGCGCGAGCGGGCCGGGCAGCAGCTTCAGGTCCGCGATGCCGGACTCCTCCTCGGCCTCGCGCAGCGCCACCCCGGCCAGCGTGGTGTCGGAAGGCTCGCAGTGGCCGCCCATCGGCAGCCACATCCCGGCCTTCGGATGCAGGGTGAGCAGCACCCGCGCGCCGTCGTGCGACAGCACGGCCGTGGTCGCCGTGAGATGGCCGGGCACGCACTCGCGCAGCATGGCGTCCTCGTGAGCCGCCAGGTGGTCGAGGAACTCCGCGCGCAGCGACTCCTCCCCGGCCGTCGGCGCGGTCCACGCGGTGAGCACGGCCACCGCGTCGTCGTGCAGGCTCAACTCTGGTCGCCCTCGTCGCGGGGCTTCTCCTCCAGCTGGGAGATGTCCCACGTGGTCTCGCCCCGGACGAACGCCTCGGGATCGTCGAGGTCGTCGGCCGTCGGGATGAGGTCGGGGTGCGACCACAGCGCGTCGCGGCCGTCGACGCCGCGCGCCTCCTTGACGGCCTGCCACAGCTTGGCGGCCTCGCGCAGCCTGCGCGGGCGCAGCTCCAGCCCGACGAGCGTGCCGAAGGTCAGCTCGGCCGGCCCGCCGGTCGCGCGGCGCCGTCGTACGGTCTCCGCCAGGGCGACCGCGGAGGGCAGCTTGCCGGCGGCGGCGTCGTCGACCACCGTCGCGACCCAGCCCTCGACCAGGGCCAGCATCGTCTCCAGGCGGACCAGGGCGGCCTTCTGGCGCTCGGTCTCCTCGGGCTTGAGCAGCGCGCCGCCGCTCAGCGCCTCCTGGAGAGCCTGCGGGTTGTTGATGTCGAGCCCGCGGATCTGCTCCTCAAGGGCCGAGGTGTCGACCGTGATGCCCTTGGCGTACTCCTCGACGGCGCCGAGCAGGTGGCCGCGGAGCCACGGCACGTGCTGGAACAGCCGGTGGTGCGCCGCCTCGCGCAGCGCCAGGTAGAGCCTGATCTCGTCGGCGGGGTGTTCGAGGCCGGAGCTGAAGGAGGCGACGCCGCCGGGCAGCAGCGCGGCCGTGCCGGACAGCGGCAGGCCGATGTCGGTGGTGCCGATCACCTCACGCGCCAGCGAGCCGATGGCCTGGCCGATCTGCTGGCCGACCATCATGCCGCCCATCTGCTTGAGCATGCCCATCAGCGGCCCGGCCATCTGCTGGGCCTCGGGTGGCAGCCCGGAGCCGCCGATGGCGCCGCCCATGGTCTCGACCATGCGCTCGGCGATCGGCTCGGCCAGCTTGCGCCACACCGGGATCGTGTTCTCGATCCACTCGGACCGGCTCCACGCCTGCGGGTTGGACACGCCGCTGGGCAGCGTGGTCGCCTCGTTGAGCCACAGGTCGGCCAGGCTGAGCGCCTCGACAATCTGGCGGCGCTCGCCCTCCATCACGCTCGGGTCGCCTTGCGCGACGACGGCGTGGCGGGCGATGTTCTTGGCCATGTCCCAGTTGACAGGGCCTGAACCCTGGGGCGCCGACAGCATGTCGGCGAACTGGCGCATCGCCTGAGCCATCTGCTCAGGGTCACCGAACATGGCGAACGGGTTTTCGTTGGGGTCGTTTTCACGACCTGGCAGGTCAGTCACCGCGTTACCTCGTGCAGGATGGAGGAGTCCACATCCGCCACGTTAGTCGTCCTGTGGCGGATCAGTGCAAAGTGAGGACCTGGTGCCTACCTCGAAACGCTCGCGCCGACCAGTCGTAGCCGTCACCGGCGCCGCATCCGGCCTGGGCCGCGAGCTGCTCGTCAGGCTCGTCACCTCCGCGGATTTCCGCAGAGTCGTGGCCATCGACGAGGAGCGCGGTGACGTGCAGGAAGCCACCTGGCGGGTGATCGACGTACGGGATCCGCTCTTGGCGAACCGGATCTCCGACATCGACGTCGTGGTCCACGTGGCCGGCGACTACGCCCTCGACTCCGATCCCGGCGAGCGCCGCGCGTACAACCTGAGAGCCGCCCAGACCGTCCTCACCGCCAGCGCGGCCGCGCGCGTCCGGCGCGTGGTGGTCGTCACGAGCGCGATGGTGTACGGCGCCGCGGCCGACAACGACGTGCCCCTCGCCGAGGGCGCCCCGGTGGCGGCCGAGCCAGACACGGGCGTGGTCGGCGACTACCTGGAGATCGAGGCGCTGGTGCGCACGTCGCTGCGCAGCCATCCCGGCCTGGAGGTCACGGTGCTGCGGCCGGCCGCGGTCGTCGGGCCCGGCATCGACACCGTGATCACCCGCCACTTCGAGTCGCCGCGGCTGCTGACGGTCAAGGGATGCGCGCAGCGCTGGCAGTTCTGCCACATCGACGACCTGGTCTCCGCCCTCGAACTGGCCGCCAAGGGCGCCGTCACCGGGGTGGCGGCCGTCGGCTGCGACGGCTGGCTCGAACAGGAGCAGATCGAGGAGCTGTCCGGGATCCGGCGGTTCGAGCTGCCGGCCGGGCTGACCTTCGGCACCGCCCAGCGCCTCCACCGGCTGGGCATCACGCCCGCGCCTGCCACCGACCTCCACTACGTCGTCTATCCGTGGGTGGTCGACTGCGCCGCCCTGCGCGAGGCCGGCTGGAAGCCGTCGTGGACGAACGAGACGGCCTTCAACCAGCTCCTTGAGCTGCGCGAGAACCGCACCACCGTGGTCGGCAGGCGGCTGCCCGTCAAGGAGGCCACCCTCACCGCGGCCGGCGCCACCGTCGCCGTCATCGGCACCGCCGCGATCGTCCGTCAGGTGCGGAAGAAGCGCCGCCTGTGAGAAATATGTAGGCTCTTCGCGTGGACGTCATCCGGTTGCTCGGCATTCGTGACACCCCGCTGTCCGTCGACGAGGTGACGGCCGCGGTGGCCGACCACGCGGCGGGCGGCACGACCCTGTTCGTGGGCACCGTGCGTGAGCAGGATCACGGCAAGCCGGTGACGAAGCTGTCCTACTCCGCCCACCCGTCCGCCGAGCAGGAGCTGCGCTCGGTGGCCGAGAAGGTGGCCTCCGACTTCCCCGTGACCGCGCTCGCCGCCGTCCACCGGGTCGGCGACCTGGCGCTCGGCGACACCGCGGTGATCGTGGCCGTGGCCTGCGCCCACCGCGACGAGGCGTTCAAGGCGGCGCGCAGGCTGATCGACGATCTCAAGTCCCAGGTGCCGATCTGGAAACACCAGGAGTTCGCCGACGGATCGACCGAGTGGGTCGGCGCCTGCGAATAAGCTCGGATCCATGTCACGACGTGCCTTGACCCTGCTGGTTTCGGGCTTCCTCGTGCTCGCGCTCGGCATCGGCGGCGCGCTCGTGGACGTTCCGTACGTCGTGCTCAGCCCAGGGCCCACGGAGAACACCCTCGGGCAGATCGACAAGCAGCCGGTGATCAAGATAACCGGGCGTGAGACCTATCCGACCAGCGGTTCGCTCCGGCTCGTCACCGTCGCCTACCAGGGCGGGCCGACCTCCCAGATCGACCTGCTCACCGCGCTGCGCGGCTGGATCGACCCCACCGTCGCCGTCGTGCCGCAGGAGACCATCTTCGCTCCCGACCGCAGCCAGAAGGAGGTCGAGGAGGAGAACACGGTCGAGATGACCAACTCCCAGGACGACGCCACGGCCGCCGCCCTGAACGAGTTGAAGATCCCGTACAGGACCGTGATCTCGGTCGTCTCGGTCGCCAAGGACAAGCCCGCCGCGGGCAAGATCGAGAAGGGCGACGAGATCACCTCCGTCGACGGCAAGCCGGTCACCAAGACCGAGGAGGTCGGCGAGGCGGTGCGGGCGCGCCGGGCGGGCGAGGAGGTGACGTTCGGCATCACCAGGGGTGACGAGGATCTCAAGATCACCGTGCCGACCGTCGCCGCCGACGGCGAGCCGGTCGTCGGGGTGAGCATGCGGGCGACCTACAAGTTCCCCTTCGAGGTCGACATCAACGTGGGCGAGGTCGGCGGGCCGAGCGCGGGGCTGATGTTCTCGCTCGGCATCGTGGACAAGCTCACCGAGGGGCCGATGACGGGCGGCAAGCAGATCGCCGGCACCGGCACCATCAAGCCCGACGGCACGGTGGGCCCGATCGGCGGGATCCCCCAGAAGCTGGTCGGCGCCCGCGACGCCGGCGCCACGATCTTCCTCACGCCCGCGGGAAACTGCGCCGAGGCCCTGAAGGCCGTGCCTGACGGGCTTCGGCTGGTCAAGGCCGAGACTCTCAACAGTGCGAGGCTGGCGATCGAAGCCTTGGTCTCAGGTAAAGGCAAGGTCCCGTCTTGCTCTGGATGAAACTTCCCTCAATCGCCGCGCGTTAGCCGTAGTGGTGACACTGCGGTGTAGGTTGCCAGACACGGACCGTTTCTTCATCACGACGAGGGGTTGGCCTTGAGCTTCCGGACCCCAGGAGCCGGCGGCAGGGCGATGCGCTTGCCCCGCCGACCGCGACTGCTTCTGCCCGTCGCGATCGCACTCGTGGCGATTGTGGCGCTCTTCTTCCTATTTTCCGGGATTTATACCGACTATCTATGGTTTAGCGCTGTCGACTACACGCGGGTCTTCTCCAGCGTGCTGCTGACCCAGGTGGTGCTGTTCCTCATCGGAGCGGTGCTCATGGTCGGCATCGTCGGCGGCAACATGCTGCTCGCCTACCGCACGCGGCCGACGTTCGGCCCGGCGGTCTTCGGCGGGGGCAGCGGCGCCGACCGCTACCGCGCCGCGCTCGACCCGCACCGCAAGCTGATCTTCATCGTCGGCCTGGCCCTGCTCGCGCTCTTCGCGGGCTCCTCCCTCGCCGGCCAGTGGCAGACCTGGATCGAGTTCGCCAACGCCCAGCCGTTCGGCACGACCGACGCCGAGTTCAAGCGCGACATCTCGTTCTTCATGTTCGAGCTCCCGTTCATCAGGCTGGTGCTCAACTTCCTGTTCACCGCCGTGATCCTCTCGGCCATCCTGGCGGCGATCACCCATTACCTGTACGGCGGGTTCCGGCTGCAGTCGCCCGGCGTGCACGCCTCCAAGGCCGCCCGCATCCACCTGTCGGTGCTGCTCGGCGTGTTCGTCCTGCTCAAGGCCATCGCCTACTGGTACGACCAGTTCGACCTGGTCTTCTCCGACCGCGGCTTCGTCCACGGCGCCTCCTACACCGACATCAACGCGGTGCTTCCGGCCAAGAACATCCTCGCGATCATCGCCCTGATCTGCGCCCTGATGTTCTTCGCCGGCATCTTCCGGCCGGGCGGCATGCTTCCCGGGGTCTCGTTCGGCCTGCTCGCGCTCTCGGCGGTGCTGATCGGCGGCGTCTACCCGATGCTCGTCGAGCAGTTCCAGGTCAGGCCCAACCAGCAGGCCAAGGAGTCCCCCTACATCGCCCGCAACATCGAGGCGACCCGAGACGCCTACAACGTCGACGACGCCAAGGTGGAGCCCTACAGCGCCGTGGCCGACCCGAGCCAGGTGCGGGAGAACGCCGCCGGCGACACGTCCGTGACCGGCGTCCGCCTGCTCGACCCCGCGCTCGTGTCCGCCACCTACGAGCAGACCCAGCGCATCCGGGGCTTCTACAACTTCGCCGACCAGCTCGACGTCGACCGCTACCCCGACGCCAACGGCAAGCTCACCGACCACATCGTGGCCGTGCGCGAGCTGACCGGCCCGCCCGAGGGCCAGAACAACTGGATCAACCGCCACCTGGTCTACACCCACGGCTACGGCTTCGTGGCCGCCCCCGGCAACCAGGTCGACTCCAGCGGACTGCCCGCCTACGACGCCAAGGACATGCCGGTCACCGGCCCCCTGGCGGAGCGCACCGGCCTCAAGGAGTCGCGCATCTACTTCGGCGAGACCACCGGCGCCGACTACGTCATCGCCGGCGGCAACCCCGAGCGCCCGCAGGAGCTCGACTACCCGGAGACCGGCGGCACCGGCCAGAAGAACACCACCTACACGGGCAAGGGCGGAGTCCCGGTCGGCTCGTTCATCAACCGGCTCTTCTACGCCGCCAAGTACAGCGAGGTCAACATCCTGCTGTCCGGCGACGTCAACGACAACTCCAAGATCCTGTACGAGCGCAGCCCGCGTGACCGCATCGCCAAGGTCGCCCCGTTCCTGACGCTCGACTCCGACCCGTACCCCGCGATCATCGACGGCCGGGTCACCTGGATCGTCGACGCCTACACCACGTCCAACTCCTACCCCTACTCGCAGAGCGAGAGCCTGCAGGAGATGACCCGCGACACGGCCACCGACCGGTCCCGGGTGATCGCCCAGCAGCCGCTGGACAAGATCAACTACATGCGCAACTCCGTCAAGGCCACGGTCGACGCCTACGACGGCACCGTCACGCTCTACGCCTGGGACCCGGACGACCCGGTGCTCAAGACCTGGAGCAGCGCGTTCCCCGGCATCATCCAGCCGAAGACCGAGATGAGCGAGAGCCTGCTCGCGCACGTCCGCTACCCCGAAGACCTGTTCAAGGTGCAGCGCTACACCCTGTCGCGCTACCACATCACCGACGCCGCGGCCTTCTACAGCGGCCAGGACTTCTGGAACGTCCCCAACGACCCGTCGCAGGGCGAGCAGAACGTCAAGCAGCCGCCCTACTACCTGACCACCACGATGCCGGGTGACCAGCCGAAGTTCTCGCTGACCACCACGTTCGTGCCACGGCAGGGTCCCAACCTGGCGGCGTTCATGGCCGTCGACTCCACGGCCGGCGACGGCTACGGCAAGCTGCGCATCCTGCGCATGCCGTCCAACACCCCGATCCCGGGCCCCGGCCAGGCGCAGAACGCCTTCCAGAGCCGGTTCGCGGGTGAGCTCAACCTGCTGGGCGTCGGCGCCTCCTCGGTCCGCTACGGCAACCTGCTGACGCTGCCGTACGCGGGCGGCCTCGTCTACATCGAACCCGTCTACATCCAGGTCGCGGCGGGAGGCGGCCAGGAGCCGTACCCGATCCTGCAGCGCGTCCTGGTGTCGTTCGGCAGCGAGATCGGCGTCGCCCGCAACCTCGACGAGGCGCTGGCCCAGGTCTTCGGCAAGGAGCAGACCACCGGAGACCAGCAGCAACAGCAGTCGCAGGAGAACCAGCAGCAGGAAAACCAGCAACAGCAGCAGTCCGCCCTGCAGACCGCGATCGGCGACGCCCAGAAGGCGTACGACGACGCCACCAAGGCCCTGCAGAGCGACCCGCCCAACTGGGAGGAGTTCGGCAAGGCGCAGCAGCGCCTGGACGACGCCCTGGAGAAGCTCCGCACCGCCGGGGTCCAGGCGCCGGTCACCCCGACCCCCTCGCCGACCGGTTCACCGTCGCCGTCGCCGTCCCCGACCGGGTCGGCGACCCCGGCGCCGACCGAATCACCGGAGCAAGGGTCCTAGCTCTCTCGATTTGCGTGAGTCCCGCGTCGGGGATAGTCTTTAGACACACACCGACGCGGGGTGGAGCAGTTCGGTAGCTCGCTGGGCTCATAACCCAGAGGCCGCAGGTTCAAATCCTGCCCCCGCTACCAAGAGGAAATGCCCTCCAGGATCTTCCTGGAGGGCATTTCGCATGTACAGCCATCTTCAGGCAGAGGAACGTCGCAGGCGATCCGGTCGGCGGCAGTCGATCTTCCCGCGGGCGCCCGTCGATTTGCGTGAACTCCCGTTTCAGGGATAGTGTCAAGACACACCGACGCGGGGTGGAGCAGTTCGGTAGCTCGCTGGGCTCATAACCCAGAGGTCGTGGGTTCAAATCCTGCCCCCGCTACGAGAAGAAACGCCCTCCGGGATCATCCCGGAGGGCGTTTCGCATGTCCGGGCAGCGGATTCCCGCAGGGCCCGCGCACGCCCAGTGCCTGGCTGGAGCGTTCAGCTCCGATGGACAGCCTCCGGCGCGGGTTCCGGCCGGTAGCCAAGCCGGCCGCGCGTCGCGACGAGCACCACGAGCGCCGCCGTGGTGCCGGCGAGCAGAGTGACGTGGGACGCCTGCTCGGCGGTGGCGAGCGAAGGGAACACGTCCGCGTACATGATCGACATGAAGTTGTTGACGCTGACGTGCAGCAGCATGACCAGCGGAAGGCTCTGGCCGGTCCGGTTGAACACCCAGGTGACGACCACGCTGAAGACGCAGGCGAAGGCGACGAACTCGCCGACCCTCATCCAGGTGACGTCCGGCCACCCGCCCCACTCGCTCAGGAACAGCGGCAGGTGCCAGATGCCCCAGAGCGGGCCGAGGACGAGGGTCGCGCCCAGCGGGCCGAACCTGCGCTGCATGCGGGGCAGGGCGAAGTCACGCCAGCCGGGCTCCTCCGCCAGGCCGGTCGTGACCATCTGGATGAGCAGGCCCGGCAGGTAGGCCACCAGCATGACGGCGGACGGCAGGCGGATGTCTCCGCCGGACAACGCGAGGCCGCTGACGATGATGGCGGCGGGCACGCCGACGGCCGTCGCGACGTACCAGACCCAGCTGACCCGCCACTTGGTCATGCGGCCGATCCACCGGCGGACGCCTTCCCTGCCGTCCGCGACCGCGGTCACGATGAACGCGGCGAGGATGGGGCCGAGATACGCGCCGGGGAGGACGCCCAGGATCTGGGTGCCGCCGAGCGCCGAGGGGAAGGTGAAGTCCAGGACCCCGAGACCGGTCGCCGAGAGGATGTAGGGCGTCCAGGCGGCCCAGCTCATCAGGTTGGCCAGGACGAAGAAGCTGATCAGCGGACGGCGGCGGATGAACCCCCGGATCCCGGTCCGGCTCGGCGGCTGATCGACGCCTGGCGGGCTGTCGACTGACATGACATCGCTCCTTGGGGGAGTGGCTTGGCTGACGCTGATCAGCACACCAGCCGCGGCCCCGCCGGTCGCTCCCGTGTACGCCCCAACCCGCGGTACAGCCAGGGGTACCGAGTCGGCCCGGCAGGTGTCAGGCGGTCGCCGGGCGGCCACGCGGGTAGAGTGATGCGGTCCGCGGGGTGAGCACGGCAGGGGTAGGACGATGATCGACATCATGGGTGAAGGCGGCCGGCGCCGGACGTTCGCCGTCATCAGCCACCCCGACGCGGGCAAGTCCACCATGACCGAGGCGCTCGCCCTGCACGCCTCGGCGATCACCCAGGCGGGGGCGGTCCACGGCAAGGCCGGGCGCCGCGGCGTCACCTCCGACTGGATGGAGATCGAACGCTCGCGCGGCATCTCGATCACCTCCGCCGCGCTGCGCTTCGACTACCGGGGCCACGTGTTCAACCTCGTCGACACCCCCGGCCACGCCGACTTCTCCGAAGACACCTACCGGGTGCTGGCCGCCGTCGACTGCGCGGTCATGCTCATCGACGCGGCCAGGGGCATGGAGCCGCAGACCATGAAGCTGTTCGAGGTGTGCCGCCACCGCCGCATCCCGGTCATCACGTTCGTCAACAAGTGGGACCGTCCCGGCCGCGACGCCCTCGAACTGCTCGACGAGATCGAGGACCGCACGCGCCTGCGCCCCACGCCGGTCACCTGGCCGATCGGCGCCGCCGGCCACTTCCACGGGGTGATCGACCGGCCGGCCGGGCGCGCGGTCCGCTACGAGCGGACTCCCGGCGGCGCCACCAAGGCGCTGACCCGCGAGCTGACCGACGAGCAGGCCCTGGCCGAGCTGGGCGAAGACTGGCGGCGCGCCGGTGAGGAGACCGCGCTGCTGTCGGCCATCGGGGCCGACCACGACCAGAAGGCCTTCGAGGCCCACGAGTCCACCCCGGTGCTGTTCGGCGCGGCGCTGCCCAACTTCGGGGTGGCGCGGCTGCTGGACACGATGGTCGAGCTGGCCCCGCCGCCGGCGCCGCGTCCGGACGTGCACGACACGCCCAGGGCGCTGGACGCGCCGTTCTCCGGGCTGGTGTTCAAGGTGCAGGCCAACATGGACCGCGCGCACCGCGACCGGATCGCGTTCGTCCGCGTCTGCTCCGGGCGGTTCGAGCGCGGGATGGTGCTCACCCACGCCGCCACCGGGCGGCCGTTCGCCACCAAGTACGCCCAGAGCGTGTTCGGCCAGGATCGCACCACGCTCGACGAGGCCTACCCGGGTGACGTGGTCGGCCTGGTCAACGCCGGTGCGTTGCGGCCCGGCGACACCCTGTTCGACGGGCCGCCGGTGACCTACCCGCCGATCCCCAGCTTCGCCCCCGAACACTTCGCGGTCGCCCGGGGACGCGACTCCGGCAAGTCCAAGCAGTTCAGGCGCGGCATCGACCAGCTCGATGCCGAGGGCGTCATCCAGGTGCTCCGCTCCGACCTGCGCGGTGACCAGGCGCCGGTGCTGGCGGCGGTCGGGCCGATGCAGTTCGAGGTGGTGCAGCACCGCATGGCCGCCGAGTTCGGCGCCGAGATCAGCCTCGACCGGCTCGACTACACGCTGGCCCGCCGCACCGACGCCGCCTCCGCGCCGGCCCTCGACCGCGAGCGCGGCTGTGAGGTGCTGACCCGCTCCGGAGACCAGGCGATGCTGGCGGTGTTCACCGACCAGTGGCGGATGCGCACGATCGCCCGCGACCAGCCCGGCCTGACCCTGGAGCCGCTGATCGCCGACACCAGCAGGGAGCAGCGCTGACCGGCCCGCGCCGCTAGCCGTTCTCCGCCAGCCAGCGGTCCAGCTCCTCCCGGTCCCGGCGCAGCTCCGGAACCCAGACCCCGGCGTCGCGAGGGTCGTGCTTCAGCAGCTCGGGGATGTCCGCGTTCCAGTTTTCGGCGATCTCGGCGACCGCCTCACGGAGTTCGGCCTCCAGCTTGCTCCGCACGAACAGCAGGCCGACCGCCGCGAGCGGCCGGACCCAGCCGCGTCCCCGCACGACCAGCGTGAGGCCGAGCCGCCACTTCCCGCCGCCCTCGGCAGCCGCCCTGACCAGCAGGCGCGCCTGCCCGTAGTGATGACGGAGCAGCACGGTCACCGGCGCCTGCCCGCCTCCGCCCTCCACCTGGCGCCACCACTGCCGGATGTCGAGCCGAGCGGCCCACGACAGCCGGTGGAGGCGCTTGGCGGCGTGGTGCTCGCCCCCGGCCACGAGCGACCGCGGCGCGCCGGGATCGGACAGCTTCACCGTCCACGTGGTCTTCTGGTCGTCGGGGTGCCAGGTGGTGACGGCCGCGCTCACCTCTCTCGTACGCTCCCACGAGGTGATCAGCAGCTCGCTGGTGGTGCCGTTCCCGTCCTCGCCCTCCGGCGGGTCGGTGTGGCGCTGGTAGCGCGCGCCGGCGGTCAGGTGGTCGCCCTCGACGAGCGCGACGTCGGCGAGCTCCTCGTCGCCCTGGATCCGGCCTTCCTCGTCCGTGCGCAGGTCCTCCGCGCGGTCGAGCAGGGCGCGTACGTACTCCTCGAACCAGTCGCGGGGGATCGCCTCGACGACGGCTGCTGCCTGTAAACGGGCCATACGCAGCATGGTCGCGGCGAGACCGGACCCGTGTCCACAAGCCGGCGCCCTCCGGGGTCTCCCTCGGAGGGCGCCGGTCGGGGCATGGGGGTCCTTACGCCATCAGCACCTCCTGCGGCTGTCCAGGGCTCTGTCTCTCGGGAAGCCACGGTCATGGAGAGGTACGGAGGAGCGGGCGGTCGAGTTCACCCCTGGCATCGCTCAATCGCCTCGGAGGGCGCGGAGCACGGCCGCCTGCTCGGCTGTCGTGCCCGCCTCGCGGGCGCGGGCGGCGTCCGCGGCCGAGAACCCCGCGACCACCCAGGCGGCGACCTCGGTACGCGGTATCGCCGCGTCCCACCAGTCCCGCATCAGGCCGAGCGCGTCGACGCCGCGTCCGGCCAGGGCGGCGGCCTCGGCAGGAGTGAAGCCGATGGCGCGGTAGACGGCCGCGCCGGCCGGGTCGATGCCGGTTTCCGCCCAGGACACGGCCGCGGCGCCGGTCCATCCCGCGTCGAGATAGGCACGGGCCGTCGCGGCGGGCACACCGCCTTCCAGGAGCGCCCGCATGGTCTCGCGCTGCTCGCCGTCGAGCGCGCTGGGCCGGGGCGAGCGGGAACGGAGCAGGGTGCGCAGCCACCCGCGCGGGCCGGGACGCTCCCCGGCGAGGTGCCGCTCGGCCGCTTCCTCGTGCGGGTAGCCGAGTTCGTGCCAGCGCACGGCGTCGCGGGGCGTCATGCCCGCCCGCAGGAGAGGCTGCACCGTGTACGGGGAGAGGCCCGCGGTGCGCCAGGCGAGGGCCTGATCGGGGGTGTGGACGCCGCCGGCCCGCCATCGTTCGGCGGTGTCCAGCGGGAACCCGCCGCCGATCCAGCGCCGGGCCTCGGCGACGGTGAACCCGCGGGCGGTCCACTCGTGCAGATCCTCGGGCTCGGGGCGGTCGGCGTAGGCGATGCTCATGATCTCTCCCGGTCGAGGTCTTCGTCTCGGATCGTGACGGTGTGGGCCCAGGCGGGCGGTCGTCCGGTGCCGACGAGGCCGACCAATACGGGGACGGGCGGCCGGTGCTCCGGCCACGGGGTCTGCCCGTCGGTGAGGACGACGACCAGGTCGGGGCGCGGGCGCAGGGCCAGCGCGGCGGTGATGCCCTCGCGCAGGTCCGTTCCGCCTCCGCCGGTCAGCTCGATGTCCTCCGTCCTGCGTACGGTCTGGACGGGGTGCGCGTGCAGGTCGCAGCAGATCACCCGCAGCCGCCGTCCGGGACCCCGGGCGAGAGCGGTGATCTCGGCGAGGAACCGGGCCAGCATGGGCTGCGGGATGCTGCCTGAGGTGTCCGCGACCAGCACGATCTCGGGCGCCGGGGCGACCATCGCGGGCAGCACCACGCCGTTCACGGGCGGGCGCCGCGCGGGCCGGCGGTAGGAGAAGTCCACCCGTCCCGAGGCCTGCCTTACGCCGCGCCGGACGCGCGCGCCGAGCTCGGCCCGCCAGTCGACGGCGGGACGCAGGCGTTCCCCGGCCCAGCGCCGCCACCCGCCGGCCACCGGAGACCGGGCGGCGGCCCTGGTCTCGATCTCGCGGGCGATCGCGAGTTCGAGGATGTCGCGCTCGACGCCGTCCAGCCCTCCGCCGGAGATCTCGTACGGGCGCTCCACCCCGTCCGCCGCGCTGCCGCAGTCGATCAGCTCGGCGAGCGGGCGGCCGCCCCGGCGGTGTGCGGCGTCGAGAACCTCGATCAGCGACAGGTACTCCTCCGCCATCCGCCCTTCCGGCAGGCCGAGGGCGCGCGGGGAGATCACCCCCGCGGGTGCGCCGGCTTCGAGGTCGTCGTTGACCTCGGCGTCGGCGGCCTGGATCCAGTGCGGTGACGGCCCGGGGGAGCGGGCGGCGTGGTGGCGGACGAGGTGGCCGATGTGGTGCAGCAGCCACCATCCGATCTCTCCGGCGGGCGTGGCCAGGGTCGTGCCGGGGTCGAGGTGGACGTGCCACCGGGTGTCGGTGGGGAAGGCGCGGAACTCGGCGTCGGCGACGGGCTCCCCGGTCACGTCGTCCAGATACGGTTCGAGGACGACCGGCCTCAGCGCGAACAGCGCGCTCGCCAGGTAGGGCGCGCGGGCGGCGGCCCACACCCGCGCCTCGGCGAAACGCCGCAGCACGTCGGGGGTACGGTCCACGGGGTTCATGGCATGAGGCCCGCGGATCGCAGGATCGGCGCGAGGTCGAGGAGCGCGGAGGGCAGGCCCGCCCCGGCCGGCCGGTTCGCGGCCAGCGTCCGAGCCGAGGCCGCGGCCACGTCGGGCGTCGTCTTGGAGACCCGGCCGATCACCGTCCAGGCGCGTTCCCAGGTTACTGCGCCGCCGTCGGCCACCACGTGCGCGACCAGCCCGCCCAGCAGCGCGTGCAGCCGGTCCGCCCGATCCGGCAGCGGCGCATCGGGGTCGTCCAGCAGGGTCTCCGGGTCGGGCAGGTCCAGCGTGCGCAGCCAGGACAGCAGCTCGAACCCGGCCGCCTCGCCCACCGCCCCGATCACCAGCGCCGCCACCCCCGCTTCGGTGGCCGCGTTGGCCTCTCCGGCGGCCAGCGCGATCGCGGCCATCTCCCAGCTGCGCGGGCTCGGCCAGCTCCTGCCCGCGCGCTCCGGCGTACCGGGCACGGCGAGCACCAGCTCGGGCCTGACCCGCAGGAAGGCGCCGACCCGCGCCTTCGCGGCGGCCACCCCCGCCCGCGACGGAGGGACGACCCGGACGGCGTCCGGCTCGGGGAACCCGTGGGCCAGGCCGTCGGCCACGTCCACGGGCGAGACCTCCCAGTCCAGGTGGACGAGCCGGTTCGCGAGCGGCGCCGACAGCTCCCAGCCGTCCGCGGCCAGGTCCGGCGGGTTCGCGGCGGCCACGATCCGCACCCCTTCGGGAAGTACGAGGTCGCCCACGGCACGTTCCAGCACCACCCGCAGCATCGCCGCCTGCACCGCCGGCGGCGCCGTGGTCAGCTCGTCCAGGAAGAGCAGCCCCGACCCGGCGGACGCCAGCCGTTCCGCCCAGCGCGGCGGCGCGAACCACGTCCCCTCCTGGCGGACGACCGGGAGACCGGCGAAGTCGCCGGGCTCGCGGACCGATCCGACGACCACCTCCACCGGCAGGTCCAGCTGCCGCCCGAGCGCGACGACGGCGGACGTCTTGCCGGTGCCCGGCGCTCCCCACAGCAGGACGGGCAGATCCGCCCGCACCGCCAGGGCGAGGGCCGTGCGCACGCTGTCGTTCTTCGTCATGGGAATCCTCCAAGGTGTCGCGTCAACCGTAGTTGACCCCTTGGAAGGCGGTCAACTACGGTTGACGGAGGTGGAGGTGCCGGAAGCGATGTCGCCCCGCGCGGCCACGAGCGCGTCGGCGTATGACTGGATCATGAGCGCTCGCTACGACGGCCTGGCCGAGTGGTACGACGAGTTCAACGCCGAAGGCGCCGCAGGGAACGCGCCCGAGCTGGCCGAGCTGCTCGGCCCGGGCGACGGCCCATGCCTGGACCTGGGCTGCGGCACCGGCCAGTATCTCGACGCGATCCGCGCCACCGGCAGGACCGTCGTCGGGCTCGATCGGTCAGCCGACCAGTTGCGGCTCGCGCGCCGCAGGGATCCGGCGCCGCTGTTCCAGGGTGACGGCCACGCGCTGCCGTTCCGCGACGGCGCGTTCGGGACCGTCACCGCCCTCTGGGTGTCCACCGACATCCCCGACTTCGCCGCGCTGACGAAGGAGGCCGCCCGGGTGCTGCGCCCGGGCGGCCTCCTGCTGTTCTACGGGGTGCATCCCTGCTTCAACGGCCCGCACATCGAGAAGCGCGAGGACGGCGCCGTGACCATCCACCCCACCTACCGCAGGACGGGATGGCATCCCAAGGGGCCGTGGTGGCGGGAGGGCGGCATCAGGGACAGGCTCGGCATGAGCCACGTCCCGCTGCCCGACCTCATCAACGCGTTCATCGACGCCGGGCTGGTGATCGAGCGGCTGGCAGAGCCGCGCGAGCATCCCGTGCCGTTGATCCTTGCCGTGCGCGCCGTCAGACCACAGTGTCCGCCGGGCCCGTGAGCATCGTGACGCCCGCGCCCGCGAAGTTCGCCAGGTCCGTCACCGCCTGCTGGCCGACGTCGCTGCCCATGGCGGTGTTGAACGCGGCCTCGTCGTCGAACGTCAGCACCGCCACCAGGTAGTAGGCCGGCTCCGCGCCCCCGGGCCGGGTGGCCGTGTAGGAGCGCAGGCCGGGCAGCCGGGCGGCGAGGGGCGCGTGCACCTCGTCATAGTGCTTGTCGAACGCGGCCGTGCTCTCCGGGTGGTGGTAGAGCGCGAGGAGCTGGTACGCCATGACGCCTCCAGATGTCGGTTGCCTCGATCCAACATCGGCGGAGCCGCGAGCGGTAGCCCCGGCCAGGAGCGCGGACCACGACGCGATACATCATGACAAACGGTTGTAAACGCGAGTATGTGGCGAGTTGGATATCAAACTCTCAACTTTTGTGACGCCGGGTTGTAGCCCGTGACCCTCAGCGGCATAGTGGGGCAAATCACAGCGCGCATCCGTCGCGGGAGTGCTCTGCAGGCACTCGCCGCCTCTACGGCATCGACTATGCGCAGGCACGCGCGGATTGGATGAAGCGTATGAGAGCCGCCCCACCGATCCGCTCCAAGCTGGTCCGCATCCTCATCGTCCCGCTGGTCTCGCTGATCGGCTTATGGATCTACATCGCGTACACCATGGTGGGCGAGACCTCCGGATTCGCGGGCAGCCGCAGCGAGTGGGACGCCGTCGGCGTCCCCTCCCGCGACCTGATCACCCAGCTGCAACGCGAACGGCAGCTGACCGCCGAGGCCGCCGGGAACACGTCGGGCAACGCCCAGCTCGGCACCCAGCGCCAGCACACCGACCAGGCCGTGGCCCGCATCAGGGACGTGGCCGCCACGTTGATGGGCGACGTCAGCACCCCGCCCGACGCGGTGCGCGACCTGCTCGGCGAGCTCGACGGGCTGCCCAGCATCCGGGCCGGCGCCGACCTGGACCAGGTGCCGGTGCTCGCCACCACCGAGAAGTTCAACAACGTCATCAGCGTCGCCAACCGCCAGTTCGCCGGCACCGAGATGATCACCGCGGTCTCCTCGTACCGGGTGCTGCGCGGCCTCGGCTACTACGGCGCCGTCGACGAGTACGTGGCCAGGGAGAACGCCATCCTCACGCCGGCGCTGCAGCGCGGCGAGATGACCAGGGCCGAGCACGGCGCGTTCGTCGCGGCGATGGCCGGCCGCCGCGTCCAGCTCGTGAACGCCGAGCGGGACATGGGCCCCGAGCTGCGGGTCTGGCACGAGCAACTGCTGGCCGAGCCCGCCTACCAGCGGTTCACCACCGCCGAGGACGCCGTCTTCCACTGGAACAAGAGCGGCAAGCCGCCGATCCTGGCCGAATCGTGGCGGCGGGACGCCGGCGCCGTCCACACCATCCTGAGCGACAACTACGCCAAGGAGCTGGCCCGCGCCTCCGCCAAGGGCGAGGACCTGGTCTTCGCCGGCTTGATGCGCATCGTCCTGGTCGTCGGCCTGGGCCTGCTGGCCGTGGTGCTGTCGATCGCGCTCTCGTACCGGTTCGGCCGGTCGCTGGTCAACGAGCTGAAGAAGCTGCAGGGCTCGGCCGTCGAACTGGCCGAGGTGCGGCTGCCCCGGCTGGTCGAGCGGCTGCGCAAGGGCGAGGAGGTGGACCCGGCCGAGACGCCGGAGCTGGAGAGCGCCCGCACCGCCGAGGTGGAGCGGGTGGTGCAGGCGTTCTCGGCCGTGCAGCGCACCGCCGTCGAGGCCGCCGTCGGCCAGGCCACCCTGCGCAAGGGCGTCGGCCAGGTCTTCCTGAACCTGGCCCGCCGCAACCAGGCGCTGCTGCACCGCCAGCTCTCGCTGCTGGACGCGATGGAGCGCAAGGCCGAGGACCCGGACACCCTTGAGGGCCTGTTCAAGCTCGACCACTTCACCACCCGCATGCGCCGCCACGCGGAGAACCTCATCATCCTGTCCGACGCCGCCCCCGGCCGCCGCTGGCGGGACCCGGTGCCGATCTTCGACGTGGTACGCAGCGCCGCGCTGGAGGTGGAGGACTACACGCGCGTCACCATCCAGCCGATGCCGGACAGCCCGCTGCTCACCGGCGGCGCGGTGACCGACGTCATCCACCTGGTCGCCGAGCTGCTGGAGAACGCCACCGCCTTCTCGCCGCCCAACACCAGCGTGCAGGTACGCGGTCTCACGGCGGCCAACGGCTTCGCCCTGGAGATCGAGGACCGCGGCCTGGGCGTGAACCCCGGCACCCTGGAGGAGCTGAACGCCCAGCTCATCACCCCGCCGGAGTTCGACCTGGCGCGCAGCGACCGGATGGGCGTCTTCGTGGTCTCCCGGCTGGCCGCGCGGCACGGCATCAAGGTCACGCTCCGCCCGTCCCCGTACGACGGCACGACCGCGATCGTGATGCTGCCGACGTGCATGCTCGCGGAGCGCGCGCCGGTCCCGTCGCAGCTCAGCCAGTCGCTGTTCGAACCCGTCCGGCAGGTCCCGCCCCCGCCGCCCAGGGAGGTGCGCGCGTCCGGCCCCGTGCGGACGCTCGACCCGCCCACCGGGCCGATCCCGCGGCAGACGGAACCGGACGACGACCTGGACGGCCTGCCGGTCCGGGTACGCCAGGCACATCTGGCACCACAACTAAGGAAAACACGTCCGGAGCAGGAGCCCGAGGTCTCCGCCCGCGCCCCCGAGGAACTGTTCAGCCTCATGACCTCCATGCAGGAGGGCTGGCGGCAGGCGCGCAGGGAGACGAACGGCGACCGCGACGTGCGCGACGAAAGGGACTCCCATGGCTGACGCGAGATCTGAGCTGAGCTGGCTGCTCGACGACCTGGCCAACCGGGTCGCGGGAGTGCGGCACGCGATCCTGCTGTCCGCCGACGGCCTCACCATGGGCGGGTCCCAGGGGCTGACCAGGGAGGACACCGAACACCTCGCGGCGATCGCGGCAGGCAGCCACAGCCTCGCGATGGGCGCGGGCCGGCACTTCGGCATGGGCGGCGTCCGCCAGACGATCATCGAGCTGGAAGGCGGCTTCCTGTTCGTCACCGCGGCCGGTCAGGGCGCCCGGCTGGCGGTCCTGGCCGCGGGCGACTCCGAGCTGGGCCTGATCACGTACGAGATGGCCCTGCTCGTCCGGCGCGTGGGCGAGCACCTGACCGCGCTGCCGAGAGGCGCGGCGCCCGCGCCGGTGTGGAACGGGATGACACCGTGACAGACGACGATCCGGGGCCTCTGATCCGGTTGTACGGTCTCACGGGCGGCCGGGCGCGGCCCCAGGGCGAGGCGTTCGACCTGGTGGCCATCGTCGCCACGGTCCACCTGCCGCAGGAGCCGTCCGTGCTGAACCCGGAGCATCACACCATCCTGCGCATCTGCCGCAGGCCGACCCCCGTGGCCGATGTCGCGGCCGGGCTCGGCCTGCCGCTCAACGTCACCCGCGTGCTGCTCGGTGACCTGCGGCGCGAGGGGCTCGTGAGCATCACCCCGCCGAAGCCCGCCAACCAGTCGATCGATGAACGTACCTACAGGGATGTACTGCATGGAATTCGCAGGCTTTGATCGCCCCCGGCCCTCCGGAGGGACGCTCACCGCGACCGCCCTGAAGATCCTGGTGGCCGGCGGCTTCGGCGTGGGCAAGACCACCATGGTCGGCACGATCAGTGAGATCCGCCCTCTGCACACCGAGGAACTCCTCAGCGACCGCGGCGTGGGCGTGGACGACGTGTCCGGCGTCGAGCGGAAGGTCGCCACCACGGTGGCGCTCGACTTCGGCCGCATCACCATCCGCCAGGATCTGTGGCTGTACCTGTTCGGCACGCCAGGGCAGGACCGTTTCTGGTTCATGTGGGACGAACTCGCGCTCGGCGCGCTGGGCGCCGTCGTGCTCGCCGACACCCGCAGGCTGGCCGACTGCTTCCCGGCCGTCGACTACTTCGAGCAGCTCAAGCTCCCCTTCGTGGTCGCGGTGAACTGCTTCGACGGGGCCCGCCGGCACGATCCTGGGAAGGTGCGGCGGGCCGTCGGACTGGACGAGACGACTCCGGTCATCATGTGCGACGCGCGTAACCGGTCCTCGGTCAAAGAGGTCCTGACCATGCTCGTCACCCATGCCATGGAGGTCCGCTAGCGGGCTGTGCAGGCGATCGGCGCCGGGGTGGCGGCCGAGCCGTTGGCCAGGAAGCCGAACGTGGTGGTGCCGCCCGCGGCGACCGTGCCGTTCCAGCCGAGGTTGCCGACCGTCACGGACGAACCGGAGGAGCTCAGGTCGCCGTTCCAGAGCTGGGAGATCGACTGGCCGCCGGCGAAGGACCAGCCGACCTGCCAGCCGGAGATGGCCGACGCGCCGGTATTGCGCACGGTGACCTCGGCCTGGAAGCCGCCCTGCCAGCTGTTGACGATCGTGAACGCCGCGGCGCAGCCCTGGCCGGTCGGGGTCACGGTCGGGGTGACCGTCGGGGTGACGGTGGGCGTCTGGGTCGGCTCGCCCGCCGCGATGGCCAGGTCGTAGGCGCGCTGCGGCACGAACTGGCCCGCCGCCGCGATGCAGCCGTCGGCCTCACCCGGCGGCTTCACCCACAGGAACGCGTCGATCATCGAGTCGCCCGTCGCCGTGGTGCTCCACGTGCCCGTGGCGCGGCCCGCGGGGTCGCACCACTCGCTCCCGGCCGGGCCGTTGCCGTTGCGGCTGGTGTCGATCACGGCGCGCAGTCTGGAGTCGCCGGTCGCCGCTATGACGCTCTTCGCGTACGACACCAGACCGGGCGACGAGCGGTAGTTGGAGGTGTTGACCGCGATGCCGTCGGCGCTGCTGGACACGTTGGCGCCGCGCAGCCGGTTCGCCGCCTCCCCGGCCGACAGCCAGGCGTCGTGCCCGATGTCGTAGTACACCTTCACCTGCGACGACGTCGCCTTGAACCGCTGGCCCGCGTACGACATCGACGCCTGCACCTGGGCCTGCTCGGTGGAGTTCATGCAGTTCGACATGATGGCCAGGGCGTCCGGCTCCAGCACGATCGTGGCCGGGCGGCCGCCGAGACCGGCCGCGATCTGGTCGATCCAGGCCCGGTACGCCGTGTGGTCCGGCGCCCCGCCCGCGCTCGGGCCGCCGCAGTCGCGGTTCGGCATCGCGTACACGGACATGATCGGGATCTTGCCCGCCCTCGACGCCGCGCCCACGTACGCGTCGACCTGCGCCCGGACGGTGGACGGGTTGTACGTGGCGAACCAGCGGCCCTGCGGGACCGCGGCGATCCGGTCCCTGATCACCGGGGCGCGGCTGTCGCCGGGGTTGGCGGCCACCCACTTGGCGGCGTTCGTCTCCGGGTCCACGTAGAACGCCGAGTCGGCGGCCTGGACGGCGGAAGAGGTGAAGACGGCCGCCCCCGCCACGGCGGTCGCGACCGCGGTGAAGAGGGCGGCCAGCACGGGCCTTCTACGAGACATGGAAACTCCGTCCTGATATGGGAGCGCTCCCACGCATGGTAGGGAGCCCCCGCCTCCCGCCAGAAGCGCGATCGGCCGCCGGAAGGCAAAGGCACAGGCGGGAGGCCGATGAGCGGCTGAAACTTTCAAGCGGGATTACGACTGACGGCGATCGCGCCGGTCAACCGGCCTGCTCTTGCTAGGGTCCCGTGTGTGCGTGTCCCCGTGACGGGTTCCACCGGCAGGGTGCGGTGGCTCTGGCTCGTGGCGCCGGCCACACTCGCGGCCCTTCTCACCCTCATCGCGATGGTCTTTCCCGGCGGCAGCCTTTATGTCCTGTCTTACGCGGTCCTGTTCTGGATCCTGACGACGGCCCTGTGGATCGTCCTGCTCTGCGTCCCCCGCTACCGCCGCAGCCCCGGCATCGCGGTCGCGCCGCTCGTCGCCGCGCTCACCTGCGCGACCGTCGCGGCCGACCTGCCGATGCGCGCGGCGTTCGCGGTGTCGGAGCCCGCGCTGACCGCCTACGTACGGTCGCTGCCGCTGCATCCCGACAGCGTCACGGTGGGCGACGCCGAGAGCGGGCTCGGCGTCGAATGGGTCGGGCTCTTCCCGGTCGGGCGAGCCGTGCGCCACGTCGACCGGGCCGACCTGGGCGTCATCGGGTCGGGGGGCTGGCTGGAGTTCTGCGGTCTCACGTACGTGCACGGGGAGCGGCTGAGAACCTACCGGTTCTCGTCCGTCGACCGGCTCTCCGACAGCTGGTACGCGACGTGCGAGGACTTCTAGGGCCTGCGGCTGACCAGCAGATAGCGCCAGAAGAGGAGGCGCCTGACCCGGGCCCCGGGCAGGAGGCGGGCGGTGTGCTCCCTGACCTCGCCGAGGGTCATCACCGGCGGCGTGACCGGCGCCTTCACCGGTGCGGAGCTCCGGCGGCTCAGCGCCAGCCGCGCGGCGGCGTTCACCGGGACGGCCGCCAGGCTGGTCAGGTAGTCGGCCGCGGTGCTCTCCCGGTAGCAGCCGAGCACAGCGAGAACCCCACCGGGCACCAGCGCCGCACGCAACCTGACCACCGTCTCGAACGGCACGTGGTGCAGGCTGGCCAGGCACGAGATGAAGTCGTAGTGGGCCTCGGGCAGGTCCATGGCGGTGACGTCGGCGCGCGCGTATCGGACACCCGCCGCGCGCGGCGCCGCCTCGATGACCTCCGGCGACGGATCGATCGCGTCCACGACCACACCACGGGCGGCCAGCCGGCGCGCGAACAGCCCGGTTCCGCAGCCCACGTCGAGCGCGGTGGCCGCGCCCGCCGGGAGATGGCGGAGCAGCAAAGGGTGGTAGTGGTCGTTGTGATCGAAGGTCATGGATCCGAGTATTGAGGGTGTTGCCGGGCCGACATCATGATGATTACATGATTACATGACCGAAGACGGCATACCGACGCTTTACGAATGGGCCGGCGGCACGGATGCGCTGGAGCGGCTGACCGAGGTCTTCTACCGCCAGGTCGTGAAGGACGACCTGATAGGGCCGCTGTTCGCGCACATGGATCCCGGCCATCCCCGGTACGTGGCCATGTGGCTGGGCGAGGTGTTCGGCGGGCCCGCCCGCTACACCGGCGAACGCGGGGGATACTCGCACATGCTGGCCCACCACCTCAACCGGGGCATCACCGAGGACCAGCGGCGCCGATGGGTGAGCCTGCTCATGGACGCCGCCGACGAGGTGGGGCTGCCGGACGACCCCGAGTTCAGGGCCGCGTTCGCCGGCTACATCGAATGGGGCACCAGGATCGCCCGCACCAACTCGCAGCCCGGCGCCACGCCGCCGCGACAGGCGCCGGTGCCACGGTGGGGCTGGGGCGTCGCTCCTCCGTACCAGCCTTAGAACTCCAGCTGCGGCGGGTCCTCGACCTCCATGGGGTCGATGAAGGTGTCGGACTCGCGGGGGTCCTCCTCGTCCACCCATCTGGAGATGCCACGCGGGATCTCGTCGTCGATCTCCACGATCTGGTGCTGCTGGGGGAACACGTCCTCGTACATCGCGGCCCACGACTGCTGCGGGTCGTCCCCCAGATCCTTGCCGATCTCGTACGGTTGCTCACTCATCGAACTCACGCCTTGCCGATCATCTCGACCGTCTTCCTGGCGGCCCAGCCGAGCAGGGACAGGGCGACCACCACCTGGGTGGCGCGCGACCAGAAAGTGGAGGTCACGTCCGCGTAGACGACCACGCCCAGCCACATCAGGTTGAATATGGCTACCAGCGCGATGGCCGCCCAATTCATCCCTCTCTGCCACATATGCGCAGTCTTACAGTCGCCACCCCAAGCCCGGGTATGCGTTGGGTCACCGCCGCGTTGTTTGCCGTTCCAGCCCGCCTGTCGAGTGCGCGCCGCGCGGATCACGGCGGAAGTCAGCGACGCAGGCTGCGGACCGGGCCGACGCAGCGGCGCAGCCGCATGCTGTCACGGGGGCGCGGCTTGGTCTGCTGCTCCGCCAGGCAGGCGAGCAGGGCGGCCGCCGCCTGGGCGTCCGACAGGATGCGCTGCACGGCCTCTCCGGGCTGCGGAAGCTGCCCCCGCTCGTCGAGCTCGTGCCTGACGAACGTCATCGGGTCCGGCGCGCCGGCGTGCTCGGCGGCCACGGTCGCGCGAGCGGCGGTCAGCAGCCGCAGGTAGTGCGTCCGCAGCATCGCCTCGCGCATGCGGGCCTGCTCCAGGTCCTCCACCAGGGTCCTCGCCACGTCCAGCAGGTCACCCGCCTGGGTCGCCGGGTCGGCGAGGAAAGCACGGATGTCGTCGTATTCCGAGCGGGTCATGCCGGACACCTCCGAGAGCGCGGGACTGCTCGTGGCAATTCGTACCGCCGGGGCATTGCGGACCACTTGCTGTTCGCTTGCCCTGGGCCCTCCCGGACCAGTGAGGTTTGGGTGTCCCCTGGGAAGGGAAGGACCTGAGGATTACCTCTGTGGGCCCGAGATGGTCTTGGAGGCTGCTACAGTTGCTCAGGCACGGGCGGCCAGGGACTCACCAGAGTCCCGGAGAAGCCCGGCGAGTCCCACTCCACACTGATCGTCCGGATGGTTCGCATCTGTCCGGATCGGCCGGTAGGGTAGAGGGGTTGCCTCGGAAACGGGGTGGTTGCCGACTTTTGAAGCTCGATGGGGTTCGCGTCAATTTGACACGAACTTGGAGGGCTGCGAAGATTGGTAACACAAAGACGAAATGAACGCCTCTTCGGCGGGGGCCGCTGGTCGGGTCTTGCCGGGGTGTACGCGTCCGTTTCTTGAGAACTCAACAGTGTGTTAAAAGCCAGTGCAT